>JBKPTH010000046.1:0-48625 GCA_046765915.1 Acidobacteriota bacterium | reverse complement strand
ACCTTGGGGAGGCCCGCCGGCCGGCCGAGCCGCGCCGCGGCGCCGCGCCGCTGCCCGACGAGGCAGCCCGCCATGTAGAGGAGAACGCCGAGCAGGACCGCTCCCAGCGCCAGGAGGACGACGCCCTTGCGGTGGAGGCGGAACGTCACCATCGTCTGCTGCACCGCCGACGCTCCTCCGCCTGCTCAGCGGCGCGCCTTCGCCGCCGGCCGGGCGCCGGCGTCGCTCTCCACCGGCTCGCCGGCCGGCTTGCCGTCCTGGAAGAGCTGTTTTTCCTTCAGCTTGCCGTCGCGCCCGTAGCGCAGGACCTCGCCGTGGAGCTTGTCGCGCCGGTAGGGCGCGCGCTCCGTGATCCGGCCCTTCTCGTCGTGCTCCACCAGCTCGCCCTCGAGCTGCCCGTCCACGTGCTCGGCGGTGCGCTGGAGCGAGCCGTCGGGCCGGTACCAGGCGGCGGGGCCGTGGAGCTTGCCGGCGCGGTAGGCCATGCGCGCCGAGGGCTGCCCGCTGTCGCCGAAGAGGACCGTCTCGCCGTCCTGGACGCCGCCCGCGAAGCGCGACCGCATCTGCAGCCGGCCGCGGTCGTAGAAGCAGGCCTCGCCGTCGAGCTTTCCCTGGCGATACGGGAGCGACGCCTGCACGCGCCCGTCGGCGTCGTACTGCACCAGCTCGCCGTCGAGCACGCCGTCCTTGAAGCGGCCGCGCTGCGCGATCCAGCCCTCTTCGTCCCAGGAGGTCCACTCGCCGTCGGGCACGCCGTCGCGGAAGCGCTGCCGGCGCAGCACCTGCCCTTTCTCGCCATAGACCACCAATTCGGCGGCGCCGGGTTCCTGCTCTTCCACGACCGCTCCTTGCTCGCTGTAGCAAGCAAGGATAGCAGAGAGCGGCGCGGGTATACTCACTCCATGTCCAAGCCCGCCGCGCGCCTCGGCGACCAAGTGCTCAACGACGCGCCGCACTGCCACGCGCCGATCCATCCGGCGGCGCCCGTGCCCACGCCGCTGCCGCACCCGCCGACGCCGCAGACCCTGATCAAGGGGCTGCCCACGGTGCTGATCGGCAACATGCCGGCCGCCCGCGCGACGGACACCACGACCCCCTGCATACCGGGAGGCTGCGTGCCCGGCGGGCCGGCGATGGTCTCCCTCGGCTCGACCACCGTCCTCATCGGCAACCTGCCGGCGGCGCGGGCCGGCGACATGACGGCCCACCCGAGCTGCGTCGCACCCATCCCCGGCCCCACCGGCAAGATTCTGCCGCCGGGATGCGTGACGGTGTTGATCGGGGGGTAGGGGCGCGCCATAGGCATCCCGCACTTCGATAGGTTCTGCCCTTCGAAGCCTCACCCCCTGTCCCCCTCTCCCTGACGGGCGAGGGGGGACGAATCACAGCCGACTTTGCCAATAGGCGGCCACCTTTTCGGCAAAACCCTACATAGGCGTCCCCCCTCGCCCGTCAGGGAGAGGGGGACAGGGGGTGAGGCTTCGAAGGGAAAACCGTATCGTAATGGCACGACCGCTTGGACCGCCCCCCCTCAGTTGATCTTCACCAAGCTCCCCTTCACCGTCAAAATCCCGCTCGCCTCCACGGTGTGCATGCCGGAAGCCTTGCTGGTCACCATGGCGCCCTCTCCGTTCAGGTTGACGCTCGCCTTGTTGGTGACGTTCATCGCTTCGTTCTTGAGGTCGGTGGTGGCCTTGTTCGAGATGTTCATCCCCTGCGTGGAGAGATCGCCGGTGGCCTTGGCGTCGAGCTTGCCCGCCGACTGCAGCAGCATGTCCCCCGTGGACTTGATCGTCACCTTGCCGGTGACGGTGATGGCGAGGTCCCCGTCCACCGTGAGGGTGTAATTCTTGGTCACCTTCTGATCGAAGTTGTCCGAGTTGGTGTGGGTCTCGGCCTTGGTCACCGTCACGTCGCGCGTGCCCGCCACGGTGTGGGTCTCGTTGCCGGTGTCCACCTTGACGTCGCGGTTGCCTTTCTTGACCTGGAGGGACTCGTTGCCCTCCTCCACCGTCACCGTGCGGTTGTTGTAGATGCCGATCGTCTGGTCTCCCTTGTCCTTCTTCTCGAAACCCACCTTCAGCGTGTCGTTGTTCTTCACCACCCGGTTGAAGTCCTTCTCCGCCTGGACGAACACCTCCTCGGAGTCCTTCTTGTCCTCGAAGCGGATCTCGTTGAAGCCGCCGCCGCCTTTCGAGACGTTGGACTTGATCGTGCTCTTCGTCTGCTCGCCCGGCAGCGTGTAGGGCACCGTCTGCTCGGCGTTGTAGACGGAGCCGGTGATGAGCGGCCGGTCCGGATCCCCTTCGAGGAAGCTCACCACCACCTCCTGGCCGATGCGCGGCAGGAAGATCTGCCCCCAGCTCTTGCCCGCCCAGCCGTGGGCGACGCGGATCCAGCACGAGCTGTTCTCGTCGCTCTTGCCGAGCTGGTCCCAGTGGAACTGCACCTTGACGCGGCCGTACTTGTCCGTCCAGATCTCCTCGCCGGACTTGCCCACCACGATGGCCGTCTGAGTGCCGGGGATGGCCGGCTTGCGCGTCGTGCGCGGCGGGCGGAAGGGCACGGTCGCGGGGAAGGCCTCGAAGGCGTTGGAGTAGCCGTCCGGCGTGGCGCTGTGCGAGACGCGGGAGAGCGCGTAGGCGGCGTTGGCGTCGTCGCGGTAGTGCTTCTCCAGCGTCGTCTTGGCGCCGGGGAAGAAGGCGCGGCAATAGCTCTCGCCGCGCAGCAGCTTCTGCGGCGCCTCGTGCTCCTCCATGCGCAGCTTGGCGCGGCCCTCGGCGGCGTCCTTCTTGACGAAGCCGCCCGGATACTCGTAGATCCGCCGCTTGCTGCCGTTGGTGGCCTTCGTGCTGTCGCTGCTGCCCATGAGGTCCGTCGACGGCGTCTCGAAGCCGAAGTCGTCCACCGCCAGCTTGCCGGGGATGACCGCCTCCTCCAGCGTGCAGCCGGTCACCACGTTCTGCTGCTCCCAGTTGCCGTAGCCAGCGTAGGCCACGGTGGCGGCGCCGGGGCAGTCCGCGAACGCCGAGGCGTCGTCGGCGAGCACCAGCGTGTGCTTGCCGTCCGCGTGCTCGAAGAAGTAGAAGATCCCCTGGTCCTCCAAGAGGCGCGAGACGAAGGCGAAGGCGCTCTCGTTGTACTGCACGCAGTACTCCAGCGGGTTGTAGGTGCCGGTGGTGCTGTTCCTGAAGTCGGTGAAGCCCAGCTCGGTGAACAGGCCGGTGACGATGTCCGGCACGGACTTGTTCTGGAAGATGCGGCAGTCGGCGCTCATGGTGAGCAGCCACAGCCACGGGTGCAGCTCGGCGTAGTAGGTGGTGAGCCGCGCGTCCTTGCCCGCCTGCACGAAGCGGCCGACGACGCCGTTGATGTAGCGCGACGTACCGTCGGCGAGCTTGACGGTGACCGTGGCGCTCTTGCCCACCACCTGCGAGAAGTCGAGGCTCTTCTCCTCGGACTGCATCTCCAGGAAGAAGTGGAAGAGCCCGGAGATCCGCTCCTCGCCGTGCAGGCTGCGCAGCAGCAGCTTGTCGGCGCCGAGCGGGGTGGAGAGGGAGAGGTATTGGTTGGCTTGGGTGAAGGCCATGGTGGGCTCCCGAGGCGAGGCCTCCTCACGGAAAATTCACGACCGCTGAAAACAAGACAGGAGCATGCTAGCACGCAGGATTCTGCTATCCTTTTGACATCCCATGCGACGGTTTCTCCAGGGCGGCTCTGGCCGTCTGAGGCGCTGCGCCTGCGCTCTCGTGCTGCTCGCCGGTCCCGCCCTCGGTGGGGCGCGTGCGGTCGAGGTGCCGGCCACGCCGCCGGCGCAGCCGACGCGGGTCGCGGCGAGCTTCTTCTTCAGCTCGCTCGAGAACGTGGACTCGGTCAACGAGACCTTCAACGCCGACTTCTACCTGCGCCTGGAGTGGAACGATCCGCGGCTCGCCGGGTTGTCCCCCGAGCAGATCGACAGCGGCACGATCTGGCATCCCAAGGTGGAGGTGGTCAACTCGCGCGACGTCCAGAAGCCCTGGGAGCCGTACTTCCAGTTTCCCCGGCCGGGCAAGGCGTTCTTCGTGAGCCGCTTCCATGGCACCTTCGCCGCGCCGATGGACCTCCACGACTTCCCGTTCGACCATCAGGTGCTCCCGGTCGAAATCGAGGCGTTGGAATTCACGACGCGCCAAATGGTCTTCGGCCACCCCGGAACCCGGCACAAGGAGCGGGGCTGGACCGCGCCGCTGAAGCCGGAGGAGGTGTTGGGGAACAGTGTGCGGCTGCCCGAATGGCACCTCGACGCGGTGCAGGTGCGCGAGATCGACAAGTGCTACCGATTATGGACGCGAGCTATTCGCGATACCGCATCGAGATCCTGGTCTCCCGCCGCTCCGGGTTCTACGTCTGGAAGGTGATCGCCATCGAGGCGATGATCGTGGCGCTGTCCTGGATCGTCTTCCTGATGGATGCCGGCGATCTCGGCAACCGATCGACCGTATCCGTCACCCTCCTCCTCGCGACGGTGGCGTTCAGCTACGTGGTCAGCGGCATCACCCCGAGGATCTCCTACCTGACCCTGCTGGACTGGTTCCTGCTGGGGTGCTTCGCCCTCATTTTCCTATCGGCGGCGGAATCGGTCCTCGTCCACTCCCTGCAGCGGCGGGGGAAGGAAGCCGCCGTGACCGCGCGGATCGACCGCTGGTCGTTGGCGGCGTTCCCCGCTCTCTTCCTGCTGCTCAACGTCCTGCTCTGGGGGCCGGTGCTGGTGTGATCGCCGGCGGGAGAAATCCATGACGATGTACCGGGTCCGGCAGGGAGACACCCTCACGAGCATCGCCCGGAAGAGCGGTCTGGACGACTGGCAGACGATCTACGACCGTCCCGAGAATGCCGCCTTCAAGGCGAAGTGCGAGCGCGGGGAGCGCGATCCCAATATCCTGTTTCCGGACGAGGAGATCTTCGTGCCGAACCGGGAGATGCAGCACGCTCCCGGCCAGACCGACCAGAAGCACACGTTCCGAATTCCCCCGCTCCCGAAGACGAAGCTGCGCATCGTCCTCGAGCTCGCAGCCGGCAAGCCGATCCAGAACGAGGACTGGGAGCTCACCGTGGACGGCAAGTCTTTCCAGGGCAACACGGGCTCGACCGGTCTGGTCGAGGTGGACGTCCCGGTCGGTGCGCAGGAAGGCAAGCTGAAGGTGCGCGAGCTCTCCTGGGACCTGAAGCTGGGGTATCTGAACCCGCTCGATGCCGGCGTGGCGGACGAAGGCGTCTCAGGGGCCCAGGCCCGACTGGCAAACCTGGGCTACAAGATCGCCGCCATCGACGGACAGCTCAACGCCGAGACCCAGGCCGCCCTCAAGCAGTTTCAAGCCGCGAACGGCCTCGAGGAGACGGGCTCGTTGGACGACGACACGCGGGCGGCGCTGACCAAGGCCTACGGCTGCTGAAGGGGAGAGAGGCGTCGGCGCAGCTCTACGGCTCGTCCTCCGGCATTTCCAGCCCGGCGTCTTCCTTGCGCCTGAGAATCCTGGCGATCACCTTGCGGACGAGCTGCTGGACCTCCTCGTTGCCGGTGCCGGCGTAGGCCTGGAGCGCGGGGATCTCCGCTTCGGTGGCGACCTCGCCGATGGCGAGGAGAAGCGTCGGGAGCACCGTTTCGCCTTGGACCCGCGGCAGCGCGGCGAGCAACCCTTGCCGCGTGGCCGGGTCGGCGCGGCGGTAGAGGGCTTCGGCGGCGGCCTGCCGCAGCTCCGGCGGGAAGTCCGGCCGCGCGAGAAAACCGAGGAGCGCCGGGCCGATCTCCTCGCCCTGGAAACCCACCAAGGCGTAGATGGCGGCGGCGCGCGTCTCGGCCGTCTCCCATGGGTCTTGGATGATTTTCAAGCTCGGCTCGACACCGCGCGAATCGGCCAGAGCGGAGAGCACGCGCAGCGCGCCGGCGCGGAGATCGCGCTCTCCCTTCCGGCTTGCGAGAGCCAGCATGGGCTCGGCAGCCCGCGGGTCTTTCAGCAGGACCAGCGCCTGGAACAGAGCCCCCGTGGCCTCGGCATCCGCACACTCGCCGGTCTTCATCAGGAGCTCGAGGATGCGCGGTGTGACGGCGTTCCCCAGGCCGGCGATCGCCTGTCCCCGGTGGTAGGGCTTGAAGCCGGCGACCGGCTCGGGCCCCACCAGGTCGCCGCGCCCGTAGATGGCGCACAGGGTGAAGGCTTCCCGGTGGTCGAGCCACCCCAGCAGGATCTCGCCGGCCAACCGGCTTTGCCACTCCGTGCTCGCCGCGAGGATTCCCTGCAGCCGGCTGCGGACCTCGTCCGGTTTCTGCGCAGCGGCAACCAGGATGGCGTCGCGCGCGTCGACGTAGGAGGGCCCCTCCTTGAACGCCACCACGGGAAAGAAGTCGTCCAGGGTCTTGCTGGCCAATGCCGGATCTCCTCCACCGCAAATCGCCGCCAGCACCAGGAACGGACCCGCAGCCCGCGCTCCGCACGGTCTCCTGGCCGCTACGGATTCAGTAGGTCGTGTCGTACGCGGCGTCGTAGCTGTCCTGGTTCCACCAGCGCGCCGTGAAACCGCCCAAAGTCTCCGGTGGGCTGCGCTTGGCGTTCGTTCCACAATGAACCTCGCCATCCAGGGCATGGTAGCACTCGAAGTCGTCGATAAAATGAAGCGTGTTGCCGGTGGGCGCCAGGATGGAGTGCATGAACGCTTCGGTCACATCGACTCTGCCGTCCGGAACCCAAACCCTCATCCAGCGGTTGAAGGTGTGGGCGGGCGCCGGGCAGGCGGTGTTGATCGGCGTCGGCGCGGCGGGCGGGCCGGTGTTGAACGCGTGACCGAGAATCGCGTTCCTAAGATTCGCATGATCGGCCTGATAAGCGGCGGCTACCGGGACCCCAGTTTTGATGTAATGGATGAACTCCCGGCGTGGACGCCAGGGGCTCATAGCATCGTCCACGTCGACGAAATAAGCGGCAACGTTGTCGAGCGTCTCGCCGGGCCTGGCCCAGTAATAGAGGCCGTCTCCGCCCGCACCGCCGGGGGCGCCCGGGATCACCGTGGCTGGAACGGCGAGACCCAGCGCGGTAAAGACGTCGTTGAGAGCCTGCCCTACGGCGGTGGTCGCCTGCGCGCGGATCAGGCGCGGCCCGAAGGGCCGGGGGATCAGCAGATGGTCGTTCACCACCAGCATGTTGACCATGCCGGGGGTACGAGCGACGAGCTCCCGGTTCGGCGGCGGCGCCTTTTCCTGGAAATAGCAGGGCACCGGAAGGACGTCCGCGGCGGCCAGGTCGAGCCCGGTTTTCAACCGCGCCAGGATCGGCGTGAGCTTGTTGGCCTGGACCCATCGGCTGTCGGTGAAGTCTTGGCTCACCAGTACGGTGCCCACACGCTGCTCGTCGTATTGCCACGCGCCCGCATTGTCATACATGTACTTCCCGGCGTGCAGGCTGGCCTGGCTACGCTGCCCCCGCACTCTGCTATAGAGGTTCTCCAGCGCGTCGAAGTCCGCGAACAGGAGCTTGAAGTTGTAGTCCCCATTGCCACGAAAGCCCGGAGCCCGCACGAAGGTCAGGATCTCGTCGACGTGCCCTACTTCCAACCAAGAGGTGTCGATCGGCAGGATCGGCTGCACCCTCTGGGCCTGAAGAAAAGCACGGAAATCGGCCCGGCAGCGTCTCGGCGCTGTATCTCCGAGCAGGATCTTGCCGAACGGGGCAGGACGGTGGGCGCGGACGGCCGGGCCGGCGTTGCCGGCAATCATGGCCGACGTCCCTCGGAGCACCGGCGGTGAGACCTCGAGATTGCCGCCGAAGTTCAACGAGTCTGCCAGGCGCGCCAGGCTGTTGAACACGCCCAGGCCCGGGTGAGCCATATGGTCTTCGACGAAAATGGCCAGACGGTTGCCGGATGGCCTTCGGCAGCAGTGCAGGACGACGTGCATTCTCTGATGAGGAGCGAAGCAGTAACCGATCTCGAACTCGTCCTGCACCCACTGATCGTTCGCAACCAGCGCTCCATCGATGACGTAGAAGGGAATTTCGGTGCCCGTCTGGAGGTCTGTCCGTTGATTGGGTGGAATCGGCCGGGTCGAGTCCGGCGACGGGGCATAAGGTGCCGGATTTCTCAGGCCGGCGGCAGCGCACGCTTGCTGCAGGTCCCAGACCATTCCATGGTTGTGACCCAGATCATCGTTCGGGTTGTTATATATGACGTACACCCGCTCGCAAGGGAGGGTGTTCCAGGTCATGATCCAGGGGGCGATGGTGAGCAGGCCGCGATCGGCCAGGCCGGCGATCGGATCGTCGTCCCAGTCATAATGAGTCAAGCTGAGCCACACATCCCCTTCTCCCCTTTCCCGGTAGATGGGCCTCCTGTCAGACCTGGCGTTGATGGTTCCTCTCTGCGATCCACCCCTATCGGACGGCCGCGGCGTGTCTCTCCCGGGTGGAATCGGTACCCCGCCAGCCGGCGCCGGCAGCCGCGGATCGCCGGCCAGGGTCAAGGCCTCGGCGACGAAGTAGTAAATCCATCCATCGGGGCTCTTGAGCCAATGACCGATGACGGTGAAGCTCGCGCCGACACCCGGTCCGAGGCAGGGCGCCCCGCCGCCTCTCGGGTTGTTCTCGGCCGGGATCCTCCAGATACGGACGCGGCGGGCGTCAGCGGGATCGATCTCTAAGTCGATCCGGCTCGCGGTAGTGCCTGGAAGCGGGTCGGGCTCCGCAACCCGGAACAGAGTCACCTCGGTGCCGTCGTCTCCTCCGTCGACCTGAGCGTTCGACGCATCGACCTGCGCCTGCGTGAATCGGGTACGGACGCCTGTCTCGTCGATGTCGAGATTGGCGAGCAGGATCGCCCCCGGCCTCAGAATTCTCACCCTCTGCTGGTACCTGTCGCCGCTGACGTTCTGACCTGCACGCCTCGAACGGCGGTTGAAGTTCGCATGGAGCTGTCCCACCGTTCCCTTGAAACGGAGGGTGTTCCGCAGAATGCCGCCGGGCGCCAGAAAGGTCATTACGATTAAATCTATAATAGCGCTTAGGACGATGCGCCTCTTCCTCCAGGACGGCCCCGGCCGTCTCCAGATCCTCTCCCGCAGCCACGTGCGCGAGCTGCGCGACGCCGGCGCGGCGAAGGAGTTCCTGCGCCCTCTCCTCGCCCATCCGGGCAACCTGGCGGCGGTGCGCAACGCCCTGGCCTCCGAGCACGCCGGGATCGGTGCTCCGGCGTGGAACGAGGGGGAGCTCCTGGAGCACCTCGCCGGACGGCTGGTCTCTGAAGGTCTGCTGGTGGTCTCCTGCGCCGACTCCTACCTCGCCTCCCTCCAGGGCACCTTCCAGGCGTCGGCCGCGGCCGCCTCGCCGCCTCCCGCGACGACGCCGCTCCAGGACGAGCAGGCCGCCAAGGAGGATCAGCCGGCCCAGGAGCCCAAGGAGCAGCACTGGATCGAGATCGAGCTGCTCGACGACGAGGGCAAGCCCGTGGCCGGCGAGCTCTACTACGTCGAGCTGCCGGACGGCTCCTCCCTCTCCGGCCGCACCGACGCCCAGGGCCGCGCCCGGGTCGAGGGCGTGGACCCCGGCACCGCCAAGGTCTCCTTCCCCGACCTCGACAAGAAGATGTACGAGCCCGGGTAGAGAGCATCGCCGGCCGGTTCTCGGCGCGTCGGCCAGTCTTCACCCGAACCGGACGGTCCTGATCGGAGACCCCTTCAAGGGGCTGGGCTCGCCGGCGAACGAGAACCGGCCGGAGTCGTACTCGATCCAGCAATCGGTGGCGGTATAGCGGTTGGCTCCGGGGAGACCTTCCGGGAAGTAGATGCGCTGGCCATCCTCGTAGTGCTCGGCGACGCAGGGAGCGATCAGCTTCGGCAGCGTGCCGCGCCGCAGGTTGGCGCCGAAGCCGCCCTCCTCGGCGAGCACCAGCCGGGTGAGCGGGCCGGCCGCGGTGTCCTGCCGGTTCTCGCTCAGCGTGAAGTACTCGCGGCCGACTCTGCCGGGCTTGCCGGGCGGGGTCATCATGTTGAACCAGACGCGCCGCACCATGTCGTCGGCCTGGCCGAGGCTGACACCACCCTTGACGCCGAGCTCCTCGTCGGAGGACTTGCGGTTGCACGGCAGGAGGATCCTCCCCGCCAGCGGACCGCGGGGCACGCGGCCGAGCCGGAGAGAGGCGTAGTGGAATTCGAACCAGCGCTCCACCCGCTCGGCGAGCCCGCCGAGCTTGGCGAGCCCGGCCACCGGCCGCCCGAGCTTCCTCGCCTTCTCCATGCGGCGGACCCAGAGCATCAGGGAGGTCATCGCCCGCAGCCAGATCGGCGAGTGAGAATCCGTCCACACCTCGCCGAGCATGTGGCCGCGTTCGATTTGCAGCTCGAGCAGCTCGCCGCACCACTCCATCGCCTTCAGGGCTTCCTCGGCAGGGCGAAGGAGGCAGTGGTAGCCGACTTCGACCGCCGCGGCTTCCATCTTGTGGTTGGGCGTACCGCCCTTGTGCAGACCGATCCGCTTCGCCGGCTCTCTGCCCTGCGCGAGGTCGATCGTCGCCTCGCCGTTGATCCGATTGGTTTGCATGGCTTATGCCTCCTTCGCCCGCGAGCCGTAATAGAAGCCCATCGCCGAGCCGAGGAGGGCGGTCTGGGCGGGGAGGAGGATCTGCAGGATCTGCTTGAGGTGATCGAAGGGCCGGTCCGCCAGGGCGAGGGCCAGCTCGCGGTCCTTCTCGCCGGCCAGCCGGAGGATCTCTCCGGCGTCGGGCTCCCGGCGAATCAGCACCGCCGCGAGACTGAGCCCGGAAGTCGCTATGAAGGCCCAGAGGAGCAGCACCAAGCCCCACTTCCGCGCGCGGTCCGCGAGCGCGATGACGCTGGCGCCCTCGTAGTGCGGCGGTGGCACTTCCGCCCGCGCCTTGGCGCGGACCGGTTTGCTCCTCACGTGAAGACCACCTCGAGAGGGGGAGCGTCCGGATCCGGTCCCTGGATCAACAACTGGCCGCCGTTGAGCCGCTCCTTGTACCACCAATTCCACAGGTTCACGGACTCGCTGAGGATCGCCGGGATCGACTTGCCGCTCAGCCGCTCGATCTCCTCGATCTGCGCCAGCATCGGTCCCTCGAAGCGAACGTCGATCGGTTTCTCTCTGGCCATGACTGCCACCTCCTCTCGCGGCCCCCGGGGGCCGCGTGGTACCATGCTGGTGCTTCGCAAAAAGGGGAGGGCGTGCTCCCACACGCCCTCCCGATACGGCTCAGGCCGATTGAGGAGCAGGATTGGACTGGGAGCCGGAGCCGGGTCTTCCGGCTTCGGCTGCTCAGCCGCTTCCGGGGTTTGCGCCCCTTCGGTCACCTGTTCCGCCGGCTTCGACGGCTGCCCCGCCTGCGGCTCAGGTTTCTCCTCCGGTGGCTCCCCCGGGGCGTCCGGCTCCGGCGTGCCCCCCGACGGCCTGCTCCTTCGAGGCCGCCGGGGCTTGAGGCCGTAGCCGATCAGCCTCTCGCTCGACCGGCCGTGATGGCCGATGATGACGGACTGCAGCTTCTCCGCTAGATCCTGCCCGCTCCGCAGCAGCTCGGTGGAGTCCTTCACCTCCTGCTGCTTGACGGCCCGCCGGTTCTGCTTGGCGGCTTCGATCTCCTGAAGGCCGGCAAGCACCTCCAGAAGAGGAGCGGCGTACTGCTGGATGTGAGCGGGAAGCTCCGCCGCGTTGCGCGCCACGTTGGTGGTGAGCTTCTCCCACTTGTGGATGAAGTCCGCGATGGCGCGCTTGCTGCCGATGGCACGCTTTCTGACGCGTTTGGTCGTGGCCATGCGACCTCCTTCCTACGCGAGCTTCTCGGCGAAGGAGAGGATCTCCTCGGTGAGCGCGCCGCAGCGGCCCCGCACCTCGGGACCGATGAGCGTCACGTCCACCGCGCCTTCCTCGGAGACCTCCAGGTAGGCGTTGTGTCCCTCCGCCTCGGCGTAGGCCGAGACGTACTCGGAGAACGCCGTGGCCACCCGCGAGGTCGGCAGCCAGAAGATGCGGTTGATGGCCTCGCCCTCCGGCGGCAGGAACGTCCAAGCCGGCATGGCCGCGAGCATTTCCTGCACGCGCTCCGACTTGAGACGCTCCGTCGCCGTCCCGGGGGTGGTGGGGGACTGCTTCTGTACGATCACACTCATACTGCACCTCCTCTTGTATCCGGCGCCGTGATTGACGCCGAAGCCTGTTTCCTCATGCTCACTTCGCTCCTCCCTTCGCCGGCAGCGGCCAGCCGATCGCCCGCAGAAACCCGTTGAGGTACTGCGCGGCCTGGCTCCGCTGCTCCGGCGGCATCTGCGCCGCCGGGGCGGGCGTTCCCCGCAGGAGCTCGTCGGTGGCCGCCTCCAGCACCTCCGCCAGCTTCACCACGGCCTCCAGCGAGGGAGCGAAAAGCCCTCGTTCCCATCGGCCGAGCACGCTCCGCGGCACCTCGATCCGCCTCGCCAGCGTCTCCTGACTCCAGCCGCGCCGCTTCCGCGCCCGCACGATGCGCAACCCGAGCTGCCTGCGCAACGTCATCCTTCCAGCACTCTTGAGGGTCGCTTGGCTACTCATGATGGTGTATAGAAACAGATAGACCTCTATACGTCAATCAAGTTGGTGAGTGCCTCGCTCTTTTGCTCTTGGAGATTTTTTTGGAATCCGTTGACTGTAGGTGGGTGTTACTTGCCGATTCACGCATTTCTCGACAGAGGGGCTTTAGGATAAAGATAGGGTACAGATGTGAGCCCATTTAGGAGACACATGTGCTCCCGACGGAATATGGCGAACCGGCCTAAGCTGTGCGAGAATGCGCAGCCCAGGGAGAGAGCTCTTGGAACGGCATCCCAACGCCGCGGCACTGCGAGGACTGGTCGACGGCGGCCTGCCCGCCGATCAGCTCCGCGCCGTGGCGGCGCACGTCCTCCACGGCTGCAGAACGTGCGGCAGGGTGCTCACGCGTCTCGCGCTGGGAGGAGGCTCCGAGATTCCGCTGCCTCCGGCGGCGGATTACGACGAGGCTTTGGACCGGGCGTTCGCCACGGTGCGGGCCGTGCTGCCGCGGCTCACGGCTTTCCGGTGGGCCGAGCGGAAGAAGAAGGAGGCCCTCGCCCTGCTGGCCTCCGGGGGCCTGGAGGGCCTGGCGGCCGCGCCGCCGGATCTCCGCGGCCCTCCGCTCTTCGAGGCGCTCTTGGAGCGGAGCTGGGCCGTCCGCTATGAGGACCCGCAGCAGATGGTGGGGCTGGCGCTGTGCGCCGCCTTGTTCGCCGACAGATTGAGCGAGGCCGAGCATGGAGCCAGGGAGGTGGCCCACCTCCGCTGCAGGGCCTGGGTGGAGCTCGCGAACGCCTACCGCATGGCGGGCGGGCTCGGCCTGGCCGAGACGGCCTTGGAGCGGGCCACCGAACTTTTCGTTCAGGGCGGCCACGACGACCTCCTCGGCGCCCGCCTCTTCACCGTGCTGGCTTCTCAATACGCGGCCCGCGGCTCCTTCGGCATGGCGCGCTCCCCCTTGGGCGTTGTCGCCGAGATCTACCAGCGCCATGGCGACCGGCATCTTGCCGGCCACGTTCTCATCCGGCAGGGATCTTCGCCGGCTACGGGGGCGACGCCGAGGCGGCGAGCCGCTTGCTCGCGACAGGCCTCTCCTTCGTCGAGGAAAAGCACGATCGTGGGGTGGTAAGGGCCGCTCTACTGGCTCAGGCGGAGTTCCTGACCGACTGCGGCCGCTTCCGCGAGGCGCGTCGCGCGCTTTGGGAGCTCAGGCGGCGTCTCCCCAAAACAGGTCGTGGGCTGTATGAGCGGAAGATCCGCTGGCTGGAGGGTCAGATCTTCGTCGGCCTGGGCGACCTCGGCCGCGCCGAGCAGGCCTTGCTCCGGGTGAGGGAGGACTTCCAGAAGGCCGGACTGCCGTTCAAGGCGGCGCTGGCCGGCCTCGATCTCGGGTCGGTCTGGCTCCGGCAGGACCGCTTCGAAGAAGCCACCGCGATCGTGCTGGATTGCACCGGCGTGTTGCTCTCCCTCAAGATCGCGCGGGGGCTGCCGGGTTTGGCCCTGCTGCTTCATGAAGCGAGCCGGCGCGGCAAGCTCACCCTCGCGCTCCTCGAGAGGATCATCGTCTCCGTCCGCAAAGTGGAGCGCGAGCCGGCCGGCCATCTGCAGCCGGCGGCGGAAGGCTAGCGAGGCGAGGTCACGCCGACTCGACGTGCCGTCCCAGGATCCTTTCCAACATCGCCCGGAGCGTCTCCTCCATCCGCCGCTCCTCCTCGAGGGTCGGCCGGGGTGCGGCGGCGGGCTGGACCTGGACCGTCTGCAGAAGCTCCCGCAACTGCCGGGCGGCGAGGGAACTGCCGGGCGGCCGGGCGGGGTAGGCGAGACTGAAGAACTCCGCCGGTTCGAGGTGCGCCGCCTGGCAGATCTGGATCACGTGGTTCAGGTGCAGGTCGCTCACTCCGGCAAAGAGCTTGCTGAGGTAGCTGGGGCTCATGCCGATCCGCCGGGCGACTTCCCGGTGGCTCAGACCGAGGATTCGGAGCGTCGCCTTGAGCAGATTGATCAGGCGCTGGGTCTCCGGTTCCATACGCAACCCTATCCTACCTCGATTCCTGGTCGTCTACCAATGCGGCACGTATAGAAAAGCTGTTGACGTTTAGAGACTTGCTCGGCCCGGTGGCGCCTCGCGAGCGCATGGATCCCGCTCGGAAGCAGGGAGCTCCCCCTCGCTTACGGAGACTTCGGAAGGGTAGAACCTTTCTTTGTCCCCTGTTGTCCTTGGCGTCCCTGGTGTCCTTGTTATCCTTTCTCCTCGCACTTATACTCTGAAGACTTTCCTTAGTTTCTTGGTGCGTTTTCGGCCGTTCGGGCGGTCCCAGGGGGGATTCCATGGAGTCAGCCGGCTTGGTGTGGGCAGGCTCTGCCGAGGCGTCGTCGCCCGGAATCGCCCCCGCTGTCGCCCCCCTCGTCGCGCAGCTCGCCGCGTTCCTCCCGGAGCCGGCGGGAAGCGGCCGGAGCTGCCTGGCCCTGTTCGACGCCGGCCCGGGGCAGCTCGGGTCGCCGCGCATCGCGCAGCTCGCCGTGCTCGTCGTCCTCGCCCGCCGCGCGGCGGAGGCGCAGCGAAGCTTCGCCTGGGGGATCCTCCAGCAGCCGGAAGCGCCGCTCTCCTTCGGCGCGCAGGCGGAAGATTGCGAGCGGCTGATGGCGGCGCGGACCTCCCGCGAAGCCACCGAGGACCGGATCGCGGCCTGGCGCTCGCGGCTCGAGGACAGCGGGGAGCACCACGAGCTCTGGGTGGTCGGCCCGCCGCGGCTCGGCCCGCCGCCCGATCTGCCCGGCGCCTCTCACCTGCTTCTCCAGGACCCGCTCGACCCCGGAGCCCGTTCCCTCCGGCTGACTCTCTGGCAGAACGGCAGCGCGGCCGCCGAAGTCCTGATCGAGCCGCCGGAAGAAGCCGTCAGCGTGCGCCTGCTGCGCGCCGCGGCCGCCGCTTCCTCTCGCCCCGAAGAGCCCGAGCCTCCGCCCGCGCTCATCCCGGCGGATGCCGAGCGGAACGAGGGCTCCTCCGCGGCCGCGCTGCCGGACGCCGCCGAACCCCACCGCCCGCGGCCCGCGGGATTCGGCGCCCGCTTCGCCACCACCCTGCATCGGCTGACCGGCCGCACGGCCCTGGCGTCGCGCCTCTCGCGTTCCATCGGCCGCCGTCACGCGGCGTACCTCCGCAAGCTGCGCGACATGTTCGAGAACGGCGACATCGACAACGCCCTGCGGCATGCCATCCCCCTGACGGTGGAGGCCGGTCCGCGCCGGCTGCCCCTGCGTCCCCTCTCGACGCACGCCGGCCTGCACGTCCGCCCGGAGCGCTCCCGCCCCTGGTCGGCGGCGGAGATCTCGCCCGATCTCCGCGGCGAGCTGCGGCGGCTCTACCGCGAGGCCTTCCACCGGCTGGAGGCGCAGGCGCGCGTCGAGGAGGCGGCGTTCCTCCTCGCCGAGGTGCTGCACGCCCATGAAGAGGCCGTCGCCTTCCTCGAGCGCCACGGCCGGATGCGGCTGGCCGCCGAGATCGCCGAGGCCCACGACCTGCCGGCGGGGCTCGTCGTGCGGCAATGGTTCCTCGCCGGAGACCGCCGGCGCGGCCTGCGCATCGCCCGCCGCGCCGGCGCCTTCGGCGACGCCGTGACCCGCCTGGAACGGAGCCGGAAGGCGAAGGAAGCCGCCGGGCTGCGGCGGCTCTGGGCTCGGGAGCTGGCCGCGGCGGGTGACTATGCCGCCGCCGTGGACGTCCTCTGGCCGCTCTCCGAGGAGCGGCGCCGGACGCTCGGCTGGATGGACCGCGCCATCGAGCAGGGCGGCGCGCCGGCAGGCCGGATGCTCGCCCGCAAGCTCGCCCTGGCGCCGGAGCTCTTCGCGGCGACCCGCGGCACCGCGGCGGCGCTCCTCGAGAGCTGGCGCGCCGAGAGTGCCGCCGCCCGCCTGGCCTTCGCCGACGCCGTCCGCCGCGGGCCGCGCAACCCGGCCGCCACCACCCTGGCGCGCGCCGCCCTGCGGTCCGTCGTCCGCGATTCCGGACGCTTCGGCGCCCGCATGAGCTCCGCCGATCTGCGCCAGCTCGCCACCTTCACCGGCGACAGCGCCCTGCGCGCGGACATCCTGGCGCTGCCGCTGCCCGCGCAAGAGCCGTGGATCGCCCGCCGCGGGACCTGGCGCGTCGAGATCGCGGCCCGCGACGCCGGCACCCTGCCCGTCCACGACGCCGCTTTCCTCCCCAACGGCCTCACCGCGGTGGCGCTCGGCGAGTCCGGGGTGCGGCTCCTCGCCCGCGGCGGCCGCACCGTGGCCGAGCTCGACCAGCCCGCTCACCGGCTGGTCGTCTCCGATCATGGCGACCGGGCCATCGCCCTCGCCCGGCGGGGCGATGCCTGGCGCCTGGCGCGCCTCGACTTCCTCGCGCGCCGGGCGGAGACGTGGTGCGAGGCGCGCCTCGAAGCCTTCGCGCCCGATTACGACGGCGCCCTCTGGTTCGTGGTCGGCAACGACGGCCTGGTCGCCGTCGAGACCGCCGCCGCGGGCTTCGACGGCTCCTGGGGCGTCTCCCGGCTACCCGGCCCGGCACTCGCCGTGGCCCGTTCCACCACCCGCTGCTCGCTGGTTTTCGGCGGCGAGGCGCACGAGGTGTGGACCTACGAGCTGCCCTCGCTCACCCTGCGCCGGCGCGACACCGTGCCGCCGCCAGCGGAGCACCGCCGCTCCCATCCCGTAGCGATCTCCCCGGAGGGAACGCTCGCCGAGGCGCTCGGCGTTGCCGGGAAGACGGTGCTCCACGCGCATGGCGACTCCCCCTTCGAAGTACCGCTGTCCGGACCGGGAAAGCCGGGGGAACCGGCAGTGGCCGGAGATTGGGCCGCCCTGCCCGTCCTCACCGCCGAGGCGATCCTCGTCCACTTGCTTCATCTACCGAGCGCGGCGGTGCGCGCCGAAGTCGCCCTGGACCGCGCCGCCCGCGTGTCCCTCCGCCTGAACCCTCAATCGCTGACCCTCGCCGACGATCGCGGACGCGTCATGGTGCTGGACCTGGAGAATGGGCAGGTGCGGCGGGATTTCCGGGTGTAGCCGAGCAGCGACCTGTCAAGTCACATCGTGTACCATGCCTCTTGAGGGGAAACCCCAACGGAACAGGAGATCGGGATGGCCACCACCGAATTGCGGATCGAGCTTCCTCCAAGCCTATCGGAGGACGAGGCCAGGCTCCTGTTCGCCGTCAAGCTCTTCGAGGTCGGCAAAGTCTCGCTCGGGCAGGCAGCGAAGATCGCTGAGCTCTCGAAGCGCGCTTTCATGGAGATCCTCGGCCGATATGGAGTCCCGGTCTTCAGCTACAGCCCCGAGGAGCTGCGTGAAGAGGTTGATTTTTGAGGGAGCCCGCCGTCACCGACAGCACCTGCCTGATCGGACTGGATCGGGTCGGTCGTCTGGACCTCCTACCCAAGCTGTTCGATCCTATAGCGGCTCCTCCCGAGGTGGAGCGCGAGTGGGGCCTCTCAGCGCCTTGGCTGCGAATTGAGCCACCTACCAATCCCGCTGCCGTTACCGCTCTCAAGATGCTGGTCGACGACGGCGAGGCCGAAGCAATCGCGCTGGCCACGGAGCGTCAGCACAGGATCATCCTGGACGATCGACGAGCCCGCGACCTCGCCCATCGCATGGGATTAAAAGTTATCGGTACGGTCGGAATCCTTATCCGAGCCAAGCGCATGGGACTCCTGACTTGGATCAGCCCGGTATTGAACGAGTTGGTCGAGAAGGGATTCCGCCTCAGTGAGGATCTGAAACGTGAGGCTCTCCGCATGGCGGGAGAGTGATTGGCAGGACCACCCAGCAGTTTTCAGACATGATTGCGGGACGGCACCCGCAGTTTTCAGACATTCTTGCGGGGTGGCACCTACTTCACGGCCTCCAGCGCCCTCGCCAGCTCCCCCGCCGTCGCCGCCCGCAGGTCCGCTTTCACGGCGTCCAGCTCGGGCGGCTTGGGGAAGCCCCATTCGACGAGGGCGAAGGCGCAGCCGGCGTTGCGGGCGGTCTCGGCGTCGATCCAGGTGTCGCCGATAAGGAGGAGACGCTCGACGGGGACCTTCAGGCGCTCGGCCAGCAGGCGCAGGCCGCCCGGGTCCGGCTTGCGGGTGGCGAGGCTGTCGCCGCCGAGGACCTCGCGGAAGAAGCGCGCGAGGCCGAGGCCGTCGAGGATCTTGCGGGAGAGCGCCTCGCCCTTGTTGCTCAGCAGCGCGAGAGGATATCGGGCGCTCAGCGACTCCAGCATCCCGGGGATCCCGGGATAGGGACGCGTCGTCTCCAGGCAGACCTGCGCGTAATGTCCGAGGTAGCTCGCGAAGGCGTGATCCACCTGGTCCGGGCGCTCCGGCAGGGCCCGCTCGACGAGCAGCCGGGCTCCTTCCCCCACCATCGTCACCACCTGCTCCAGCGCCAGCGGCGGCAGGCCCAGCTCGGCCCGCATGCGGTTGATCGCGGCCGTGATGTCGCGCCGGGAGTCGATCAGCGTGCCGTCGAGATCGAAGACCAGGGCGCCGGGACGGAGCATGCCCTCAGATCTCGACGAGCTCCGCCTCCACCCGTTGCGGCAGCACGCCCGCTTTGTAGCCGCGGTCGAGCAGGCGCTGCACGGCGCGCCGGCCGGCCTCGCCATAGCCGCGCGTCCACTCGTTGACGTACATGCCGACGAAGCGGTCCGAGCGCTCCGGATCGTCCTCCAGGCCGCGGGCGTAGCGCACGGCGTAGCCGAGGGCCTCCCGCCGGTGGTCGAGGCCGTACTCGATGCTCGCCGTGAGCAGCCGGCAGAGCCGCTGCTTGAGCTCCGGCGCGAGGTCCCGCCGGATGCCGTTGCCGCCGAGCGGCAGCGGACCGCCCGTCTCCTCCTTCCACCAGGCGCCGAGGTCCACCACGGCGTGCAACCCGAGATCCCCGTAGGTGAGCTGCCCCTCGTGGATCACCACCCCGGCGTCCGCCTCGCCCGACGCCACCGCGTCGAGGATGCGGTCGAACGCCACGATCTCGGTGGTCACCTCCGGCTGCCACAGCCGCAGGGCGAGGTGGGCCGTGGTCAGCTTGCCGGGAATCGCCACCTTGAGCCCCGGCAGATCGCCCCGGCGCAGGGGCTCGCGGGACACCACCACCGGACCGTAGCCGTCGCCGAAGCTCGCTCCCGAGGGCATGAGCTGGTAACGGTCCGCGAGATAGGCGTAGGCGTGGAAGGAGAGCGCCGTGATCTCGTAGGTGCCCTGGAACGCCGCCTGGTTGAGCGACTCGATGTCCTGGAGCGCGTGGCGGATCTCCAGGCCCTGGGTGTCGAGCAGCCCCTGGGTGAGGGCGTAGAACATGAAGGCATCGTCCGAGTCGGGGCTGTGGGCGATGTGGATGGCCGTGGTCCGTGCGTCCGTCATGGCGCATGGCAGGCTATCAGAATCGAGGACACCGGCGCCCCCTCGGGCGGGCCTGCAGGTGTCCCCCTTTGGGGACAAGCCTTCTCGGCCGCCTTGTCAGCCCTCTCGAATAAATCATCTGTTTTCAAGATTTAAGGCGGTGGCACGCGTCTTGTATAAGAAGACTGCCGAGAAGGGAGGCGGCCAAGCCGCCCGCTCCGTCAGCAAGGAGGTACATCATGACGACGATGAAACGAAATCTTACCCGGGGCCTTTTGCCGGCCCTGTTGCTTTCGGCGGCGCTGGCGGTGCCGGCCGCGAGTGTGGCAGCCCCCGGACCGCAGGGCAGGGCCCATGCGGCCGCGAAGCAGAATCAACAGAAGAAGGCCGAGCAGAACGCCCGGAAAGCCCAGGCGCGGGCCGTGAAGGCGCAGCGGAACGCCGTGAAGGCGCAGCAGAAGGCCGTGAAGGCCCAGCGGAAGGTCGCCGTCCGGACCGTGGCTCCGCAGCGGGTCGTGGTGCAGCCGCGGCGCACGGTGGTCGTGCCCCAGCGCACGGTCGTCGTGCCGCAGCGCCGCGTCGTCGCGCAGCGGGTGGTCGTGCCCCAGCGGCGCGTGGTGGTGACCCAGCCGACCTACGTCGCCCGCAACCGGCGCGCGTGGCAGGGCTGGAACAACAACGGCCGGTACAATCGCTACGGCACGGGCAACTTCCAGCTCGAGGGCACCTACATCGGCCAGCAGTACGGCTGCGCGCTGGTGCAGGACCGTTCGGGTCAGGTGATCCCGCTGCTGGGCAACCCCGGCAACCTGCGCAAGGGGGACTACCTGGTGATGTCGGGCGCCATCCAGAACAGCTCGGTCTGCGGCACGGCCTTCCGGGTGTTCAGCGTGGATAACATCAACGGCGGCGACTACTACAACGGCCGCTACCGCGACACCTACCGCCAGGATCCGTACAACGACCGGAACGACCGCGACAACCGCAACCTGATCTCGATCACCGGCCGGCTCGACGACAGCGGCCGGTGCCCGGTGGTCCGCGGCGACCGCGGCGAGTACTACGACCTCGTGGGCGACCTGCGGAACTTCCGCGACGGCGACCACGCGCGAGTGGTCGGCTTCCTCGGCGTCCGCTCCCGCTGCGGCGGCCAGGCGATCGACGTGCAGGAGATCGACTAGGAGGAAAGCCTCAGCGCGAGGTTTTCGTAGGGGCGGGGCTTGTCCCCGCCCTTTACGTTTTGGGGCGGGTTTCTCTCTACCCGTACTGAATGAACCCCGGGGCCATGATGCCGTCGGGATCGAACTTCTTCTTGGCTTCCAGGATCATCGGCCAGCGGTCGCCGAAGTGCTGCGCCCACTTCTCCGGCGTGTCGAAGGTGATGTAGCCGGAGAGGTAGCGCTTGCCGCCGTAGGCGATCGACAGCTCGCTCGCCATGTCGAGCTGCGCGAGCGCGCGCTCCAGGAACCTGGGCGGCACACCAGGCAGGATTCCCCAACCCATCACGAACTCCCCTTCCGGATGCATGAACAGCGGCACGTCCGACGTCCGCGTGTACGCCGGCCAGAGGAGGATGTGGCCGCCCGGCCCCAGGGCCTGCGGCGGCGTGATGGCCAGCGCCGACTCGATGAACTCGCGGGCGGTGTCCCACGGCAGCGTCGTCTCCATCCACGGATGCGGCAGGTCCCAGTAGCCGCTGCGCCGCCAGAGCTCGAACACCGGGTCCATGCGGTTGCAGAACTCGTGCTGGGTGAAGTCCTCGGTGTGGACGTGCCGGTAGGGCGTCAACCCCGCGAGCGCCGCCTGGTCGTCCGGCTCCTCGCCCGGCTCGAACTCCACCGTGACGTGGAACGGATAGAGCCAGTAGGCGAAGGTCTGCATGCCCTCGCCCAGCGCCATGCCCTCGCCGATCTTCTTGATGCCCTGCAGGGACGGCGTGCACCAGGACTCGATCGACGAGAAGGTCGGATTCTCCGGGCTCATCACCCGCTTGGCGTCCTCCATCACGGCGCCGAGGTCGTCGTAGAGCAGGAAGTACTTGCGCACCATGCTCTTGCAGCGGCGGAGCCGCACCTTGGCGCAGGTGATGACGCCGAACTGGCCGAGGCCGCAGCGGACGACGTCGAAGAGGTCGCGGTTCTGCTCGCGCGAGCAGGTGACGATCTCGCCCGCGCCGGTGACCACCTGGAGCTCGACGGCGTTGTCCGCCTGCGTGCCGTAGCGGAAGCTCGCCACGCCCAGGCCGGCCATCGAGAGCGTGCCGGAGATCTGCACGCCGAGGTTGTTGGTGAGCACGCGGGGCACCAGGCCCTTCGCCAGGCTGGCGCTCACCAGGTCGCGCCAGACGACGCCGCACTCCACCGTGGCGGTCTCGCCCGCCTCGTCGATCTCGTGGATGGCGCTCATGGAGGAGGTGTCCAGCAGCACGCCGCCCTCGGTGGTCGCCTGGCCGCTCTGGGTGTGGGCCTGACCGCGCGGCACGATGGCGATGCCGCGCTCGCGGCAGAAGCGGACGACCTCGGCCACCTCTTCGGCGGCGGCGCAGCGCGCCACGGCGCCGGGCAGCCGGTCCACCAGGCGCCCGAAGTCCGAGCGGTAGAGGGCGCGCACCTCCTCGTCGAGAAGGATGCGGTCGCCCAGGATCGCCTGCAGCTCGCGCAGAGCATCGGCGGTCGATATCGCGGTATGAACGGTCATAGGGTCAGGGTCTCCGTGGAAGTTTCTAAGGCTCCAGATTCTCGGCGATTTGTCACGGCGCGGCAAGGAGGGCCCTCACCGGGGGAGGGGAGAAAGGACGAAAAGGATCACAGGGATGACAACGACAACGGTTTCAGGGCGGCGGCGGTGCCACCGGCACCTCCTGCTTGGGCGCGGCCTCGGCCTCGCCCGGGCGCCGCGGCATCGTCGGACCCTTGCCGTCCGCCGGCGGGTGGGGCCGGTTCGCCAGCTCGTCGGGGAGCACCGTCTTGAAGCCGCCGCGGATCCAGGCGTCGATGCCGCCGTCCATCAGCACCGCGTCCTGGAAGCCGCTGGCGATGAGGACGGACACGCCCTTCTCGCCGCAGCCGTCCGCGCGGCAGTAGACCAGCACGGTCGTCTCGCGGAAGGGGCTGATCTCGAGCAGGCGGTACGGCAGACGCTCCAGCGGGATGTTCTGCGCGCCGCGCAAGTGGCCGGTCTCGCCGTTGAACTCCTGGGCCGAACGCAGATCGAGCACCAGCATCTCGGGGCTGTCGCGCATCATCTCGTAGGCGATCGGCGGGCTCAGCTTCTTGAACGGCGGCCGGCTGCCGCCGCGGCGGAACGCCGCACAGCCGGCGAGCAGCGCCAGCGGCAGCGCCAGGAGCGCGAGGACCCGCGGTCGAGCCATGGCGAGCGGCATCTCCGGCTCTAGCGCTCCGCGGCGATCGCCGCCTCCACCGAGTCGTAGGTGGGGAACAGCTCGCTCAGGCGGGCCACCTGCAGCAGCCTGCGGATGCGCTCCGAGGGATTGACCAGGATGAGCTCGCGCTTGGAGTTGCGGAAGCGGCCGAGATAGCCGACCAGCTCGCCGATGCCCGTGGAGTCGATGAAGTTGATCTTGGAGAAATCGATGATGACGTGGCCCCGGTCGTCGGAAAGGGTGCGCTCCAGGGTCTGCGCGAAGAACTGCGCGCTCTCGCCGAGCTTGATCACCCCTTCCACGTTGAGAAGGGTGAACCCGTCCTGGTGGCGCTTCTCGACGATCATGGCTTCACCGTGGATTCACCTTCGGAGGCGTCGAGTCTAGCACGACCTCACCCCAACCCCTCTCCTAAAGGAGAGGGGGCTCAAGAGAGCGATTTTCCCCCTCTCCTTTAGGAGAGGGGGCCAGGGGGTGAGGTCGAGCGGCGGTCACCCTATCCAAAAGGACGGGGGCGAAACCACCCTGCCAGACGTTACCCTCGCCGCGCGACACGGGCATCCTTTGGCGAGCGGCGCCATGCCCGCGCAAGATCATGAGCTATCGCAATCTTTCCAACCCCGACCGCGCCGTCCGCATCGTCCTCGGCCTCCTCATGCTGGCGGCGGCCTGGAGCGGCGCCGCCGGCGGCATCTGGCGGGCCGGCTTCGAGGTCTTCGGCTGGGTGCCGCTGGGGACCGGCGTCATCGGCTGGTGCCCGATCTACGCCTTGCTCGGCTTCAGCACCCGCAGGCCGCGCGATGGAATCTGAAGGCTCCGGCCCGCGGGACGGCGGCGCGCCGCCGTCTTCCGATAGAATCCCACGGAACATGGCCGCGATGAAGGACCCGGAGCACCTCACCTCCGAGCTGGATGGGCCGGCGGCGTTGCGGCGGCTCAAGTGGATCGCCCTGCTCTCCGCCCTCACTTTCATCGTCCTGCTGGAGCTGGTGCGGCGGGCGCTCTATCCCTACCTGCCGTCGCTCGGCGGCAAGGTGCTGATGAGCGCCGCCGTGTTCACCGGCTGCCTGTTCTTCTTCGGCGCGCTGTTCGGCGTGCTGGAGCGCATGCAGGGCCGCCTCGAGCGCCGCAACCGCGAGCTGCTGGCCCTCCACGAGGCCGCCCTCGGCGTCTACGGCGAGCTGGCGCTGGAGAACGTGCTGCAGAACGTCGTGGACCGCGCCCGCGATCTCGTCAACGCCCGCTACGGCGCGCTCTCGGTGATCGACGAGCAGAACCGCATCGAGACCTTCACCACCTCGGGCGTCAGCGCCGAGCAGCGCGCCCGCATCGGTCCGCCGCCGGTGGGGCACGGCGTGCTCGGCGTGGCGCTCCACGAAGGACACAGCCTGCGGCTGGCCGACATCCAGCGCGATCCCCGTTCGGTGGGGTTTCCCCCCTATCATCCGCCGATGAAGACCCTGCTGGCGGTGCCGATCCTCTGCCGGGGCCCGTTCCGCGGCAATCTCTATCTGGCGGAGAAGGCCGAAGGCGCCGAGTTCACGGCGGAGGACGAGCAGAGCCTCGCCCGCTTCGCCACCACGGCGGCCCTCGCCATCGACAACTCGCATCTCCACCAACGCCTCAACGACCTCGCCGTGGCCGAGGAGCGGCTGCGCATCGCCCACGAGATGCACGACGGCCTGGCGCAGATCCTCGCCTCCGTCAACACCAAGGCCCAGGCGGTGAAGGAATTCCTGCGCACCGGCCGCACCGAGGAGGCCACCCGCCACCTCGACCAGCTCGCCAGCGCCGCGCGCGAGGTCTATTCCGACGTGCGCGAATCCATCATCGGCCTGCGCAGCGCCGCCGTCCCGGAGCGCTCGATCGCCGAAGCGCTCGAGGAGTACGTCGACACCTGGAAGGCGCACGCCGGAGTCGACGCCAGCCTGCGTATCGACGGCGAGCCGCGGCTGGCTCCCAACACCCAGCTCCAGGTGCTGCGCATCGTGCAGGAGTCGCTCGCCAACGTCCGCAAGCACGCCGAAGCCAAGCGGGTCGAGGTCAGCCTGGAGCAGACCGACACGCGGTTCCGCGTGACCGTGCAGGACGACGGCGCCGGCTTCAACCCGTCCGTGCTCGGCCGTTCCGAGTTTCCGCGCTTCGGCCTGGCCACCATGCGCGAGCGGGCGGAAGCCCTGGGCGGCACCTTCCACCTCGATTCCACTCCCGGAGCGGGGACCCGCATCACCGTCGAGCTGCCGATGCAGGCCGCTGCCAACGCCTGAGACAGGAGATCCCATGAAGATCCTCATCGCCGACGACCACGCCCTCTTCCGCGACAGCCTGCGCAGCCTGCTGGAGGCCCACGGCCTCGAGGTGATCGGCGAGGCGAAGAACGGCCGCGAGGCCGTGGAGATGGCGCGCAAGCTCAAGCCGGAGGTCCTCCTCATGGACCTCTCCATGCCCGAGATGGACGGCCTCGCCGCCACCCGCCTGATCAGCGCCGACCAGCCGGAGGTCAAGGTCGTCGTCCTCACCGCCTCCGACGAGGACTCCAATCTCTTCGAGGCCATCAAGTCCGGCGCCCAGGGCTACCTGCTGAAGAACCTGGAGTCCGAGGACTTCTTCACCCTTCTCGACGGCGTCAACCGCGGCGAGCCGGCCCTCACGCCGGCGCTGGCGCGCAAGCTGCTGCAGGAGTTCGCCCGCCCGGCGGCGGCGCCGTCCGTCCACCACGATCCCGACGCCCTCACCGAGCGCGAGCGCGAGGTCCTCGAGCTGCTCGTCGACGGCATCACCTCCAACCGCCGGCTGGCCAAGCAGCTCGGCGTCAGCGAGAACACCGTCAAGTTCCACGTCCGCAACATCCTCGACAAGCTCCACCTCCACAACCGCGCGCAGGTGGTGAGCTACGCCATCCGCCACCGCCTCGTGGAGCCGCCGGTGGAGTGACCACCTCACCCCAACCCCTCTCCTGAAGGAGAGGGGCTCAAAAAGAAATGCGCTTTCCCCCGCTCAGGAGAGACATGAGGCAGGCGCGCATCACGAACCTGCTCCAGAGGTGGAGCCAGGGGGACCGGGAGGCGGCGGCGGAAGTCCTGCCGCTCGTCTACGGCGAGCTGCGGCGGATGGCCGCCAGGGAGCTGCGCCGCAGCCGGGGAGGCGAGACCCTGCAGGCCACCGCCATCGTCCACGAGGTCTACCTGCGCCTCGCCGGAAAGGAGGAATTCGGCCTCGCCAGCCGGTCCCACTTCTTCGCCCTCGCCGCCCGGCTGATCCGGCAGATCCTCGTCGACTACGCCCGGCGCCAGCACCGGCTCAAGCGGGGAGGCCAGGCGGAACGAGTGACGCTGACGGAGACCGCCGGCCTGCTGCAGCCGAGAGGTCCCGACCTGCTGGCGGTGGACGCGGCGTTGAAGAAACTGGAGGCGCTCGATCCCCGAAAGGCGGCCATCGTCGAGCTGCGCTTCTTCGCCGGCCTGACCCTGGAGGAGACCGCCGCGCAGCTCGGCATCTCCGCCGAGACCGTCGGCCGCGAGTGGCGGCGGACGAGGGCCTGGCTGAGCAACGAGCTGGAGGGTGGGAAATGAACGACGCCGCGCGCTGGCGCGAGGTGGACCGCGTCTTCGAGGCGGCGCTGGACCTTGCCGCCGGCGCGCGTCCGGCCTTCCTCGACGCGGCCTGCGCGGGGGATCCCGAGCTGCGCCGGGAGGTGGAGAGACTGCTCGCCGCCGACGCCCGCGAGGCCCCCTTCCTCGACCGCCCCACCGACCAGGTCCTGGCACCGCTGCCGCGCGACGGCGGCGAACCGCAGCGCCTCGGCCCCTACCGGCTGCTGCGCGCCATCGGCCGCGGCGGCATGGGCACCGTCTTTCTGGCGATGCGGGACGACGAGCAGTACGAGCGCCTGGTGGCGGTGAAGATCCTGCGCTCCGGCCTCGAGGACACCGAGATCCGCCATCGCTTCCTCGCCGAGCGGCAGATCCTCGCCCGCCTCGAGCACCCCAACATCGCCCGGCTTTACGACGGCGGCACCACGGAGGACGGCCGGCCCTACCTGGTGATGGAGCTGATCGAAGGCCTGCCCGTCGACGAGTACTGCGACCGCCGGCGGCTCGGCGTCGAGCAGCGCCTGGCGCTGTTCCTGCGCGTCTGCTCCGCCGTGCAGTACGCGCACCAGAACCTGCTCGTCCACCGCGACCTCAAGCCGGCGAACATCCTGGTGACGCCGCAGGGAGAGCCGAAGCTCCTCGACTTCGGCATCGCCAAGCAGCTCGAGCCGGCGGCGGAGACCGACGCCCGCACGCGCACCGGGCTGCGGGTGATGACCCCCAGCTACGCCAGCCCCGAGCAGGTGAAGGGCGAAGCCATCACCACGGCGAGCGACGTCTACTCGCTGGGGGTGCTGCTCTACGAGCTGCTCGCCGGCCGCGGCCCTTACCAGGTGGAGGAGGGCGCGCCGGCCTACGAGCTCGAGCGCGCCATCAACGAACAGCCGCCGGAGAGGCCGAGCACGGCCCTGTCGCGGTCCGCCGCGCCGTCGCCCGGGGAGATCGCCGCCGCCCGGGGCAGCCGGCCCGAGGCGCTGCGGCGCCGGCTGGCGGGAGATCTCGACACCATCGTGCTCACGGCGCTGCGCAAGGAGCCGCCGCGGCGCTATGAATCGGCCGCCCGCCTCGCCGCGGACCTGGAGCGGCACCTGCAGGACCTTCCCGTCTCCGCCCGCCCCGACACCTTCGGCTACCGGACGCGGAAGCTCGTCCGCCGGCACCGCGCCGCGATGGTGGTGGCGGCGGCCGTCGTCCTGCTCGTCGCCGGGCTCGTGGCGCGCCTGTTCATCCAGGGGCGGCAGACCGCGCGCGAGCGGGACAAGGCCCGCTACGCCCTGTCGTTCCTGGTGGACACCTTCAAGCAGGCGGACCCCTTGCACAGCCGCGGCGAGCGCCTCAGCGTGCGGGAGATCCTGGACCGGGGCGAGAGACGGGTCTCGCGCGAGCTGGTCCGCCAGCCGGACATCCAGGCGGCCCTCATGGACGCCATCGGCGAGGTGAACCTGGGCCTGGGGCGGATCGACCGGGCGGCGCCGCTGCTCGAGAGCTCCCTGGCCACCCGCCGCCGGACCCTTGGCCGGGAATCCCTGGAAGTCGCCGAGAGCCTGGAGCACGTGGCTTCCCTGCGCGCCGCGCGGTCCGATTTCGCCGGCGCGGAAAAGCTCCTGACCCAGGCGCTGGAGTTGAAGCGCCGGCGGCTGGGCGCCGCGCACGTCGAGGTGGCGAAGACCCTCAACCATCTCGGTCAGGTCATGGCCGACAAGGGCGATTTCAAGGGCGCCGAGCCGCTGCACCGGCAGGCGCTGGAGATCGCCCGCAAGGCCGAGGGACCCCAGGGGCTGACCGTGGCGGACTCCCTGATCTTCCTGGCGCGGCGCCGGGACGAGAGCGGCGACTACCCGTCGGCCGAAGCCCTCTTCCGCCAGGGGCTCGCCCTGCAACGGCGCCTCCTCGGAGAGCAGCATCCCGGCTACGTGCAGCTCGAACGGCCCTATATCGAGCTGCTGGTCAACCAGGGGAAGTACAAGCAGGCCGAGGCCATGCTCCGCCGCTCGTTGACCATCCAGCGCAAGGCTCTTGGAGAGCACCATCCCGACCTGGCCGAGATCCTGGACGCCTTGGCGGTGACTCGCCAGGGACAGGGAGACGTCGCGGGCGCCGAGACGCTCTATCGCCAGGCCCTGGTGGGCTACCGGGAGAGCTACGGCGCGGAGAGCGCGCAGGTGAGCGCCACCCTGGCGAACATCGGCACCGCGCTCGAAGACCAGGGGAAGTACGAGGAAGCCATCCCGGTGCAGGAGCAGGCCCTGGCCATGCGGCGGCGGATCTTCGGCGATCGCAATCAGGTGGTGGCCCACAGCCTGCTGCATCTCGCCCAGACGCGGCGCGAGCTGGGACAGTTGGAGCTGGCCCTCCCCCTGGCGCGCGAGTCCCTGGCGATCCTCCAGGAGAGTCTGGGGCCGGAGCACCCGTACGTCACGTATGCCTCCGAGGCGCTGGGGCTGGTACTGCTCGACCAGCGGAAGGCGGCGGAGGCGGAGCCTTATCTGCGGCACAGCGTGGAGCTGCTGAGCAAATCCGTGCCGCCGGGTCACCCGCAAGTCGCATTGTCCCAGGTGGAGCTGGCGGCGTGCCTCAAGGATCTCGATCGCCTGGACGAAGCCGAGGGCCTGCTGCGCAGCGCGGAGCCCGTTCTCTCCTCCCGCTTCGGCGCGGACTCGCCGCAGATGCGCCAGCTCAGGGAGACGCGGTCGGCGATCGCACGCCGCAGGAGGCTCGATTCATGAAACCGCCGCCGGGTCGACTCCTGCTTCACCGTACAGGGCGGCGAAGAACTTCAGGCAGTGCATCAGCCGAGCGTGACACGGCTGGTTCTCGGTGAGCAGCAGGACCGAGTCGATGCCGGCGACGATGCCGAAGAGATCCTCCCAGTGCGAGGCCTCGATGGCCGCTGCCACCTTGAGCCCAGCGCCCTTTTTAGTCTTCATCAAGATCACGCAGGTCCCGAGGGGCACCGCGTCCAAGATCAGGCCCTGGACTTTTCGGAACGGCGACGCCTCCGCCTCCTCGACCCGCAAGGGTAGCGGGACGCCTTCCTGCGAGCGCACGGCTCCCTCGTCCTTGGAGTCCCGGCTGACGTTTGACCGCAGGACCGGATGCCCCATCCATTTCATGATCCTCATCAACTTCTCATGGGCCGGCAGCGGTTCGATCTCATCCAGCATGTCGTCGATCGCCGCCGCGCGCCGCCGCTCGAGCTCACGGTCTTCCCACAAGGGAGGGTCCTCCATAGATGCGAGAAAATAGCCGCCTCAAAGTCTCCAGCCCCTTGCGGTCCAGCAGGTTGAGCAGCTTGAGCGAAGGCCCGCTCGGATGCTTTTCGCCGATCTCCCACTGCCGCACCGTCGAGACACTGGTGTTGAGAACCGACGCCAGCACGGCCTGGCTGATCTTGTACCGCTTGCGCAGGGCCCGGATCGTCTCGCTGGAATATTCCGGCACAGGGACGAGACCCAGGGCATCGTACTCCTTCATCCTGCGCTTGGAGATGAAGCCGGCCGCATGGAGATCACGCGCCGTTTCGTGAACCGCGTCCAGGATCCTGCTGGTCTCTTTGCTCTTAGTGCTCATGGCAAATCTTCTGCAAATGTTTCACTGTCCACCGCCCCGGACCTGATTCTCTTCGAAGGCTATCTCAGAGGCCCCGAAGGGGCCAAGGTATGTAGCCCGGGGTCGGAGCGCGCTGTCAGCGCGACGACCCCGGGTAGGAACCGGAAGGAATCCGCAGCCCCGAGGGGGCGGAGGCAGCTCCTCCGACCAACGCCACGAACTTCTCTGCTTCGTATCCGGGATTCGGGTGCCACCTATCGGGAACCAAAATGGGTTCCGCACCATCTAAGATAGTGAGCGGGCTATAAGCGGGTCCGCTGAGGAGGCAAAATGTCGACACTCCGCGCTGACAACTCCAAGGCGTTACTCCTTCTCGTTGGCTTTCCTCTCGGCGTGGGCATCAAGGTCGTCCTGCAGCGGCTCGTATTCGAGCCTTACCCCCGCGATGCCTGGGGTTCATGGCTCTGTGTCGGCTGGGCAGCTACCGTGGCCCTGCTCTCCATACAGTTCGCCATCGGCTCCTTTGCGCATGCCAAGCTCCTGGGCCAGTCCTTCCTGACCATGGGGCTGAACGCGATCTTGTATGCGCTCGTCCTCCTCTATGACATCAGCCTCGTACTCCCCCAACGGCCAACGTCCTCGCCCGCAGGCTTTCTCCTGCGCCATTTTCAAGAGCATATCCGCCCCATATACGCGTGTACGTTTCTCTTGGCCCTACTTCCATTTATCATCGCGAGGAAAGCCTTCGGCGACAAGCTCAAATCGATCCCCCAGGGCTGCCGTATCGTATGGATGGCATGTACAGCCGCCGGATTCTTCGTTCCCGCGAGCCATCTTGGGGTGCATCAGGTTCTGTGGTTGATCGGCTTTCCTTTGGTCATAGTCCTTCTCGCCATCTATACCAAACCGTATCGGTCATTACCTAATGGAGTACAGCCGCAGTCGAGACCCAGGAGATCGTATCGAGAAAGCATACTGAGCACCAAAAGAATACATACCTAACGATTGTGAAGTTGATTCCGGCCGCCTTTCCAGCTCGGTCGTCGCGCGCGACACTTCTCTCGCGCCCACCTCTCTTGCCGTGCCCGCTCGGTCACCAAGGCCTGATGCGACCGTGCCGGCGAGATTCAGCCACACCGGACCTGGTTCTCTCGAAAGCTACACGCCTTGGCCCGGAAGGAATCCGCAGCCCCCGGGGGGCGGAGGCAGCGCACTTCCATCGCCCAACCGCGGCAGGACGGCCCGCCGAACCGGTGCCCTACGTAGGGATGCGCGGGCATTCCGGAGGCGGCTTGCATCTAGATGCATGGTCGTGTTACCGTAATATCTGCACAGCTCGCCAGAATCGGTGGCGTGCAGCCTCAGGAGGTTCCATGCGCAAGCTCCTTTCGTTGGGAGCCTTACTGTTCATGCTCGGCGTCGCCCTCGTCTCCAAGCCGGTGTTCGCCCTTCCCCTCTGCGATTGCGACTTCTGCGCTTTCAGTCCCAACTCGTGGTGCCTCGACGATGAGCATGGGGGGTTCAGGTTCCACTGCTACGAGTACACGTATTTCTATTGTCCCTAGCGAGGCAGGGGTCCGCTTCCTTCGCCGCACCTCTTTCGGAGGCTTCTACGCCACTTCGTGAAGGGAGAAACGATGAATAAGTCGACGGCTCTAATCCGGCTCGCTGTTGCCGCACTTCTGTTTGCGGCGGTCTTCCTGATCCAGGTGCCGGCCGCGCGGTCCGCCGAGTGCACCGAAGGACAGTACAGGACCGTGATCATCGGCCCCTATTGTAGTTGCGATGACAGGGGGACTCCGAAGGAGCGGGACCAATGCATCGGCGGTGTGTGGGAGTATCTGTACTCCTTCTGCGCCGGGCCCTACTGCCCGGAGTAGGCTCGGGGACGAGTGCCCTCTCTCCGAACCATCCAAAAGGACCACCGGCCAGTCGGACATCACCGGTCCTCCGCCGTCCGCTGGCCGGACTCCGCTCTCCGTCGCCAGCCTCTTGACATCCCCCTGCCCACCACGCCTCCCCACCCGGAGAATCGTATGGCACCTATCCGGGTCCAGCAGGTTGAGCAGCTTGAGCTAAGATTGGTGTTGACTTGTAGCCACGCCTTGGCTACATTGTAGCCCTGTGACGCTACCCCAACGACGACCACCCGTTACGCCAGCTTCGAACCCGCGTAAGGATGACGTGGTTCGGATGCGCGTCTCGGGGGCGCAGAAACAGGCACTCAAAATGGCGGCAGCACGTGAGGGCTTGGAACTGTCAGCGTGGCTCCGACAGTTAGCTCTCAAGGCTGCTGGTGTTCTACCAGGGCCGAAATGACCCCGCCACGCCGCGTTCGGCCTGTCCCGACAGAGAAGCCGCGGCGCAAAGCGCCGATTGTGTCAACTCTGCCTGACACTGAGGTCGAAGCCTATAAGTTTATTCTTGATCAACTGAGGGAAGTTGGATGGAGCACGAAGAACCCGAGCCGCAACGCGGACGGTCATGTTTGGACACAGGGACAATGCCATGCACATCCTGAAATCAAGAATGCCCTGGGCGGATTGAAACCAGAAAACATTGTCAGGCTCTCCGAAAAGAAACTGTGGGTCATTGAGGCAAAGCGAGACCGAGGACAATTGAAGAAGGCGCTCAGCGAGGCAGAGCACTACTACGCCAAGCCGCTTATGGCCGGGGGTTACTTCAGTGTCCCACTTATTACCGGCGTTGCTGGGAACGACGGAACTGGATATGAAGTCCGCACGCACCTGCTCGTCAAGGGCAAGTATGTGCCCGTCGTTATCAACGGTACCGAGGCCACCGGGTTCCTTGACCCGAAGACCGTGGAAGCGCTCCTCAAGACGGGGCAGCCCATCATCGCGGACTTCGCCGTGGACGAAGCCGTGTTCATCAAGGCAGCGGAACGCATAAACCGCACACTCCACGTCGGCGGCATCAACAAGAACGACCGCGCCCGCGTCATGGCTGCGCTGCTTCTTGCAATTCTTGAGAACCCAGGCCCGAATGTCGAATCCGAATTGCTTGTGCTCATTGACGACATCAACGCCCGAACCAAGGCCGTTCTCCGCAAAAGCGGAAAACCCGAGTTCCACCCTTTCGTCGTCATACAGCCCCCTTCCAGCGCAGAGAACCACATCAAGTATCGGACTGCGGTCATCAAGACTCTTCAAGAATTGAACAATCTGAGCATCAAGTCCGCCATGAACAGTGGGACCGACGTGCTTGGCAAGTTCTATGAGGTTTTCCTGAAGTATGGCAACGGTGCGAAGGAAATCGGAATCGTTCTGACTCCACGCCATGTTACGCGCTTCGCCGTAGACGTGCTCGGCGTGAGCCCGAATGACGTAGTACTTGATCCAGCTTGCGGGACGGGAGGCTTCCTTGTGGCCGCATTCGACTACGTTCGGGCAACCTCGTCACCAAAGCAGTTGGATCGCTTCAAGCAGCAAAGCATGTTCGGTATGGAGCGTGAATCCTATATCGCCATCCTCGCCATCGTGAACATGATTTTTCGTGGCGACGGCAAGAACAACATCGTCGAAGCGAATTGCTTCAGCAAGTTTCTTCAGGCCACTACCGCACAAGGCCACCCCTCGGCCGCTTACTCCAAGTCCAAACCGCCGAAGGGCGAAGAACCCGTGACGCGCGTATTCATGAACCCGCCCTTTGCGTTGAAGGAGAGTGACGAGAAGGAATACCGCTTCGTTGAAGCCGCGCTAGACAATATGGCCTACGGTGGCTTGCTTTTCACCGTGCTCCCCATGAGCGTTATGTTCGAGAAGTCCACACTCGACTGGCGGCGGAACCAGTTGCTCGGTAAGCACACGCTCGTAGCTGTGGTCACATTCCCACTCGACCTGTTCTACCCTACCGGCGTTCGCACGCTTGGCGTATTCATTCGCAAAGGCACACCCCACCCACCCGACCAAGGCGTCTTGTGGGCACGCGCCATGCGTGACGGCCTGGTCAAGCGGAAAGGCAAGCGCCTTGCCCCCCGCCCCGAGTGGGGGATCGAGCCAGACAACTTGGCGACCCTGCGCCCGACGTTAAAGGCGTTCCTGGCAGACCCAACCTTTAAAGTACAAAATTTACCGGAATTCGTCAAAGTTGGGCCGATTGATTTCCAAGATCCCTTGCTGGAATTGCTGCCCGAAGCCTACCTCGACAGCCGCGACGTGACCGAAGACGAGATCCGGACCCGCGTGGACTCCATGCTGCGCGAGGCCGCAGCACAAATTATCCGCTTCCGCACCGAGTCGCGGGAGGCATCATGAGCACCGTGCGCGACCTATTCAGGGCTCAAGCAGCTCGCTCTGCACCCTTCGATGACCACGATCCCGGCGATGTACCCTTCGTCACGAACGGCTACCGCGACAACGGTACTCTCGGTTATGTCACACCGCTTCCAGAGGACCGCGTGTTCACCGAGCTGGCTATTTGTGTTTCTGCCTTCTGCGAAGCCACCGTGCCGACAAATCCGTTCATCGCCAGGGGCAATGGCGGCAGCGGACTCACGATTCTTACTCCGAAGAAGGCGATGAGCCGCACGGACCTATGGGCTTACGCGGGCTATCTGAGTAGCCGTCACGGTTGGAAGTTCTCGTTTGGACGCATGGCAACGCGGTCACGGCTCGAGGTTCTTGACCTGCCCGCGACCCCACCGCACATTCCGGCCGCTGATCCGGATGCCCTACTCCCTTGCCTAGGTTCGCCACGACACTCAAGCACGCCACTTCGCTTCGTCAAAGTCAAGCTCACGCAGTTCTTCGATGTCATCTCAGGAGACTTTCACAGCGTCGAGGAATTGGAGGCAGGCGATATCCCACTTGTATCGTGCGGTGCCCAAGACAATGGCATCATCGGTTTCTACGATCCACCCAGGGACAAAGTCTACAGGAATACACTCACCGTCGCGTATAACGGTGACTACCCACTCATGGCGAAGTTCCACCCTTACCGATTCGCTGCCAAAGACGATGTGGCCGTGCTTTCCCCGAAGGAACAGTTGGGACTCCCGGCCATACTATTCATACAGATTCTCCTGAATCGGGAAGTGTGGCGACACTCCTACGGGCGCAAGCTATATAAAGCACGATTGGAAAAGTTCGAGGTTGATGTCCCGCTCACCTCGAAAGGCCGCATTGACGAAGCAGCTATCCAGACATGGCTGGAGGCCAATCCCTTGTGGGACGATGTCGGGAACTCCCTTTCTGCAGGACTGCCGAGGCTTCGGAAGGCCACTCTTGCGCTCATGACCGATTCGGGGGGCTGAGAGTACTTGAGAAGTCGGGCGAGCGCGGAAGAGGAAGCGAGAACACGCCTAGAGTCCTTGGTCCCGCGAAGTTGATGCAGTTGGGTCAAGTTTCATGCAGCGAGTTTTGCCTGCTCACAGAGTTCGTTGATGGATTTCTCGACTTTGGCGAAAGCAGGATGAAGGGTCGAGGGTCCTGGCGGTGCGCCGCTGTGGAGCAGTGAGAGGCCAGGACGCAAAAGGCGAGCGTAGACGCGAGAAATGAAGATGGCTGTGCGTAGGCCTGGCTCGGTGAGGCGGTAACGGTGAGAGTGGGGAATGCGCTCGATGAGGCCGTGCAGGCGCAGACGTCGGAGGTCGTAAGTCATGCGTCCTTGGGTGAGTTTGGCTGGGGTGATTCCCAGCAGGTGAGCCAAGGGCTCGCGCAGGTCTTTGTTAGCAAAACCCTGAGGCAGCAAGGCAAACAACACGATGACGCTGAGCAGAGCCTGTACGCGAGGGTCATCGAAGCGCAGGGCCGGAGCTCGCTGGCCGGCCACGGTGACGGGCTGTACGACCTGCTGAAAGGCATCTTCGCCGAGCGCACAGTCATGGCTGATGCGTTGGACGTCCAGAAGGCGTCGGTTGGCTTGGAAGCCGACCTCCCGCAAGGCCGGGAGGTTATGCAGCCGTTTGCCGATGGCGAAGTCGCGAGCGTTGTTGATCGTGGTCTCAACGCGCAGGGCGTGCCCTTCTTTGTAGTACTGCTTGATCCTGGAGCTCTTGTAATTGACGTGCAGAGAGGGGATTACGCCCTCGGTGATGACACGCGTCCGGAAGGTACCCGGAGTCCTGCGGTTGACGCGCCGGGAGAAGATGAGCTGCACTTGATCGGGACGACCGAGATCGAGATTCTCGCGAATGACCTCTTCGAAGAAGACTCGACCCTGGACGGGGCGGTCGAGGACTTGGGTGAGAGAAAACTCGGCCTGGAGAATCGACAGATCGTAGCGATAGCCTGCCTGGCGGTCGCGGCCGGTGAAGGGATGGGGCAAGAGGCGAAACCACTTCCGGGCCAACCGATCGATCTTTTCCGCCGACAAACCGACGCAGATCCGCTGCAGCCGCCTCGGCTCTGCGCACGAGAGCACTCCGTTGTCGAGAGGCTCGAAGTCGATGCCTTGACGACGCATCTGCTGTTTGGCGTACTCGTGCCCGTTGAGGCAGAGCTTGGCGTTGTAGGGGAAGTAGGAGCAGAACTTCAGGAAGAAAGGGCCAAAGTCGCGGTCGAGACAGTAGAAGTAGTACTGATTGACCATCGCCGTCGAGGACACGATCCACGGATAGTTCTGGCCCGTCTTCGGATCGCGCCGCTTCTGAGTACGAAACACCCGCGCCTTCTCCTGCGCTTTGCCGATCAAGAACACCCCTTCCTCACCCGCAAAGTCACACCGGTACTCCGCCGCCACGTCCTCCTTGCGCACCCCCTTCTCGAACGAGATCAACGGAATGCCGCCTCCTTCGGCGAACTCCTCGATCGCACCGACGAACGCCCGGCTGATCGGTTCCATCAGGACCGACGACGCAAAGGTATGGCCCCGGTGAAAGCGAAAAAACGATGCAATCCCTACGTCCGTCTGCAGACGGGGAACATAGACGTTGAGGTACATCCGGTCGATCCCCTCAACCTCCAAGGTGACGTGCTCCCTCAGGACCTCCGCGACGCTGTGTGCTACCCTCATCGTTGGCTCCGGTTGACGAGGTCCCTCGGGACCACCTGCCGCCTGGCGGCCAAAGCGGAGCGGGTTCCTCGGAGCCTGATCCTACGCTCAGCCGGAGCCACTGGTTCCCAATCAACCCGAAGAGGTATTGTCAAAAGTTGTGTATGGGACCGCAAGTCAGGCGGCCTTTTTCCTGATGCCATCTTCGAACACCACACCTCGGACAACATCAGCGAGGAGCGTGGCGCCGTTGAACGCGCGCCAGTGCTTCTGGGCCGACATCGCCAGCTTGTAAACCATCGTCAGGCAGGCGATACGACTGCCGCTGCCCTTGGTCTTGTGGGTGCGTAGGCGAACGGTGGCGAAGGTCGACTCGATCGGGTTGCTCGTTCGCAGGTGGATCCAGTGCTCGGCCGGGAAGTCATAGAAGGCAAGCAGCTCCACGCGGTCGTCTTCGAGGCACGAAACCGCGGCGGCGTACTTGGCGCGGAAGGTCTCGACGAACAGGTGGAACGCCGCCTCAGCGTCGGCGCGCGTGGCTGCCATCCAAATGTCGTGGAGCATCGACTTGGCCTTCGCCTGCAGGCTCTTGGGCAACTTGTTGAGCACGTTGGCCGTCTTGTGCACCCAGCACCGCTGATGTCGGGTCTTCGGGAAGACCTTGCTCAACGCTTTCCAGAACCCCAAGGCGCCGTCACCCGTGGCCAGCTCCGGATCGAGCTCCAGACCCCGCGATCGCAGATCCAGCAAGAGCTCGAGCCAGGACTGCTCGCTTTCGCGGTAGCCGTCGGTCACCGCCAGCAGCTCCTTCTTGCCCTCTGCCGTGGCGCCCATGAGCACCAGGATGCACTGCCGAGCGTTGTCCGGGTCCTCGAGCCGGACGTTGAAGTAGATGCCGTCGGCCCACACGTAGACGTAGCGCTGGCCGGCCAGCGAGCGGTGCTGCCAGCTCGCCAGCTCCTCTTCCCAGACCGCTTTCAGGCGCGTGATCGTGGTCGCCGACAGACCCGGCGCTTCCGGCCCGAGAAGGGCCGTCAGAGCCTCGCTGAAATCCCCCGTGCTCACCCCCTTCAGGTACAACCACGGCAGCAGCTCCTCCAGCGACTTCGTGCGGCGCAGGTATGGCGGCAGGATCGAGGACTGGAACGTCTCGCGCTCCGCAGCGGGCCGCCGATCCCGCACCCGCGGCTGCTTGACCGGCAACTCTCCCAGGGCGGTCTGGATCGTCCGCGCCGGCAAGTGGCCGTTGCGAACCACCAAGCGGTGACCCGCGACATCGACCAGGTGCTCCCGCGCCACCAGGAAGCCCTGCACCTCGGCCTCAATGGCCGTCGCCAGCATCTGACGTGCGCCCTCGCGCAACACCTCGCTCAGGACATCTCGCGAAGAATCTTGTGGGAATGCGACCAGCTTTCCGCTACGCTCTTCCACGGTGGCGTACCTCCTTGCCCCTCGGGGCGGATTGGGTGCGTCAAGCACACCCAGGGTACGCCGCCTTCTCTCGATCTCAAACACAACTTCTGGTTATACCTCAACCCGAACCCACGCCACTACTACAACTCGTCGGTCTGAGGCGAAGCCTCGTTAGCCATTAAGAGCAGGTCAGGGCATGACCTAGTTGAGCCGCCCTGTTGGTTTGGTTAGCCTCACTTCGCTTCCCACCTCTTACGCTCGTCATCTTAACCGTTGCCGCTGACAGCGCCTCGGCGTCGCTCCCGAGCTGGGAGCGAGCCACGCCCTGACAGCGCCGACGGCTCCACTCAACTCCCCTGACCGCGGGCGGGCGGCGGCGCTCGATCGAACACCAGCGCCGCACAGAAGAAGGACAACGAAGCTTTAACTGAGAATCGACAACCCTCTCCCCTAGCCTGACGGGACTCGACCTGGAGTCCAAGGACCGGCCCTGGGAGACATAGGTCCCAAGAGTCGTCCGTAGCCTATGCCCCTCAGGGGGAAAGGACGCCCCGGCTTTGATCTGGTTGAGCAGGACGTTGCGAGACCAGCCAAGCTGGGCCGTGGCGCGGAGGTAATAGAGGCGAGCGGCGGGGTCGGTCAGTCTGTTCAGTATCAGCAGGTGGTGCCCCCAGGGAATGTCTGCGACAAGCTGCCGCACAAACTCAATGAGACCAGATTGGCTGCGGGTATCCAATTCTGCGACAGCTTGTCGCAGAATTGGCGACTTGTGCCCTCTCCCCATTTCTCTCACAACCTGTGAGAGAAAGCGGGTATCAATACATGCCATACAGAATCGTCGCATATCCCAGATATTCCGTGGCGAAAATCCGCGCATGTCGGGAAACTCGGCTCGTAGGTCGGCGGCGAGACGTTCCACCACGGCATCTCCCCACCCCGCCGTCCGCTGTTTCTCCACGATGCCTTGCCCGATGTCCCAGTAGAGCAGGACCAATTCACGGTTCACCGCCCGTGCGGCGGAGGTGCGCGCATCGAGAATGCGTGCCTTCAGCGCCGCGAGGAATGGCGGGTAGTCCGGGAGAGAGAGCGCTTTCGTCACGGCTGTGTCGCTTTCACAATCATTCAGGATGGGCGATCAAAGAATGGGTTCGACATGGTGGGGGCTATGAGCTTCGGTAGTCATATCCTAGCCGGGACCCGGCCCTGGGAGACATGGGCCCCGAAGAGTCGTCCGTAGCCTACGCCCCTCAGGGGGGAAGGACGCCCCCTCAGGGGGGCGGAACGCCCCCACAAGGGGGAAGAATGTCCCCTCAGGGGGCCAGAGCTCCCCCACAGGGGGGCAGAGCGCCCCCTCAAGGGGGAAGGACGCCCCCTCAGGGGGGAGAACGTCCCCCTCAGGGGGGAAGGACGCCCCCTCAAGGGGCCGGAACGCCCCCTCAGGGGGGCAGAGCGGCCCCTCAGGGGGGAAAACGCCCTTCGCGAGGGGATCACGGCCGCCTATGAGGGGCGACTCTCCTCGCGCAGCCGCCTCCCGTTGGAAGAGATCATCCTCTCGGTAGAGAGCGCAAATGCCTATCCATCATGGAGTTTACTCTTCCGACGCGCTTGTGGACGATGAGGAATCGCGGTACGATGGAGATCCCCCCATGGACCCGGAAACTCAGCGTCTCATCAACCTGCTCAGGTCGATGCTTCGAGTGCTGGGGATCAGCCACCGGGAAATCGCCCGCCGGATGAAGATGAGTCCCAGCTACATCAGCAAGCTCTTTTCCGGAGTGAGCGAGATGCGTCTCGAACACGTCATCCGTATCTGCCGGGCGGCGGATCTCGAGCCGGCGGAGTTCTTCAGCCTCGCGTATCCGCGCCAGCCGGCCGGCAACTCGATCGCCGCGAGGAAGCTCCGCGAGCTGCTGCAGTTGGTCCAGCTCCAGCCGCCTCCCGCCGCCAGGCCCGCGCCGGCGGTGGAGGACGAAAAGCAGGTCGAGGAGATGCTCAGAGCGATGCTGGAGCGGCTGTTGGGACGGCAGAGCGAATAGGGAATACGGCGCGCCGGAGGGAGGCGTCCGCAGCCTATCTTTGGTCGACGGACTCTTCCCTGGGGTACGGTCACCATCCCTTGGGTCCACGGCAGCCTCCCCCAGGTCTACGGCAACTTCCCTTGGGTCTACGGCATTTTCCCCCTGGGGGAAGCTGAGCTTCCCCTCTTGCTACGCCACTTTCCCCGAGGGGGAAGCTCACCTTCCCCTCCTCCTACGCGGCTTTCCCCGAGGGGGAAGCTGACCTTCCCTTCCTCCTACGCCACTTTCCCCTCCTGCTACGTCACTTTCCCCGAGGGGGAAGCTCAGCTTCCCCTCCTCCTACACCACTTTCCCCGAGGGGGAAGCTCACCTTCCCCTCCTGCTACGCCACTTTCCCCCTGGGGGAAGCTCACCTTCCCCTCCTCCTACGCGGCTTTCCCCGAGGGGGAAGCTCAGCTTCCCCTCCTGCTACGCCGCGTTCCCCCAGGGGGAAGCTCACCTTCCCAGGTCCACGGCGGGCCTCCCCCATAGCGACGGATCCGGCCGTGCTGTTCACTGGGCCGGGACCTCATCATCCGCCCCCTCTCTACCGGCGCCACTCGCGAGACCGCCGAGGATGCGGCCGACCTGCTTCTGGACGCTCGGTCCCGCCAGCCACACGAGCAGCGCGAGCGCATACGGCGAGCGCACGAGGTAACCTGCCACGTGGGCGGCGAAGGTCACGTCCGGATTGAAGTCGCGCAGGAAGGCCACGATCGCGTCGTCGCTGGACTGCACGGCGTAGCCGTCCGCGGTCGGCGTGGTACGGAGGATGAAGATGCGATCCCGGCCAACCGCCGGCCAGATCAGGCGGAAGAGGAGGCCGATGTCCCGGAAGCGAAAGATCCCCGGCGGACGGTCCCCCTTCTCGAAGCTCTCCCAGGGACGGAACAGGGCGAAGCGCTTGCCCGCCGCCCGCAGCTCCCAGGGCTCCGCCGTATCGGCCTCGAGGGCCGTCGCGGGCTCGGCCAGCTCGTTGACCGCGTCGAGATACTCCCGGGAGAAGGCGTTGAGAAGCTCGGGATGAGGGGCCATTCGTTTCCTCCTGTCGAAACACTTATCCATCCAAGGTTGCTGCTCTCCAGGCAAAATTGTCTGAAGAGGAGTCTTTTCCAGGGATGTTTCTACATCAGGTATACGGCATTGTCAATCCAGGTTCGTAAGACGCTGCATTGTGGGCAGGACCTATCCCGGCATAGAATGATGAGTACATGGATCCAGAAGTCCAACGGCTGATCACCATCCTGCGGACCACCATGCGGATTCTCGGCGTCACGAACCGTGACATCGAGCGCAAGCTGGGATTGAGTCCCAGTTACTTGAGCCGGCTGTACTCCGGCGGTATCGAGCTCAAGGCGGAGCACTTGATCCAAATCCCCAAAGCGATGGGACTCGAGCCGGCGGAGTTCTTCCATCTGGCCTATCCGCGGCGGTCGCAGCCGGGCAGCCGCGCCGCCGAGCAGCTCCGCGAGGTGCTGCGGGAGCTGGGACCGCCCCCCTCGCAGGAGCCGGGGGCCGGCGCCTTCACCGACGAGCAGATGACGCAGTTGCGCGAGATGATGCGGAAGATGCTGGGGCGGGAAAAGGGGTAGGCGGAGGCGCGTCCCCTCCCTTTGGATCTGCGAGGTTTTTCGGAGGGTAGACCGCCGATATGCCCGCGCTACTCTTCCGCCGAAGCCTCGATCCGTGCGCCGGGAGCGTCTTCGCCGCTGCGCAGAAGTCCGATGACGTGGTTGAGCAAGGCGGCATCGGTTTTCTGCTGTTCAAAGGATCTACGGAGGAGGAGAACCGAGGCAGCGGCTTCCCGCCTGACTTTGATCGCCTGGAAGACGTCCGCCGCCTGAAGCACTTCGCGGATCGCGGCGTCGGTGCGGCCGCGACGCAGCAGGACAGCCCCGAGCTCCAGTCCCACCAGGGCGGCCTTGTATCCTAGCTCCGCCTCTTCGAAACCTTGTTTGACATCGAGGAGCACTTGCTCGGCGCGCTCCAGCTTGCCCAACTCGGCGTTGATCTGCCCCTCTAGCCAGCGGAGCTTCAGCTCGGTTACCCGTCCGCCCGGATCGAGACCGCGGGCCTTCAGATTAAAAAGGGCGACGCGCGCCTCTCGAGCCCGTCCGCTGTCTAAAAGAAGACGAGCTCGGTTATGAAAAGCCAGGTAAACAAGGCGCGGCTCCCGTACTTCGTCGATCAGTTCGACTCCTTGTTCCAGGAGCCGGAGCGCCTCTTCTGAATCTCCGCGATAGCCCGCGTAAATCCCCTTCTTGATGATGGCCCGGCCCGCGAGATGGATGTCTCCGCGTCGGCGATAGGAAGCATAGGCCATATCGAGAACTGTCTCGGCCAAGCCAAAATCGCGCTGCGCTCCAAAGAGGGAAGCCTGGATATCGAACAGGCGTGCGGCTAGGAGGTCGTCTTGAGTTCCTTGCATGAATAGGTCTGTCGCGCGGCTTAATGCTACCTCCGCCTCTCCCAACTCATCCGCAACACGGTAAGCATTCCCAAGCTCAATCCAAGCCCGACACCGAAGGTCTGCGATTTGTGGACCTTGGAGCAGATCGCCGGGCCCGAACGTTTCGGAAAGAAGTTGCGCCCAGGCGGCCAGTCTCACCATCTCGGTTGGATTCTCATATCGGAGGGACCAGCTTTGCTCGAGAAGAGCATCGAAAAAGGGTACTCCCATTAAATGCGCCGGAACCTCTGGCAGGGCGTCCATGCCTGCGGCCAACAAGGCAAGCGCCTGCCGCTTTTTATCCCGTTGAAGCTCGCCAGCTTTTTGCAGAATGGCAGTAAAAGCTCGGTCCAGCGCCGCCTCATATGCAGCATCCTCCTGGGCAGTCAGGGCCCGCTCGGGAGGCCCTTCCATACCAAGCATCCACCTGAGGTATGGGCTCACCGTAGCCCAACACTGCGGACAACCGCTTGAAAGGTGCGCAAGGACCTCCCGGACAATTTCATCGGAGACTCGACTCAAGACGAATCCTTCAAGCTCCGCCGGAGTAGGGTGATCGGCCAAGGTAGCCCCTCCTGTGAGACCGCATTCTCGCACGAGATGGTCTACCGCTGCCATCACCTCCTACTGGTGACCATCGGGCTCTATCATGCTGCCTTCATCAGAGTTCGTGGCCCTAGCGGGAGTGGTCCGGCCATCCGGCTCGATCATAGATCCCTCCTTCTCGTACCCACCTGAGGGCTTCTCCGCCTGTGGAACCAGCCCGAGGTCTTGGAGCCAGGACCAGAGCCGCGTGGCGAGGTCGACGGGTTGCCAGCTCCAGAGGCTCGCGGCTTGGGAGGGCGGCGGCAGGGCCAGGGAGAGGGCGGACAGGACAACGGCGACGGCGAGGGTACGCCGGAGCTTCTGAGACATCGGGACCTCCTAGGTCAAACGGAGCGTGCCGGGACCAGCATGGCCCGGACGTCCGAGAGCGCAACCCTCCAAGAGACTCAAGTGCAGGGAGAGACGGTTAGGGGGGCGAATTCTTCTCCCTCAGTGGAGAAATCCTCCACCTCGCGGGAGTAATTCTCCACCTACCTGGAATCGCTCCAAAACACAGAATCAACATACCAATCGGCGAAGAATGTAGCTGGATGAGAAAATTTCTTCTCGAATACAGCATGGTCTGCGTTGTGGATTTTCAAGCCCTGAAAATGCTCGTTCGGATATCTATTTGACACATACGAACTCTTCATGAATCATCCGCAAGTCATGAGCGGAAACGGCGGTTCCTCACGTGCGATGCGGCGGACGGTCCAGCGTCAGCTTGGTCTGGCAATTCAAAAGTTGCGGCGGCGGCGGGGGTGGATTCGGGAAGAGCTCGCCGAGCGCCTGGGAGTTCCGCTGCACAACCTGGCGAAGTGGGAGGTGGGGGCTCACGCTCCTCCGCTGAACGACTTGCTGAAGCTCCTGGAGGTGCTCGAAGTGACGTTCGAGGAGCTGGTCCTGGGTCATCGAAATCCGGCTCCGGCAATCCCGCCGGGGCAGCGGAACGAGCTGGCCATGTGCATCAACCGTTTGGTCCAGGCAGCGAGGCCGCTGCTGCAGTCCCCTGAGGCGAAGAAGAGAAAGGAATGAACAGCCTTCGGTGCCAATGACGGCGCCGATTCACGAGGAGGTGCAGTATGAGTCAAGTCACGCAGAAGCAGTCCCCCACCCCTGAGACGGCGAAGGAGCGTCTCAAGTCGGAGCGCGTGCAGGAGATGCTCGCGGCCATGCCGGCTTGGAATCTCCTGCCGCCGGAGGGCGAGGCGATCAGCCGCGTCTTCCAGTTGCCGTCGTCGCGGGTGGCCAACGCGTTCGCCGAGTACGTCTCGGCCTACGCCGAGGCGGCGGGACACAACGCTTACCTGGAGATCTCCGAAGTCGGGGTGGACCTGACGCTGACCGGCCCCAAGGTGCGGGGCCGCTACGTCGAGCTCACCGAGGAGATCGTCACATTCGCCCAGAAGTTCGGGTAGGAAGGAGAACGCATGGCAAGAAAAGGTGACGGCAGCCAGAAGGACAACTGGTTCAAGCTTCTGACCAACGTCATCGAAGACGCGGCCGTGCTTCCGGACTTGTCGGCCTACACCTCGGTTCTCGCGGAGGTGTTGGACGAGACGAGAAACCGGGGCGCGCGGGTGCAAGCCCGTGTAGGCGAGAAGGAACAGGAGACCCGGGACCATCGGGAGATGATGCGGAAGGGGGCGGAAGCGGCCGGTAAGCTCCGCGCAGCTCTGAGGGCCCACTACGGTTTCCGCAACCCGATCCTGCGCAAGTACGGCGTCCAGCCGCTTGTTCCAGGGAAACGGGGACCCGAAGACCCGGTGACCGAAGCGCCGGAGAAGCCGAAGCCGGAGAACCCGGCTCCGACTTCCCCGGGGGTCCAACCGGCTCCGCAAGGGGCCGAGCCCTCGAAGTCCGAAGGCCCGGCTCCGCAACCTGATCCTCAGACCTCCTGAGGTGGTTTGGTCGGAGGGCGTGTGTCAGCACGCCCTCCCCTTTTTGCAAAGCCGTTTTCATCGTAGCACGCGGCGCGGCCGCGGCGGGAGGTAGCAGCGATGGCGAGAGAACGACGTATCGAGATCATTTTCGACAACACGACGCTGGCGCAGATCGAGGAGCTCGAGCGCCTGAGCGGCAAGTCGGCCCTGACGATCCTGCAGGAGTGCGTGAACCTCTCCAACTTTCTTTACAAAAAGCAGAGGAAGGGCGCCCAGTTGTGGCTGCTGGAGGGAGACGAGTCGGACCACTCCATGCGCGAAGTGGAGCAGTCGCCATGAGCGGACCGGCCGACGGCAAGGCGCGAGTGCGGGTGCCGGCGGCGCCGACCAACGGCGCCCACTTCATCACGCTGGCGGACAAGGTGCGCAAGTGGGGCATGGTGCTGCTGCTCTGGGTGTTCGTGGGGACGGCGGCGCTGAGCCTGGCCACGGTGCTCATCCAGCCGGCTCCCGGCGCCGCCGAGCTCCTCCGCACCGCCGATCCGAACGACCGCGAGCTGGCGCTGCTGCTGGCGGACCGCCCCTTCGATCACCTGAAGCAGATCCTGCAGATCCTCCTCCCCGCCGAGACGGCGCTGCTCGGCTCGGCGATGGGGTTCTATTACGGCTCGCAGACGCGGGGGACGGGAAGCTGAGGGCGTTCTCCTGCGGCCGCACGGGCCGCCGTTCAGCGGGCTCAGGCAAAGCCGGGGCCGCAGGCGGAGGGCGCGGCGCTGCGCTGGGCGGTCTCGCCGCTGTTGCTGGCGAAGGTGGAGTATTGCTTGTCGAGCTGGTCGGCGCCGCAGCGGGGGCACGCCAGACCCTCCGCCCCCTGGCCGAGGCGCTGCAGGATCTCGAAGCGGTGGCCGCAGTCGCGGCAGCGGTACTCGTAGATCGGCATTCCGTGCTCCCGAAGACGTACGGCCGGCGCCGCATGGGCCGGGGGGGAGAGGGGCTCCCCGGGCCCATTCTAACCCGGCGCCGGCCGATCCGTCAGACCGCTTGCGGGACCATCGCCTCGCGGGTCCGCAGAGGCTTCGGCTCCTCCGCCTCCACCACGGGCGGGATCACCAGCACGTTCGTCGTGCCGCGGCGCGCCACGTCGGCGGCCACGCTGCCGAGCAGGAAGCGCTCGAAGCCGCCGCGCCCGTGCGTGCCGAGCACCACCAGGTCCGCGCCCCATTCCTCGGCGCGGGCGCGGATGGCCTGCTCCACTTCGCCGTCCACCACCCGGATCGTCACCCGCCGGCCGCCCGGCGGCGAGCTCCGCGCCACGAAGCGGTCGAGGTCGCGGGCGGCTTCCATCTCGTTCACATCCATGGGCGCGGTGCGGTCGAAGAGCCCGGGGTCCGCGTCGCCCATCACGTAGAGGGCCTCCAGCTCCACGTCCGCGCCGGCCATCTGGTCGAGGACGGCGAGGCCGCGGCGGAACGCCACCGCCGAGAGAGCCGAGAGGTCCACGGGCAGCAGCACGCGGCGGAACGGCACCGCGAACGGTCCGCGCACCACGAGCACCGGCCGCAGCGACTTGCGGATCACCCGGTCCGCGGTCGAGCCGAACATCTTGGCGACGCGCGGCGATTCGGCGGAGCCCACCACCAGGAGATCGACGCCGAGGGCTTCCGCGGCGTCCGTCAGCACGCGATGCGGCGGACCCTGCTCCACGCGCGTGCCCGCCAGCTCCTCGCGGCGGATCTCCAGGCGCGCGATCTGCTCCTCCAGGCGCCGCTCGACGAGCTTTCTCTCCGCCTCGAGGGCTTCCACCACGATGATGTCCGCGATGTAGGGAGCCTCGCCGCCGTAGGCCAGGAACGGCTGGAAGGCATGGACCAGCACCACCTTCGCTCCCGTGGCGCGCGCCGCCCGCAGCCCGGCGCGGACCACCGCGTCGCTCATCTCGGTGAGCGAGGTGCCGATCATCACGGTTGTCATTTCTTTTGTCATGACCCTCTCCTTTGAGAAAAGGGGGGCGGCCCTCGCCGCCCCCCTCGTGCCGGCCGGCCGGTCTCACCCAGCCGTGGTCTGAACCCAGACCGGAGGTGAACGCGACCTAGTTGATCGCGATCGGCAGCGGCTTGGGCTCCTCCAGCATCGGCATCGGCACGTGGACCTCGAGAACGCCGTCCAGGAACTTGGCGACGATCTTGGCGGGATCCACCTTGAAGGCGAGAGGCAGGCGGCGATAGAAGGCGCCGTAGTTGCACTCGGCGCGATAGAAATTCTCCTCCTTGACCTCCGTCTCCTCCTTCCTCTCGCCCTTGAGGATCAGGTAGCCCTCCTCGAGGGTGATGAAGACCTCCTCCTTCTTCAGGCCCGGCAGGTCCGCCCTGACGATGAGCTCGCCGTTCTTCTCGAAGACGTCCATCTTGGGCGTCCACGGCGTCATCTTCTCGGTGCGGAAGTGCCGGAAGGTCAACGGCAGCCAGGGCTTCTCCCAGAGCTGCTCGAAGTCCGCCCGCAGGTCGTCGAACAGCACCAGCGGGTTGTAGGTCCGGGTGACCTCTTTCTTTCCCTTCTCGATCATGATTTCCTCCTTTGGAGCCCGGAGAGCTCTCACCGCCCCTTCTCGTCTCCAAGCTCCGATCTGACAGTAGCGCCGTGGCCGCGGCCTCCCCACACCCGCTCAGGCGGGGAGGCGACGTGGCGGGGTGGGGAAAGGGCCGGAAAAGGGCCATCCGGCGGGGGGAGCAGGGCCGATCCCACCCTCCTCGATTGCCGAAACACAGTCCGCGCCGCCGTGCCCCTCACTCCCCCTGCCCCCTCTCTCCCACCGCACTCCCACCCCCGGGAGAGAGGGGGTTGGAAAAAAACTAATCCT
>JBKPTH010000045.1:0-80266 GCA_046765915.1 Acidobacteriota bacterium | reverse complement strand
AGCCGAACGGGATAGAACACTGTGTGGCCATCGCTCCTCCGAGATCTGGGTGTCTTGTTTGCTCGCAACATCTTGATACCACAGATCTTGGGGCCGGTGGCCATCGTTTTGGACTCGACTTTCATGAATAATCCAGGCTAGGGCGTCGAGGATTGTCTTCCCGGGCTTTACATCCCTTACAAACTTCTTGCGGCGTCTTGAGGACTGCATTCCAGCACGCGCCTATGCTCGACGCCAATGGTTACGAAAGGAGAACCCAGATGAAGAAGATACTCGCACTCGCCTTCGGCCTCGCGCTCCTCGTCGCGGCCGCCTTCGCCCTCCACGCCCAGGGACCCGACTTCCACCATCGCATGGGCATGCATGGCGACATGATGCATGGAGACATGGCGCAGCACATGGAGTTCATGGCCAAGGCCCTCGATCTCACCGACGAGCAGAAGGCCGCCGCCCAGAAGATCCACGCCGAGGTGTTCGCCAAGGCCAAGCCGCTGATGGAGCAGTCGGAGAAGCAGTGGCAGGAGATCCACGACATGCTGGAGAGCGGCAGCCCCGACGCCACCGCCATCGGCGAGCGGATGATCGCCGCCCATGCCACCCGCGAGCAGCTCAGTGCCCTCCACGAGGACGCCATGGCCAGGTTCAGCGCCCTGCTCAACGCCGACCAGCTCGAGAAGCTCAAGAAATTCAAGGAGATGCACGAGCGCGAGGGATTCCGCCGGCACGGGCCCGACGAGCCGGAGCAGTAGGAACGAAGACATTCATAGGGCGGCTTCTGTGGCCGCCGGCCCTCACTCCCCTAGCCCCCGAGGGAGAGAGAGGGGAACAAGAGGAAGGTGCTGCTTTTCGCTGTTCTCCCTCCTCTCCCCCAGGGAGAGGAGGGCCGGGGAGGTGAGGGGGGCGGCGGCGCGGACAACCTCTGATTATCGAGACGGATGGGATCGGCGCTAGTCGCCCCCCTCCGCCTCAACCTCCAGAATCCGCCGTTTCCGCTCCTCGCCCCAGCGGTAACCCCCGGCCGCGCCGTCGCCGCGTACGACGCGATGGCAGGGGACGACGAGCGCCACTCGATTGCTGGCGCAGGCCTGAGCCACGGCCCGGGCCGCTCGGGGTTGGCCGAGGGCCGCGGCGATCTCGCTGTACGAGCGCGTCTCGCCGTAGGGGATCTCCTGCAGCGCCCGCCAGACCCGCCACTGGAACGCGGTGGCCTGGAGATCGAGGGGCAGGTCGCGCGCCGTGGCGGAGCCTTCCAAGCGTGGCAGGATGGCGGCCAGCCAGTCCTTCAGGGCCGCGTCGTCGCGCTCGATCTCGGCGCTCGGATACTCCCGACGCAGCTCGGATTCCAGAGCGTCGTCCTTTTCGCCGAGGGTCACGGCGCAGATGCCCCGCTCCGTGGCGCCGACGAGCAGGCGGCCGAAAGGGGAGTCCGTGAGAGTGAACCGGATGTGCATGCCGCGGCCACCCCGGGCGTACGCACCCGGCGTCATCCCGAGGTTGGCGTCCGCCTTCTCATAGAGGCGTGAGCTGGAGCCGTAGCCGGCGCCGTAGGTGGCGGAGGTCACGGACTCGCCGCGCTGCACCTCGGCCTTGAACTGGGCCGCGCGCAGGCGGGCCGCGTACTGCTTGGGAGAGAGGCCGGTGGCGGCCTTGAAGGTCCGCTGCAGGTGATGGGGGCTGAGGCCCACCTCCTGCGCCAGATCGGCGAGCGTGGGGCTGTCTTCCAGGTGAGCCTCGAGGAAGGCGCAGGCGCGGCGGATGGCTTCCGCCTGCCGTGAGGCCTCGCCCAGGCGCGGCCGGCAGCGGCGGCATGGCCGATAGCCGGCGCCTTCGGCCTCGGCGGGAGCTGCGAAGAAATGGACGTTCGCCCGCCGCGGCCGGCGCGACGGGCAGGTGGGGCGGCAGTAGATCCCCGTCGAATCCACGGCGTAGACGAACTGGCCGTCGAACCGGGAGTCGCGCGCCAGCACGGCTGTCCAGGCGGTTTCGGGATCGAGGGTCTCAGGGGCTTTGATCGCGGTCATCATGACGATTCTCCTCTCTTTTCAGTCCGAAGAGTAGCCGGGAAGAAGAGGGGGAACCATCCGGTTCTTGTTTTCAAAGTGGCGGTCCGCGGGTGCCCTCCAAGCCACCGGGGCCCGATTGCAAACTACGGAAGGGATTGACCTTAGCTCGCTTCTACGGGCGCCGGTCAGCCTTAGGATGACCGCCGTCAGGTTGAGGATGACTCCGGTCATCCTAAGGATGACAGCGGTCATGTTGAGGATGACCGCTGGTCACCTTGAAGATGACTTGAGTCATCCTTGACATGACCGCTGGTCATCTTGAAGATGACCGGAGTCATCCTCAGGATGACCGCTGTCAGGTTGAAGGTGACTTCCGGTCATCCTTAGGCTGACTCCTGTCACCTTGAACATGACTTGAGTCAGGTTGAGGCTGACTCCCGGTCATGCTGAGGATGACCGCTGGCAGGTAGACGATGACGGCAGTCATCCTGAGGGTGACTCCTGGTCAGGTTGAGGCTGAAGCGGGCCGTGCGGCGCCGCGTTGCCAAGCCCTCCCGGATGCCCTACAATACGCCTCCGCTTTCCGGAGCCCGTCTCCGCCCGGAACCAGCCGACGTAGCTCAGTGGTAGAGCAGCTGATTCGTAATCAGCAGGTCATCGGTTCAAATCCGATCGTCGGCTCCAGCCGTAAGGGCAATAGAATCAGCTATTTACCTGCTCTCCGCTCCCTCTCCTTCGGGAGCCGTCTGACACGCCGCGTAAGCCCCACGTAAGCCGGAGAAGGGGAAATCCCACCTCCGGGAAGATGCCCAAAAGACGACCGGCGCCACTGTGGACGCCGGGGTTGAAAACTCCGTCTCCCGTGGGGGAGCGGACCAAATCAGACGGCCCGGCAGGGTGCTCTACACACCCCACCGGACCTAACCCGAGCAAAGGAGCTAGCCAATGCCCGAGCTAACCGCGCAGTCTAACCCGTTGGACCTCTCTCGCCCCACAGAGGCAACCCGCCGCGAGCTGTACGACCGGCTGGTACACCTTCAAAGCACACTGCCAATCGAGGCGCCTTCCTCACCGTTCGATCCCGACGCCGCCGGCCTTACCGTCCTCTACGTCTTTGGCCGATGGTTCGCCACTTGGTTGGACCTGGACGCGCCAGCGGATTGGCCCGAGTCTCGCCGCCGTGAGGTGGTCACGGTCCACCCTGCCGATAACCCGGACGGGATTGTTCTCCATGAGGTGTGACCGGGACCTCGCGGAGATCCGCGGCCAGGAGACGGCCAAGCGAGCGCTAGAGGTCGCAGTGGCGGGCGGTCATCATCTCCTCATGATTGGCCCGTCCGGCTCCGGGAAGACGATCCTTGCGGGAGCCGTCCCCTCTCTACTGCCGCCGCTTGCCGACCAGGAAGCCGACGAACTCGCCGCGATCTACGCTTCATCCAAGAACGGTGGACCGCCCAACCCTTGCCGGCCGTTCCGCAGACCGTCGCCGAGCACAACCCTCGCGGCCATGATCGGCGGCGGCCGTGGCCTGAAGCCGGGAGAGGTGAGCCTCGCGCATCATGGGGTGCTCTTCTTGGATGAGTTGCCCCTATTTCGACGGGACGCGCTCGACGGGTTGCGCGGACCTTTGGAGCGCGGAGAGGTGACGCTGCAAGGGTTAGGACGGAGCCGGAGCTATCCGGCTCAGTTCATCTTGATAGGAGCTATGAATCCGTGTCCTTGCGGCTGGCGAGATGATGACCGCGAGCCGTGCCGGTGCTCGCCGCGGGAGGTAGCGCGGTATCTGCGCCTGCTCTCCGGTGCGGTGCTGGATCGCATCGACCTGTTGATCCCGGTCCCGCGCGTGAGCCTCAAAGAGCTACGATCCGGTGCGGGGGAGAGTTCCGAAACTGTGGCCCGCCGGGTGACCGCTGCCAGGGCGATCCAGCGCGAGCGTTGCGGTCGGCTCAATGCCTCTCTCGACATGGCCGCAGTGCGCCTCTACTGTCGGCTCGACGTTCCCGGCCGCTCCCTCTGTGACAGGGCGGTAGAACGGCTTGGGTTCTCCACCCGCGCCCTCAATCACGTCCTCAAAGTGGCCCGCACCATTGCGGATCTCGGCGGCAGCGATGCGATCCGTCCCTGCCATCTTGCGGAAGCCATTCAATACAAGGCTACGGCGAGCGCGGCAAGGTAAGAACGCAAGCGCTCCTCCGGCACTTCGACAAGTTCACCCGCGCGTAGAAAAAGAGAGACCATCGGGGGCGGTCCTTTTGAGGCCGCCTCCGAGTTCGCTTCGGGCGTTCTGTCATGAAGATCCCCGCGCCCGGAAACTGTCATGGGCTCCCCTTGTGTCCGTCACCCTTCATGGGGTTCCTTGCATCCGTCACCCTTCATGAGGTTCCTTCACGGCCTGCATCCTTGTCAGGGGCCATCATTCGCCGGAAAACGGCCTGGAGAAAAGGCCATAGGGGTGTTTGCCTGCTCCTGTCGCCCTCTCGCCGCTGTGAAGGTCTGTGAAGATTTCCGGCCCGCAGCAGCCCGTCCCCTACGATGCCCCATGGACTCCGGTTTGAATCAATCTACGATCTCCAGTATCACCCTCAAGGTCGGAGCCTGGCCGTCCTTCCACAGGCTCTCCCACTCAGCCTGACTCATCTCCCACTTGGCCGTCATAGCCTTCGGCCGCGAGGTCCCTATACCAGCGGCGAAGAATGTAAGCGCTGCGGCGGAGCCACTCTTGTTGTTCCCGATCGTCAGCCGGTCCCAAGCGTGGCTCCTAACCTCTTTCTCACCTGACAGAAGTTTCACGCGGAGGTTGACATCCTGGCGCAGGTAGTCCGTCGAGAGCGAAGGTGTTGCCTCAAGAGCTACCTTCTCTCTATGCACCTCGTAACGGACAAGGATTACGGACACCCTCGCCTTATCGCAAACGAACCCGGCCGCGTCTGTGTACGCCCGCATAGTCCCTGGCTTCGTGACGTAGAGGGAGTCCCGATGCTTCCCTGTGGGGGTCGCCCCTTCCCCAAGCGAGATATCGATCAGCATGGGGCTTGGTACCTCTTGGAGGTTACCGGCTGCCTTCATGTCCTCCGGATTCGCTTGGCGCACCTGGGCAAGAGTCGACTCCGCGTAAGCTGCCGCCATCAAAGCGATCGTAGTTATCAAGAGATGCTTTTGCATATTACCTCCCTTCTAGCGTTCACTTGCTCCCTGATTGTCCCCCCCCGAAGTGCTCGCCGTCCATACGCCGAACTTCCGCCGCCCCAAAGGAGCCGCCTCGCGCGCGCGTAATGGTTTGCAAATCCTTGATTCCGTTCGAGCGCTTGGGAGTTCGGGATGGGGGGGTCTGTTTTTGCTCTCGGAAGTTAGGATTTTTAAACAGCCAAGGGTACCCATCCTCTCGGTCGCTCAAAGTCCCAGAGGGGGCGCCTTTCTGTCCGGCAACCTTAGCATCTTTTAACACTGTCCCATCCCTCTCTGCCACTCTAAGCCGTGGCGCGCCCATCCCCCTTTTATGTTGCCGACTTTCGCGGAGTATTCCGGCGTCCGTCGAGAGATTTGAATTCTCTCCCTCTCCCTGTGTTCCCTTCCATGGGGTTCCCGCTCTTTCGTCGCTTCCATGGGGTCCCAAGTTCCATGAGCGACGAACATTCTGAAGCCTTCCATGAGCGGTCTCCGTTCGTGTACGTGCGCATCTGCCGCCGAGGCCGCCTCCAAACGCCGTTTGTGGCCCGATCTCCCGAAGGCGTACCAGCCCATGTGCTCAACTCCGTTCGTGCCCTGGCGATCCTCTGCCGTCGCCGTGGCGGCCGTTCTGCGGCATGGTTCTCCCGGCACCGTAGCGGCATCGAGATAGGGGATCTGTTTTTGGCTCTCGGAAGTTGAGATTTCAAACAACCGTCCATCCCCTCAGTCGCTCAAAGTCCCGAGCGAGGAGCCGGTTTTTTGCGGAGCCCAATTCCAATTGGCAGAATCACCTTCAAGGGGGTCCGTCCCTTAAGATCTGCCAGTCGCCTGTCCGAAACCGGAACTCGTGCGCCCTCTTGGTTACGGAAGAATATCTCTTGACCCGCTTAAGAATTTCTTCCTCTTCCGCCATTTTGATGTAGCTCGACACCGAGCGAGGACTACAACCGAGGTGAGGCGCCAGCGTATGAACAGGGAGGAGGATGTTCTTGTCACCGACAACATATTGAAGCCATCCCGCTATAGAAACCAGTCTCCGGTACTGACCCAGAACCTCGCCTTTTGCCGTATGTGTGGAGAGCGGGTAGCGGGACGCGAGGTGAAGCGCAGTGTCCAGTGGTGATTCTCCCGGTAGGAACCGAATCGCCCGCCAGTTCCGAATAAAGTGTGCGTCGAACTCGTCCGTGGTATCGGTCAAGAACCCACCGATAACTTCGTTGAAGGCGGATTCCGGGGAGCTAAGGTAAAGCTGGCGGCGGCGAGAGGCTCTTTGGATGGCTGCTCTCGATTTGGCGAGGGCATCGAACGCTGTAAGATTCCTTAGTTCCGGGTGGCACTTTAGAAGACGGACAAAATGCCATCCTGCCTTCCAGTCCACAGTCTCATACCCCGCCTCCTGCTGCTCCATCCAGGCTACTTCCGCTCTGCCAGCCTCTTCGACGTAGCGATCCAACGGCAGGGTGCGGTCCGGAATAAGCTCCGCATTCCTTATATTTCTTTCTAAGTCTTGTGTGTCAAGAGAGTCTTCTGAGTCCTGTGTGAAGCCGTTGAAGCCTCGGCTTAAGTGCTCGGCGAGAGCTTGACCAGGATCAGGCCGCGGGATCTTCCCTTCAGATTGAGGGTCTGCTAGAATTCTGGCTGTCACAGTAGTTTCTCCTAATGAGGGGACCGGGCGGCGATGCATCCGGTCCCCTCCCGTGAATCACACTGAGTCTGTCCAAGATTTTCGACAACACAACGGACGCTTGGCGCAGTCGTTGCGAGGAATGACCTGCGGCGCGATTCAGGTCGTAAAAGACCTCGCCGAATTCCGCCTCCCCGGTTCGGATCAGCTCAGACCAACTCTCGATGAAATGAGCCGTCCCGTCCTGATTCTCTCTTGCGATCATAGGTTCAGTCCGCGTCCTTGGCGGCAATCGTCGGCTTCGATCACATAGCACTCGATTTCCTTCTCCGTGCTCGGCGCCGTTCGGGCGTCGGTGGGCTGGTTTTTGCCTGCGGGCTTGCCCCCTCCCGCTCACAGCGTTCGATCTCGTCCAGCGCATAGAGCACTCGCGAAATCCCGGGGAGCCGAACCCAGCTCGGAGCCTGTCCCAGGCAACGACGCTTCGCGAGACTCTGCGTCCGCATTTTCCAACGTCGCGCAAGTTGCTCCGTCGTCAAAAACTCTTTCTCGCTTTCCGATGCAGATTTCATATTCTTGGTCCTCACGGCTTACAGAAAAGCAAGTTGCATTATAAGGGTTACACCCCTACCGTGTCAAAGTGAGTCAACTCGGCGCCCTCGGCATGTTGCGCCGCAGTGTCGAGACTCGGTTTCAAGAATTGAAAATGGCCTCGCCGCCTCGTGATTCTGGATTTCAAGCAGCGATGTTGGGGGGTGCGAGCGCCTGCGCCCATCTCCCGAATCAGCAGCCGCACCCATCGCAAATCGCGATTTGGCTCGACTTCCTAATTTCGATTCAGTCTCCCGCGGTCAACGGCGAGCACTCCCGCCAGCGCCTCACCAAACGAGCGCCATGAAGAGACACCGGCTGATCGTCCCACCTATTCGACCCGAGCAAGCAACCGAGTTGGAATCGGCGGCAGAGTTCGACCCGGGCAAGCAACCGAGTTGGAATCGGCGGCAGAGCTGCAAGGCCACTGAATTCGATTCTGGAAACGATGCCCGGCCGCGCCGGAGGAGCCGCGGAGGGCGGCGGTCCCGCCGAACCCATAGCGAACCGCTCGGGGAATCCCCGCCCGAGTGAATCGAATTCACTCCTTCGCCTCGTCTTCTATGGTCGTCTCAATCCCGTTACGGGTAAGTAACTGAAGCCGACAGAAGCCCGTCAAGGAGGCTGAATCTGTGAAGCCGTAGTGAAGAAACCGGATGTTCTCAGAATTGAAAATCGCCGCTTTAAATCGCCGCCAGCGCGTCCGGTCCTTGAGGCATACTCCCCGTATGCGCTTATAGGCAGATCGTTGCTCTGAGCGAAGCTAGCGACGAAAGGCGGGGCTTTCCTTCCTTCGCCTCTACCTTGCGGATCTGCATTGGGAGAAGGAAGAAGCGGCTCGCGCATCCCTCTCCCCTCAAGGTTGCGGATTAGGCGCTTGCTCAAACCTGAGAGCTGCCGCCGGAACTGAATCGGATTCAGCCGCAAGTGCCACTCCAAGGAGCGCCATGATCCCGGCGATTTGCTCCCGTAGCGCCACGCCGGTGCTTGTCTTGTGATCGGTGTTAACCCCTCAACGCTTGTTCGGGGTTTTGTTTTGCAGTCATTAACTTTCGGGAGTCTTCACCTGAAAGTCCGCGCTGAAGATGCTCCCGTTCCAAGGGGATGCAGCTCTAGGCGCCTACGATGTCAGAAGTTGAGCGCCGCTCCCGTTCGGCCATGAACCGCTCAAGGGCTTCTCTCCGGTAAACCACGCGGCGCCCGAGCTTCAAGAAGGCAGGGCCGGTGCCTTTGAGGCGCCAGGTTTCGAGTGTCTGCCTGCGGAGCCGGAGATACCTAGCAGCTTCCTCTGTAGTGTTGATTTCTTGTAGCGTGTCCATTTACTTTCGCTCCCTTCCGAGTGCCACGGCGCTTGACAGATCATTATACGCCTCTAGGAAGGCGCTGCATAGCCTTGGCAAAGTCGAACGGAAAGGTTTCAAAAGAGCGGCAGAGCTATTGGCAGAGGAAGAGGACGGATTGCTAGGCCCGCATGGGCAACACCTTGGCTACCGGCTTTTCCTCGCCACGGAGAGCCCGTTCAAGCTCACCCGCTACTAGGTCGGCAGCCCGCAGGAGAACAGCGGTCGCATGGATGTAGCGGTCGTGGGCCTCCTGACCCGCAGCATGCCCCATGAGGAGCTTCCGCACGTCGCGGGGGATCTCCAGTTCGGCCGCGGTCGTAGCGAAGGTGTGCCGGGTTGCATCGTAGAGCCGGAGCCCTGCCGGAAGCTCGGCGCGGGCCGCTACACGCTCCCACAGCGCTCGGAGACTTGAGAGGGGAGCGTCAGCACTGCCCCGGCCGCGGAAGAGCCAAGAGCCGCGCCTAGTAAGCCCTGCAAGCACTTCCACGGCGGGAGTCCCGAGGTATACCGCCCGCGGGCCGGTTTTGGCCGCTGGTAGCCGCCAGACGCGCGCAGAGAGGTTTACGTCCTCCCATCGGGCGGCGAGAGCTTCACCGGGCCGGCAGCCGGTCAGGAGACAGAAACGGAGAGCCGCAACGGAGGTGCCGTCCTGTTCTACGTCCAGAGCCGCGCCGAGCCGCGCGAGCTGTTCACCGTCGAGCGCCCGGCCGCGGGCCGTCTCCGGGAAACGATCATGTCCGCGAGCCGGGTTGGGAACATCGCGCGGGAACCAACCCCACCGCGCCGCGAGCGTCCATGCTTTCGAGGCGAGGGAGAGGAGCCGGTTCGCCTGATAGGGAGCATGCGCGAGCTTCCTGTGGAGCGCGTCCAGGTTGCTCCATGTCACCGCCGCCACCTTGCGCGAGCCGAGAGCCGGAAGCAGGTAGAGCCGGAAGAGCATTTCCGCGGCGCGCCGGCTGCTCGCGCTTTTCTTTGAAGCATGTTCTTCAAGATAGCGGGCGGCGAGGTCGCGCACGGTGGGAGCCGCTGCTGCCGTCTCCGCTTCTCCGGCAGGATCGCCGCCGGCCTGGACGGCGAGCCGGTGAGTCACGGCCAGCTTACGGGCCGCGTCCAGCGTCAGCGCGCGCCCGTGCTCTCCCAACGTCATCCGCCGGTCGCGGCCGTGAATCTTGTACTGGAAGACGTAGCTCTTGACGCCCCCGCGCGTCACCCTGAGCCCGAATCCCGACACGCCGGTATCCCACACCAGGACATCGCGCGCCGGGTCCGGTTCGATGCGATCCACCAGCTTTTTAGTGATCTTGGCTTTCATCCGTTGAACCCCTTCCGCGTAAGCCCTGCGTAAGCCTCTAGCGTCAAATCCGGTATAGGTGTATTATACCCCGTGTGAGGCAAACCGCTGCAAAATCAAGGCTTATGGGAGTAGGTAAAACTAGGTAAAGTGAGCCGCGGCTGATTCGTAATCAGCAGGTCATCGGTTCAAATCCGATCGTCGGCTCCACTCGCTCTCCGTGCCACTTGACCGCGATTGGGTTTATCCTTGAGCCATGCTGGACTGGAGTCAATGCCCCGCCGTTGAGCGCGACCCAGGGAGGGTCAGCGGCGCTTGGGTTTTCAAGGGAACTCGTGTGCCCGCGAAGGCTCTCTTCGAGAATCTCGAGGATGGGGCAACCGTGGACGATTTCCTGGAGTGGTTTCCGGGTGTGACCCGCGAGCATGTTGAAGCCGTTCTCGCCCACACCGAACAAAGCCTCGCCGAAGCCTGACCCCGAGACCCTCAGGGCAGCGTGAGAATCCTCTTCGATCAAGGGACTCCGGTGCCGCTGCGGCGCCACCTGACTGGTCATGAAGTGGCCACCGCGTACGAAATGGGCTGGTCGGCGATTAAGAATGGCGAGCTCTTGAAGTCTGCCGAGGCGCAATTCAAGGTCCTTGCCACGACAGATCAGAACCTTCGCTATCAGCAGAACCTCACCGGCAGGCGGCTGGCGGTGCTCGTCCTGCCGACCACCAGTTGGCCCAGGATCAAAGCCCATGTTGGTGAAGTGGTCGCAGCATTGAACACTCTGCGTCCAGGAGAGTTTCGCGAACTGATCTTCTCGGTTTGAACTCAGTGGCCGAGCAATGACCGTCGAGCTGCGCGAACGCGACTCAGGATACCCGGACCTGACGCCCGGCCAGCCCTACCTGGTCCTTGGGATCGAGGCTGATGACCTCCGGATTCTGAACGATCAGGGACGGCCTTATCTCTACCCCCGCGAGATCTTCACTGTCGTTGATGCTCGTGAACCGGAAGACTGGGTGAGCGAGGTCGGCCAGGACAGCGAGCGCTACGCCTATCCCTCTCCCCTCAACGAGGCCGGGTTTTTTGAGGACTACTTCGACGGCAAGCCAGAGGCGGTCGCCACTTTCTGGCGGGTGATGAACCGGCGCCTGTCGGCCGCCGCCTGAAAGAAGAGCTCTGCCGCCGCTAGAAGCTCGCTGAGCTGTCCTCTTCGGGTCTGCCCTCCGGGAGGACTGCCGCCCCGAGAGCTTGGAAGGGAAAAGTCATGAGGGCCGGAATGACCGCTGAGGACCGGGAGATTGCCCGAGAGCTGCGGCAGCGTCTCGGCGCCGATCGCACTGCTGCTCACCTTGGCTTATGCCTTCGGCACCACCACCTGGGTGATCGGCAGCCAGGCTCTGTGGCAGCACGGGATGGCTGAGCTCCTGGTGATCGGTGCCCTGTCGCTCCTCACCGTGCCGTGCACCGCGCCGCGAGCGCTGGCGGCGGGAGGAGCACCGGCGGCCGAGCATGCTCGGCCGCCGGAACGCCTTCGAGCTTGCCCGGCTAGCGCCAATTCTGCCTACGGGTAGAGCGCGCCTTGCGGAATGGCCTGTTTCGGTGTCGACGGACTGCTCCACAGCAGACGGGCTTCGGCGTTCGCCGGCCCATCGAAATACTCCATCTTGATACTGTACATTTGATCGGCAACCAAGTTGATGCTACCGCTCCACTCGGTCGACGACTGGCCCACCCATTTATCGATGAGCAGCTGCCCGTTTACCCAGAGCCGCACTCCGTCGTCGGTGCGCGTATAGAACGTGTAGCTTTGAGTGTACTGCGTGCGCACTTGGCCGGTCCATCTCACGCTGAACCAATCGACGGGTAAGGTGGGATGCGGACTGCCGCCGGCCCAATCGTAATTGATCGTCGGGTCCGTGCGCACGAGCGCCGGTGAGCCACTCAGTTGTGCGTTGTTGAAATACTCTCCCCTCAGCCCGGACCCGGGAGTCAAGAAGAGCGCGCCTTGCGGAATGACCTGTTTCGGTGTCGACGGGCTGCTCCACAGGAGTCGGGCTTCGGCGTTCCCCGGTCCGTCGAAGTACTCCATCTTGATGTTATACAATTGACCGGCTGTAAGGTTGATGCTACCGCTCCACTCGGTCGACGATTGGCCCACCCATTTATCGATGAGCAGCTGCCCGTTTACCCATAGCCGCACTCCATCGTCGGTGCGCGTGTAGAACGTGTAGGTTTGAGTGTGCTGGGCTTGCACTAGGCCAGTCCACCTCACGCTGAACCAATCGCTCGGCAAGCTGGGATGCGGACTGCCGCCAGCCCAATCGTAGTTGACCGTTGCGTCGGTGCGCACGAGCGCCGGTGAGCCGCTCAGTTGTGCGTTGTTGAAATACTCCCCCGTGAGCCCGGTACCGACGGCACCGGGGGGCACTCCTGGGTAGAAGAGCGCGAAAGACGGGATAACCTGCTTCGGTGTCGACAGGCTGCTCCATAGCAGCCGGGCTTCGGCGTTCCCCGGTCCGTCGAAGTACTCCATCGTGATGTTATACAATTGACCGGCGGTAAGGTTGATGCTACCGCTCCACTCAGTGGACGCCTGGCCCACCCATTTATCGATGAGCAGCTGCCCGTTTACCCAAAGCCGGACTCCGTCGTCGGTGCGCGTGTAGAACGTGTAGGTTTGAGTGTACTGAGCCTGAACTTGGCCGGTCCATCTCACGCTGAACCAATCGACGGGTAAAGTGGGATGCGGGCTGCCAACGGCCCAATCGTAGTCGATCGTCGCGTCGGTGCGTACGAGCGCCGGTGAGCCACTCAGCTGTGCGTTGGTGAAGTACTCGCCCTTCAGCCCGGTGCCGGCCACGGCGCCCACCACCTGGATGGTGACGGCAGGCGAAGGAATGCCATTGGCGACCACCTCGAGCTGACTCGCTCCGGTTTCGATACCGGCGGGCACATCGAACTGAGTCGACACTACGGCGTTCCCCGTCGCCACCGCCATCGTGCTGTGGTTGTGCGTCTTGGCGTAAGAGACGTGCCCTGTCGCGTTGTTGATGATCCGCACCAGTGGGTAGTTGGTGGCGGATTGAGCATCGTCGCCATACATAGCGCCCTGCGAGAGACCGTTGAACTGCCAGCCGGAGATGAAATAGTTCGCGGTTCCCGCCGTCACCGAGGAAGGGAAAGAATTGATCGTGGGCTGCCAGGCGCTTTGGTAGGTCCCGCTCGGTGTATAGACCTCGACGTCGGTCGAGCCGTCGGTGAACAGGATCTGGCCTGTAGGGAGCACCAGCATGCGCCCAGCTAAGGCGGGATCGACGGAGGCGCGAGGAGGTGCGGGGACGGCGATCAGGCTAGCACCGTTGAACTCGAAGAACTGGGAAGGTTTAGAAAAGCCCGGACTGGCATCTACCAGCACGTTTCCGTTGGGAAGCAGGGCTGCGGGGCCATCGGCGATGCCCAGGCCATTGGGAAAAATCGGGCCTCCGCAGCCGATCCAGCTCCCGGAAGCCGAGTTGTAGATGGCGGTGTTGGAGGTCGCTCCAGTAGCAAACACGGTTCCATCGGGACGTAGCACGGCGGGTCCAATCTCGGGATAGTACCCTGAGATGCTAACGGCGAGCTGAACGCAGGTGCTGCCCGCAGAAGACCAGCTTCCCGTAGAAGGATTGTAGATCTCGGAGTTGGTACCGTTTGCGGTATCAATAGTCAATACCTTGCCGTTTGGCAGAAGTGTCCAACCCTCTTCCAAGTTGATGTCGGCCTTGCCTGAACCGGTGGGAGTCCAGGTCAAAGTAGAAGTGTTCAATAACGCTGCTTCGGCAGTACGGGCATTCGCCAGCATGAAAGTTCCGTTGGTCAGAACCACGCTCTGGGCATCGCCGATGCTGGTCCAGCCCGCTGGCGGTGCGATGGAGGTCCAGGCGTTGCTCGCGGGATTGTAGATCGCGCCTAACCACGTCCACACCGCATCGCCGCTGACATTGTATTCTCCCCCTTCCACGACGACCCTGCCGTCGGCGAGAACGGCCGACGCGTAGTAGAGCGGTGCGTAGCCCGCGGGCATGGTGGCCAGTTGCGACCATGTGCCATTTTGATAGCTTCCGGCGATGTCAGGAGTCAGCCGCCACCATTGCCCGGTGCCGTAGCCGCCGCTGATTTCTGGTTGCACTTGTTGCACCATCACGGTGCCATCCGTCAACAGCAGCGCAGTACCCATTGGAAAAGTAGGTTGATGGTTCAACGGCGTCCAGGTTTGGGCGCCGGCAAGTGCCGCGAAGGCGAGCAGCACGCCGAGGCCGAGGGACAGGGTCGCCCGAACTGGCCGTCCGGACGGGGATGTACATCTACGGCTCATACTTCTACTCCTTTCTCAGTTCTGGCCACGCACCGTTGGCACGCGGCAGGGTTGAGCTACGCCCTCCCAAGGCGCTTTGCCAACCTCCAAAAGAGCCGAGCCGGTCGAGCGGACTCAGATCACCGTCGGTGCGGACATCCGGAATGTGCTGCTCAATCTTGTATGTGAAGTTACGCCGAAGTATTTCGCGCCAGGCTGCGGCTGCTGGCTCGGCCGTCTCAGCCGAGGATCTTCAGCTCCGGCCAATCGAGGGCATAGCCGAGAGTGCGCTTGACTTCTGGGCTTCTGCTCGGATCGAGAATGCCGAGCCGCTCACCCAGGCGAGCTTTGGCGATGACGTGGAGGTTGTCGAGATTCGCCACCGAGGGACGCGGCAGGCCATCGCGCTTGCCGAGCCCAACCTCCTGGGGGATCCCGCGAATCGTCGTCGTGATCTCGGCGACGATGACCAGATATTCGAAAGCCGGCGTTCGGGACAGCAGGAGGACTGGACGCCGGCCTATCGGCTCGGGCATGTTGGCCCAGTGAACCTCGTATTGCTGCACCGCGGTTGGCTCGGAGCGGACGTGCGCCTACGGCTCCCAGGTTTCCGCGCAAAGCAGCCAGAATCTGGGGGGAAACCCATCCGCCGTCGCCATCGCCCCCAGCGACGGCAAGGTGATCTACGCCGGTCGCGGCTCCGGCGAACTCGAACCGTAGAATCTCCCCGGGAGGAATGGGGTCGAGAGCGTGTCCTTCTTTCATCTCAGCAGGCTATGCCGCGACGTGTGTTCCGTCAAGCAGAATAGGAAAGCGTGGGAGCCCGCCGAGCTTGGCGCTGGTAGCGCCTTGTGGTAGCCTCGCGGCCTCGCCTCTCGCCAACCTTGTAGTGGAGCCAGGACCGCGTGGGAAGCCAGCGCAAGTGAGCATGAAACCGCCCGGTGAGGAGCGTGGGCAAGCCTGGCACGGCCGGCGCGGGCTGCGGGCGAGCCTGCTCATCGGGCTCTGCTGTCTGCTGGTCTACAACGCCAACCGGCGGGCGATCAGCGCCGGCGATACCTACCCGGCGCGCTACCTGCCGTTCGCGATCTGGCAGTACCACAGCGTTCTTCTCGATCCGGTCGCGAAGCTCACGGCCCAGGGGCGAGGCGATACGGCGTTCTGGATGGTGCCTTTGCCCGGCGGCCACATCATCTCGCTGTACCCCGTGGTGGTGCCGGTGCTCATCGCGCCGCTCTACCTCCCCGCGGTCGGTTACCTGCACCTGCGAGGTTGGACGGATGGGCGGCTGGACCACGTAGCGAGAGTCATGGAGAAGCTCTCCGCCTCGCTCGTGGCAGCGCTTTCCGCGTCGCTCCTCTACCTGCTGCTGCGGCGCCGGGCGGCGGCGCCGATCGCTCTGCTGCTCACCCTGGCTTATGCCTTCGGCACCACCACCTGGGTGATCAGCAGCCAGGCTCTGTGGCAGCACGGGATGGCTGAGCTCCTGGTGATCGGCGCCCTGCTGTTCCTCACCGCGCCGTGCACCGCGCCGCGGGCGCTGGCGGCGGGGTTGCTGATCGGGCTCATCGCCGCCAACCGACCTCCGGATGCCATCCTCGCGGCGGCGCTGGGCGCTTACGGACTGTTCTGGGCCGGCCGCCGGGCAGCGCTGCTCGTTGCGGCGGCGGCCGTGCCGGCGGGCCTGGTGCTGCTCTACAACCTCGGCGTGGCCGGCCACTTCGCCGGCGGTTACGGGCTGGCCGGCGAGGCCAGCTTCCTGCAGCACGACCTGCTTTCCGGACTCGGCGGATTGCTGTTCAGCCCGACGCGGGGACTGTTTGTCTTCTCACCCTTCCTGCTCTTCCTGGCCCTGATTTGGCGGTACCTGCCGCGCGACCGCGGCCTCACCCTGGCGATGAGCGCCGGCGTCGTCCTCCAGGTCCTGCTCTATGCCAAGGCCGACTGGCGGGCCGGCATCTCCTGGGGGCCGCGCTTCCTGACCGACCTCCTACCGCTGCTCGTCTGGATGCTGGTGCCGGTGGTCGCCGCGCTGCGCGGCTTCGGCCGGGTGTGCTTCCTGCTTGCGGTCGGCGCCGCGGTCGCCATCGAGGCCATCGGCGCCTTCTGGTACACCGGCGCGACCGACAGCGCGATCTTCGCCGTTGCCAGCGGTCCCCACCAGATGCGGGCCGCCTGGGACTGGCGGAATGCACCCTTCGTCGCTTCCTTACGGCATGGCCTCGCGCCGGCGGAGCTGACGATCGAGATGCGCGGCAATCTCGACGCCATCGAGGCCGGCGGCCGCGCGACCTCCGCTGTCACCGCCGGCGAGGAGGTCGTCGCCGCCGGCTGGGCGTTGGCCGGCCACGCCACGCCCTGGCAGGTGGCGGTAAACATCGACGGCCGGCAGACCGCCACCTCCCGTGCCTTCCGCGACCGGCCCGACGTCCGCGATACGCTGCATACCGCGAGCCCCGCCGGCTGGCGCATCCCGCTCGACACGGCCGGCCTCGCTCCCGGCGAGCACCATCTGGCCGCCATCGTCTGGGGCTCCGAGAACGGAGCGCCCTATTACTTGGCGGAGCGCAAGCTGACCGTGCGGATGCGCGGCAGTTTCGACGCCATCGAGACCGCTGAAGGCGCGACCTCCACAGTCACCGCCGGCGAGGAGGTCTTCGCCGCCGGCTGGGCTCTGGCCGGCCACGCAACTCCCTGGCAGGTGGCGGTCGTCATCGACGGCGACGGCCGGCAGACCGTCGCCTCCCGCATCTTCTTCGACCGGCCCGACGTCCGCGGTACGCTGCACGAGGCGAGCCCCGCCGGTTGGCGCATCCCGCTCGGGACGGACGGCCTCGCTCCCGGGGAGCACCGTCTGGCCGTCTTCGCCTGGGCCTCCGAGAACGGGGAGAGGTTTTACCTCGCGGAGCGCAAGCTGACCGTACGGATGGCGGAGTCGGCCGCCGACGTGGACCTCGAGGACGCCTTCAGGACGGCGGCGGCGCGGCTTCGCGTGCACCAGCAGGGGCCGGGTTACTGGCTCACCGCCTACACGAGCGCGGCGCGCTTCCAGGAGCCGCGCCAGGAGATGAACACCTTTCTCACCGCTCTCCTGCTCGACCTGCTCGATCCGCTGGCGGCCACGGGCGGCCTTGGCGACAGCTTGCAGCGCGCCCGCCGGCACCTCACCGGCCAGATCGAGGCCGGCGGACTGGTGCGCTACCATGGCCTGCCGGACGCTCCTGGCATCGGCACCCTGGGGTGCGCCATCACACCCGATACCGACGACACGGCGCTCGTCTGGAGGCTCGCTCCCGACCGCGACCGCCGGCGGCTGCCGGCCGCCCTGGCGACCATCAACCAATATCGCACCCGCGAGGGCCTCTACCGCACCTGGCTCGCGCCGCCTGAGGCCTATCAGTGCCTCAGCCCGGGCGGCGATCCGAACCCTGCCGACATCGCCATCCAGATGCACCTGCTGCTGCTGCTGGCCAAGGTGCAGCCGCCGGCCGGCCGTGCGCTCTGCGCAGCTCTCCGCCCGGTTGTCGACCAGGATCGGGTCTGGGTCTACTATCGAATGGCGCCGCTGGTCCCGATCCTGCGCTTGGCCGACCTCCGGCGCGCCGGCTGCAAGCTGGAGCTGCCCGAGTCGCGGATGCGGACGCCGGTGCCAGGTCAGGAGATCTGGGTGTCCGTCGTCCGGCTGCTGGGGCGCGCGCGGCCCCCTGGAGGCCCACCGGCCGGCGCGGTGGAGGTCAAGGCGGTGCTGCGCCAGCTTGCCAAAGACGACTTCGCCCTTTTGCGAAAGAGTCCGCCGCTCCTCTACCATAACGATCTCACCGCGACGGTCTCCAGATACTACTGGTCGGAGGACGCCGGCTACGCGCTCTGGCTAAGGCTCTATGACGAACATGCGCACCTCGGTCATCCCCATCCCGGCGCCCATCTCCGCGGCTAAAGCTGCCGCGGTGCGCTACCTCTCCTGCCTGCGGCTGGAAGAGATCCTCGTTCTCCAGGGCTCGCCCCTGCTCGGCGCCGCCTTCGCGATCGGCCGCCCGGCGGCGGAGAACTTGGGACCGCTGGTGATCCTCGCCGTCGCCAACGTCTGCCTGGTGGCGCACATCTTCATGCTCAACGACTGGTCCGGCCTGACCACCGACCTCACCGATCCCAACAAGGCCGCCGGCGTCTTCACGGCCAGAGGTGTGGGCCGCAGGGAGATCGGCGGTCTGGCGGCCATCCTGCTGACCCTGAGTCTCCTGCTCTTCAGCCGCCTCGGCCCAAGCACCCTCTGTCTCTCCCTGGCGATCGCCACCCTGAGCGCCCTCTACTCCCTGCCCCGATTCAATTGGAAAGGCAGACCGCTCCTCGGCTCGGCGGCCCACCTGGCCGGCGGCGCCCTCCATTTCCTCCTCGGCTACTCCGTAGGGAACGCCATCGACCGTCGCGGCCTCGCTACGGCCGCCTTCTTCGCCCTGATCTTCACCGCCGGCCACCTGACCCAGGAGATCCGCGACCACCAGGGCGACGTCCTCAACGCCATCAGGACCAACGCGGTGATCTTCGGCCGGCGCCGCACCTTCGCCGCCAGCCTGGCGCTCTTCACCCTGGCCCACGCCCTGCTTCTCCTCCTGGCCCTCCAGGGCACCCTCCCGCGTCCCCTGGCAGCCCTCGTCGCCCTCTATCCCCTTCACCTGCGCTGGTCGCTCAAGGCTCTGGCCGAGGGCCTCACCTACGCGAGCATCCGCCGCCTGCAGGCACGTTATCGCGTGCTCTACGCCATCGTCGGTCTGGCGATGGTGGCAATCCTGGGGCTCGGCTGAAAAATCTGCCCGCAGAACTGTAGAACGAACGTCCATGCGCAGCCGTATGAGCGCCATGCGGACGGTCCGTCAAGAGATTACAAAGCGCAGCATCTGTGACTCCCCTCTGACAACGCAATGCGCCGGAAGACACGACTGGATGCACACTAAGGAGCGCCACCGGGCGATTCCGTGGACGCCGCGGACCAATGCCGGCCCGCGCGCGAGCCACGGCCGAGAAGGAGGGATGGCATGTTCCTTAGAGGAGGAAAGAACCGAGTCGGAGCCGCCGTCGCGCTTGCGGCGGTGCTCGCCATGGCCCTGGCCACGCCTGCCGGAGCCGCTCCTTGGGGCTGGGGAGAGGCACGGGAGCTGACGAGCGGCTTTCTGCCGCGCGTCCTTGTCTGGCTGGGCCTCAGTCCGATTCCGAGCGCGGTCTTGAAGTGCGACGGCGGGTCGCAAATCGATCCAAACGGCGGCTGCCCCAAGGCGTCAGTTGTTTCTGCGAAGTGTGACGACGGGTCGCAAATCGATCCCAACGGCTGCCCCAAGGCGTCGAGCGCCCTTCCCACGAGAGCTGGCGGCGGTCGGGCGGATGACGTCGATCCCGTTCACAGACGTTGATCCGCAGCTCGAAGGCGGCGCGTTTCCCGGGAGCGGCGGAGCGGTTGGCCGCTTCCGGGGTTTTCTCCGACGTGTCCTTTGTGAGAAAATCTTGTAGCGCTCTCGTGATCCGTGTTCCGTAGGGAGGTGTTCTCTGATGATTCATCTCGGGAAGGGGGAGATCGAGGGCTTCCTCGCGGGCCGGCTGGAGACGGCCGATCGCCGCCGGGTTGTCCTTCACCTGCTCGCCGGCTGTTCCCTCTGTGGGCGGCGCGTGAAAACTTTGGCGGCGCCGCTCCTGGGGGAGGAGCCCTGGACGGCGGCGGCGGAGGTGGCGGAAGAGCGGTACGAGGAGGCCATCAGCCGCGTCAAGACCGTCGCGCCGTCCCTCCTCAAGCGTTGGCGAAAGGAAACCGCGAAGCTCGAGCGGGCTCTTGCCCTGCTCGATCAGGCGCCGGGCGGGCTCGGGGACGTGCGCCTCCCATGGCGGCAGGTCCAATCTCTCCACGGCTGGCCCTTGTGCGAGGCGTTGCTGCGGAAGAGCTACGAGCTGCGCTTCAGCGATCCGCGGCGGATGCTCGATTTGGCGGACAGCGCCGCGGGAGTGGCCGAGCACATACGGCCGGAGAAGTATCCATGGCCGGGGTTCGTCGCCGACCTGCGCGCCCGCGCCTTCGCCGAGCTGGGCAATGCCCACCGGGTCAACGACCGCCTCTCCGAAGCCGACGCCGCCTTCGAGCGGGCGCGGGAGTTTCTGGAGGAGGGGACGGGCGACCCGGCCTTGCAGGCCCGGGTACTGGATCTGCTGGCCTCCCTGCGGAGGGACCAACGGCGACTCGAAGAGGCCATCGCTCTGCTCGATCAGGTCTACAGTCTTCACTTCGAATCCGAAGATCCTCATCTCGCAGGCCGAGCGCTTATTTCAATAGGTACCAACATGTACTACCTGGGCCGCGGTCATGAGGCCGTCAATCTCTTTGAGAAAGGCCTGGGCCTTCTTCATCCTGGCCGCGACCCCGAGCTCCGGGATTCCACGAACCTCAACATCATCGACGCTCTGGCCGGCTGCGGCGAGTACCGGCAGGCCAGCCGTCTTCTCTTGCGGAGCGGACTGGGGGAAGCCTTCGCGGGCGAGCCCCGTAACCTCCTGAAGCTGCGTTGGGTCGAAGGGAAGATCCATGCCGGGCTCGGGCGGCCGGCGCGGGCGGAGAGCGTGTTTGGAGAAGTACGTAAGGAATGCCTGCAGTACGGGCAGATTTATGATTATGCGATGGTGGGTCTGGACCTGGCCGCCCTCTGGCTGCGGCAGGGCCGGGCCGCCGAGGTGCGGGATCTCGCCGAGGAGATGCATGCGATCTTCGAGGATCTCGGTATTGAGTTGGAGGCGGCTCGTGCGCTGCGGTTCGTACGCGAGGCTTGCCGCGTGCAGGCCGTCACCGTGTCGATGGTCGAGCGCGTCCGAACGTTCCTCGAGCGGCTTCCCTGGCATCCCGGGCTGCGCTTCGAGCCTGCGCTCTTCGCCCCATAGCCTCGGCTAGTCTCCGGCCGGCGGCGCGGGAAGCAGTCCGTGCCGGCGCAGGACATCCAGGACCTTCTGATCGAAATCCTCCGCTTCGGCGGACGTTGCTTCGCCCGGCTGCGGCGAATCCAGGTAGGCCCGCCGGAAAAACTCCGGCCACTCCAGGCCGAGCGCATCCGCGATCTGCAGGAGATACTCCAGCGTCATCGTGATCTTGCCGCCGAGGACCTTCTGGTAGACGGAGTTGCCCACGCCCATCTTCTGCTCCAGGGAGCGGATGGAAGCGCCCTGCCGTTGGGCCTCCCGGCGGAGGATGACGGCCAGGCGCAGGGCCTCTTCTCGGTAGCGTGCGCGGTCCACTGTGGGGGAGTATAGAGCCTCAAGGGATCGGTCTTCCAGCCGGCAGGCTGAGATCTATCCGTTGGTCGTTGGCGTCGCTGGCTGCGGTGATCCTGCCGACGCTGCCGCTGGCGTGGCTGGCGCTTGCGCGGCGCCGAACTTTTCGATGTCCACCCAGCCGCCGCTCGTGGCGGTGCAGGAGTCGCCGTTGGTGCAGACCTGCAAGCGGGTCACCGGATGGAGCTCCCAGACGCTCGCCCGAAAGCACTTCGCGCCGGCGTCGGGAAAGGCGCAATCGTCCTTGGGGACGTAGTGCTCGCTGTCTGCCAGGAGCTGGCCCACCACTCGCACCTGGCGGCCGATGGCCGGGGTGAATGTGGCGAGGGTCCAGGCCGGCTTGAAGGTCGCTCGCCAGTGAGGGGTCACCTCGACGATGTGGCTGGCCCGCTTGATCTCCTCCCGCTCCTCGGGGCTGTGCTCCTTCTTGGCCGCCACCGCCGCCAGGTCGGGATCGAAGCCGATGCCGAGGTGAAAGTCGATGTCGTCGGCGTCGGTGAGCTGGCAGTTGGAGCTCTCCTTGCCACCTTTCTTGGCTTCGTACAGATATCCGATCACGGCGAAGACGCGGCCTTCACCGAGGGCCGCCATCTCGTCCTTGAGCTCGCCGTGGTTCTCCTTGGTCAAGGCCGGCGGCAGGCGCTCCTCCAGACCCGCGTATTCGTCGCCGGTTAGCGTCCTCAGAGGTCTTTTGGTCGGCGGGACGAGCTGATTCTTCAGCAGGTTGAGGTAGGGGTCGTACCTCGCGGCCGGCGAACAGCCGGTCGGATATTCGCTGTGGCATTCCTCGAACGTAGGAATCTCGTCCCCGCAGGCGACGGCTTCGTCCACGGGATGCTCCTCCGCCGCGGTGGCCGACGGCCCCGGCTTCAGCAAAGCCGCCTGCGCGAGCAGCGCGATGGCTAGAGGAGCGAAGGGTGCTACCCGGCGGCTGACGGTTCCTGGCATGGACGTGCTCCTCTCGCGGTCCGCTACGAGCCTTGGCCGCCTTGGTTATTTCCCGCGGGCGGATTCTCACCGGTGGTCGTCGTCTGAGCCTTGACGGTCTCCTGCACCGTGGTGGTGGTCTTCGGCTTGTCGGTCTTGTCCAGGGCCGGACTGCTCGCCTGGATGCCCTTGCTCACGGCGTAGGTGCTGGCGCTGATGCCCAAAAGGGTCAGGATCTCGGCTGGCACGGCGGGAAATTTCATCGACGAGACCGTCATCATGAAGAGGCTGAAGGCGATGACGAAGGTGAAGATGAGCAACTGAAAGCGCGACATGCTGGCGCCGCCTCCCGATTCGCTCAGCAGTGACGAGAGGTCGATCCTCCCCATGACGATGTTGACGACCACCATGAAGCCGAGAAAGAAGATGAGGATCAGCACCACGTAGCCGATGATCACGCTCAAGCGGTACATCGGGGTGCCCGAAACGGAGAAGTAGACGATGGCGACGGCCGCGATGGCGAGGACGAAGCACGCCAAAGGGATCAATTTCAACGTTTGATTCTGCCGACTCTGCGGGTTCGGGTCAGGCACGGGATAACCTCCTCATTCGAGATTCTTGAGCAATGGTTGGATGAATCTACTGAAGACCTTGCCGCCCAGGTAGACCATCTGGCTGCCGCCGAGGGCGGCGACGACGCCCCGCGGCAGCGAGGGGAGCGAGGCCTGGCCGGGACTCGTAAAGGCCGAGTAGAGATAGCGCGCGGCGACGGCGACGGTAAAGATGAGGAGCTGCAGGCGAGCGGGAGAGAAAGACGTGCGGCCGTCGGCGTCCTTGCTCGCGAGGAGACCGGCGATGACGATTCGCCCGGTGACGATCTGCCACAGGACGACCGCGGCGAGGCCCAGGATCCAGGCGCCACCCGCGAGCAGCGTCAATCTGGCGAGGAGGGCCATGGTGGAGTCAACCGGCTGAGCGGCGATCTCTCTAGGGTTGTTTTCTAAGAGCCTTTAGTTTAAGGCGTGTGCGGAGCCATGTCAAGAAAAACCGAGCCCGCCGATCTGGCGGTGCAATGCCTTGCGTCTTCGACTCTGGCGCATATAATGCATCTTTGTGAATAATCCGAAAAAAGCCTTGAGCGCCCGCGGGCGAGGGGAGGAGACGAAGATGAGGCTTCTGATGAGATCCTGGGCGCTCAAGCAGGGCGGGCTCGGAGGGCTGTTCTCTTAACCCGGAATCGACCTCGAAAGGAGGATCGCATGGCGAGCAACGAGGAGAAGCCCGACTTTTCCGATGTGGTAGCCGGCGGCTCGTCGACGGCGCCCAGCGCGGAGCCGGTCGCGCCGGCCGAGCAGACGTACACCGTCGCCTCCGGCGACAGCCTGTCGAAGATCGCGAAGAAGCACTACGGCGATGCCAACAAATGGCGGCGGATCTTCGACGCCAACCGCGACATCATCAAGAATCCCGACCTCATCCATCCAGGACAGGTCCTGAAGATTCCCTCCGCGTGAGAGAGAGGAGAGACGATCATGCGCTGGCATCGCATCGCGACGCTCATCCTGATGGCCTCGATAGCCCTGTCGTTCGCCTGCAAGAAGAGGGAACCGGAGCAGACCTACCCACCCGCGGCGGAGCAGACTCCCGCCCCGGCTGCCGCTGCGGAACCCACGCCGGCTGCCACTCCCTTCAAGGTCACCACGATCAGCCTCGGCAAGGCGATCAGCTCGGACAAGACGATCTCCGAGCCGGCCACGACGTTCGGGCCGCAGGACACGATCTACGCTTCGGTGGCCAGCGAGGGCATGGCACCGAGCGTGACGGTCAAAGCGCGGTGGACCTACGGCGACGCGGGGCAACTCGTCAGCGAGTCGGAGCAGACCATCGCGCCGACGGGACCCGCAACCACCGAGTTCCATGTCTCCAAAGCCAGCGGCTGGCCGGCGGGCAAATACAAGGTGGAGATTTCGGTCGACGGCAGCCCGGCCGGCATCCAGGAATTCGAGGTCAAGAAGTAAACCAGCCCGTCGGCTGAGATCGAGGATCTGGGCGGCCTCTACACGAGGCCGCCCAGCTTGCGGGCCAGCTCGGTCATGCGGGCGAGGTGATGGTCGTCGTGCTCGGCGGTGAAGAGGGCCATGTCGACGACGCGCATGGGCTGGTTGAGGCGGGGGTGGAGGGCGGTGACGGCGAGCCGGCTCGCGTCCCAATGATCGAGACGGGCCACGAAGCTCTCGCGCTCGCGGCGGAAATCTCTCAGCAGCTCCTCGATCGGCCGCTCGTTGTGGCGCGCCTCCCAGGTCTTGCGGTTCGTCACGTCCGCGGCGCGCAGGACCGCGGCGCCGGCCAGGAAGTCGTCGAGCCGGCCGTCGTGCAGCTCGTCGAGGTCGAGCAGATGGCCGATGTGCTCCTGGATGGACCAGGCGTCGCCGTCCCGTTGAGTGAGGAGGGCGGGGGAGAGGCCGTGGACCTTGTCTTCGAGGCGTGCCGGGGTGCCGCGCAGGCGCTCGACGACGACGGAGAATAGCGATTCCGGGAAGTCGAAGTTGAAGCTGCGGTCGAACCACTTCATCGACCGGATTCTAACGCTACGCCGTCGCCAGCCGCTCCTCCGGCTGCACGTCCTCCAGCTCGACCGAGACGAGCTTCGAGACGCCCTTCTCTTCCATCGTCACGCCGTAGAGCCGCGAGGCGACCTCCATGGTCAGCTTGTTGTGCGTGATGATGATGAGCTGAGTGTTCTCCGCCATCTCCGCGACGAGATCGACGAAGCGCGTGGTGTTGACGTCGTCGAGCGGCGCGTCCACCTCGTCGAGGATGCAGAGCGGCGAGGGCTTGGTGCGGAAGAGGGCGAAGAGCAGGGCGATGGCGGTGAGCGCCTTCTCGCCGCCGGACATCAGCATCAGGTTCTGCACCCGCTTGCCGGGGGGACGGGCGAGGATCTCGATGCCGCTCTCCAGCACGTCCTCCTCGTCCATCAGGCGCATCTCGGCCTCGCCGCCGCGGAACAGGCGCGCGAAGGTCTCGCCGAAGTGCTTGTTGACTTCCTGGAAGGTGGCGTTGAACCGCTCGCTGGAGGCCTCGTTGATCTCCTTGATGGTGCGCTTGAGGCTGTCGACCGAGGCGGCCACGTCGGCGCGCTGGGTGGTGAGGAACTCGTAGCGCTGCTCCTGCTCGTCGTGCTCCTGGACGGCGAGCACGTTGACCGGCCCCAGGCGCTCCAGGGCGGCCTTGGTGCGGGCGAGCTCGCCCTCCAGCTCGGCGAGATCGGCGGGCATCTCGCCGGGGACCTCGGGCGGCTCGGCGCGGAGCTCGTCGCGGAAGGTGAGCGCCAGGTGCTCGGCGTCCTGCCGCTGGCTGGCCTGCGAGATGCGCAGCTCCTCGACCTCGGAGCGTACGGCGTCGCGGTGCTCGCGGTGGCCGGCGATGCGCTCCTCGAGGTGCCGGATCTCCTGGCGGTGGAGATCGAGCCGCTCCTGCTCCTCCAGCACCGCTTCCTCGCCGGCGGCGCGCTCCTCCAGGGCGTGCTGCAGCTCCTCCTGGGCCCGCGCCAGGGCGGCCTCCAGCTCGCTGCGCCGGCCGGTGAGCCGGTCCGCTTCCTGGCGCCAGGCGGCGACCTGGCCGCGGCCGCGCTCGACTTCGCCGCGCAGGCGGGCCATCTCGCGGTCGTGCGATTCCAGCCGCTCGTCGAGCAGCTCCAGCCGGCCGCGGCGGCCGGCGCTCGCCGTGCGCAGGCCTTCGCGGTGCGCCTTGGCGGCTTCGAGCTCGGCCTGGGCGCGGTCGAAGTCCTCCTGCAGCCCGGCGTTGCGCGCCTCGGCGGCGGTCAGCTCTTCCTGGAGCTGGCGGCGGCGCTCGGCCACGCGCTCGATCTCGCGGGCGATCTCCTGCTGCTCGGTGGTGAGCGTCTCGGCCTCGGTGGCCAGCCGCCGGTGGCGCGCCGCGGCGTCTTCCAGTCGCGCCTTGCCGACCGCCAGCTCCTGACGGAGCTGCGCCACCTCGCCTTGCAGGCGATTGGCCTCCCTTGCCAGGGAGGCGCGCTCGGCCACCAGCCGGTCGAGCAAGGCGCCGGCCTCGCGCAGGCGAGCTTCCAGCTCGGGGATCTGGGAAGCCAGGGCGGCGCGCTCGCTTTCGCGCTCCAGCACGCCCGGGGTCGCCACCTCGCCTTCGACGTGGAAAGTGCCGGCCTGCACCCACACGCCTTCGCGCGAGAGGAAGGCCACTCCCGGATGCAGCCGGGCCAGCCGCTCGGCGTCGGCGGCGGTGCGCACCAGGAAGGCCGGAGGCAGGGCCGCGGCCAGCTCCTCGGAGAGGCCGAGGGCCTCGCCGAGCGAGAGGACGACCGCGGCGTCTTCCACCACGGGCCACGATTCGGAGAGGCCCGCCCGCCGCTCCACCAGGACGGCCGCCGAGCGGCCGGCGAGGGCCTGGGCGAGGTCGCGGGCGCTCTCGCCGGGAGCGAGCACCACGGCGTCGGCGAGGCTCCCCAGGTAGACATCGAGGCTGCGCTCCCAACCCTCGACCGCCCGGGCCTGGCCCGCCAGGTAGGCCGGCGACCCGACGCCGGCGTCGGCCAAGGCCTCTTCCAGGGTGGCGCGGCGCTCGGCGTGGGCGCGGGAGAGCTCGTCCAGGATGCGCTGCCGCTGCCCCGCGCCGGAGAGCTGGTCCTCCAGGCGGCGCTTGCCCTCCGAGGCTTCGGCCTCGCGGCGCATCGTCAGCTCGAGGGCGGCGGCCACTTTCTCGTGCTCGACGCTCCGCGCCTCGAGGTCGGCCTCGCCCGCGGCCACTTTCTCGCGCGCCGTCTCCAGGGCTTCGGCGGCCTGCTTCAGCTCGAAGGCGTGCTGGGCGATCTCCTCGTCGATGCGGTGGCGCCGGAAGTTGCCTTTCTCCTGCTCGATCTGCGCCTGCTGCGAACGGCTGCGGGCGGCGTTGATCTCGGCGGCGGCGGCGAGGAGTTGGGAGCGGAACCCCTCGACGCGGGCCGCCACCTGCTTCAAGTCGCGCTCGGCGGCGGCGATCTGCCGCTCGTCCTCGTCGACGGCGGCGGCGGCCAGCTCGCGCTCGCCGGCCAGCTCGCGGCGCTTCTCCTCCAGGTCCGCCAGCGCCGCGTCGTAGGAGCCGATCTCCTGCTCGCGCCGCTCGGCGAGGGCCCGACCCTGCGCGGCCCGCTCGCCGATCTCCTGCACCGTCAGGCGGTTGGCCTTGAGGAACTCCTGCCGGCCCTCGATGACCGCGGTGTAGTCGGACACCTCCTGATGGCGCTGGGCCATCGCCTCGGCGAGCTCCTCCAGCCGCTCGCGTCCGGCGGCCAGAGAGGCCTCGTCGCGGTGGAGATCCGCCGCCAGCGCCGCCTCGCGCGAGATGGCGTCCTCCAGGCTCGACTTCAGCGCCGCCAGTTGCGCGGCCAGGGCGTTCCAGCGCCCGAGGAGCACGCTCTCCAGCAAGACGCGATATTCCTTCTCCTTCTCCTGATAGCGCCGCGCCGCGCTCGCCTGGCGCTTGAGCGAGCGCAGGGCGCGCTCCACCTCGGAGATCACGTCGTCGAGCCGCAGCAGGTTCGCCGTCGCCTCCTGCAGCTTCACCTCGGCGACGTTCTTGCGCGCCTTGTAGCGGGTGATGCCGGCCGCCTCCTCGATGAGCTTGCGGCGCTCCTGCGGCTTGCCGGAGAGGATGAGGCCGATCTTGCCCTGCTCGATGACCGAGTAGGCGCGGATGCCGAGGCCGGTGTCCATCAGCAGGTCCTTGACGTCCTTCAGGCGCGTCACCCGGCCGTTCAGGCGGTACTGGCTCTCGCCGCCGCGGAAGACCCGGCGGCCGATGGTGAGCAGGCCGTCGTCGGAACCGGGGAAGGAGGCGTCGGTGCGCAGGGTGAGCAGGCAGTCCGCCATCCCCAGCGGCTTGCGGGAGTCCGAGCCGTTGAAGATGACGTCCTCCATAGTGCCGCCGCGCAGGCTCTTGGCGCTCTGCTCGCCGAGCACCCAGGTGATGGCCTCGACGAGGTTGCTCTTGCCACAGCCGTTGGGCCCGACGATGGCGGTGACGCCGCCCGCGAAGCGCACTTCCACGGGATCGACGAAGGACTTGAAACCGGAGATCTCTAGGCGTTCGACTTTCAGCATCGGGGTCTCTCAGGCGATGCGGGGCAGCTTAGCAGAGCGGGCGGGATGCTACAAGGTGATGGGGTGGGGGAGGGGCGGGGTACTAGATGTGGGGACGCGAACGGCGTTCCAGGGGTTTCTTGGACGTCGGACGGGCGTGCCCTCCGAGACCTCACCCCCTGGCCCCCTCTCCAGCGAAGCTGGAGAGGGGGACGCCTGCGAAGGGTTTTGCTTTTTTCTTCTTCCCCCTCTCCACTTTTGTGGAGAGGGGGCCAGGGGGTGAGGTCTCGGAGGGCAGATCGGCGATGATTCCCGCCACCCCCATGCTCCTCCCCGGCTTCTTCCTCCCCCTCCTGGCCCTCGCCGCCACCGCCTACGTGCTCGGGCGCCTGGCCTCCCGGCGGCTGGGGTTCTCCGGCCGGTTGGAGCGGACGACGGTCTCGGTGATCCTCGGGCTGGCCCTCGCGGCCCATCTCCTGTTGCTGCTCGGCTTCGCGGGACTGCTGCGGCCCCTTCCCGTCCTCCTCCTGACGGCTGTCATCCATGCCGCCGGCTGGCGGGTGTGGCGCGAGATTTGGGCGGAGCTGCGCGGGATCTCCGTGCCCGGTTGGTTCTGGCCCGCGCTGCTCCTGGGATTGGCTCCTCTCGTCCTCCTCGCGCTGTATCCGCCGACGGCGTTCGAAGTAGTTGACGCACTCCTTCCGGGGCCGCGTGTACCGCCGGTACGGGCGGCCCTTGCCTTTTCGCCAGGCGGCAGATATGAGATCGTGCTTCCGGAAGATGATCAACGTGCTTCATGAAGGCTGAGACGTTAGATTGGCGATCGAGGAGTAAGGATCTCTGGATCGTCGGGGCGGCCCTCCTGGGCTTCTTCCTGATCGCTGCGACTTTCGAGCTGCCGGCGGAGGAGGATGCCTTCATCTATTACCGGTACGCGTGGAACTGGGCGCACGGCAACGGCCTGGTGTTCAACGCGGGCGATCCGGTGGAAGGCTTCTCCGGTCCGGTCTGGATGGGGATACTGGCCGTCGTCGCAGGGGCGGGCTTCGACCTGCCGATGACGGCGTCGGTTCTCGGCCTGCTCTGTGGCGCCGCGACTCTGGTGGCCACCTGGTTCCTGGCCCGGACGGTCGGGCTTAGCCGCATCGGGCAAGGAGCCTCGCTCGCGGGGCTGGCGCTGTCTTACCCGTTCGTCGTCTGGTCCCGTAGTGGCCTGGAGACTCCCTTCTATTCGCTGGCCATTGTCGTCGCCGTCGACGCCTACCTCGCCGCCGAGTACCCGCTCCGCGAAGAGCTGCGGATGCGGCGCTGGACCGGCTCCCTGGCGCTCGTCTTCGTGTGCCTCGGCCGCCCGGAGGGCCTGCTGCTGGTAGCGGTCCTCCTCGCCGACCGTCTTCTCGATCGATTGGATTGGGCCGGCGCGTTCCACTATGCCTTGCCGGCGGCAGTGGGTTATGGCGGGTACCTCATCTACAGATTTCTCCACTTCCACAGTCTCGTGCCCAACACCAGCGTCAAGCTGTATCCCTTGCTGTTCGGCCGGGCGTCGGGCCAGTTCCTCGGCTATATCCTCTATCTTGGCCTTCTGCCGCCGGCCTTGCCGGTCGTGGCGCTGCTAGGGGGGCGCCGGCGGTCGCGGCTGGAACGCCGGCGCCTCGGCGTTCTTCTCTCGGCGGTGTTTCTGCTCTCTTTTTTCTTCAACTTCGTGGCGGGCGGCGACTACCGCCCGGGGTTCCGCTATCTGGTTCCCACGCTGCCGCTCCTGCTGGTGGCCGTCTGGTATGGCTGCGAGCTGCTGGGCAGGGGAAGGGAAGGGAGATTCGGCGCTCTGTCCTCGCCGTTGGCGCGGGCTTCGCTCCTCCTCCTGCTCTTTGCCGGCCCCCTCTTCCTGCTGTTCCAGAACCCGCCGCGGATTCGTGATTGGCGGCAGAAGGTCTTCCAGTCCTGGCGCGATCCGTTCTCGGAGACCTGGCACTGGGGCGTGCAGATTGCCCACTGGGTGGACCGGAACGTGCCGCAGAACGGCGTCGTTGCCTTCGGCCAGATGGGGAGGGTTCCCTATTTCGTGGCCCGCCAGGGTCACGATGTGAAGTTCATCGACACGCTGGGTTTGGTGGATCGCCCTATTTCCCAGATCTATCGGTTCGACGCCAAGCTGGCGGACTTGTGGCGGGACATCAGGGCTGGAAGATCTTTGGGGCAGGCGCTGGAGGAGGGGAGGCGGGAGCGGGCAAACCGTGTGGCCGCGAGCATTCTGGAGCGGCGTCCCGACTTCATTCTGATCGAAACCGCTCTGGAGGATTATCGAATGATGTGGGCCTTGTCAGCGAGCTCGCAGTTCAAAGTAGCCTACCGTGAGATCAGCGGGCTCCCTCCCGGCGGCCCGCCCTACGTCAGGATCTACGCTCGTCGCACGGCGTCTCCCGCTCGCTCCTTCCCGTGACGATGGCCGCCCTGAGCGCAATCCGAGCCGCCAGCGGCCTTCTGGCCGGGTTCTTCTTGCCGCTCCTCGTCCTGGGTGCCACCTCCTACATCCTCGGGCGCATGGCGGCCTGGCGGCTGCCGTTCGCCGGGCGGCTGGAGCGGTGGACGGTCTCGACGGTCCTCGGCCTGGCGCTCGCGGCCCACCTCCTGCTGCTGCTCGGTCTCATCGGATGCTCTTCGGGAACGACTTGGCGGCTCAGGGCGTTCAGCTACTCGCCACCCTGCTCACCGCGGTCCTGGTCGTGGTGTGGGGGAGAGAAGGCTTCCCGTCGTGCCGGCCTGCGGCATGGCTTGCCGCTGCGGTTTTCCTTGGCAATCCCATCGTGGTCTACCTTGCGGGGCGGCTCGTCTACCGCGATCCCGCAGCGCGCTGCGCTCCTTCTGAATGAGGTCCGAGGCGACGATGGCCGGCGGCAGATTACGGCGCGCTCTGCTGGGCGGGCTCTCGGCCGGTTCGGCGGCGACTGGGTCGGTCCGGGAAGCTTCGATCGCGTGCTGGGCGGAACGCCAGACGCCGCCAGCCTGCACCGCAAGCTACGCGCGTTGGGCGCCACCCACCTGCTCGTTCCAGCCCGCATGGAGGGCTCCGGGCCGCTCATGCGGCTGCCGTTCCCGGAGGCGGAGCTGCGGGACGGCTTTGAGCTCGTCTATCGAGACGCCCGGGCGCGCCTCTACGTGCTGCGCCCGGCAGCGACCGGGAGCCGGTCCGGGAGCTCAATGGACGCGAACCGTCCGTTCCGTCTCGGCTGACTCGTAGCCGGCGAAGATGGTGCGCAGGACCTCTCGCGCGTGCTCGGCGGCCGCCCAAGACAGCTCCGGTGAGGCGCGCTGGCGCAGAAACTCGCGCAGATGCTCGCGCGTAGCGCTCGCGAAGGCCAGGCGCGGCTCGCGGACGAGCGCCCGCGACCGGGCTCCCGCCTCCAGGCGCGCCTCACCGCCCTTGACCAGGCACCACCGCGCCTGAAGCCGGGAGCGTCCGCGGTGGCGCAGAATCTCGACGCCGGCGCGCGCCACACCCCCGAGCGAGATGCGGATCGAGGCCTCCTCGCAGTCGAGCCGCATCTCCAGGTAGCGCTCCGGAGCGTGGCTCACCCGGTTGAGCGCCATGGTGGCGAGGCGCTCGCCGGGGAAACGGAGGCTGAGCTGGACGAGGACGTCCGAATCGAATTCCGCGCGGACTCTCGGGATGTTGGCGTTGACCGTCTCGGGCAGGGCGCCGAAGAAGGTGCAGATCAGATCGAGCGGATGGGCGCCAAACTCGTACAGCGTCGAGCGCTTGAGCTGCGACCGCCAGGCGAGCTTCTCGAACGCCGGCGGATGGAACATCTGCTGCCAGCATTGGAGGAAGAAGAGCCGCCCGAAATCACCCCGCTCCAGCCGCTCGCGCGTGCGGCGGTAGATTTCCATGTAGCGGTACTGGGTGTTGACGGTGATGCGCCGGCGCCGGGCCTTCGCCTCGGCGATGACCTCGTCCGCTTCGGCGACGCTCAGCATGAAGGGCTTCTCACAGACCACGTCCGCGCCGCTGCGCAGCGCGGCGAGGCAGAGCTCGCGGTGGGAGTCGGGAGGAGTGCCGACGAGGACGAGCTCCGGTCCTTCCTTCTCCAGCAGCTCGCCCGAGTCGGGGTAGACGGCCGGCAGGCCGAACCTCCTTCGCATCTCCTCACGGCGGTCGGCGCACGGCTCGCTCGCGGCCACGAGATCGATCTCCGGGATCGCTCGGCAGGCTGGGATATGGATGCGTTCGGCCACGTTGCCGAGGCCCAGAAGTGCGGTTCTAACCGACATCTGTCAAGGTCTCCGAGAGCACAAGCGCGTCCATTACGGCTCGTCGAGAAGATACTTGGTTTCGCAGCCGGCGTCGAGCGCCCGGCCCGGTTTCCTGGCGCGCCGGACAACGTCTTCTTCCGGCGCCTCGGCACGCTTCAGTAAGCTGATACCATAAAAGATCATCATGTGCGAATGGACGACTAAGTCGGCGGGAGCAAGCCCGAGAGTGCTCTTCCGGCGGCGCGTGCGGTGGCTGCTGCTCCTCGGTGTCGTGCCGGTGTTGCTGCACGCGTTTGTTCCCATCTCCCAGTTCATCCACCGGGGCGACGACGCCTTCTACTATTTCAAGCTGGCGACGAACTTCGCCCACTACGGTTTCTGGACCTTCGACGGCCAGCACGTGACCAATGGCGTCCAGCCTCTCTGGGCGTTGCTGCTGGCCGGCGTGGCCCGGCTTCTGGAGACCGTCGGCGTGGGAGATGTGAACATCCTCGCCCGCGTATTCGTGGCCTACGCCGGCCTCCTCCACATCGCCGGGGTCGTAGTGCTGTTTGAGCTCCTCGCCCGTCGGGTGTCGGTGGGGACGGCCGTGGCGGCGGCGGGCGGGCTCCTGTTCTCGATGGGAATCGTCTGGGCGCGGTTGTGGGGAATGGAAAACAGTCTCTATGCGCTCCTGCTCGTATCGACGGTGTTCTACGCCTCCGAGGTCTTCCTGCCGCGGCCGGGGCCGTGGTCCGCGACTGTCCTGGGCACCCTGCTCGGGCTGACGGTGCTGGCGCGGCTGAACGCCTGCTTGCTGATCCCCTGTCTGCTCCTCGCCTACGTCGGCCGTGGAGGCCGGGCGGAGCTGCGAGGGCGGTTGCGTGTCGCGCTGCTCGCCGGAGCCGTGGCCGGCGGATTCCTGGCGGCATACCTGGGCTGGAACCTTCGGACCACCGGACACCCGCTGCCGGTGAGCGCCGCCGTCAAGACGGTCTACAACGATTTTCTGCTGCAGAGCCTCGGGACCGGAAGCCGGGCCTCCAAGGAGTTCCTTGTGTACCTCCTAGAGCAGCGGCACAGCGCCTTCTGGTTCGTGACCTCGCGGGTCCTCGACGGGTTGTGGATGGCGGGGAGCCGCGTGCTGGTGACCGGCGCGATTCCCGCCAAGCGACTGCTGGTGGTCCTGTTCGTATTGTTGGCCCTACCGGCGGCGGCGGGGCCGCGCGGCTGGTGGAAGCACCTGCAGGCCCGCGGCCACCGGCTGGCACCGTTCGGCTACCTGCTCGTGTTTGCCGTCCTGAACGTGGTCGCCTCGGTGTTCCTCTATCCCACCCAGGTGGGCTATGCGATCGTGCGTTGGTGGCTGGTGGAGGGGGAGCTGTGCCTCACCGTGTTGGCCGCCGCCCTGCTTGCCGCGGCGGCAGGCTACCTGGCCCAGCGGTTCGTGCCGGAGCCCGTGCGTCTGCCGATAGCGACCGCGACACTGGTGGTGCTCATCGCGTTTCACTCTCAGCAGGCGATCCGCTTCTTCTTCCGCGAGTCTCCGGTGTTCGTGGACTGGAACCGGAGCTGGAATGACGAGAGCTATCGGGCGGCACGATGGATGAACCAGCACCTCCCGGCGGGTGCGCTTGTCGGATCCTGGAACGCCGGAGTGCTTGGATATTACGCTCAGCAGCCAGTGGTGAACCTGGATGGGCTGGTCAACGGATTCGAGTTCATCCCCTACCTGCGCGAGATGCGGGTGAGCGATTACATCATCGACGAGAAAATCCAGTACCTGGCCGATCTGCACCCCAGCTTCGAACGGTGGGAGGTGGCACGCCACCTGGATCTAACCGAGGTGTACCGGAGCGACAATGCGCTCACCGGACAGCCTTACCGCATCTTTCGGGTGAACGGGCGACGAGCCGGCGCCGGTTCAGCGGCGCCGGCCGGCTTGCACGCCACGAAGGCGCAGGAGTGGCCGAAGGGGAGGTCGATCCCCAGCCGGCCGATGGCGAACGCTTCGAGCCCGAGGACCGCCCGCAGCGCGGCGTGCCGCCAGCCGCTCCCGGCGGCCGGCGGCCGGATCGAAAGAGCCGGGCCCGAGCGCGGATGAGTGACAGGAGGTCTCGCGTGCTCGCGGATCGCTGCCCAGAGCCCGGGGAGGGCGTTGAGGTACGTGGCTCGCTTGACCTCTAGGTCAGCCGCCTCGAGCAGCGCGCGCACCTCGCGCACCGTGTACCGCCTGTAGAGGCTGGAATTGGCTCCCCATGCGGGCCGGTGCCCGAGCGCGGAGTTTGTCCGCAGGTAGAGCCAACCGCCCGGGCGCAGCACGCGGGTAACCTCCCGAAGTGCCTCGAGGTCGGCCCCGGTCGGGGAGAGGTGCTGGAGAGTATCGATACAGAGCACGAGATCGAATGAGCCGGCGCGGAAGGGGAGACTGACTGCGGTCGCCTGCGCGAGCGCGCGGGTGCCGCGCCGCCGGCAGAAGGAAAGCGCGCTCGGCGAGATATCGATCCCCACCGGCTCGCGGCAGATACCCGCCCGTCGCAGCTCATCCAGGAGATACCCTGTGCCGCAGCCGGCGTCGAGGACACGGAGACCGTTCCCGCTGGTCAGCCTCGAGCCCAGCAGCGCGCGCATCGCGTTGCGCATCCCGGCCGACCACCCATGCCGTTCCTCGACCTGGTAGAGCTGCCTGTAATACTCCGGCTCGAAGATCCGCGGCTCGCGCGAGGCCGCCTCCCCTGAGCCAAGCGCGAATGTCGGAGGTCCTGGTGCCGTCATCGCTCGTCCTGTGTCCGGGCGACCCGATCGAGGACGCGCAGGGTCGCCTCCGCTGAGCGCCGCCAGGAAAAGCGGCGCACGGCCTGGGCAGCCCGGCAGCGCAGCTCACCGCGGAGCCGCTCATCAGTCAGCAGCCGTTCGATCCCCGCGGCGAGATCCTCCACCGAGGCCGTGGCCGCGACCAGGACGGCGCCGCGTGCCGCCTCGTCGAGGGTGGGATGCTCCACTGTGAGCACGGGCGCGCCGCTGGCCATCGCCTCCATCATCGTCCAGGAGATCCCTTCGTACGAAGTCGGCAGCACGAAGAGGTCCGCCCCGGCGTAGAGCAGGGCGAGTTCGGCCTGCTCGAGGTGAGGGATATGCTGGACGGCCTCACCCGCGCCATGCCGCGCCGCGAGCTCCGTAATCGCAAGCCCTTGCGTGTTGGGTCCCACCGCCAGGAGCCGATGCTCGAGCCCGAGCCTGCGGCACACTTTTGAGAACGCCTCGATGAGGGCAGGGAAATTGCGGCGTCGCGAGAGCTTGCCGACGAAGAGCAGGTACGGGCCGGGCCGGCCGAGGAGCCGGGTGGCCAGCCGCTCGCTCTCTCGCGGATCGTGATGGCGGAAAAAAATCTCGGCCGCCGCTGGGTAGATGACCTCGACCTTTTCTTCGCCGAGGCCAAAGTGGCGGGCGAGATCGCGTCGGGTTACCTCGGAGTTGGCAATCACGCGGTGGGCGCGCCGTGCGCTCGCACGGAAGAGCGGGATGGTGCGCAGCCGGGTCAGCCGGGAGAACTCACTGGGAAGCTCCTCATAGATCCCGTGATTGGCCAGCACCAGCCGCCCGCGCCAAGCCAGAGGCGCGGTGTACGAGGGACAGAAAAGGATGGATCCGCCGCGGGCCGCGAGGGGGAGGGCGACCTGCTCCCAGATCGCCAACGGCAGGTGAGAACCGACAGTGTGGATGGACACCTCGCTGCGCGTGCCGAGGTCGAGGGACTCCGGTGGTACGGGCCGGGGCGTCAGTAGAACCACCCGGTCGAAGGGGATCTCGGAACGGCTCCAGTGATGGACCAGTTGCTCGATGTAGCGCCCCATGGCAGTCCGCGGGTCCGGGAGCCGCAGAGCGTTGAGGAACAGTGTCCTCATGCCCCTGGCTCCGCCGGGTCTTTCCCGAATACGGCCACGCCTGCGAGGCCTCCCGCTTTGGCCTCGGCAAGGGCCGCCCAATACCGCGGCTTGGACGCGGCGGCCCAGTCCGCGAACGCCGCATTGCGGCCCACGTCATCAGCGAGCACCGCGGATGCGGAGGCGAGGAAAGGTGTCACGGCCTCCAACTCTCTCTTGATGTTCCGATACGTGTGCCGGCTGTCGTGCAGAAAAAGGCCGATCGCCCCCAGCCCCCGGGCGAGACGCGGCAGGATCCTGTCGCTCGTCCCGCGGTGGAGCACCCAGCGGCTCTTGAGAGGTCCGGGGATCAGGGAGCCGACCAGCTCGTCGGCTCCCGGCTCCGGGTGCGGCCGGTCGATACTATGCAGGGTGCCGCAACCGTTGGCCGCCAGCGCAGCGAGAAGGAACGATGAGGTCACGCCGTAGGCCACCCCAGTCTCGACCACCGTCGAGGGCCGGACGGCACGGCAGACCACGTAGCAGAGCCGCCCGAAGGCCAGATCGCCGTGGTGGGCCCGGAGCAGCGGCGCGTCAGCACCGATCTCCACCATGGCTCGGCACAATGACTCCTCGACCTGCCGCGCCGCTCCCTCGTCGAGGAAGGGGGCGAGCGCGAGCCCGGTCGTCCCCTCGATTTCCGCGATCAGCGTCTCCAGAGGGTGCGAGCGGTAGGCCGGCGGCGGATGGAGGCGCCGGTCGAGCCCCGCCTCGAGGCGCGCCGCCACTTGGTCGAGAGCGTCGAAGGGACGCCGCGGGAGCAAACGCAGGAGCCGGAGGATCTCCGCCGTATTCATCCGCAATTCAGCGCCGCCGGAGGACGAGCATCACAAACTGGGCCTTATCGGGGTCGGCCCACCACTGCTCGACGGTCCTGTGAAGCAGGCCCATACCCACTTCATACGCGACGTTGAACAGCGGCCAGTAGGTGAACCGATAGAAAGTCTGCAGCCGCCCGATGCCCGAAATCCCGGCGAAGTCGGGATGGTCGAGATATTTGGCGAAGCTCTGGCGGCTCGGGACGATTGCGTCAACGAGCCACTGGGAGACGAGTTCGAACCCGTGGGCACGGAACCGCGCGATCACACGCGAGGCGGGCTCGAGCCCCACATGGCCATCCTGCTCGACGAACTGCGCGCGGTAGGCGTCCGGCCTCTCCTTGGCAGCACGGACGAGCCGGTGATTGCTGTCCGTCTCCACGAGGTGGGCGGTAATCCCTCCGGGTCGGAGCGCACGGCGGATCTCGGCGATCGTCTCGTCCTTCTTGTCCTCCGGCACGTGCCCCAGGACGTGAGACGAGACCACGACGTCGAAGGCCGACGAGGCGAACGGCAGCCGCGGCAGATCCCCCTGTGCCACCAGATCGTAACGCTCGGCGCACTCGCGGATGAATCGGAGAGAGATATCGAAGCCGGCGGTCTGCCGCGCACGCCGCGCGAACATCTCGTGGCCCCGGCCGCAGCCGACATCGAGCAGCCGCTCGCAGGAAGGCACTGCGGCGTCCCAGAACCGCCACTCGCGATAGGACCAGTAGGGAAGAAGGCGCAGGAGGGCTCCCTTGAGTCCCTGCGGAATCCGCACGAAGGGAGCGTGCATCTCAGAATAGGCGTCGTAGAACGGATCGCTCGGAGCGAAGCACGGGATGCCGCTTTCGATCGGCGCCTCGCACCCGCAGGCCGGGCAGGAGAGCCTCGATCCGTCGAAATCGAGCCCCCCCTTGCAGTTGGGACAGGCCAGGAGGTCGAGGTCGGGTGCGCGACGCTGCGGCATGGCCATGCAGACTTCAGCTCGCCAGCTCTCGTACGGGGAGCCAGGACCGCAGGAGCGCCTTGGTTTCGTCAACGGAGAGGACGCGCATCGTGTAGAGCAGCGAGATGTAGAGGCCGCCGCCGATGAGGATGCGGAGCAGCACATGGAGCGGCGCCAGCAGGCCGAGGCTCGCAGCCATCGCCGCGGCGGCGAGAGCGGGGCGGACGAGATAGCGGCCCAGCGGCACGGGATGGAGCAGCAGGCGGGTCGCCGTGTAGCCGAGCGCCAGGATCAGGACCTCCGAGGCGAGCGACGCGGCGGCGGCCCCGGTGAGACCCCAGCGCGGCACCAACAGCAGGTTGAGCGCCGCATTGGTCACCGCTGCGGCCGCCATGATCTTGAAGTCGGTCGCCTGGTGATCGAAGCAGGTGAGGATCAGCCGGTACTTGCGGCTCAGCAGGATCAACCCGAGCGCGCCGAGCAGGAGCCGGAAGGAAGGGATCGCCCCGCGGTAGGCTTCGCCATAGAGGAACAGAATGATCGGCTCGGCGAGCAGGATGCCGCCGACCACGAGCCCGACACTCAGCCCCGCAGTGATCCGGCTCGAGCGGCGAAGCTGGGCGTCCAGGCTGCCCAGCCCGTGGACATAGGCGGCGGCGAGGGCCGGCCGCAGCGCCGTGTAGTAGGCTGTGACGAGCAATGTCGGAGCCCAGACGATGCGATAGGCGGCCCCGTACAGGCCCGCCGCGGCGGAGCCGAGCCAGAGGCCGAGGAGAACTAGATCGAAGTTGTGCGACACCATGGTCACGAAGCTCGTGCCGGTCAGCGGCAGGGCCCGGCGAAAGAGCCGGCGCAGGAGCGCTCCGTCGAGGGTTACGTCCATCGTTCCGAACCGCCGCAGATACACGGCCGTCAGGTAGACCACCGCGCAGACGCGGGAGGCGAGAAAGATCCAGGGCATTCTCGCGACGTCGCCCGGACTTTGGACGAGCAGGAGGGCGCCCGCGGCGATGATCGCCTGCGAGAGGATCTCGCCAGCCGCGGAGACTTCCATCTGCCCCGATCCCAGGAAGACCCAATCGAGATCGAGGGCGTTGGTGACCAGGGACAGCCCATAGAGGACCATGACGGTTCGGGTCAGGGCGGAGACCGGAGCAAGCCAGGCGAAAGCGAGGAGCGCCGCGACACCGGCACCGGTCAGCAGCAGGCGCATCGCCACGATGTTCGCCACCAGCCGGCCCACCGGCGTCACGCGTCGCGCCACCTCGATCGGCCCGAGGGTATTGCAGCCGAAGTCCACGAGGAGGCCGGCGTAGGCGAGGACGCTCATGGCGAAGGCGATCACGCCGAACCCCTCGGCGAGCAGGGTGCGCGTGAGGTGGATGGTGACGGCCAGCGCAAACAGCCGGCTGATGATCTGTCCCAGCGAGAGGAGGGCGAAGTTCCGGTTGACGGCCCGCGCGTGCACGGCTGTGCGAGGAGGGGCGAGGGAGCCGTCCACGATCATGGAGGGAAGGGAGCGGAGGCGCGGCTTCTCCCGGCCAGCCCGGTCTTCCACTGGAGCGCGGCCCCGGCGCAGAAGCCGGCGACACTATAGAGGTAGTACAGCCAATGGAGCGGGATCGCCCGCGCGGCGAACACCGGTCCGCGCTTGCGCAGGAAGAATCCATAGAGGTCACGGTTGAGCCACAGCGCTCCGAAAGCGAGCGCGAAAACTGCGCCGAGCCAGGCCGAATCGCCGAGCGACAGGAGAGCCGAGACAGGCAACATGGAGACGAGGAGAGCGCTCACCCGGTGGCGCCAGCGCAGGTTGAGGTCATCCTCTATCGTTATGCCGGAGATGAGGAGGCGCGCCCAGGGGATGGCGCGATCCTGGACATCGGACTGGATCAGGCCCGCCAGGGTCCACGCCTTGTGGTGCTTGACCTGGATCTCCCGGGCCAGGCGGATCCTGCCTCCGCGCCCGCGGATCCGCACGCCGAGCTCGACGTCCTCGATCGCCGGGCGCGGGTAGCGGGCTGCGTCGAACCCGCCGCAGGCGAAGAAGACGCTGCGCTCCACCGCGCCGCAGCCGGCCCAGAAGGTGGAGGCCTCCTCCCGGCTCGTCTGGTGGATGAAATGGTGGCAGAGGTTCTTGTACTGGGCGGCGAAGCCCGGCGCGGCGGGTGCATCGTCGTAGGAGCCGAACACCGCGGACAGCTCGGGGTCTTCGAGGAAGGCGCGCGCGATCGCACCCAAGGTATCCGGCCCCGGCTCGCAATCGGCGTCGAGGAAGCAGAGATACCGGCCGCGAGCGTGGGCGGCTCCGAGGTTGCGCGCGGCGGCCGGACCGAGGCGGCTCCCGGTGGCAAGGACGGTCGCTCCGACAGCGCGCGACCGCTCGGCGGAGCCGTCGTCCGAGCCGTCGTCGACGACGATCAGCTCGAAGTCCCTGTAGCGCGAGGAGAGGACCGCGCGCAGGACGTGGACGAGCGCCTCGCCGCCGTTGTGGACGGGGATGATCACGGAGAGGAGCGGTGCGCTCAAAGCCATCGAGCCTCCTCGACCGGCAGGCGCTCGACCGAGGCGGCAGGCGCTCCGGCGGAGGGTAGCTCGGCGAGAAAGCGGAACACGTCCTCGATCACGCCATCGCTGTTCATGTATTTGAAAGAGCCGGTCCTCCCCACCAGGTGGAGGCGCGGCCAGCGGCCGAGATACTCCTTGACCTGGCGCAGCTCGTCTTCGTACCCGACGCGGTAGACCGGGTAGGCGAAGGGGACGCGCAGCACCCACCACTTGAAGATTTCCCGCCGCGCGATCCAACCGATCCGGTCCATCTGCTCCGCCACCAGCTCGAGGATGGCTTCGTCGGGCAGTTGCCAGATCGCCTCGCCGTGGCTGGAGAATATCTCGACGGCGAGCGAGGTGACGTCGGCGTCCGGCACCATCTCGGGAGACCAATTGCGCGGCTCGTGCGTGCGGCCGAAGACGAGCTTCTTGCTCGGGAAGTATGTCCAACTGTCACGGCTGACGCGCTGCCTCTGCAAGGCCAGGAAGAGGCAGATGATGTCGCGGTACTCCAGTTGGTAGCGGCTGAGGACCTCGCGGCTGCCCAGCTCCTCGGGGATCGTCGCGAGGAGCTGGCTCAACGGGATCGTCGAGACCACGCGATCGGCCTCGAGGGTCTCGCGCTCGCCGTCGGGCCCGCTGAGGGCGACCTGGAACCCCTGGCGCCGCGGGGTGCAGCGGACGAGCGAGGTCCGTGTCGAAACCCGGCCGCCCGCGGCGAGGACCTCGGTGTGGAGCCGGTGGCAGATCATCCCGAAGCCGCGCCGCGGATAGTAGAACTCCGAGACCGCCGTCGCCAGGCTCTCCTTCGGGGGGACCAGGGCGTGGCGGATTGCGCGCCACATGCTGGGAATGCCGATCCGCTGCGACGCCCATTGCGCGGAGAGCTCACGGCACGGGATGCCCCAGACCTTCTCCGTGTAGGGCTCGAAAAAGACCGCGTAGAGCGATCGGCCGTAGCGTTTGACGACCCAGTCCTCGAAAGAGACATCCGGCCGCCGCGCCTCTGCGATTTTGGCCAACCCGTAACTGCCGACCATCTTCGCCGCCTTGAGCGGCGAGAAGATGGACAGCGCACCGGGAAAGCGAATCGGGTAGTCGACGAACCGGCCCTCGAGATGGATGCGGCTGAAGCGGGGGACGACGAGCAGATCGGAGCCCAGCAGATCCTGGAGCCAGGACACGACCGAGGGATTGTTGCTGTGGAAGCGGTGCCCTCCGAGATCGAAGCGGAACCCATCCCGTTCGAACGTGCGCGCCAAGCCGCCAACCTCGGCTGCTTTCTCGATGACCACGACCTCGTAGCCTTGGCGAAGGAGCTCGCGCGCCGCGGCCAGGCCCGCGATCCCGGCACCGAGAACGAGGACAAGCTCGCACTTGCCCTGCGCCGCGCTCGCGCGCTGCAGCGGTTCCAAGAGGTCTGATCTTGCCTGCCGCAGAGTAACCCGCTTTCTTCAGTAGGCTAAAACGGATTCTTGCGATTATACTCTAAACAAATCCGATGCGTGATTTCTTTTGGGAAGAGATGACGGCACTTCGGAAGCTGGCGGCTCTCGCCGCAGGGGTGCTCGTCGTTTCGGCTCTTCTCGTTCCGTCTGCCGCGCTGCAGGCGGGCCTGCACGGCGTCGATCCCGGGCTGGCGCGCCAGGGCATCGCCCTCTTCCGGGCCGCCCTGGGCGCGCTCGCAGCGGCCCTCTTCGTCACCGTCTGGCGGTGGCCGCGGAGCGGCGAGACGGCCGGGCTGGCGCCCCGGCTTCTTGGTTTGGCGGAGGACGCGCCCGCCGCGGCGAGCCGGTGGACCCCTGCGGTGCTGCTTCTCGTGACTCTGCTCGCGGCAGTCCTCCGCATCGCCGGCCTGAGCCGCGACCTCTGGCTCGACGAGATCGCGACGGCGGTCCACTATCTGCGCAGCTCTCCCTTGGAGATCCTCTCCACGTACCGATCGGCCAACCAGCACCTGCTCTACTCGCTGCTGGGTAGCGTGAGCTTTTCCGTCTTCGGCGAAAGCGCATGGAGCGCGCGCCTGCCCGCCGTGGTGCTGGGTGTCGGCACGATTCCGGGCCTCTACGTCCTCGCGCGCCGGGTCGCTCCGCGGGGGGAGGCGCTCTGGGCGGCGCTCCTGCTTGCCGTCTCCTACCATCACGTCTGGTTTTCGCAGAGCGCCCGCGGCTACTCCGGGATGATCTTCTTCACCGTCTGGGGGACCGCGCTGCTGCTGCGGGCCCTGGAACGCAACCGCCGCAGCCTGTGGGTGCTCTACGGGCTCTGCGCGGCGCTCGGGGTGCTGGCGCTGCAAAACACCGCCTTCGTGTTCGCCGGCCATCTGACGGCTTGCGTCCTGCTGCTGCCCTGGCGCGGCGCCGCTCCCGAGGCCCGGGAGTCTGCGCGCTCTCTCTTGAGGCGGCTGCTGGCGGCGCTCGCCTGGGCGGCGCTCGTTGCCTTCGCCGCCTATGCCCTGCAAGCCCCCCAGATCGTCCACTTCTTCCGCACCGCCGATCGGACGGGGCTGGGGGCGATGAGCCTCGGGCAGTTCCTGCCGCCGCTCGCGGACGGGCTGCGCGCCGGGTTCGGGGGCGCGGCGGTGCTCGCCCTCCTCGCCTGCGCCGCCGCGGGAGGGGTCGACTACTGGCGACGCAGCCCCCTGATTCCGGCGATGACGGTGCTGCCGCCGGTCTTCAACCTGGTGGCCCTCGCCGTTACCCGCTATGGGGGCTATCCCCGCTCGTTCCTGTACGTGCTGCCCTTCGCTCTGCTGCTGGCCGTCCGCGGAGCGACCGTCTTCGGGGGCTGGGCCCGGGGCCACGGTTGGGCGCTGCCCGTGGAGCCGGCGGCGGTGGTCCTCGCCGCGTTTCTCCTCGCTTCGGCGGCCGCCTTGATCCCCCTCTATCGTTACCCGAAGCAGGACTACACAGGCGCCCTCGCTTTCGTGACGGAGCGCAAGGGTCCCGGCGACCGGGTCGGCGCGGTCGGGCTGGCAGCGGCCGCATATCGCGACTACTATGCTCCCGGCCTGGCGTTCCCTGGAGATCCTGCCGCGCTGGCCGCGTTGCGGGAAGGGCACGACCTGTGGATCCTTTATTCCTTCCCGCGCGACATGCGCCTCCGTTTCGCGGCCCTCTATGAGTATCTGGAGACGAACTTCCGGATCGCGGCGCGCTTTCGTGGCACTCTGGGAGACGGTGACGTGTACGTGGCGCGCGCTGAGCGCATCGATCCCCCATGACCGCCTCCATCCCTGCCGCCTCCGTCGTGGTGGGATCGCAGGCGGCCGCCGTGGCGCTGCTGGATTGTTTGGAATCGCTCCATCACCAGGCCGAGCCGCTCGGCGCGGAGATCCTCATCGCCGGCGCTCTCAGCGACGACACCCGGAGGCTTCTCGCCTCCCGTTTCCCGCGCGTCCGGATCCTCGCCACCGCCCCCGGCTTGCTCGTGCCCGAGCTGTGGGGGCTCGGCCTGCAGAAGGCGGTGGGTCCGATCGTGGCCCTCACCACCGCGCAGTGCTTGCCCGCCGAGGGGTGGCTGGCCAGCCTGGTGCAGGCTTTACGCACGTGGCCCGAGGCGGCGGGCCTCGGTGGACCCATCGAGCCGCCCGCCCGCGGCTCTGCGGCGGACTGGGCGGCGTGGTTCGCCCGTTACAGCGCCTACGCGCCGCCGGTGTCACCGGGGGTGGTCCAAGAGATCCCTGGCGATAACGCGGCCTACCGGACGGCGGATCTCGCGCGCTTCTGGACAGACCGGTCGGCCGGCTTCTGGGAGACGCTCGTACACCGGGAGATGCGCCGCGCCGGGCGTACGCTGCGGATGAATCCGGAGGCGCGCGTCCGTCTCGCGCCGGGTGTGCGGCCGGCGGATTTCTTGCGGGCCCGGTTCCGCCACGGACGACACTTCGGCGCGACGCGTCCGGCGCAGGGCCGGGGCGAGCGCCTGTGGCGCCTGCTGCTCACGCCCCTGCTGCCCGCCCTGCTCTCGGTGCGGGTCGGCCGGCGTATCGTCTCCCAGCGCCGCGACCTGGTGCCGCGGTACCTGATGGCGCTCCCCTGGCTGGCCGTCTTCTTCCTCGCCTGGTCGCTCGGCGAAGCGGTCGGCTACCTCTCCGGCAGCCCGCGCGGATGAGCCTGCGGCTGTCCGTCGTGGTGGCCTTGAGCGAGCCCCGCTGCGATGGCCGGCGGTGCCTCGATTCCCTGCTGGCCCAAACCTGTCCGCCCGGCGTGGAGCTGCAGGTCGTGGCAGTGGCAGGCCGTGCGAGCGAGAATGCCGCGGCGGGTCTGCGCGGGGAAGGCTGCCTCGTCGTCCGGATCGCCGGCCAGGAGCCTTCCCTGCCGCGGCTGCTCGCCCGCGGAATCGAGGCTGCCTCCGGCGACTGGGTGGCGCTCAGCGAAGGGCATTGCACCTTTGCGCCCGGCTGGCTCGCGGCAGCGGCGGCGGCGATGCGGTGTCCGGCGGCGGCGGTCGGCGGCGCGGTCGAGCCGGGAGACCTCCGGACGGCCTCCGACTGGGCGCTCTACTTCTGCGACTACGCCGCTTTCCTGCCGCCGTTGCCGGGCGGTCCGGCGAGCGATCTGCCGGGCAACAACGTGCTCTTCCGCCGCGATGTCCTGGAGCGGCTCGCGACGCCGGAGCCCGAGGGATTCTGGAAGACCTTCGCCTGTCGCCGCCTCGCCGCGTCCGGGGAGAAGCTGCTCGCCGATCCCTCGCTGGTCGTCCGTTACGGCCGGCGCCTGTCCACCGCGGAGCTGCTGGGCCGCCGGCTGACCCACGGGAGGTGCTACGGCGCCATGCGCGCGCGGCTCATCCCGGGCAGCCGGCGGCTGCTGTATGCCGTGGCCGCGCCGGTGCTGCCGCCCCTCCTGCTGGCGCGCGTCCTCCGCCATGCCTGGCCCAAGGAGAGATACCGGCGCCAGCTCGTCGTCTCACTGCCGTGGGCTCTCCTTGCCGTGATCGCGTGGATTGTCGGAGAATGGCTGGGGAACCTCTTCGGAGCCGGACAAAGCTGCGGGCGGGTCTGAGCCGCTTCCTCGCCGTATGAACGATCCTCAGCTCTCTGTGGTCATCGCCTCGGTCAACGGCAGACCCTACCTGGAAGCCTGCCTCGCGGCTCTGGCGCGCCAGCGGGGAGACGTCGCCGCCGAGGTCATCGTCGCCGACTGCGTCGGGCGATCGGTGACCGGCTTCGTGCGCGCGGAGCATCCCCGGGTGCGCTTGATCGAGCTCGCCGAGCCGCAGAGCGTTCCGGCGCTGCGCTCCGCCGGCATCCTCGCGGCGCGCGGCGAGATCATCGCCATCACCGAGGACCACTGCATCCCCGCCGAGGACTGGTATGAGTCCATCGTCCGCGCGCACGCAGAGCACCCCGGGCCCGCCATCGGCGGCGCGGTGGACAACGCCGCCACCGAGAAGCTCATCGACTGGGCCGTCTACTTCTGTGAGTACAGCAATTTCTCGAGCCCGGTCGCGCACGGCGTGGTGCGCGACCTGCCCGGCCCCAACGTGTCCTACAAGCGCGCTGCCATCGCCGAGCTCGAGGACCTGGTGCGGGGAGGGTATTGGGAGACCTTCCTCCACTGGCGGCTCGAGGCGCAGGGACGCGAGCTGTGGTCCGATCCCGCGGTGCGGGTCCTGCACCGCAAGAGCTTCCGGTTCGGAGGCTTCTTCCGCGAGCGCTACCACTACGGCCGGGCGTTTGCCGGTACCCGCAACGAATCCGTCTCCGCGGCGCGGCGGCTCTGCTACCTCGTCTTCTCGCCGCTCCTGCCGCCGCTGCTGCTGGCGCGCATCGCCCGACGCGTCCTCAGCCGCGGCCGCCACGTCGACCGCTTCGTCTTCTCGCTGCCCTACCTCCTCGTCTTCATGATCGCCTGGTCCGCCGGCGAGTGGGTCGGCTACGCGGCCGGGCCGGGCGAGAGCGCGCTCCAACTTGCCTGAGGGGAACGACGCGTGCGCATCGGGGTCGACGTCACCAGTTGGGCCAACCGGCGTGGCTATGGCCGCTTCACGCGCAACCTGCTCACCCCCCTCGTCGAGCTGGACCGCCGGAACGAGTACGTTTTTTTCGCCGACGGGCACACGGCGGCCTTGCAGCGCTTCCCGCCGGCGGCGCGGCTGGTGGCCGTCGGCACCGGCGCGCCGCCGGTGCGCGCGGAGGGCCGCCGCAGCCTCCCGGCCGTGCTGCGCATGACCCGGGCGGTGGCGCGCGTGCGGGTGGACGTCTTCTTCTTTCCCACCGTCTATACGTATTTCCCCCTCCTCGGCCGGGCCCGCGTCATCGTGGGGATCCACGATACGATCGCCGAGGACCATCCGGACCTGATCTTTCCCGGCGGCAAGGGGGCCGCCCTGTGGCGGCTCAAGTCCGTGTTCGCCCGCCTGCAGGCGGACCACATCCTCACCGTCTCGGAGCACGCCCGGCTTTCCATCGTGCGGCGTTTCGGCTGGCACCGGGACCGCGTCTGGGTGGTCGGCGAGGCGCCGGACGCCGTCTTTCGCCGCACCGGACCCGCTGCCGGCGGTGCGGCGCTGCGCGCCCGCTTCGGCATCCTCCCGCGGGAAAGGCTGCTCGTCTATGTCGGCGGCATCAACCCCCACAAGAACCTGGAGTCGCTGGCGCGCTCTTTTGCGCGGCTGCGGAGCGATCCTGCCCTCGGACCCTTGCGGCTGGCCCTGGTCGGCGACCTGGACGATCCCTTCACGCCCGGCCTCGCCCGGCTCAACGAGACGATCGCGGCGCTGGAGCTGCGCGACGCCGTGACCTTCACGGGGTTCCTCGCCGACGAGGAGCTGGCGCAACTGCTCAACGCCGCAGCGCTCGCCGTGCTGCCCTCCGTCGCCGAGGGGTTCGGCTTGCCGGCGGTCGAAGCCGCCGCCTGCGGTCTCCCCGTGGTGGCGACCAGGAACAGCCCGTTGCCCGAGTTGCTGGCGGGAGGCGGAATCTTCGTCGATCCGGCCAACCCGGACGAGCTCACGGACGCACTGCGCGAGCTGCTGTCCGACGAGGAGAAGCGCCGGAGCCTGGGGGAAGCCGCGCACCGCCAGGCCGGCCGCCTGAGCTGGGACCGCTCCGCCCGCGAGATGCAGGCGCTTCTCGACTCCCTCGCCGGCGGATGAGGGCGGCGGCCATGAGATTCTGTCTGGCAACGACCTTCTATCCGCCCTACCATTTCGGCGGCGACGGGGTCCTTGTCTACCGCCTCGCCAACGCCCTCGCCCGCCGCGGTCACGAAGTGCATGTCGTACATCATCCGGGCGCCCGCACTCTCCTGGCCGGCGGTCCCTCTCCGGGGAGCTATCCGAACCATCCGAACGTCTCGCTCCATCCGCTCGGCAGCGGCGCGAGGGGGAAGCTGGGCTTGCTGCTCGGCCATCAGCTCGGGCGGCCCGCCCTGCAACGGCGGGAGCTGGAGCGCCTTCTCGGCGGCCCCTTCGACGTCATCCATTTCCACAACGTTTCGCTGCTCGGAGGGCCGGGAGTGCTCGCCTGCGGCCGGACGATCAAGCTGTGCACGCTGCACGAATACTGGTTCGTCTGTGCCATGCACGTCCTCTGGCGGCTCGACCGCGAAGCGTGCAGCCGGAGGACCTGCCTGCGCTGCACCCTGGCCGGCGGACGCCCTCCGCAGCTCTGGCGTTCCACCGGGGCGGTGGCGCGCGGCGTGCGGCACGTCGATGCGTTCCTGGCGCCGAGCGCCTTCGCGCGCGCCATGAACCTGGCGCAGGGCTTTCCGGCGCCGATCCGCGTCCTGCCGCACTTCATCCCGGACGAAGAGACGCAAGCCGACTGCGCCGGCGCGCCCATGGCGCCGCACCGCCCCTTCTTCCTCTATGTGGGGAGGCTGGAGAGGCTGAAGGGGATCCACGGCCTGGTGGAGCGCTGCCGCAGGTTTCCTCACGCCGACCTCGTGGTCTGCGGCGCCGGGAGCTGCGAGGTGGAGCTCAGGGAGCTGGCGGTGGGGGCTTCCCACATCCAGTTCCGCGGCTGGATCCCGCACTCCGAGCTGCGGGAGCTCTACCGCGCGGCCACCGCCGTCGTCGTCCCCTCCCTCTGCTACGAGACCTTCGGCTTGGTGCCCCTCGAGGCGTTCGCCGCGCGCACGCCGGCGATCGTCCGCCGCGCCGGTGCCCTGCCGGAGCTGGTCGAACAGAGTGGAGGCGGGCTCGTCTACGAGAGCGACGGCGAGCTGATCGGCGCCATGGAGTCCTTGCTGACCGATCGCGTCCGGCGCGACGGCCTGGGCGACCGGGGCTACGAGGCTTACCGGCGCTGCTACAGCGAGGAGGTCCATCTCGGCCGCTATTTCGAGATCATCCGGCAGCTCCAGGGGGAGGCATGAGGAGGCTCGGCGTGGCGATCGTGGGTGCCGGCGAGATCGGGGCGTTGCGCGCGGCGGCCGTGGCGCAGTGCCCCGAGCTGAGGCTCACACGCGTCGTGGACGTGCGGCGCGAGGCCGCCGAACGCGTGGCGCGCCGCTACGGAGCCACATCCCTGTCCGATGTCGAAGCGGTGGCGCGGGATCCCGAGGTGGATCTGGTCCTGGTTTGTACGCCACCGAACGAACATGCAGCGCCTGCGCTGGCGTCACTCGGAAGTGGCAAGCACGTCCTGTGTGAGAAGCCGTTGGCGCACCGGCTGGAGGACGCCGGGCGCCTGTGCAAAGCGGCGGAGGCCGCAGGCGTGCTGCTCCGCACCGGCTTCAACCACCGCTTCTTCCCCGCCATGGCCTGGGCACGGCGGACGATCGACGAGGGGAGGATCGGCGACATCGTCAGCGTGCTGGCCTATGCAGGACATCCAGGAGGCCCGGAGTTCGGCCATCCGTGGGTCGTGGACGCAGCCGTCACCGGCGGCGGGAGCCTCGTCGACAACGGCATCCACATCCTCGACCTGACGCGCTTCTTCCTCGGCGAGATCACCGCGGCCAAAGGCTACGTGGCCAACCTGGTGTGGTCGTTTCCCGCTGCCGAGGACAACGGGTTCGCTCTGTTTCGCGCACAGTCGGGCGCCATTGCCCAGGTGCATGCGAGCTGGACCGAGTGGCGGGGATACCGCTTCGCGGTCGAGTGCGTCGGCACGCGCGGGTTCGTGCGAGCCTCCTATCCCCCGATGCTTGCTGTCCGGGGGACGCTGGACGAGCGGCAGCGCACGGGGAAGAGATACGAGCTGTTCCCCTGGCTCCAGGTCCAGGAGCGCCTCCGCAGTTGGCGCTGGACGATCGTCCGGTCCTTCGTCACCGAGCTACGCGCCCTCGTGGCGGATCTCGAAACCGGCCGGACCAGCACCGCTACGGGGAGCGACGGGCTGCGCGCGCTCCAGATGGCCCACGCGGTCTACCGCTCCTCACGCGAGGGAGTCGAAGTGAGCATCGGCTAGTGATCGCAGAGTCACGACCAACCCAGGTGTCCACTTTCTTGGGTAAGAAAGACTGGAAATTGGGCTACACTCAACCAACCCGATGCTTCTCCCGGTCCTGACCTATCACGCGTTCGGCGACCGCTCCTCTCCTCTGTGGACCCCGACGGAGCGGTTCGAGACCCACCTCAAGGCTCTCGCGCGGGAGGGCTACCGCGCCGTCGGGCTGTCCGAGGCCCTCGCTCCGGGCGCACGGCGTGAAGACCGGCTCGTCGGCCTCACCGCCGACGACGGCTACGAGAGCTTCCTGCGGCACGCCTGGCCCCGCCTGCGGGAGCGCGGATGGAGCGCGACTCTGTTCCTCGTCGCCGGCCGTTGCGGGCAGGACAACCGGTGGCCCGGCCAGCCGGCAGCCGTTCCGCGCGAGCGGCTCGTCACCTGGGAGGAAGCGGCGCGGCTCGCCGAAGAGGGGTGTGAGCTGGGAGCCCACTCGCTCACCCACGCGCCGCTCCCCTGTCTCTCGACAGCTCGGGCGGAAGACGAGATCCGCGGCTCGCAAGAGGAGATCGAGCGCAGGACGGGAGCGCCGGTCCGGGTCTTCGCCTATCCCTACGGCGCGAGCGCGCCTGCGGTCGCAGGGATCGTTTCCCGCCATTTCGCCGCCGCCGTCGGAACCCGTCTCGGCCTCGTCTCCGAACGCAGCGATCGCTTTGCCCTGCCGCGCATCGATGCGGTCTACCTGAGCGCCCTCACGATCTCCTCGCTGGCCACGGCGCGGTTCGCCAGCTACTTGCGGGCGCGGCAGGCGCTGCGCTGCGCCCGCCGGCTCTTTCGGCCTGACTGGGAGGACGCGGCGGGTGGCTCCCATGGATGAGGATTACGTCTGTCCACGCTGCCGTTCGCCTCTCCAGGCCGAGCCCGAACGCTACGGGTGCAGCGCCTGCGGCGGCGAGTACCCTCTCGTCGGTGGTATCCCCGATTTCCGGATCTGTGCCGATCCCTACATCGGGATCGAGGAAGACCGCGCCAAGGCGCTGCGGCTGGCGCAGGAGGCGGAGCGGCTGCCGTTCGCCGAGCTCGTCCAGCTCTATTACCAGATCACGCCGGAGGTCCCTCCTGAGCTGGCGGCACGCTACCTGGCGCACCATCTCGCCGGGGAGAGGCGCGGCGAGGCGGTCCTGCAGCGCATGGAGCGCTATGGCATCGAGGGGCGGGGAGCGCTCCTGGACGCCGGCTGCGGGAGCGCCGGATTCCTGGCCGCGGCAAGGCGCCAGGGGCTGGGCCCCGCCTTTGGGATCGACATCGCCCTGCGCTGGCTGGTGATCGCTCGCCGCCGCCTGGCGGACCTGGGCCTTGAGGACGTCCACCTCGCCGCCGGCTGTGCCGACCACCTGCCATTTGCGGACGGCAGGATTGGTCTCGTGGTGGCGGAGAACCTGCTCGAGCATGTCCGGGAGAGCGGAGCCGTCCTGGCCGAGCTGACACGCGTTCGGCGCCGGGACGGCGGTTTTCTGGCGAGGTGCGTGAACCGTTTCGCGCCGGGACCGGAGCCGCACGTAGGAGTCTGGGGCGTCGGATTCGTGCCGCGGCGCTGGCAGGGCCGCTTCGTCCGCTGGCGGCGGGGCATCCCCTACGAGCACGTGCATCTCCCCTCAGCGCCGAGCCTGCGGCGGAGCCTGCGTCGCGCCGGTCAGACGCAGTTGCGCGTCCGCTATCCGGAGCTGGTGCCGCTGGACTGCGATCACCGCAGGCCCTGCGAGCGAGGGCTCTTCGTGCTGTACAGCCGGCTCGCGCGGGCGTTCCCCGCTGCGCGCCCGCTCCTCCTACTGGTGGGGCCTTACCTGGACGTGGTCAGCGAAGCCAGGGCCGGAGCTGCGCGATGAACGGCCGGGACCTGCCCCGCGAGCCGACCCCGCCGACGCCGGCCCGGTCGCAGCTCTGGTCGTGGCTCCTGGTCCTGCTCGCCGTCGCCATCCTCTGGCGTGCGGAGCCTCTCATCGAGGGGTACTTCGGCAAGCTCGTCACCCTCCACGGGCTCCGCGCCACCTTGCTCGCGGCGGTCGCTGGGGCCTCCGGTTTCGCCCTCCTGACCGTCAGCTTGCGGCTCTGGCCGCGGCTCACCTTGTTGGCGGCGCTCGCCACCGCGGCCGCCCTGGCTCTGATCTCCGGCAACCTGGGCTCCCTGTTGGCGGCGAGTGCCATCTTGGCCGCGGTCTTCGTCTGCGGCGACGCGACCGCCCGCCTTGTGCGTGGCCGGGAAGCGGGGGAGGAGGAGCTGGTCCTCACTTTCGCCGCGGGCGTCCTCTCGGTTGGCCTGCTGGTGTTTCTCCTCGGCGAGATCCGCCTCCTGGGGAGACCCGCTCTCCTCCTATGCGCCGTGGGACTGTTCGTCCTGCGCCGCGAGCATCTCCGGGTGCTCGCGCGCCGCATCGGCCGCGCCGTCGCTGCGCTGGCGGAGTTGCGGCCGACGAGCCTGATCGCCGCTGGCTGGATCGCCTTCACCTTCCTCGTTCTCGCGGCCATCTGGGTCGGGGTCCTCAGCCCGGAAGTTGGCTGGGATGCCTTGGCCTACCATCTCCCCGAGGTGCGCGACCTCGTCCTCCGGGGTAGGGTCGAGCCCCTCCCCGCACTCGCGCCCCAGACGCTCTTCTGGCGGCATCACGAGAGTTTCCTAGCGGCGGGTTTCTACTTTGGCGGCGAAGCGGTCGTACGCTTCCTTCACTTTGCCGTCGGCATTGGTGCTTTCGCAGCGGTGCCCGCCCTGGTCTCCAAACTGCGAGTTCCCGCCGCTAGTTCCCTGGCGCTCCTCTCTTTGTCGGCCTTTCCCTTCGCCTGCTATCAGCTCCGCTCCACGTACGTCGACTGGCCGGCGGCGTTTCTCGTCGCCGCGGCCGCGGTCGCCTTCGCATCGGCCGAGGCGGAGCCGCCGCGGAATGGCCGCCTCGGCGCCGTGCTCTTCGCCGGCGCGATCGCCACCAAGGTCTTCGCCCTCTTCGCGGCACCGGCCCTCGCACTGCTCGCGTGGCGGCGCCATGCCCTCACGCTCCGAAGCCTTCCCCTCATAGTCCTGCTGGCGGCCACACCGCTGCTGCCCTGGCTCGCCTGGAGCGAGTCGCGAGCCGGCTTCTTTCTCGCTCCCTATGCCTCGTCCTTCTCTTTGTTGACCTCGCGGTTGACCGGCGGCTACTTTTTCGTCAGCCCCGCTCCCCTAACGGACGAAGGCACTCCCCAGACGGCGAGCCGGTCCCTGCGCGACTTTGCTCTTCTGCCGTACTCGCTCACCTATCACACCAACCGATTCGAAAGGTTTCGAGATGGCTATGGCGGCGTCTTCGCGCTGCTGATCCTGCCCGGCGTTCTGGGCTGGGGCCCGCGCCGCTTCGCCGCTTTCGTCGCGGCAGCGCTCGCCGTGCTCTTGCCCTGGTACCTTTTACACGAGCCAGCCTACCGTTACCTTCTTCCCGTCTATCCGCTCTACGTCGCGTTCGCTGCTGGGGGACTCTGGCGCTTGACGGGCGGGTTCGAAGGCCTAGCCGGACGGGCAGCGGCCGCCTGCCTCCTGGCTGCCGCGTTCGCCCTTCCGGTCCAGCTCGGTTCGTCGGGGATCGAATGGAAGGTTGCGGCCGGGCTGCTCTCGCGGGAGGAGGCCCTGGAGATCCAGCTCCCATCCTACCCCCTGTGGCGCGCGATCAGGCCAACCGACCGCGTCCTCTTCTTGGGGGAGTTCGACCTCTATCACTGCCGCTGCGAGCGCGCCTACCGGTTCGGGTACCACCCGGTGAGCGACTGGGAGCTCGACCCAGCGCGCTGGAGGAAAGGGTTGGCGGACCTCGGCATCGACTACATTGCCTACCGGGAGCAGAGCGGGTTGGCGCCGCTCCTCGAGGGGCTGCGCAGTGATCTGCAGCTTACGGGGGAGAACCGGGACGCGCGGCTCTACCGGGTGAAGAGACCCAGCGCCATCTCAAGAGCCTGGGAGATCCGCCGGTTTCGGCGCCAACCGCACCTCCGCCATCAGCTCCCGCAGGTAGAAGCCGGCCCAGAGCAGGAACGGCAGCGAGAACTTGAGCGGCAGATCGAGCAGGTGCTTGCCGAGTCCCCAGAAGTTGCGGGCGAAGGCGCCGTAGTGAGCCAGGCTCCAGGCGCCAAGGCCGGTGGCATAGACGAACTTCACGCGGAAGAAGACCAGCACGATGTCGAAGAACACGGTCGCCAGCAGGGCCCAGCCGAGGTTCTCCAATCGCTGCCGCCAGGAGAGGCGCGGCACGGCGAGGAAGAGCGCGATCAGCATCACCAGGTGGAAGTGCACGTCGGTCACCCGAAAGGCGTGGACGAGGCTCTTCGACGGCGGGAAGTCGAGCCGCGAGACGTAGGCGAAGTCAGCGTCTCGGCGCACCAGGTCCGTCACGTTCGGGCTCTCGGTGAGGTGGACGAGGTTCTCGCCGCTCGCCAGCAGGAACTGGTTGTAGAAAGGCGTCACGAGCACCCAGAGCAACGCCGCCGGCAGCAGCCAGAGGAGGCAGTTGCGGATGAAGAGGAGGGCCCAGCTCCGCGGCGGGGCCTTGGGCGGAGCCATCAGGTAGCCGATTCGGCTGGAGCGGCCGGAGTCGCGAAACGGTTGGCCCAGAAGATCCAGAGCAGCACGCCGAAGAGGATGACGATTGTCTGCCAGATCACGGTGTGCGAGCTGTCGAAGATCCGCGGAAAGTAGACCCCGGTGAGGAACAGCGCCACGACGCGCACCAGGTTGACGATCTGGATGGCGACGATGCCGATGCCCAGGCCGATCAGCCGCGATCTCCAGGAAGCCGGAAACGCCAGCACGGCGGCGAGGAAGATGAGCATCGCCTCGATCCCGTTGCAGCCATTGCGGATGTTGACGGCGAAGCGCGGGCTGCGGATCACCGTGCTGGCCATGGTCACGTGCTGGCCCAACAGGTTCAGCGCCATGCCGCTCGCCCGGGCGACGCCGGCGGTGAACGGCTCCACCGCGTGGTCGTTGACCCAGTTGAGCGAGATCAGCGTAAAACCGCCGGCGAGCAGCACGAGGAAGAGGATCAGGAACGTGAGCTCCCGGCGGTTGCGGCGCCAGAAGGGGACGTCCGAAGCGGGGGCAGGCGGGCGAGGGGGAGCGTCTTTCTTGCGGGACATCAGGGAGGGATTCTACTCCGGGGTCCGCCTCCTCGACGCTGCCGAAGAAGCTTGCCTCGGAGATTTACGATATCCTGTCGCCAGGGATGCGAGGTTGACGTCTCGGGCAGGGGGCGCTAGCCTCGATTCGGCGTCAAAGGAGCTGTCGATGGCCGAACCAGCATACCCAAGGACGTTTCCGGCGAGCGATGCCGGGGAGAGTTGGCCCGCTCAGGGAGAGTGGACGTACGAGGACTTCCTTCGCGTTCCCGACGACGGTAATCGCTATGAGGTCATCCGAGGGTTCCTCTACGTGACGCCGCCGCCCACGCCCGAGCACCAGTTCTCGTCCTTCGAGCTCTCCTTCCACCTCTCATCCTTCGTGCGCGAGAACGGTCTCGGTCTCGTTCTGACAGCTCCGCTCGGGGTCAAGCTCCCCTCCGGCATCGCGACCCCGGTGCAGCCCGACGTGGTGTTCTTCCGAAAAGGGAACGAACCTCGCAAGGGAACCCAATATTATGAGGGCACTCCGGACCTTATCGTCGAGGTTCTTTCTCCAAGGACCCGCCGCCGCGACGGGAAGACCAAGTTAGAGGCCTACCAAGAGGCGGGTGTGCCTGAGTACTGGCTCCTCGATCCAGACGCTCGGACGGCCGTGGTCTATTCCCTAGGGAAGGGAAAGTACATCGAGCTGGTCCGTGGAAGAGAAGGGGATGTGATCTGGTCGGCTGTCCTTCCAGGCTTCAGGGTGCAAGTCAGCGACCTGTTCATGTCTTGAGAACTCTGCCGAAAGCACCTCGCCGTCGTTGAGCACCACCTCATCGGGAAAGATTCTACTCCGGTTTCTGGATCTGCGCCGCCTGCCACAGCTCGCGGTACTTGTCGCGCACGTAGGGATCGAGCTCGTCCGCGAACCCGGAGGGCAGCTTCAAAGTGTGGATGATCTCGAGAACGTCCGCCAGATCTTTCAGCCGGCCGGGCGAGCTCATGCCCGAGGCGAGCATGAGCTCGATGAGGCGCGACAGCGACAGCAGCGCCACCTTCTCGCCACGAACGGCTGCCGATGCCGGATCTGGATATGCCACGGGCTTGGGACGTCCGTCACCGGGATACTTTCCGGCGAGCCGGATGTGGATTGGAACGCCATGATCGGTGGGCTCGGGATGGATCGTCTTGAAGGCTTCGGATCCCTCCACGTTGAGCAGGAGATCCAAGTCGATCGTCATGGGTGCGTATCCGTACGCGTTGAGAGCTGTGGTACCGAGAAGCGCGTACGGAATGCTGTTCTCCTCCAGCAGTCGGCCGATTTGCTCGGTGGCGCCCTGCATCGAGACGTCGTCCCCGAAGAATCGGTCCGCCTTCTCAAGGCTGGCGAAGAAGCGTGCCTCATGCTCGCGGCTGAGCCGGGGCCGATCTTCCCAGGAACGGCTGGGGACTTCTTCCTCTCGCATGACTTCAGGGTAGCAGATCGAAGCCATGCCAGAAGCATTTTCCCTGGTCGCATTGTACCGGTTGTTGACAAAGGTCCAAGACTGCCCTACTCTGATCTAAGAACTTACAGGAGGACGGAATAGACATCGCCACCGCTCCACATCCGCAGCAAAGAAGATTGATGTAGGTTCGAATAGTAGGCGCCTACCCTCGAACGTCCAACGTTGCGCCGCGTTATAACGGAATCTCCTGGGAGAGCAACACAATGTTCCACAAGGTCGGCTTGAACCTGTTTACCGTGGCTCTCGCGTTGCTCCTCTTCACTGCCAATGCCGGCGCCAAGCCCTATCCGCTCACTCCGCAGAGCCTCTGTGGCTCGACACAGACCTGCGCCGCAGTGCTAGACCGCTGGAACACGGCAAGCTGGAACGATCTCGTCGACGACACCTTCGACACTGGCGGTCACGCTTATGCCGCGGTGCGCTGGTACAAGACTGAAGGCACATGTACTGGCACGCTCTGCAATGACCAACTCCACGACGGCAAAGACGATCCGAACGATCCGATGACCGTCAACCGCTGCCCGACACTCGACGCAACCACGCACCATTTCTGTGGCGTGACCGACGAGCTCAGCAACGTGCTCCTCTCTTTCGCCATGGGCTCCGACCAAGCCAAGTACGAGAAGCTGCGCAACTTTGTCGAGGCGCTCCGCGACCCCGTGCTCGACGACCTCCAATGCTGGAAGTATTACGTGAACGGCAGCGGTTCCTACGACCACACCACACTCTGTGTGCTCCACGATAGCGCTGCTGACGCCTCGATCCGCATCCTCGGCGCTTACGGAATTGCCTGCGCCAAGCAGCGCGGCGGCACTTGGACAACCGGCGCCACCGACTACTGCGCCGACTACGAGCGTCAGGGCGACGCCGTCTGGCAACTCGGGTCCGGCTACCCAGGTGAGGTCAAGCGCCTCTCGAATGGCGAGTACTACCTGGCCGCCAGCCATACCAACCAGATGTCGGCGCCCACTTCTACGTCGTCGTTCCGGCCCGACTACTATGAGCTTCAGTTCCTGATGGACTACGCCGTCTATCGTCGCAGCGCCGCGCGCGTGCAGGGCGTGCTCGACATGCTCCACGACTACATTGTCTCGATCGGCACCAACCATATCCATCGCGGCAAGACCGGCCACTTTGACGCCACCACCAGCACATACACATGTGACCAGGGCCCGATCACCTGTGCGCAGCCGTATATGGACAACACCGACACCTGGCGTGCGATACCAGCTCTCTCTGATCTCGTCAACGTTCACCCGCAACGAATTTCGGTGAGCGACCGTACCGCTACCTTCGACTTCTGGTGGCACAACTTCGCTGGCGGGCACGCGACCCTTTACGGCCCTGACGCGAGCAAGCCGATGGAGATCTACTCCAACGCCGCCGACGGTGGCGTCAAGCAGGACGAAGACAGCTACAAGAGTCTCTCCGCCTGGATCCCGCTCGGCGCGGCCGAAGACACCACCTATACCAAAAGCGCGATGACCCACCTCGTTAACGTTAAGTACGACGGCACGAACGAGCAGTTTTACGCCGCCGCCTACTACGGCGCCTATTTCAGCCAATTTGCGCAGCGTGCGATCGGTGCTGCGACCGGCATGATCGATCCCGCGACCTGGGCCGGCTCCAGTCTCTACACCGTAACGCCCTGCCGCGTTTTCGACAGCCGCGTGAGCCCGCCCGCCCTCTCCGACGGCCTGCCCCGGAGCTTGACTGTCGCCGGAGTTTGCGCCATCCCCTTGACGGCGACCTCAATCGTCGCCAACGTCACAGTGACCTCACCAACCGGACAAGGCTTCCTGGTCTTCTGGGCTTCCTATGAGCCTTTACCGCCAACGAGTAACCTCAGCTTCAATGCGGGGCAGACAATCGCGAACAATGCTGTGCTCGAACTCGATGACGCGGGCCAAACACTCGTACGGCCGACGGTGGCGGGGAGCGGAAACGTGGAGGTGATTGTGGATGTGACGGGATACTTCGAGTGAGTTGCGCCGCTCAGGGTTCTGACATGATCTCGTCAGCCGAGGACGCCATGGCGGCCCGCCGCAACCAGCGGTCCAATCGATCGCGGTCGAGACAGCGCAAGATCTCCTGCCGCTGCGCAGCGTTTACGGCGATACCGCGCGCTTCCAGGACGGCGAGGATGGCTTTGGCGACCGCCTTGGCTTCCGCCGCAGCTTCGCGCCTGAGGATCTTCGGATTACCCTTGGCTACCAGGGCCGCGACGACGGCCTTGTCCGCCGCCGCGGCATCGAGCAGTGCCGCCACGGCCAGCGGCGCCGCCAGGCAGGGATCCTCGATCCGCGCGCCCGCCTCCAAGGGACGCCAACTCTGGCTCTCCGGGGACCACTCGCAGACCCGCCGTGGGCCTTTGACCCAGACCGTGAAGATCCGCCGCACGCCCCGGCGGTGCATCCGCAAGGCTTTCGCCGTTACCCATCGCTCGTTCTGCTCCGAGACCACCTCGAAAGCGATCTCTTCCAGGTAGCGCCCGCCGGTGGCCGGATCGACGCCGTCCTTGAGCACGCAGGTGTCGGTGGCGAAGTCCGACTCCTCGTCGTGGCGGGTCAGCAGGTCCGACGCCCCGCGGTAGCCAGGGGCCACGTAAGAGGAGAGGACATAATTGAGCCGGGTGTGCTGGATGGCGTGCGGCTCCTCGACTGGCGACAAGACCACCCGTTGGCCGGCGATGATCTCATCGCGCGTGATTTCCGGCTCCACCAAGTGGTCGTCGAGATTGGGGAACGGGGTTTTCATCCGTCGTCAACGATAGCAGGGAGCCCGCTCCGGCAGTGGTATCCTGAGAGAGGAGCTTCTAGGTTAGACGCATGACTGAACGTCTCCTGAGGCCTTTCATGCTGCTCGCAGCCCTGATGGGGCGTTTCCTGTGCTTCCGAGGCAATGCAGCACCTATCTCCTAGGCATTCGCCTGGTAGACCGGAGTGTGGAGGCGCGCGACCTCGTGCATTTCGTGCGCGATGGCCGAGTCGTAAAGCGCATGTCCGTCAATCAGCTCAGGCGTCGGCCCGTGGACTCGCTCGGCTTCCACAAGGTAGACCTGAAGTGAAAGGCGGCGATGCACGGGAGGAATCATGCGCGGCTGCCTGAAGACTGCGCTCTTGGCGATTGTGCTTGTGGCGGCCCTACTGGCAGGTCTCGCGTTTGGGCGTTGCGGTCTTCCTCGCCACCGATGCCGAAGCTGCCTGGCGAAATCGAGCGCGGCGCCTTGGAACACGGCGGGCGAATGCGTAGCTGGATCGCGTATGTGCCCGCGAAGCCGGCGATACACCCTGCACTGGTCATCGTGCTGCATAGTTCGATGGGCACGGCGGAACGGGCGCGCGCGTCCTTTGGGTATGACTTCGATCTCCTGGCGGATCAACATGGTTTCATCGCCGTTTATCCGCAGGGCTACGAAGGCCACTGGAACGATTGCAAGAAGAAGGGGCCCTTCGCGGCCAAGCGCGAGAACATCGATGACGTGGGATTCTTGCATGTCCTGGTGGATCGCCTCGTCAAGGACCACAACGCCGATCGCGCGCGCGTCTATGTCACCGGCGTTTCCAACGGCGGGGCGATGACGCTGCGCCTCGCCCTGCAGACGCCGGACTTCGCTCGCGCGTACGCCGCCGTCGTCTCCAGCGTGCCGGCGCCGGAGAACATGGCCCTCACGCCGAAGAACCAGCCGGTGTCCGTGCTGATCATGAACGGCACGGACGATCCCTTCAACCCGTGGCGCGGCGGCGACGTCGTCCTCTATGGTGTCTGGGGTAACCGCGGGCCGGTGCTCTCCGCGCAAGCGAGCATCGACTACTTCCGCAAGCTTGCGGGCCTCGAAGGCGCGCCCCGCGTGACGCGATTCCCGGATCTCGATCCCGATGACGGGAGCACCGCGGAGCGTTCGTCATGGTCCGCGCCCGGCAAGCGCAGCGTCGCGCTCTACACCATCCAAGGCGGCGGCCACAGCGCCCCGCATCCCGCCCTGTACGGCCGGCGCCTGCTGGGCCATTCCAACCGGGATATCCACGCCGCAAACGAGATCTGGGAATTCTTCCAGTCGGCGCCATGAATCTTGCCCGAAAGGAGACCTCCATGAAGCTCTACACGTATCTCAACTACGGTGGCAACTGCCGGCAGGCGTTCGAATTCTACGCGGAGCACCTCGGCGGGAAGATCACGATGATGACGACGCACGGCGAGCAGCCGGAGGCCGACAAGGTCCCGCCCGACTGGAAGAACGCCGTCCTCCATGCGCGCATCGAGATCGGCGGTACGATAGTCCTCGGCGCGGACATTCCACCGGAGCGCTTTCAGCCCATGCGCAGCGCTTATCTCTCGCTGATGCTGGACAGCAACGACGAGGCGGAGCGGATCTATGCTCTGCTTTCCGAAGGCGGGCAGATCTTCATGCCCATGGAAGAGACGTTCTTCGCCCATCGCTTCGCCATGCTCCGGGATCGGTTCGGGACGTCGTGGATGCTGCTTCACGAGCGCGGCGGCAGGTGAGCTTCATGCAACTCATCCGCGACCTCGAAAAGACCCGGGACGAGACGCCGAAGTACTTCGCGCTCGACGAACGCGATCTGGCGCGCACCTACGCGCCCGGCAAGTGGTCCGTCCGGTTTGTCCTCCACCACCTCGCCGACAGCGAGACGGTTCTCTTCGAGCGCATTCGCCGGACCTTGAGCGAACCTCGTCCGGTCCTTTGGGTCTTCGATCCGGATGCCTGGGCCAAGGGGCTCGATTACTCTCGGGTGCCTCTCGACATCTCGCGGCGGGTCTACGAATCGGTTCGCGGCGCGGTCATCCACTACGCCGGCCTGTACTACGAGGGCCAAGGTCACCTCGAGTTCGTGCACAGCGTGACGGGGGTGCGGACGTTGAAGGATGAATTCGACAAGGTCGCCGCTCACAACGAGCATCACCTGGAGCAGATCAGGACGGCGCTGCAGGGCCGCTCCGCCGCCTGCTAAGAGGACTGGCAAAACCCGTGCAAGACTGATACGATGCCGCGGGTCCGGACCGGGCCCCACCCCAACGCATGGCCAAGAACCTGACGCCGAAGACGACGATCCTCGACGCCAAGCAGATGGCGCGGATCATTCGGCGGATGGCGGGCGAGATCGTCGAGCGCGACCGCGATCTCTCCCAGTTGCTGCTCGCCGGCATCCGCACCCGCGGCGTGCCGCTCGCCGAGGCCATCGCCGCCGAGATCGAGCGCATGGAGGGCACCAAGGTCCCCGTCGGCGTCCTCGACATCACCCTCTACCGCGACGACCTCTCGACGGTCGGCCCGCAGCCACTGGTCAAGGGAACCCGGCTGCCAGGGCCGATCGACGACTTCGTCGTGGTGCTCTGCGACGACGTCCTCTACACCGGGCGCACGGTGCGGGCGGCGCTCGACGAGCTGGTCGACTTCGGCCGGCCGAAGGCGGTGCAGCTCGCCGTGCTGGTCGACCGCGGCCACCGCGAGCTGCCCATCCAGGCCGATTTCGTGGGCAAGAAGGTGCCCACGTCGCAGAGCGAGATCATCGAGGTCTCCTTCGAGGCGACGGACGGCGTCGAGCAGGTGCGCATCCTGGAGCGCGAGACGCACGGATGACGCCGGAAGCCCCCATCCGCTGGCGCCGCAAGGACCTGCTGGGGATCGCCGATCTCTCGCCGGGCGAGATCGAGCTGATCCTCGACACCGCCGAGTCGTTCCGCGAGGTGGGCGAGCGGCCGATCAAGAAGGTCCCCACCCTGCGCGGCAGGACGGTGATCAACCTCTTCTTCGAGGCCTCCACCCGCACCCGCTCCAGCTTCGAGATCGCCGAGAAGCGCCTCTCGGCGGACAACGTGAATTTCTCGACCTCCGGCTCGGCGCTGGAGAAGGGCGAGAGCCTCATCGACACCGCGCTCAACCTGCAGGCCATGGCGCCGGATCTGGTCGTCATCCGCCACGGGCATCCGGGCGTGCCGCACATGCTGGCGAAGCGCATCAAGGCGGGCGTCATCAACGCCGGCGACGGCGCCCACGAGCACCCCACGCAGGCGCTGCTCGACGCCTACACCATCCGCCGCCATAAGGGGCGTCTCGCCGGGCTGCGCGTGGCCATCATCGGCGACATCGAGCACAGCCGCGTGGTGCGCTCGAACATCCATCTGCTGACCAAGATGGGCGCCACGGTGGTGGTCGGCGGACCGCGCACGCTGATGCCGGCGGCGGTCGAGGCGATGGGCGTCGAGGTTGCCTACACGCTGGAGGACGCGGTGCGCGGCGCCGACGTGATCATGATGCTGCGCATCCAGCTCGAGCGGCAGGGGCGGATGTCCTTCCCGTCGATCCGCGAATACTTCCAGCTCTTCGGCCTCAACGCGGCGCGCCTCGCGGCGGCGAAGGAGGACGTCATCATCATGCACCCCGGGCCGATGAACCGCGGCGTCGAGATCGCCAGCGAGGTCGCGGACGGTCCTTACTCGGTGATCCTCGAGCAGGTGGCCCACGGCGTCTCGGTGCGCATGGCCGTCCTCTATCTTCTCTCGGGCAGCTACGAGGAGGCGGCCTGAAAGTGGAGAGAGACTGATGGGGAAGCTCCTGATCCACGGCGGCCGGGTGATCGATCCGAGCCAGGACCTCGACGGCTCGTTCGACCTGCTGATCGAGGACGGCCGCGTGGCGAAGCTCGACGGCCGCATCAAGGCGCCCGCGGGAGCCGAGAGCTTCGACGCCTCTGGTTTGGTGGTCTCGCCCGGGCTGATCGACATCCACGTCCACCTGCGCGAGCCGGGGCAGGAGTACAAGGAGACGGTGCGCACCGGCACGATGGCGGCGGCGGCCGGCGGCTTCACCGCCGTGGCCTGCATGGCCAACACCGAGCCGGTGCACGACAACCGCTCGGTCACCGAGCACATCCTGCTCGAAGCCCGGCGCCACGGCTTCGCCCGCGTCTATCCGATCGGCGCCATCAGCAAGGGGCTGGAAGGGCAGGAGCTGGCCGAGATCGGCGAGATGGTGCGCGCCGGCGCCCGGGCGATCTCGGACGACGGCAAGCCGGTGATGAACGCCGAGCTGATGCGCCGCGCCCTGCTCTACGCCCAGCACTTCGGCATCCCGGTCATCCAGCACGCCGAGGACCTCAACCTGACGGGCCCCGGCGTCATGCACGAGGGGGAGTGGTCCACGCGCCTCGGCCTGCCCGGAATCCCCGGGTCCGCCGAGGACGTGATGGTGGCGCGCGACCTCATCCTCACCGAGGACACGGGGGGCCGCTATCACGTCGCGCACCTCTCGACCGCGCGCAGCCTCGACATGGTCCGCCGGGCGCGGGCGCAGGGGCTGCGGGCCACCTGCGAGGCGGCACCGCACCACCTCATCCTCACCGACGAGGAGGTGGCGCGCAGCGGCTTCTCGACCAACACCAAGATGAAGCCGCCGCTCCGCTCCGGACGCGACCGCGAGGCCCTGCTCAACGGCCTCGCCGACGGCACGATCGACTGCATCGCCAGCGACCACGCCCCCCATCACGCCGACGAGAAGGACGTGCAGTTCAACCTCGCGCCCTTCGGCATCCTGGGGCTGGAGACGACGCTCAGCCTCTGCCTGGACCGCCTGGTCAAGCAGGAGATTTTAAGTCTCCCGCGTCTCGTCGAGCTCCTCTCGACCGGACCGGCGCGCGTCCTCGGCGTGCCGGGCGGCACCCTCAAGCCCGGCAGCCCGGCGGACGTGACCGTCTTCCATCCCGACGAAGAGGTCACCATCCGCGCCGCCGCCTTCCGCAGCCGCTCCCGCAACACGCCCTTCGACGGCTGGAAGCTGCGCGGCCATCCGGTGGCGACGTTCCTGGAGGGTCGGCGGATCGAGGTCTGATCACTCCGGCATTGGAGGCAGTATGAAAAAAATCTTCATTCTCGGGCTCGCGGCTGCGCTCACCGCCGGCGCGGTTTTCGCGCAGACGATCGACCGGCAGGCGGCCCTCGACTCCATGGTGGCGGCGGAGCGTGCCTTCGCGAAAACGGCGGGGGAGAAGGGATTCCGCGACGCCTTTCTCGACTTCCTCGCCGACGACTCCATCGTCTTCCGGCCGGATCCGGTCCCCGCCAAGGAGTGGTACCGCGGGCGTCCCGCCTCTCCGGCCCTCCTCTCCTGGTATCCCACCTTCGCCGAGATCTCCCTCGCCGGCGATCTGGGATACACGACCGGGCCTTGGGAGTACCGCGCCAAGGGCAAGGACGATCCGGAGGTGGCGGCCACCGGCACCTTCGTGACGCTGTGGCGGAAGCAGGCGGACGGCACGTGGAAGGCACTCATCGATCACGGGACGGAGAATCCGAAGCCGGCCTCCGCGCCGGCCGTCTCGATCCCTCCGGCGCAGCCCGCCAAGGTTGAGCAGAGCGCGCTGCCCAAGGCTGGCGCGGAAGCGGAGCGGTCGGCGCTGCTGGCGGCGGACCGGGCGTTCGGCAAGGCCGCGGAGACGGGGAGCACCGCCGCCTATCTCGGCGTCCTCGCCGACCAGGCCCGCCTGCACCGCGATGGACACGAGCCGTACGTGGGAAGCGAGGCGATCCGCGCCGCCCTGGCCGCGGATGCGGCGCCGAGGACCTGGGAGCCGGCGGGCGCGGTGGTCGCGAGCTCCGGAGATCTCGGCTCCACCTACGGCATCGCCAAGCGGCGGGAGGGCGGGGCGGAAGGCGCGTGGTTCGATGCCGACAATTACTTCCGCATCTGGAAGAGACAGCCGCAGGGACCGTGGAAGCTGGTCCTCGAGGTGCTGACGCCGCGGCCGAAGCCGGTGGAGAAGCCGGTGGAGAAGAAGCCTTCGGGCGGCAGGTAGGGATTTGCACCCTCGTGGTCGGTGTCCCTCCAACGTAGAGACGCCCTGCGGGCGTCTCCCCTGCGGGCGTCTCCGGGGCGGACAGAACGATGCCCTTACCGAATCCGCCCGCGGCACGATTCATTCCTATGAAGAGGTGTTGCCGCCCCAGAGACGCCCGCGGAGACGCCCGCAGGGCGTCTCTACATTGGCCTTTCTTTTCCTCATCGCGATCGCCTGCTCGGACGCTCGGGGTTCGGGAGCGGTCAGCGGGCTGGCCCCGATCCGCAGCGGCAAGATCACCCTGCTCGTCTCCCCCGGCGATCGAAACCGGCCCGAGCTGGTCCGCTTGGCCGCCAGGTTGGACCTTGCGGTCTTCGAGATGGCGCCGCGGGTGCCGGTGGCGCTCAGCTCGCCGATCACCGTCGTCGTCGAGCCGGACTATGTGGAGCAGGGCCGGCACACTGGCGAGATCGGCGAGGCGGTGCGCGGGCGCGAGGCCGACCTCCATCTCGTTTACAACGCCGCCGACCTGCCCTTGTACCGCTACGCCGTGGCGGATGCGCTGTTGGCCCGGGCCAGGCTCGCGGAGAAGACCCCCATTGCCCTTCAGCGCGGCGCCGCGCTCTGGCTTTCCCGGGATTGGTACGGCCGCTCCTATCCCGATTGGCTGCCTCTCCTCGCCACCGCGCGCGTCCTTCCGGAGACGGAGGAGATCCTCGCCGCCGAGGAACCGCCGGACGCTTCGATTCCTCTCTGGACTCCCGCCACGGCGGCCGTCGTTGAACAGTTATCGGGGAAGACTCTGACTGAAAAATTGGCGCGTGTTCCTTCGGCCGAACGCGTGGCGGAGATCCTGTCTTCGCTGCGTGCTCCTGGGAGCGCCGGCGTCTCGCCGGCTCTGACCGGGAGCCCCAGAAAGGCCGGCGGGACGCCGGCGCTCCCAGGATTCCTCAAGGGCATCTCCCTCGCCATGCTCAACCGCCTGGAGGGCGGGTATCACGCGCCCTCCGTCGGCCGGCAGCTCGATGCCTTCGCGGCGCTGGGCGCCAACGCCGTGTCGCTGATGCCGTTCGCGTTTCAGCCGGGACCGGACCGGCCGGCGCTGCGCTACCTCAACCGGCGTCCGGGGAGCGAGACGGACATCGGCCTCATCCACGCCACCCGTCTCGCCCGCGCGCGCGGCTTCCACGTCCTCTACAAGCCGCACCTGTGGATCTCCCACGGCTCATGGCCGGGCGAGGTGCGGATGACGAGCGAGGCGGACTGGGCGGCCTGGTGGCGGACCTACCGGCGCTACATCCTCCATCACGCCTTCCTTGCCCGTTGGGCCGGCGCGGACCTCTTCAGCGTCGGCGTCGAGCTGTCGCGGACGGTGGAGCGCGAGGCGGAGTGGCGCGAGCTGATCGCCGCCGTGCGCCTCTTCTTCCCTGGAGCCGTGACCTATTCGGGCAACTGGTATGGCGATCTGGAGGGCGTGCGTTTCTGGGACCGGCTGGATTTCATCGGCATCGACGCCTATTTCCCCTTGTCCGATTTGCCTAAGGCGGGACGCGCGGACCTCGCGCGCGGCGCGGCGGCGATCGCCGGCCGGCTGGCGGCTGCCGCGCGCCGCTCCGGCAGGCCCGTCCTGCTGACCGAGGTCGGCTTCGCCGCTCGGCGAGGCGCCTGGATGACGCCGCACGTCGAAGGAGGCGAGTACTCGGAGGAGGACCAGGCCCTCGCCTATCAGGCGCTCTTCAAGGCGCTCGATCACCAGCCCTGGCTGGCTGGCACGTTCGTCTGGAAGGCTTTCAGCGCCCCTGGTACTGACCGCGTTCCGGAAGCCGATTTTCGCTTTATGGGTAGAAAGGCGGAAGGAGTGGTGCGAGGATATTATGGTGGTGATTCCCACCGTCGCCGTTGATCGGACTTGCGGAACCGAATAATGCCTTAGATTCTCGAAGACGTAGTGGCGAGCCAGCAGAAGCCTTACACTGGCTCAATCCTCGTGACTACGATCACGCTGTTCAGCGGAACGTTTAACCTCGTCAAAGCGCCGCTCTAAGCGCCGATTCGCGTGAACCTCTAGGGCTCCCAACTTAGGAGTGAGGATTCGGCCCAGCCAGAGAGGATCGTCTTCGGTCACCAGAAGTCGAGGGTCTCCCAACTCCAGGATTGATTCGAGATAACTCCATCTGGCGATCCCCTGAGCAGAGCGGAAGGCATCCATCAGCTCCACAATGCAGCGCTCCCTGTGCTGTCGGCTCAGTGCCTGGAGGCACTCCCATTGAACATCATCATCCGGGTCCTCCTCGGCCATTCGCTGGAGGTCCGTCTCCAGGAAGCCGGACTCCTGCCAGCCTGCGAGGTGAGCCGCTGCTTTCCGCAGCTGGAAATCCGGTGAGTCCAGCCGCGCCCTGAACTCCCTTTCCACCCCCGGGCCGGCTCGTCTTAAGGTTCTAGCGATGCTCCACAGAACTTCGGTCTTTTTCTCCCGCACCGCCTGGTCAACTAACCACGGAACCGCCTCGGAACCACTCATTTTGAAAAGTAAGTCGACGAACTCCACCCGCTCAGTCGCCTCGGGGTCCTCTAACCCTCTTCTTACTGCTCGAAGTGCCTCGTCCGGTTCTAGCGAATTCAAGGCGCGAATCGCAGAAGTTCGAAGACCCGTGTGCCGGGCCTCAAATGCTTCTTTCCAGATCCTCTCCCGAACCTCCTCGGAGTCGATCCGGGAGACGGCAGGGAAGAAGTGTTCCATGATCTGTATCCTCGAGGAATCCTTTCCGCTTTCCCAAACCGCCTGCATGAGAGGGTCCGGAAGTCTCCTTACCTGAGCCAGGTAGAGCGTCATCTCCACTTGGCTACTGCTCAGCCGTCCATGAGCCATCCATCGTTCCAGAAGATCGGATTCCAGCCGGTCCGCGAGTTCCGTCGATTCGCCCTCGGTGAGAAGTTGGATCGCTGTCCAAGAGAACTTCCATACATTAAGGCTGCCAGCCAACCGCCGCACCCCCTCTGAATTGCCCTCGGCGAGCCGGTGCACCAAGTAGGCAGCCCGATTGTCGAGAGCTTCAAGATCTCCCGGCGCCCAATCCGGCATCCGTTCCAGCCATTCAGGAACCTGTGAGAGCAAATCTTCCCTTCCGCTGATCGAGACAGCTGCCAGTCCCCGAACTCGCTTCTGCGGGTCGCTGCTCCCAAGCGCTTCCAGTGCCAGTGCGAGATCGGTGTACGACATTGGCGGTTTCCAGCGGCGCAGGCGCCATAACATCGTCAGATCGTCGTTTTCGATCTCTTCCCAGTCCATGACCTTCTCGACGAGGGCACGATTTTCGCCCACTGCCGCGATAGCCCACTCCTCAGGCGGGTCGATGGCGGCGATTTCGTCAGGAAAGATCAATGCCCAAGCCATTGCGTCGTCGCGGCGATCTGGGTCTGATGATGCGAGGCCCGCCTGGATTAGGCGCCGGATGCCTTCGCCACCTATCTTTAGAAGGACCATGCGAAGCTCATCTGGGTCCCTATGCGAAACATTTATTAACCTAGTCCCTAGCTCGCCGAGGCTGCGATCAAGGTCGGTACCGGCTTGAGCCTGGAAGACTTCGAGCAGGTCAAGGCGGTGAATCCTAGACAGCAGGCGAAGAGCGCGCCGTAGGCGGCTCCAGGCGTCCTCGCTGTTTTGGAGGCCAGCGGTTACTTCTTCGCCCAGCCGGTCGAGCAGAATCATTAAGGTTTCCCGGTCCATACGCTGCTCGTACCACCAGTACAGGTTTGCTACTCGCCAGAAGTCCGCGCCTGCATCAACCATTCTTTCCCGCAGTGCCAGCCGTGTTTCATCTGGCCGATTCAAGAGCAAGTCTGGGAGCCAGCCCTCACGAGAGGCGACTAGGATGCTCAAGGGCATAGTTCTTAGGAGGAACACGGCTCGGTCGGGATCAATTCGGGCGATCCCCTCCAAGGCATTGTTGGCTGTCCATTTCTCCTCAAGGGGAAGCCATGCTTCGAGACGAGGAACTTCTTCACGATCTCGGAAGGTCCGAATACACACCATAAGCGAATGCAGATGGCCAGACCGGATCTTCTCGAACAGATTTCCCTTCACCTCCAGCCAAATGGAGCGGGCCGCGGGATGTTTAATGTTCGCCAATAGATAAGTGAGCTCCCAGAGGGGCTCTCCTTCCGGCTGGCTCTCCTGAATCCTGTCTCGCAGCCAACCAGGGTCCAGCTCCAAGCAGGCACGAAGGGCGGCAAAGGCGGATTGGCGTTCGGGCAGGCCAGTTCTTCCACTGCTTTCTTCCATTTCCATCGATTTCTCCCGCAGCAGGCTCCAGAGGGAGTCGATGGCCTCTACATGAGGGTGTCGGGCCAGAAGTCTTACGGCAAGCTTGCGGACCGTCTTGGACGAGTCCGTAAGCAGAGATGGCAATGCTGCCCGACCATCTGGCTCTCGGTCTAGTATTTTGGACAGGGCTTCTACGACCGGGTTAAGAGGGGGACTGCGGTCAGGCAGCCGCCGCAGCCGCTCAACGATTCCCGGGAATATTCGTAGACCCAGTGTTGGCAGAAGTCCCGCCCGATAAAGACGATGATATCCGAATGGCCGCTCGACCTCCTCTATTCTGACGAGCAAGTCCGAAACGAGCTTTCTTTTGCTTGAGTTAGCGCTCAGAAGCCACAGCACATCCATTGGAAGGTAGGCCAAGATGCGTCGGATCCTCAGGCTTTCGGGCCGCCTGTCTATGTTCAGTCGGCTCGCTATATCGTCAACCGTTTTTTGCTCCGCTAGCGCCTCGGCGAGAGCCCAACTCAGCATTCGGTCGTGCCAGACTTCAACTCCTTCATCGTTTCGTGTCCACCAACCGGTCCTCTCAAGCCTCTCTCGGGTCTCAGGGTCAACCCCAACATCTCGTAGCTGGTTCCAGGTCCAGGGATAGCTAGACCCTTCATCGAAGAGCGTCAGGGCCAGCCGCCTAAGAAGATGGAGGTCTTCTGGGTTTTGAGTCAGATCTCGCTCGATCTTCTTCCAGGATCTCTCATACAGCTCGTATTCGTGGGTCGGACGCCAGTCAGAGTCGGAGCCCAAACTGGTGTAGAGGCCTGCTAGCAGGGGTCGCTTCAAAGTGTCTCGCACATTGGCCGGCACGGTATCCCAAGACCGGCCGTGCCTCCGCAGGAACTCCCGTAGTTCGGCGGGAGTGAAATCACGCAGTCTCGCATGATGCACCCGATTCGGGTGTTCCTCTTCTAGAGTCGCCCCGATCTGAGGGGAGCCCGTCAGGGCCAGCTCCACGCCCCATCGTTCCCAGTCGTAATCGCCGGCAAGCATCCGAGCCTCGCTCAGACTAAGCACATTTTCTACGCAGATAGTGAGCCAAGGCCGCCTCGCATCCCGTCGGACTTGGTGCCAGCGCTCTACCAGCCGGTCGAGCGAGAGCGGCCGGTCACGGCCCCGAGCCTCCTTCCACAACAGGTCGGACGCCTTCTGGAGGTCGCGTTCTGCCTCTCCTCGCGAGTCCACAATGACTACGAGCCGGCCCTTTTTCTCCCTATCCAGCGCCAGATGGGCAATCTGCCAGGTCTTGCCTTGTCCGCTCTCTCCGGAGAGGTAGAGAACATACCTGTCCTCTGGCCAAACCGGCGCCTCACGCACGTCCTTACTCCAATCGTACTTCCGGCGCGTCACCTCCCTCTCCAGCACCTCATGGGCCTTGCGCCGTAACTCGGCCTCGTCCTCCAGCGAGACTCCACCCAGGCCGGCTTCTCTCAGCAAGTCTTCGGGCATGAACTCGTCCTCAATCTCTTCTCCAGTCCCCCTGCGCAGGATAATTGTGCAGAGTTGATCCCGCTTCGCCGGGATGTCCTCCACATAATCCATCAAAGGCCGCAGCATCTCGTCGATCTCCTGAGCGAGCCGATCGGCCTTCTGATTCTCCCGTATTTCAAACCGGCTCAGAAGAGACCGGAGCTTCCGGTGGGTATAGGCTAGTGGCTCGGAGCGGGCATTCTTCCGTTTTCTTATAGTTCGGGCAGTGGCGTGAAAGAGCTTGCGATCCTCCTTGCTCAACCCAGCCAATGGATTCTTCTCTGGCACTGGCCCGCGAAGCCTCTCGAAAAAGGCCCGGGCCTTCGGCCCTATACGACCCTCAGTGGCGAAGACGTAGTTGGTCTGATCGCCAGGGAGATTCAATGCGGGATCGAGATAGAGATCCGGTAATACTTTGTTGAGAATCTCCTGAAGGCCCCAAGCACGTTCGTTGGTCCGACCCTTCCATTGCTCGACACTCCGGCGTCCTGGCAATACGATCAGGAGGTCACCCCCACCTCTTGGTGGTTCGATAACGAGGCGAGCTCCCACCACAGTCGCTTCCCCTTGCTTCCGGACCCGCAGCCGGACCACATGATGCAAGCTGCCCAGGAGCTGATAGAGGACACCGTAGAGAGTCGCGCGGCCGCCGATTGGGATCATGCTAAACGTAAGTTACCTCAGCCGCCTTACCCTTGGGGGGCGGGGATGGGGAGAGGCTGTCATAATACCCGCGCCATGCACGACGAGCTTCTCTCGACCGCCCTCGCCGCCGCGCATGCCGGCGCCGAGATCGTGGCGCGCTACTTCCGCGGCGCGGACCTCGAGGTGAGGCGCAAGGCGGAGAACGATTTCGTCACCCGGGCGGACCAGGAGAGCGAGGCCGCGGTCCTCGCCGTCATCCACGGGCGCTTCCCCGATCACCGCATCCTGGCCGAGGAGGGGAGCGGCGCCGGCCTGGGGAGCGGCGACTACGAATGGCTGATCGATCCGCTCGACGGCACCACCAACTTTCTCCAGGGTCTGCCGGTCTATTGCGTCTCGATCGCCTGCCGCCGCGGCGACGAGTTGCTCGCCGGCGTCGTCGAGGATCCCGAAGGCCGCAACCTGTTCAGCGCCGCGCGCGGCGGCGGCGCGTTCTGGAACGGCCGGCGCATACGGATCTCCGATCGCGCGGGGCTGGACGGCGCCTTCCTGGCGACCGGGTTTCCGTTCCGCGCTCTCTCGACGCTGGACCTGTATCTCGCCATCTTCCGCGACGTCTTCCGTCACGCCAAGGCGATCCGCCGTTGCGGCGCCGCCGCCCTCGACCTGGCCTATACGGCCGCCGGCGTCTACGACGGGTTCTTCGAGTTCCGCCTGTCGCCGTGGGACATCGGCGCCGGCGCGCTGCTGGTGCGCGAGGCCGGCGGCGTCGTCACCGATCTCGACGGCGGCGAAGGCTCCTTCACCAGCGGCAACATCGTGGCGGGGGCACCGGCCGTGCACCGGGAGCTGTTGGAGATCGTGCGGCGTCACGTCAGCGAGGAGGCGCTCGAACGGGTGAACCCGGTCCGTTCGCCGGCGCCCGCGGCATGAAGCTCGGCCGCGCCCGCGGCCCGCTCAAAGCTGCGGTCTCTCCTGGCGGCGAGAGCTGGAGCCTCGAGGTCCAGATCCATCCCAGCGACATCCGCAAGCGGGTGCGCTATCTCTTCCTGTCGCGCGCCCAGGTCACGGCGTGGTCGGTGTTGGCGCTGCTCTACCTGCTGGTGCTGGCGCTCGCCGCCGCCGTGGCGCCCGGCGTCATCGGCGGCTTGCTGAACCGCCAGGAATATCAGGTGCTGATCGCCGAGCGCAGCCGCGAAGGGCAGCGGTTGCACGCGCTCGTGGACCGCGCCGGCCAGCTCGGCGAGCGGGCGGCGGGGCTGGACCTGCGGCTGGGCAAGATCTTCCTCGCCTACGGCCTGCCGCCGGTGCGGCCGCGGCGGCGAGCGGTGACCCCCGCGCCGCTGGCGGCCGGCACCGCCGAGTCGATCTACGCCGGCACCATCGCGCAGGGGGACCGCCTGCGCCTCCGCCTGCGCGACCGCCTGCTCGCCCTCGACGGCTCCCTCGGCGCGCTGCAGGCGTTCGAGAGCGCGCACCCGGAGCAGGTGCGGACCACGCCTTCGATCTGCCCGCTGCGCGGCGAGTTCGTGCTCATCAGCTCGTTCGGCAGCCGGCGCAGCGCCTTCACCCGCCAGCTCGAATTCCACGCCGGCGCCGACTTCGCGGCGGCGTCCGGGACCCCGGTCTACGCCACGGCGGACGGCGTCGTCGCTTTCGCCGGACAGGTACCGCTCGGCCGCAGCGCGGCCTGGTGGCGGTTCGGCAACCTGGTGATCGTCGACAACGGCGCGGACTTCATCACCATCTACGGCCACAACAGCAGGCTCGAGGTGCGCGCGGGTCAACAGGTGCGGCGGGGCGACCTGCTGGCCGCGGTGGGGGACACCGGCTGGAGTTCCAGCCCGCATCTCCATTACGAGGTCCGCCGCCGTGGAGCCGACGGCGTCTTTCGTCCCGTCGATCCGCTGATCTACGTCCTGGACCACCGCTGGCCCAGCGAGGAGCGGCTGCTGGTGCGGGCGCGCAACGCGCCGCCGCTGGCCGATTTCGAGCCGCTGCCCCTGCCGGGAGGGAGGAAGCCCCGATGAGCCGAAGCCCCGCCGAAGACGCGGCGCCCACCATGATCATCCCGCGCGGCCTGCGCATCGAGATCGATCCAGAAGGCCAGCTCTCGATCCACGCGCCGGGCAACCTGGTCGTGCAGAACTCGGGGAAGTACGGCGTCCTCGAGTCGCTGGGCGGCTCCATCCGCATCGAGCGCGGCGTCGAGGTGGAGGCGATCACCGTGCGCTGTCCCGAGACCTGCTACGTGCAGGGCTTCCTCACCGCCTGGAAGGTGAACGCCCGCTCGCTGCAGCTCGAGGAGTCGGCGCGGGCGCACGTCGTGCTGCAGGAGACCGAGCGCCTGGAGATCGGCCGCGACGCGCGCATGGTGGGCAACTTCGCGTCCGAGGGGGAGCTGATAAGCCTCTTCTCCCGTTTCGCCCACCAGGTGCGCGCGCTGCCGTTCCGCTTCGAACGCCGGCCGGCTCCCGCCGAGCTGACCGCCGGCCGCGCGCCGGAGGAGAAGATCGTGCGCGGCGCGCAGTTTCCGCCGCCGCCCCCCGAGCCCTCGCCGGCCGAGCTGCCGGAGCCGCTGCTCTTCGCGCTGGTCCTGCTGGAGCGGGAGTCCGAGCGGAAGATCCATCCCGGCGCCTCGCAGCGGGCCTTGGACGAGCTGGTCAAGCTGCTCCAGGAGCAGGATCTCGAGACCCTGGGCCTGACCTACAAGACCCTCTTCGGCCGCATCACCGAGCCGCGGGAGGACGTCCGCCGCGCCTGCGAGCTGGTGCGGGGGCACTACGCGGGCGAGGTGACGGTGGGGTAGGGGCCGAAAACAGGGCGGCCACATAGGGCCGCCCCTACAGATCGTGCCCCCCGCGGTCCCGATCCTCCGTAGCGACCTCCGGAAGGCTCCCCCCGAGAACCTGGAGATTCCCCCTGGGCTCCACGACACGCGCCTGGAGATCCGGGATATGCCCCCCGGCTGCCGAGACGTTCCCCTCCGCTGCCGAGACGTTTCCCCTGGCTGCCGGATCATTCCCCCTGAGATCCGGAACATTCCGCCCGCTTGCTGGAACATTCTTCCCGCTTGCTGGATCATTCCGCTCGCTTGCTGGAACATTCCACTCGCTCGCCGGAACATTCCCCCCGCGATCCGAATCATTCCGCCCGGCTGCCGGAGCATTCCCCCCGAGCGCGGAGTCATTCCCCCCGCGGGCGGGAACATTCCCCTCCGCTGCCGAATCATTCCCCCCGACGACCGAATGATCGCCCCCACGGGGGGAATCTCCGCGCTGCTGGGGGGAATGTTCCAGATACCGAACGGAATACTCCCGATGCCGAGCCGAAAACTCCGGACGGCGAGCGGAAAGACCCAGTAGGCGGGCGCAATGAGCCGTCTCCCTTGCGGAATGTTCCGGAGCTGCCGACGAATGTTCCGGACGCCGGCACCGGAAGCGCTGCAGCGGAGCGGAATGCGCGCGCACACCGGGGGCGCCGCTCGTCGCGAGGGGGGAATGTTCGCGCGCCGCCGCGGCGCCTCACGTCTGCGCGGGGGAAGCGCCACCACCGGTCCGGCGATAGATCGTGGGCCTCTGGCCATCGCCGGGAGACACGACGTGGGCGCGGCCCTCCTCGACCAGCCTCTGGAGAGTCCGGTAGAGAGCCCCGCGATCCGGCTCATAGCCGAGGGCTGCGCACACGTCGCGGCGCGTGAAGGTTTCGGGCAAGCGGGGGAGAGCCGCTTCGACATCGGCCGCCACCGCGGCGCCGCTCTGGTGCCGGGGCTTCGCCGCCGGTGGGAGGGACCCCTGCTTCGCAGGCGCTGAAGAGGTAGCGACCGCCGCTCTGGTGCCCGCTCCCTCGCCCTGGAGCATCCAGACCAGGTCCAGGGCGCGGACCTGGGCCTCGTACGCCGTCTCGATCAGCTCGATGCCCGCGCGCCGCTGCTCCGCGAGGCGTTCCTTGCTCCGTTCATACTCGTCGCGAGTCACAGTGTGCACAATTAGATCACAACGCGAGAAGGATTGCACCTCCTGTGCCGTAGCCTCATTGAACAGCCTCTGCGAGTTGGAACGCCGAGAAGGGACAGCCCTCCCAGCGGCTCGGGTGCTCTCCGGCGCCCGCTGACGCTTCGGCCCGGGCCCCGAGCTTCTAGTCACCTTTGCCGCGGCTGCGGCCAGAACGGGGCGGATTGCCGCTGGTCCGTAACCGGCGTAGAATTCCTATATTCTATAGAATGAGGGACATAGATCTTGCTCCGAGCTTATGCGACCACCTCGATAGGCATGCGGGGAAGTGGCGCATAAGCTCAGTGCGAGGTTGGGCGCCTCATGCGAAACTCTAGACCGGCACTTCTGCCTATTGCGCTGCTGATGCTCGCCACACGATGCATCACTCATTCGCAGGCGACCCATTCAGGTGCGCCGCGCTTCGAAGGAGTCTCGATCATCTTCGAACGGTCTGGGCCGGCTCTTGATCCACTGGAGCAGAGGATGGTGCAGAGCGGCGAGCGTTCTGCGTCTTTGCAAGCCGGTCACGACTACTGGTTTCGCCTGCAGAATGCATCCGGGCATCCGATTTCGTTTTCCAGTTTCGGTACTTCCATCAAGGGAAAGCCGGAGTGGGTCGACATCGGCCGAGGACGCGTTCTCGCATTGGCCGATGATACCGAGGTGGCGGTCCTCTTTCGAGTCGAAGATCGGAGAGGAAGACCTGTTCAGTATTCAGCAATCGACGTGTCCTGGAGATCGTTCCTCCCGTCAGGGCGTTCGATCGTCTTCAGCGTTCCTCGAATTCTCGTTCGAAGAGGACGCAGATTCTTTGTCGAGTTCGAAGTGGCCGATGACCAGAAATCGCCCAGCTATCGTGAGGAGTTCGCTGTCCCGACCGTGCCAGGGCCCAACTAGGTGGTTGCGAACCGGAGCCGCTCGACGTTGGCGGCAAGATCGATGATTCATCGAAGACCGTCTATGGCCTCACAGCAGAATGCTCCGGATTCGCATGCCTCCTGGTGTGTCGCGGTCCAGGCGTGGTACAATTCAGCAAACAAAGGCAGGCCGCCCAACACCAGTCGCTGCAGCGGACGCTTGAGGCATTCTCATCGGCGGCGGCCTGTCAGGGGATTCGCTTCGAGAGCTGGCGGAGGCTTTTGGCGGGCGCACGCTGAGCTCCCAAGCGTTACTGCGCCAAGGGCCGAGCGCAAGTAGTGAACGGTTGACTACCTGGAGGAACTATGGCTACGTCCAAGAAATCCACCTCTAAGCCAGCTGCCAAGAAGCCGAAGCGCCGTGGGCCGAAACCCCCCCGGGGGACTATGAAAAAAACCACAAAGAAGTAATCAATGCCCAACACGCTTGCATCCGAGAGAGAGTACCGGATAGTCGATGGCATCTATCGGCTGCATCGTGACCTATTTGAAATAGAGAACCTTCTTGTTCGTACGACCTCGTTACAGCTTCGGGCAACACGGATCACCAACAATAGCCGAATGGGAGCTCTGGTGGCAGGACTCCTATGCATAGTTCCAATACTGATATCTCTTGGCGACATCAAGTGGGGAAGCACGCCGGCTCTTGTCGTGTACAGCCTCGCTGGCGCAGTCGTACTGTTATGGATCTATCAGATAGCCTCAGCTGGATATGTTGAAAAAGACTTGACAAGGCTCGAGGGTTACACGTCGCCTGATGCTCTAGAAGATCGGATTGATTTCGTCCTGGAAGAGGCTAATGCATGGGTAGTTAGGCACCGATTGGTCGCCGCGATCCAGAGAGATCTGCGAGCAGCCGTATTGGAAGTCGATAGCGAAGAGGCTAGACTCGATCTAGGAGAAAAGGCAAAACGCTATGGTGAAATCCTTGAGGACTGTGAACAGTATATTCAGGATCTTATTGAGGCTTCGGCGAGGCTTGTGGAAGCAGGGAAGCGGTCGCCTGATGATCATAAAGAGCTGCTTGACTGGGTTGCAGTGATTTCCAGGTTTGCGGGAGGCGGTGGGCAGGGAGAGAGTTCGAGCACGCCTTCTGAGGAGGATCGTGTACCCCGGGCCGCGTGCGGGGGTGAGAAATTGGAGTTTTATGATTATGCTAAATGAAAGCTGGTACAATCAACCTATATTCAACACCTTGATTGCTCTCGTCCTTGGAGGGATAATTCTTGACTGGCTCAAGACGCGTTGGGCTCGCGACGAAAAGAAGCGAGAGAAAACGCTAGAGTTTCTGGAGGCTACGGGCGACAGGCTCAACCACCTCCTTTCGCGTATCTTTGGAGCACTTGCCATTGAAGATCTCAGCGACGACTGCCTCACTGAACTAAAAGCACGAAGGAGCGCTCTACTTGAGAAGCGGTTTGTAGTACGTTTGGGAGCTGAGGCATATCTTAGATCTCCTTCATTTTGGGTGGATTACGACTTTATAGCCAAGAACCTCTATGAGGTAGTGAAGGCAATGGATAGCCTCGCCAGGCAACCAGAAGCCTCGTCGAGTCTTGTTGTCCAGATTCGTGATCTGAGAGAAATGATTTCCCGGGAGTGGCCGATAGAGGACGATGATCCACCTGAGAAAGAAATCCCGCGTAGCAACGAAGTGCTCAAGGAGATTCATCGCTGGGCAAGGATGCTCTGGCACCGTTCGATCCATTTGATCTCTGTACCACTTCAGGAGGAAATCAACTCGGGCCGCAAGAGGATAGCGAGGGAACGCCCAACGCCAGCGTTGCAGCGGACGGCTGAGGCCGCACGCTGAGCCGCCACAGCGTTAGGCGACCTTCGGTCCGGTGTAGCCTCTGCAATCAGCCTGTAGGAGGAGAGTATCCATGTCGCCACTTCGCAGGGCACTCAATCTCGCGTGCATTGCCACTCTCCTGATCCTCTCGGCCTCTACGCTGTTGTCTCAACCGCGGCCCCCGTCCCCGACCGAACAGGCGGCTGAGTCTCTTGGCTCTCTGCGCAACCAAGCAGCCGGAGGTTGCGGTCTGGGAATGCTCTTCGCCGCCTTCTGTGCCCTTTGGGCCCAGAACACTCGTAGAAGTGCATGGCTCTGGTTCTTTTTGGGCCTATTTTTCAGCGTGATCGCGGTAGTGGTTCTGTTGTACAAGAACTCCCAGGACCTCGAGCTGGGCCGGAATGCCACATCCCAGCCTCGTTAAATGCTCTTCGTAGCGGCGCTTGGCGCGGGCGAGGGCGCCCAGGATGATCTCGTTGAGCAGAGGGTCGGGCTAGGGGGGGCGATTCCGCAACGCGCTGCTCCGTGAGCGCTATACTTCGTGGCGTGCCGGTCCGAGCCGGTGAGCTGAGGCGGCCGGAGCGGTGCCGGAGGATATCCTGATGCCCCACGGCAAGATCTGCTATCTCGAAATCCCGGCTAACCGCGCCGACCCTTCGCCCGGACGATCGACGCGGCAAAGAAGTACGTCGTGTCGAGCACCCTGGACCGGGTCGATTGGAACGCGGAGCTCGTGCGCGAGGATCTGGGGAAGGCCATTCAGCAGCTCAAGCGGGAGTCGGGTAAGGGACTGCTCGTGGGAGGCGTGAAGCTGCCGCTGGCGTTGGCGGAGCTGGGCCATGGGCCGACGTTTTTCGCGGGGCTATCGAAGCGTATCGACTTGAAGCTCGTGAGCCGGCTGGAGTTCGGCTCGGGGGCGGTGGTATGAGCCGAGAAGATAACCATCCGCTTCTTAGCCCGAGTCGGCCGCCCCGATTTTGTCTGACATATACAACAAGTACGGATATGTGATTCATAAGAGCACAGTCTACGATTTTATATGACATATATTGTCTGATGTCCTAAAGGCATCTGAATGCACCACCGGCCCAGCGATTTCGGTAACCGGTTTTGGCTCTTAGATTTGTCTGCCGCTTCCCTCGAGCGTTTTTAAATTGCATGACGAATCTCTATCGCCACCACCAGCCTTGACGTTCCGTCGCCGGCTGGTAGCGTCCGCCCAGCCTCAAGTTTTAAAGACACGATGAATACTTC
>JBKPTH010000044.1:0-27912 GCA_046765915.1 Acidobacteriota bacterium | reverse complement strand
GATGAAGTCCGTACCGCCGTTGAACAGGCCGCCGTTGAGGTAGCGGGCGCCCATCGTGGTCGGCAGCGCCTCGCGGGAGTCGATGTTCCAGCCCACCCCGCCGTCATAGCGACCGTAGAAGGTGTGGTTGTTGGGCGGGGTGGCATCGATGAAGGTCGGCCCTATCGTGGCCACATTGTCGCAACTGATGTACTGGGAGCCCGGACGGACGCCTTTAGGCCCACCGCAGGACTCGATGTGGACGAGCGCATCGCCCTGCGCGAAGTTCTCCGCCGCGTTGACGTAGAAGTAATCGCCCCACAGCGTGTTCTCGTTGGTGATGACCGCGCTGTACCCGGTTAGCATCTGCGAGGGGAACAGCACGCTGCAGTCATTGACCGTGTCGACGGTCACGTAGCCGCGGAGGATGCCGTCCTTTTTCTTCGAGCCGTAGCACTGGTTGGGCGCGCTGGGCGGCGAGGGCGCCGGGTTGCCCTGGAGGACCGCCTGCAGGTGGGCGCGGAAGGGCCCGTTGATCGCCGGGTTGCTGTACGGCAGGATCGTGTCGCAGGTCGGCATGTAGTCGAATTCTCCGGAAATCGGACCCTGCGGGCTGATGGTGTCCTTGGGATCCTGACCGAGGCTCGCCGTCACCGGCAGGTTGCCGTTCTTCAGCACGTCGCACAGGTTGACCGTCTGCACGTCGTAGCCGGTGAGGTAGACGTCGAAGTCGAGCACCGGGATCGACTGGTCGCTCCACACCGTCACGTGCGACAACACCGCCGCGTCCGAGGCGTTGTTGATGGAGAACAGCGTGTTGACGCCGGATGCGAGGCCGGCGTCGCAGTTGGCGAGGCTCACCTCGAAGTAGGGGAGCAACAGGGTGGCGGCGGGCACGACATCGGCGGTGCCGATGAGCGCGAACGCCTGACCGCCCAGCCCCAAGAGGCTCGCAAGAGCCAGGCATAGGCAAAGTTTTTTCATCTCAGACAATCTCCTTGAGTAGCTTGGTTTGAGCTGCAAAAGCCAGTTGCTGCTGACTACCCTCTCTCGATGAAGGACATCACCTCCTGTTTTAAAGAGTCAAACTCAAAAGAGCCGCCGCACTTTCCGCCGCAGAACGGCATCCGGCGCGACTGACTCGTTCATCGGTATATCAAACCACCGCCCATCTCTCCAAGCACGGACGGCTACCACGCCAATTTATGCTCCTGCACTATAGGCACCTTTCGCCGCGCTTGTCAAGCCGAAAAATGAAACCTGCGCCCACTTTTTCTTCGCTCTCCCTTCCTCACCTTCTCTTCCTGGCTTTCCAGGCGACCATTCTCCCTCCGTTGGTGCACAGGGCCGGCGCGAACAACGCCGAGGGCTCGCCGGCGAAACTTGCCACCACCTCGCCGCCGGGCTCGCCGTCCAGGTCCGCGATCCGCACATCGTACCCTTTGCAGCCCTCCTTGTCCGGCGGGATCTCCGGCGTCTTCTCGCGCGCGAACGAGCCGTCGCCCTTGCCCAGCAGGATCCAGGTCGCCCCTTCGCCGGTGAGCGCCGCGAGGTCGAGATTGCCGTCGCCGTCGATATCGCCGGCGGACAGCGCGGTGAGCCAGCCTCGGCCGTCCTCCACCGCCACCGGCCGGCGCTCCCAATTCCCGTCGGCGCGGCCCAGGAAGAGGTCGATCCCCGTCCGCCAGAGCTTGAGCTCGTACGACAGATACCCCACCGCCAGGTCGAGCCGCCCATCGCCGTTGAAGTCGGCGATGTCCACGGCGCCGACGAGCCCAGGTCGCAGGCCCTCCAACTTGGCCTTGGTCCACGCACCGCCGCCGGTGCCGATGCGCAGGATCTCGTCTGCACCCAGGACGTTCGATCCCAGAACTGTATCCGGAATTCCGTCGTGTGTAAAGTCCGCAACCACCAGCTTGTCGCCGAAGAGCCGCACGGGCTCCTCGGCCTGGCGCGACCAACTGCCGTCGCCCTGGTTGAAGTACACGACCATTCCATAGCCGCCGGACACGGCGGCGGAGTCCCTCCCCGACGGTTTGCCGGGAGTGGGGCCCGTGGGTGGCCGCGGACCCTCTCCCTCGGCCACGAGGTCCGGCCGGCCGTCGCCGTTCATGTCGGCGGCCGCCACGGCGCGCGACGAGAAGGCCGGCTCGCCTGGCGGCGGCGAAACGGCGCCGTGAAAGTCGAGGCCGCGGCCCCATTCCTTGAAGCTCGCCGGGCCGTCCGCCACCAGCGCGATGAGGCCGTGCAGGTGGACGGCCAGGGCGAGGTCCAGCCGGCCGTCGCCGTTGAAATCGGCCACCGCGACGTCGCCGTAGTCGTAGGACAGGGGCGGGAACCTCGCTTCCGACCAGCGCCGCCAGTTGCCCTTGCCGTCGCCGAGGAAGATGACGGGCCCGCCGCCCTGCTTGCGGGCCGGCCCGTGAACGATGTCCGGATGGCCGTCGCCGTTCATGTCGGCGATCTCGAAGCCGTTACGCCACTGGCCGCTCTCCGGCAGGCCGCGCCCGAATGGCTCGAACTGCAGCCGGTCGGCGGTGCCCGTGTGGTTCTTATACGCCGCCGCGACCTTTTCCAGGTCAGCGGGGGTGATCTCCCGAGACCCAGGCCTTTCCGTTGTCTCCGGAACCGCACGGTAGATCTTGACCTTGAAGCTGCTCTCGTCCTGACCCACGACGTCATACACGAGCCCATAGCGCACCTGGACCAGGGTCTTCTCTTCGTTCAGCCAGGCGTAGCCGCCCTCCTGCTTGGGGATCTTGTCGACGAAATACTGACGCCCCTGCTCGTCGACCAGCCACTTGCCGTCCGGAGGTTGGGGCGTGTACTCGACTGCCGCCGCGGCCCCCTTGCCGGAGGCGGCCTGCTGAGCCTTGCCGCCTTTCTTCACTGCCGGGGAAGAGTCGGCGGCAGCGGCGGCGCCGGCCTGAGCGACCGCGACCCGGGTCTGCGGCTGCTGCGAGCAGGCCAACAGGAGAGACAGGAGAGACAGCGCGGCGGCCGACGGCCGACGGCCGGACCAGCGAGACAACGATGCGAGCATAGGATACCTTTGAAGCGAAGCTGCAGATCTCATTCGTAGGGGGCCTCAGATCTCGTCGGCGAAAGCCCGCTTGAGGCCACGGAACACCCAAAAACCGGCCGATAGTAGCACAATCCCCGTCAGCGCCAGGCTGGCCGTTCCCCGCACCCAGGAGATCTTCCCTTCGAGAAAGGCCTGCCGGTAGAGCCCGACGAGCGCCGTCAGCGGATTCAGCTCCACCCAGCCGCGGAAACGCTCCGGCACCAGCGCCAGCGGGTAGACGATCGGCGTCAGATAGAACCAGCCCGTGAACATCATGCCGAGGACCTGCGCGATGTCGCGGAAGAAGACGTGCAGCGAGCCGAGGAGCAGCCCGAGGCCGAGCGTCAGGGCGATCTGCAGCGGCACCGCCAGCAGCAGCAGGGGCAGCCCGCGCCACGTGAGCTCGCCGAGGAAGCCCAGCACGCCGAGGAAGATGACGGCCGCGATCGCCTCGTGCAGCAGGGCCGCCAGCACCACGGCCAGCACCAGGATCTCGGCCGGGAAACGCAGCTTCTTGACCAAGCTGGCGTTGTCGGTGATCGCGGTCGAGGCGCGCAGCACCCCTTCCTGGAGAGCCATCCAAGGGAGTAGGCCGCAAAAGAGGAAGACGGAGAAATGACTGGCGCGGGAACCTACCGGCGAAACCTTCATCACCGTCGAGAAGACGAAGGTGAACAGCAGGAGCATCCACAGCGGCTGCACGAGAGACCACACGAAGCCGAGCACCGAGCCGGCGTAGCGCCCCTGGAAGTCGCGCTTGACGAGCTCCTTGAGGAGGAAGAGATGATGTCGCACAGGCATTCCCACGCCGAGGTCGGCCGCGGCCGGGCATTATGCCCCATCCCGGCAAACGCCTCCATATATAAAGGACGCCCCCTTCCTCCATTGACAGCCCGCGGACGCGGGGTTTATAGTTCCGTCCCAGACGTTTCTGTTATGCCATCTCGACATAGACAGCGCTACGGAACACGCTCATGGCTGTAGTCGAAAAGATCCGCCAGGTCCAACTGGTCGGGCGCAAGATCCGGGAGCTGCGCAAGGAGCACCGGCTGACGCAGGTGGAGCTCGCCTCCCGCCTCGGCATCCAGCAGTCCGACCTCTCCCGCATGGAGAAGGGCGAGTACCGGGTCAGCCTGGACACCCTCTTCCGCATCCTCGCCGAGTTCAAGATGAGCATCGGCGAGTTCTTCGAAGGTGTCGTCCAGGAGTCGATCACGCCGCGCGACGTGCGGCTGATCCAGACCTTCAACGCGCTGCGCGATGACGCCCAGCGCGAGGTGGAGGAGTTCATCGCCTTCAAGCGGACGCAAACCTGGCGCGCGGAGCCTTAGCGAGTGTTGGGACGGAGGGACCTGATGAGCAGTGCGGCGGCGGGACAGACCGAGATCCTCTTCGAGGAGATCCGCGCCCGTGGCCAAAAGGCGCTCGACGCCGGCCAACTGGAAGAGGCGGTAGAGATCCTGCAGACGGCCGTCGATCTGGCGGTCCAGCAAGGCGACGACCGGCTGATCGACATCACCCGTTGCAACCGGGCGGTCGCCCTGATCGAGCTCAACGGCGGCGCGAGCGAGGTTCCGCACCTGCGCGAGATCCTGGTGCGCAACGGCGATCCGGTGAGTTGCCGCCTCGCCGCCTACACGATCGCGCGGCATTACGAGATCAGCAAGAATTTCAAGAAGGCGCTGTTCTACGCCCGCATCGCCATGGATCGGTCGCGCTTGATCGGCCGCCGCGACTGGATTGCCTCCAGCCACAACCTGATCGCCGATACCCTGCTGGCGGAGAGCCTCGTCGAAGAGGCCTGCCGCGAGTACGAGCACGCCCTCGCGCTCATCCCCGAGGAGGCGTCCTCGGCGCGCGCACAGATCCAGGACAACCTCGGTTACTGCCGCATCCTGCAGCGCCGCCATGGCGAAGGGTTCCGGTTGCTCTACGAAAGTCTGCGCTCCCTGCAGCGGCTGGGGGCCCGCAAGCACGAGATATCGGCCCGCCTGGATCTCTGTTTCGCCCATCTCGAGACCGGCCGTTACCCACTGGCTCGGCGGCACGGCGTGGCCGCGCAGGCGCTGGCCGAGGCCGCGGGCGACCGCGACTCGCTCAAGAACGCGCTGTACCTCCTCGGCGAAGTCGCCAATCTGAGCGGCGATGTCGAGGCCGCCACCGGCTACTTCATACGGCTGCACGAGGAGTTCTTTCCCGAGGCGGACTATCTGCCCGGATTCCTGCTGGCGGTCGACGTCCGCAAGCTGTTCAACCTGCACGCCTGAGGACGACGATGCGGAAACTCCAACAGGTGTGCGTCTGGGCTCTGGGGCTGGGCTTCCTCGCCTCGGCGGCGCTCGCGGGCAGCCGCGAGATGGCGCTCGGTGCCGAAGGGGAGATCTACGCCGTGCATGCGGGAAGCTACGGAGAGCTCTTCCCGGCCCAAGGTGATTTCGAATCGTCCAATCCCGTCCTGGCTCTCGAGATCTCGAAGCCCGGGACGCCGGTCAAGCGGATTCTCGTGCCAAGCACCGACGGTCCTGAGGCCGAGACGTCTCCCTCGGTGTTGTACGAGGAAGATTCGGAGACTGTCTTTCTACTCTGGGAGACCCAGTTCAATTTCCATCCAATCCTGAAGTTGGCAGGATTCGACGGCACCACCTGGTCGAGACCCATCGAGGTCATCGGCAATCCGTTCGCGCTCAAAACTTCCCTTCAATTCACCATCACCAGGGATCTCTACGAGGAGTCAACGGCCGACGGTTCCGCGGTTTCGCGCCATAACACCGTCCTACACGTGATCTGGCAGGAGGAGACCGCCAGCGGTGGGCTGGCGACCCTCTACTCGCCGATCGTGATCAACGACGGGAAGTACCTCGGCTGGAATCCGACCTTCAACCTCGACGAATACCTCCAGGAGCGAGTGCCGGCGGCCTCGGCCGCGGTGCAGCCCTCGCTGGCGCGCGCACCGATCGTCGAGTCCGGCCGCGACGAGCGCACCGTCGTCATCGCGTATGCCTCGACGGCGCTGGGCAGGCTGGCGTCGATCGAGGTCGACGTCCTGCCCCAGCAGTTGGTCCAGCTCGCCGACAAGGCCCGTTCGCACATCATCGATCTGGGCCATAAGTACTATCCTTCCGATCTGCCAGGCTTGGCCGAGAAGGCCCGCTCGCACATCATCGACCTCGGCCAGGCCTTCCGGCCGGACATCGTCCAGGCCATTGCCAAGCAGGTCGAGACGGACATCCTCGCCAGCGGCACCAACGGCCTGGAGCCGCTCGCCGACAAGGCCCGCTCCCACATCATCGATCTGGGAGCACAGCTCTCGGGACGGGGTTTACGGGGCGCCAAGGGTGCGGATGCGACGGCCCGGCTCGTCGAGGTCGAAGAGGACCTCACCACCCTGCCGGAGGCCTCGGAGTCGTTCCTCTTCCAGTTCCGGGTGGTCTCCGACCTGCTCATCCCTCAGGTCGGCGCGGGCGCCGTGCGGCTGTTCGTCTCCGAAGGCGGCGAGAACCTGACGGTTTCCTGGGCCCAGGCGGACAAGATCCTCTACCGCAACAGCCGCGACGACCGCTGGACCGAGCCGCGGGAGCTGAAGCTCTCGAAAGAGCTCGACCTCGCCAAGGCGTACGAGATCCTCGAGCAACGCCTCGGCAAACGCTGACCTCTCAAGACCATTGACAGCCGTCTTTCGGGGACGTAGGATCTTGCCATCCTGACATAGGGGGGACAAACTTGGTCATTATGGCCACTCCCGTGAAGACTCGGCAGGTCCAGTTGGTCGGACGCAAGATCCGCGAGCTGCGCAAGCAGCGCAAGCTCACCCAGGTGGAGCTCTCCGCCCGGCTCGGCATCCAGCAGTCCGATCTCTCCCGCATGGAGAAGGGTGAGTACCGGGTCAGCCTGGACACCCTCTTCCGCATCCTCGCCGAGTTCAAGATGGGGATCGGCGAGTTCTTCGAGGACGTGGCGCGGGAGTCCATCACCCCGCGCGACATCCGGCTGGTTCAGGAGTTCAATTCCCTGCAGGAGGACGCTCAACGCGAGGTGGAGGATCTCATCGCGGTGAAGCGGCAGCAGAACGGCGCTGAACGGACGCGGACGCACGGCGAGGAGAGGTAGCCATGAGTGACAGCGTGGGCGGATCCCATGCCGAGTTCGAGATTCTCAATCAGCGAGGGCATGAGGCAGCCGAGGCGGGACGGCTCGAGGAGGCCTTCGCCTTCTTCGATGAGATGCTGAGGTGGACCAGGGAACGTCAGGCAGCCGAGCTGATCGATCTGGCATTCTGCAACCGTGCGGCCGTGGCGGTGGTGCTGGGACGCGGTGAGACGGAGCTGCCGCGGCTGCTCGAGATCCTGATGGGCAGCGCCGATCCGGTCCACTGCCGTCTCGCCGCCTATAACATCGCCCGGCATTACGAGCTGACCAGGAACCACAAGAAAGCGCTCTTCTATGCGCGCATCGCACGCGAGCGGGCCGAGCAGCTCGACCGCAGGGACTGGATGGCGTCCAGCCACAACGTCATCGGCAATTCCCTCCTGGCGCAGAGCTTCGTGGATGAAGCAGCGCGGGAATTCGAGACCGCCCTGGAGCTGATGCCGACGGAGCCTTCCGTGTGGCGAGCCCGCATCCTCGACAATCTGGGCTATTGCCGAGTCCTGCAAGGGCGCTACGCCGAAGGATATCCCCTCCTCTACCGCAGCCTGGCGGTGCTGCGGCGGCACGACACGAAGCGTTATCTGATCTCCACGCATCTCGACCTCTGCTTCGCCCATCTCGAAACCGGCCGCTATCGGTATGCCCGCCGCCACGGCGTCAAAGCTCTGCTGCTGGCCGAACGGCTGGACGACACCGATTCGGTGAAGAACGCTCTCTACCTGCTGGGCGAATGCGCCAATCTGAGCGGCGACGTGATCGGCGCCTGCAGGTTCTTCAGCCGCCTGCAGAGCGAGTTCTTCCCCGAGGTCAACTATCTGTCCGGATTCCTGCTTGCCGTCAACGTCCGCAAGCTCGTGAACCTGCACGCCTGAGGATGCCGACCATGAGCTCCAAGAACAAGGCGTGGATTCGATTCCTGGTGACGGCGGCGGCGGGGTTGCTGGCCCTGCCGGCGCTCGCCAGCCGTCAGGAAGCGGTGCTCGGCAACGACGGCGAGCTCTACACCGTCAAGACCGGCACCTACGGCGCGCTCTTCCCGGGCGGCCGGGACGCCGATCCCGGCAACAGCGTCCTGGCGCTCGAGATCGCGCGGCACGGCGAGCCGCCGCAACGCCTGCTCGTCCCCGACACCTGGGACAAGGCCGTCGACAGCTCGCCCGCCGTGTTCTTCGAGACCGATGCCAGCACCGTCCTCCTGGTCTGGGAGAGCCGGCTCAGCTCGGTGGAGTTCAGCGTGCGGCTGGCGAGCTTCGACGGCAGCCGCTGGGCGCCGACCATCGAGGTTTCGAACTCGACGAAGTCCTCCCCCCAGCTCGCCGCCACGCTGCAGATCGCCAGCACGCACGACTCCTACAAGGAGAAGGATGCCGAGGGCAAGCCCGTGGTCAAGCACCGCCGGGTCCTGCACCTGACCTGGAGCCAGGAGAGCGCGGACGGTATCTCGAACGAGGCCTTCTACACGCCGGTCATCATCGACGAGGGCACCTTCATCGGCGTCAATCCGATCTTCCGGCTCAACAGCTTCGACCGGAGCAACGATCAACCCGCCGGCGCGGTCGCTGCCGAGCTCGTGCGCTCGCCGATGGTCCAGGCCGGAGACGACAACAAGACGGTCATCGTGTCCTTCACGTCGGCGGTCACCGGACGTCTGATCGCGCTCGAGGTCGACGTCCTGCCGGGGCAGATCCGCCGGATGGCGGACAAGGCCCGCGCCTACATCATCGACCTGGGGGCCCAGAAGCCGGACCTGGCGACGGTGGCGGCCAAGGCGCGGGACTACTTCGTGAGCCGCGCGGGGGATTTTCAGCCCGAAGTAGCCCGCTCCATCGCCGAGCTCCTGTACGCTCACATCCTCGACCAGGGCTCCCCGCCGGGCCCGGTCAACGAGCTCAAGCCGATCGCGGACGACGCGCGCGCCTACATCATCGATCTCGGAGCGAAGTTCTCCTCCGGGCAGGTCCTGAAGAGCGTTCCGGCGCAGCTCATCCAGATTCTGGAGAAGCCGGCGGAAGGCGGCGAGGATCTTCCCCCCGCTCACCTGCTGCAGGTGCGCACGGCCTCCAGCCGTCCCGCGCCGGCCATCGGGCCCGGCGCCGTCCGGGTCTTCGTCTCCGAGACGGGAGCGAACGCGCTGGTTTCCTGGGCCGGCAAGGACCGCGTCTTCTATCGCGACAGCCAGGGCAACGGCTGGAGCGACGTGCGCGAGCTCAAGCTGAGCGACAGCTTCGATCTCAACCAGGCGTACGACGTGCTCGACCAGCGCGTGCAGAACCGCTGAGCCGCTCTCGCTGAACGCCGGAGGGTCGTAGCGGCGGGCCTACGCGCCCGCCGTTTTTCGTTGCGCGCACCAACGGACGGCGGCCACGTAGGGCCGCCGCTACGAGATCTCCAGGGACCGCGCCGTAGGGGCCGCCGCCAGCACCTGCCCGCCGGCGCCCGCCAGCGCCGCGGCGACCGCTTCCCGGCGCTCGGCGGGACAGAGCACGGCCAGACAGCCGCCGCCGCCCGCGCCGCAAGCCTTGCCACCCCAGGCCCCCTCCTCGACGGCGGCCCGCAGCAGGCTTTCCAGCACCGGCGTCGAGATCCCCGCCGCCAGGCGCCGCCGGTAGCTCCATTCGCGGCTCATCAGCTCGCCGACGCGCGGCAGCTCGCCGGCCTCCAGGGCCGGCGCCAGCTCGGCCGCGGTGCCGGCGATGCCTTCGAGCAGCTCCGTGACCTCGGGGTCCGCCTCCAGGCGCCGGCGCACGATCTGCCAGTTCTTGCCCGCCGAGAAGTGGCTCTGTCCCGAGTAGACCACGAGCAGGCTGGCGGCGAGCGCCGGCAGGTCCACGGCCAGCGGCCGCACCTGCTCGCCTCCCGGCAGCGGCCGGATCTCGAGCGCGCCGCCGAGGAGAGCGGGATAATGGTCCTGCATTCCCGTGGGCAGCCCCATGAGCCGGGCCTCGAGGTCGCGGGCCATGCCGGCCCGCTGGCGCGGCTGCGAGCGCGGCCGGTCGAAGGCCTCCTCCGCCGCCGCGATGAAGGCCACGGCCATGGCCGAGCTGGCGCCGAGACCGCCGCCGCGCGGCGACTCGCTGGCGAGGACCGCTTCGAAGGGCGGCAGCTCGAGAGCCGCGGCGATGACGCCGATGAGCGCCGCCTCGGCGTCCCGCGCCAGCTCGGCCGCCGAGGCGGTCTCGGCGAGCGCGTCGCCCTGGCGCACGCGATAGCCCCGCGGCAGCGGGCGGAGCCGGACCGTCGCCGCCAGGTCCACGGCGACGTTGACGGTGCGCGCCTGCGGGTGGAAGAGCCCGAGCGGCCAGATGTCGAGGGTGCCGCCGGCCAGATCGACCCGGCACCAAGCCTTCGCGGTGACCATCCGGAGCTACAACGTCAGCGGGCGAGGGTCTCGCGCCTGGCCGGCACCGCGGCGCCGCCCTTGGCGAGCTGCGTCTGCGGCGGCAGGCCCGGCACGCGGAGGTCCGGCGACACGGCGCCGTTCCGCAGCCCGCCCCGCAGCTCGTCCCGCCAGGAATGGAAGGCCGCCATCCTGGAAGCGGGAATGGGCTCGTCGCGGACGCTCTTCAGCGACAGCGGATCGATCCACCGGTCGCGATACTTCACCCGGTAGTCGAGATGCGGACCGCTGGCGAGGCCGGTGGCGCCGGTGTAGGCGATGATGTCGCCCTGCCGCACCCGGGCCCCCGGACGGATGCCGGACGCGAAGCGGGAGAGATGGAGATAGGCGGTGACGTAACCGCCGGGGTGCTGCACCTTGACGACCTTGCCGCCGCCGCGGTCCCAGCCGGCGAAGGTCACCGCGCCGTTCGCCGTCACCTGCACCGGCGTGCCCACCGGCGCGCCGTAGTCCACGCCCCAATGGGGCCGGTACTCATGGAGCACCGGATGGAACCGGCGATGGGTGAACATGGAGGTGATGTGCGAGTAGCGCAGCGGCGAGCGCAGGAACATCTTGCGCATCGGCCGGCCTTCGCCGTCGTAGTAGATCCCGGCGTCGCCGTAGCGGTAGGCCTCGTGCAGCCGGCCGTGGTTGTCGTAGACGGCGGCGAAGATGGTGCCGACCTCATGGAACTGGCCGTCGAGCTGGATCTCCTGGTAGAGCACCTCGAAGCGGTCGCCCGCCCGCAGGTCCTTGGCGAAGTCGAGGTCCCACTGGAAGACGTCCGCCAATCGGTAGGCGAGGGCCGCCGGACCGCCCGCGTTGCGGATCGACTCCTCCATCGAGCCCGCGAGCGTGCCGCGGACCGAGCGGGTCTCCACCCGGCGCTCGAACGGCTGCCAGTCGCTCTCCCAACGCTCGCCGCGGCGCACCATCTGCACGCGGCCGCTGCCGGCGAGCGTCATCTGGAAGGATGCCAGGGTCGAGTCGGGATTGAAGAAGGCCGAGTAGCGGTTGCCGGCCTTGAGGCTGCGCACGTTCACCGCGTCCGCCAGCACGCCGGTGGCCTCATTGAGCTCGACGCCCGCGAGGCCGAGCTTGGCGAACACGTCGGCCGCCGTCTCGCCGCGCAGGAGCTTGAACTCGACCGGCACCCGGGCGTGATCGATCCAGCGGCTGGTTGCGTCCGGGAGGGTGATGCGGGCGTTGAAGCGGGAGGTCGGAGGCAGCGGGAAGGGGGAGCGGCTGTAGGCTTGGAGGTCTCGCGTCGTCAGGAAGAGTCCCGCGGCGAGGAGCCCGAGACCCAGCGGCAGCAGCCAACGCAGGACGTTCGGGCCGAGATGTACCCTTTTCCACTGCATCCCAGCAGACCTCCCTCGCGGGGAATAAGAGGCAAAACCTCGATGTGCGATACGGCGCGGAAGGGATAGTACAGGGGAGGCGCGGAAAAAGGCAACCCCTACCGCAGAAGATCCGCGATCACCTGGTCGGCGTCGTCGGGCAGCTTGCCGCGATAGGCGACCTGGCCGTCCTTGACGACGAGCAGGCCGGGGAGAGTGGCGATGTTGTACTTCTTCGAGAAGGCGCCGTCGGCGTCCAGACAGACGGGAGCGCCGAAGCTGCGGCCGCCGAGGAAGCCCTGCACCGCCTGGGCGTTCTCCTGGAAATTCACCGTCAGCACCCGCGCGCGGCCGTTCCAGCGGCTCGCCAGCGGATTGACGCGCTCGACGATGCCGCGCGAGCGCGGCGACCAGGAAGCCCACACCACGACGATGGTCGTGCCGCGGGCCAGGTCCGCGTCGCTCAGCCGTTCGCCGCCCATGCAGGTCAGGCTGACCGGCTGCGCCTCGGCGGTCTTCGGGCTACCGACGAACGCCGTCACCAGGATGACGAGAACCGTCACCGCCAGCAGCCTGTGCAGGATCGAAGGGTCCGCGTCTGGGGAAGAGGATGTCATGGGGGTGCTCCCCTGAGGGGTCAATACAGGCCGGGAGCGTCGGGACGGCGGTGGGGCAGACTGGTGAGGATGCGGTGTCGCAGTCTTTGCGGCGCGCAGCAGCGGCAGCTCCTCTCGCGCACGATCAGCAGCAGCTTGCGGGTGTAGTCGACCTTCTTCGTACAGTCGCCGCAGCCTCCGACGTGATCCCGGAAAGGCGCCAGCATGTCCTCCTCCATCTCGCCGTCGAAAAACAGGAACAGTGCCGCGCTGACCTCTTTGCAGTCCATCGTCCTTCCTCCGGAGATCCCAGGCTACAACACTGTATGCGACGGGCCGTCGTGCGTAACCCCCTCTGTTCAACTCGCCTGTCGGTTGGGATATTTCCGGGTTTGGACGCCGGTCACTTGCGGCTGCGCATCTTGGCGGGCTCGCCTTCGCGCAGGTAGCCGTGCTCGCGGGCGAACTCCAGCATCGCGGCCTCGAGCAGCCGGCGGCCGCGATAGAGACGGCTCATCACCGTGCCGACCGGGACCTCCAGGATCTCGGCGATCTCCTTGTAGGAGAACCCTTCCAGGTCCGCGAGGAGAACCACCATGCGGTAATCGGGAGGCAGCTTGTCCAGCGCCTGCTGCACGTCCTCGTCGAGCACGTTCTCCAGCAGCTCCTCCTCCGGGTTCCGGGCCTGGCGGGCGGGATCCTCGCTGACCTGGTTCTCGAAGGACTCCTCGATCTCGGCGAAATCGCTCAGGGTCGGGGCCTGCTGCTTCTTGCGGTAGTTGTTGATGAAGGTGTTCTTCATGATCTTGAACAACCACGCCTTGAAGTTGGTCCCTTCCTCGAATTTGTCGTAGTAGCGGTAGGCCTTGAGATACGTCTCCTGCACGAGGTCCTCGGCGTCCTCGGCATTGCGAGTCATCCGGTAGGCCGTGTTGTACAGCGCGTCCACGAAGGGCATCGCTGCCGCTTCGAAGTTCCACCCTTTCTGGTGGTCGACGCTGGGTTTTGCCATGCTTACCCCCTTCAGCGGATACCTCTCCCCACGGCCGGAATACGCACAGATGATGCCAACGGGTTGAGGGCGAAAACGGCGGGCTGCGGCCCTATTATACTGGATGAAAACGGTAACAGTCTGTCCTCGGAGGATGACGCCCTCGGAGGGTCTGGAGCCCCAGACGAGCCGTCCTCTGGTCAGACGGACGGCGAAACAGACGGCCGCCGGCGGGTGTCGATTCGGCACGTGAAGGTGCCAGGAATACGGCGGTCTGACCCGCGGCGCGCCGGGCGGTACGGAGCGCGGGACCTCGAGGTCCTGCTACGTGCTCCGCTCAGCACGTCATCAGCTCGGCTTAGCACGTCGCGGGACCTGCGAGCCTGGGACGTGCCCCATGGGTCCCGGAGCGTGCTCCGCTCAGCACGTTACAGGACCCGGAAAATCTGTGGCGTGCTAAGGAGGTCACGCTTGCGGACCCGTGGGTCCCGCGGCGTGCTGAGCCGGGCACGTGCGCCGCCCGCGGGGCCTGAGCCGTGACCCGCGGGTCCTGAGCCGTGCTGAGCAGAGCACGGCCCGTGCCCCGCTTAGCACGCGAGGCGCGCCGGAGGTCTGCTGACAGATTTCAAGGTCCTGCCAGGCGCTGAGGAGGTCGCGCAGGGGGCGGCGGAGGTCGGGCTCCTCGATTCCGCAGCACGGACTATGATCGACGCATGGTCCGCGCCGCCCTCCTGCCCTGTCTCCTCGCCGGTGGCCTGGCTCTGGTTTCGGCCGCGGCATCCATCGCCGCCGATACGCATGCGGAGGACCGGCGGGTGGCCCAGTTGCGGGACGAGGCCATCGCGCTGCGCTCGATCGAGCCCGGCGACGAGGACTTCTCGGACCTCGCGCCGCTCCGCTCCATCCTCGCCAATAAGCGGGTCGTCATCCTGGGCGAGGCGAGCCACGGCGACGGCACCGCTTTCCTCGCCAAAACCCGCCTCATCCGCTTCCTGCACCGGGAGCTGGGCTTCGACGTGCTCGCCTTCGAGAGCGGCTTCTACGATTGCGCGAAGGCCTGGCAGCGGATCAAGGGCGGAGACGATCCGGCGGCGGCGTTCCGGCAATCCGTCTTCGCCATCTGGACGCGCAGCGTCCAGGTGCAGCCCCTCATCGCCTATTTCGCCTCGGCGGCCCGCTCGCAGCGCCCGCTGGAGCTTGCCGGCATCGACCCGCAGTTCACCGGCGAGATGTCCCACCGCTTCCTGCTCGGCGACCTGGTGAAGGTGGCCGAGGCCGCGGGACTGCCGGGCGACGAGTTTTCCGCCCGGGTTTCAGAGCCTCTGGCGAACCTCGTCGGGGGCAGCTACGAGAACGGAGAGCTGCCGTCGGCGGCGGCCCGCGCCGAGCTGCTCAAAGCCTTCGACGAGCTGGCCCGGCGCCTGCGCGGGACCGGGGGCGACGTCCCGGAGCGCGGCTTCTGGCTGCGCTTCGTGGAGGGCACCCGGCAGCTCGCCGTGTCGTCGTGGGCCACCGACTGGAAGCGGCCGCTGCTGGAGGATCCGGAGAATTTCGCCGTCCGGGACCGCGTCATGGGAGAGCATCTGGCGTGGCTGGCCCGGAACCGCTTCGCCGGCCGCAAGATCGTGGTCTGGGCGGCCAGCTTCCACGCCGCCCGCGGGGTGGATGAAATCGACGTGCCATCGCCGGTCCACAAGCGGCTCTACCGCACCTTCCGACCGATGGGCGCCGTAGCCCGGGACGAGTTGGGGAAGGAGCTGTACACCGTCGCGGTCCTCGCCTATCAGGGCAGCTTCGGCACGGCGTTCCAGAAGCCTACCGAGCTCCAGCAGCCGAGCGCCGGCTCCCTGGAGGATCTCTTCCACCGCACCGGCCTGCCGCAAGCCTTCCTCGATCTCAGCGGGGCTCGCCGCCTTCCTGGCTGGCTCCGCGAACCCCTGATCGCCCGCCCGATGGGGTACATGGAGATGAAGAGCCGGTGGGGACGGGTGTTCGACGGTGTTCTCTTCTTCGATCGGATGGCGGCCAGCGAAAAGTTCAAGTAGAGGACTCAAGGGACAGCAACGACATCAAGGACAGCCGGCGGCCAGTGCGATCCTGAGGTAGGTGTCCTTGCTGTCCCTGTGGTCCTTGGCGTCCTTTCTTTCCATTTCTACTGCTGCGGCATGCTCCAGACGGGCTTGCCGTTGGCGTCGTAGACCGCCACCGCGCGGGCCTGGGGACCGGTGACCATGGCCGCGCCGAGCTGGTCCTGGTCGGTGAGGCTGAGCACCGCTCCTTTCTGGCCGATGGCGAGCGTCACCTGCGCCTTGCGCCCGGGTTCCTCCAGCAACAGCGCCGGGCCGTTGGAGCCCACCAGTAGCGAAGCCGTGCGCTCGGCGGAACCCGCCAGCCGCATCAAGCCGCCGTCGCCGGTTACGATGAGATTGAAACGGTCGTTACCCGCGCCATCGGTGACGTTGAGCTTCACCTTCGACGGCGCGTCCCGGCCGTCCAGGGTGGCGATGACCTTGCCCGTCTTGTCGACCAGCTCGAAGGCTACCGCCTGTACGACCTTGGGTGAGCTGCCCCCCTTGGCCTGCGCCATCAGGACGAGCGAGCCGGCGGCGAGCAGGACCGCCGCCGCGCCACGCCGCCAGCGTCGGTTCTGCCGCTCCAGCTTTTCCAGGCGGGCAACGAGGGTATCCATTTCCAGAAAGGTCGGCATCGAGAGTCTCCTTCCCGAGAGAAGGAGTACCATATAGACATGCAAGTCGCCACTGGAATCGTCGTTGACGGCAAGGTCGTCGTTGAGGGCCTGGAGCTCCCCGAGGGTGAGACAGTGATGGTCCTCACACGGGAACCCGAGGAAGAAGTCCACCTGTCTCCGAAAGAAGAGGCAGAGCTACTTGAAGCCATCGCCGAGGCGGAACGTGGCGAGACTATCTCTGCCGAGGAGCTCTTCGCCCGACTTGACCGGATTCGCTGATCAGTTATGTTTAACCATCTAAACATGCGCTCTGAGTCCGAGAGCGGTGTGTGTCGAATCTCTCGACGCGCTGGCGGGTGAAATGTTGAGAACGGCTTCAGAGGTGGCAAGGATTTTTTCAGTCGATCGCAATCAGGTGAAGACTTGGGCATATCACTTCAAGGAATTCTTGGGTCCTGAAGCTAATCCTCCAAAAGGGGCCGTACGCCGGTTTCGCGATGAAGATCTCCCGATTCTCGCATATATCTACTACCACTGGGAGGAGGAGCCTGACCTGGAGAACATAATGTGTGGATTGAATAGTGAGGCGCATCGCGAGTTCATTTTTGAGGAGGTTCAATATCTGCATTCGAAAATTTTCCAAGAGCCGCCAGATGGCCTAGATGAAACCTGGACTCACGGTTTTCTTTTTATGGGTCCAGGTCCAAAAGGTGTCGATCCTTTCGGGGTTGCGCGCTGCTACAGGCTAGCTGTTGAAGAGATGATAGCTGCCGCACTGCACAGCAGCGAGGCTTATCAGTACGACTATCCTATCTTATACCTATGTCGCCATACTCTGGAGCTGTATTTGAAGGCGCTTGGACCCGATCGCAGACCTGAGGATAAATCTGGATGGAATCACAACCTAGAGAAATGTATGCGCGGGGTCGAAGAAAGACAGGGCCTGAAGATCGGGCAGGTGTTTCGGTCTTGGATAGAAGAGTTCAACCAAATGGATGAGAGCGGATCTACATTTAGGTATGAGAATGGCAGTCAGCACCTAAATTATGTGGAATATTGGGTAGATTTGCGCCAACTGCGATATGCGATGACCCAGCTCTGTTCCGCTTTCGAGGAGGCGTATTGGAGATTGGAACGAACAGCCTAGGACTTTCGCTATAGGTTCAGTCGCGCAAAAGCGCAGCGTTGCTGAGCCTATAAAATAATCCCTCGGCACGGTGATGCCTCCCCAGACGATCGTCGCAGGCTACCAGCGCCAGGTGCGCTGTTATAATGGTGGCCGCCATGGCCAGCTACCTGAGCCAACGCCCCAGCGCCTCTGAACCGGACCCGCTTGCGATCGAGTCTCCCGATGGAGTCGACCTCACTCTGATCCACTGGACCCTCAGCTTGACGCCGCTCGAGAGGCTCGAGCTCCTACAGGATTGGGTGGATGGGCTCGCGGGGCTCCGGGATGAACGAACCGCGAAGCGTTCGGCACCTCAATGACGGCGTGATCCCTTCCGCATCTTTTCGGTGTTGGGCCTGGTGGACGAGCTTGATCCTCTCGTGATCGGGATCACCGACTCCAAAGCGTCTTCCACCCACCGAACGCGGACACCCTTCTTCGCTATGGTGATATGCAGAGAGCCACCGACGGCTTCAGCGAGCCGTGACATTTGCTCCGCCGTGAGGTTCTCGTTCCCGGACATGACGCTGGAGATGTAGGGAGGACTCACGCCAAGAATCTTGGCCAAGTCGCTTTGCTTCATACCGTTGGCCTTCATCGTCCGAGCAAGCGCCACGGTAAACTCCAAGAGCGCGAGCGACGGCCAGTCGTCCGCCGACCCCTTTCCCATTTGATGCGGTTTCGCGCTCATACGCCCCCTCTGGGAGGACCAAGTTAATCTATAGCTTAATTGGGTGTCAAGGCCCGCCCCGAAGGGGCACAGGCATAAAGCCTGGCACTTCAGTGCCAGGTCAGGGAGTCCACCCAATTCAAAAGCCCTGAAGGGGCGTAGGTAGCCTCCCAGATCCTGTCTCCTGCCTTCGCCCTTTCAGGGCTTTGGGGTCGAGGGGGTGGCGCCTTCCTGGCACTGAAGTGCCAGGCTTTATTCCTGTGCCCCTTCGGGGCAAAAAGGCCGCGTCCATTCTCCGCGGGAGCGGGACCCCGAAACGATGACACTGTAATTACGGGCCAGGGAACTTAGGACCGCCTGAGAAGCGTCTCTCTTACGGCAGCGGCAACAGACTCCGCTTGGCGAACTCGATGAACGGCCCCGGGTAGACGCCCAGCGCCAGCGTCGCGATGGCGCAGAAGGCGATGGCGCCGACGATCGCCGGGGCGTGCAGGGGCACGGGCGTGGTCTGGTCCGAGTCGCGCAGGTACATGTTGAGGACGATGCGGAAGTAGTAGTAGAGCGAGATGGCGCTGGTGAGCACGCCGACGACCGCCACCCAACCCCAGCCCGCCTGTACCGCCGCGGCGAAGAGATAGAACTTGCCGACGAAGCCGCCGGTGGGCGGGATGCCGGTCAGCGCGAGCATGAAGAGCAGCATCATCCCGGCCAGGAACGGCGAGCGCCGGGCGAGGCCGGCGTAGTCGGCGGCAGTCTCGCCGGCGTACTCCCGGCGCTCGAGCAGGATCACCGTGCCGAACGCTCCCAGGGTGATGAAGCTGTAGGCGAAAAGGTAGAAGAGGACGGACCACAGGCCGACCTGCGACACCGCCAGCACGCCGATCAGCACGTAGCCGGCGTGGGCGATCGAGCTGTAGGCGAGCATGCGCTTGACGTTCTCCTGCGTCAGCGCCGCGAGGTTGCCCCAGATCATCGTCGCCGCCGCGATCACGGCCACCACCGTCTGCCACTCCACCTTTACGCTCCCCAGACCCTCGTAGAAGATGCGCAGCAGGATGGCGAACGACGCCGCCTTGGAGGCCACGGCGAGCCAGGCCGTGACCGGCGTCGGCGCACCTACGTAGACGTCCGGCGTCCAGATGTGGAATGGCACGGCCGCGACCTTGAAGAAGAGCCCGGCGGCCAGCATCAGCCAGCCGAGCGGCACGAGGGGATTCCCCTGCGCGCCGCGCAGCCCTTCCGAGAGCGCGGCGAGCTGCACGGTGCCGGTGGCGCCGTAGAGCAGCGAGATGCCGTAGAGCAGGATGCCGGAGGAGAGCGCGCCGAGGATGAAGTACTTCAGCGCCGCCTCGTTGGAGCGCACCTCGCGCTTGAAGTAGCCGGCGAGGACGTAGCTCGCGAGCGCCATCGTCTCGAGCGAGATCCAGATGGTGAGCAGCGTGTAGCCGCTGGCCATGAACAGGATTCCCGAGGTGGCGAGCAGCAGCAGGGCGTAATAGTCGGAAGCGCGGTATTTTCCCTCCTCGAGGAAGCGGATCGAGAGCAGCACGACGATCGCCGTGGCGAGCAGCGCCAGCAGCTTCCAGAAGAAGGCGAAGCCGTCGAGCACGAAACTGCCGCCGAGGATCGTCAAACGGCCGGGGACGACGGACTGCACCCGCAGCACGAGGCCGGCCGTCAGCGCCAGGCTGACGAAGGAGACCAGCGCCGACTCGCGGTTGCCCATGCCGCGGCCGATGGCGCCGCCGAGGAGCAGCAGCAGGCCGGCCGCGGCGAGCAGGATCTCGGGGGCCAGCAGTTGGTACTCTTGGGCGCCCGGCACCATTCTATTCCCCCGCCGCCGCGGCCTGCACCGGCGCCGGAGCGGGCGCCGCGGCCACGGCGGTAGCCTCGCCGCGGTCCACCTTCGCCACCACGTAGTTGACCGACTTCTCCATCACGCGGAAGAACGGCCGCGGGTAGAGGCCGATCCAGAAGCAGAGCACGACGAGCGGCGCGAGGTAGAGGATCTCGCGACGGTTGAGGTCCGGCAGGCCCTTGTTCTCCGGATTGGTGAGCGGCCCGAAGAAGACGCGCTGGTAGAGCCACAGCATGTAGGCGGCGCCGAGCACGATGCCGATCGCCGCCAGCAGGCCCCACCACCAGACGCGATTGAAGGCGCCGACGAGGATGGTGAACTCGCCGACGAAGCCGTTGAGCGTCGGCAGGCCGATCGACGACAGGGTGATGATGAGAAAGATGGTGGCGTAGAGCGGCATCTCCGAGGAGAGGCCGCCGTACTCGGAGATCATGCGCGTGTGCCGCCGCTCGTAGATGACGCCGACGAGGAGGAAGAGCGCGCCGGTCGAGAGGCCGTGGTTGATCATCTGCAGCACGCCGCCGTTGACGCCCGGCCCATTCAAGGCGAAGAGGCCGAGCATCACGAAGCCGAGGTGGGAGACGGAGGAGTAGGCCACCAGCTTCTTGATGTCCTTCTGCGCCATCGCCACCAGCGCGCCGTAGAGGATGCCGATGAGGGACAGCGCCGCCACCCACGGCAGCGCGCGCACCGTGGCGGCGGGCAGGATGGGCAGCGAGAAGCGCACGAAGCCGTAGGTCCCCATCTTCAGCAGCACGCCGGCCAGGATCACCGAGCCCGCCGTCGGCGCCTCGACGTGAGCGTCCGGCAGCCAGGTGTGGAACGGAAACATCGGCACCTTGATGGCGAAGCCGACGAAGAAGGCGAGGAAGATCCAGAACTGCAGGTCCGGCGGAATCGAGGCGCCGATCTCATGGAACTGCGGGATGAAGAAGCTCGGCGGGTTGCCCAGGCCCTTCCAGCCGAAGAGACCGCCGGAGTTGTAGAAGTAGAGCGCCAGGATGCCGAGCAGCATGAGCACCGAGCCGACAAGGGTGTAGAGGAAGAACTTGATCGCCGCGTAGAGCTTGCGCGGCCCGCCCCAGATGCCGATGAGGAAGTACATCGGCACCAGCATGACCTCCCAGAAGACGTAGAAGAGGAAGAAGTCCATGGCCATAAAGACGCCGAGCATGCCGGTCTGCAGGAGGAGCAGGAAGACGTAGTACTCCTTCTCGCGGGTGTGGATGGCGCTCCACGAGGAGAGGAACGAGATGAAGCCGAGCAGCGTCGTCAGCAGCACCAGCAGCAGGGCGATGCCGTCGATGCCGAACTCGTAGCGCACGCCGATCGACTCGATCCAGGAGTGGCTCTCGCGGAACTGGAAGATCGCGTCTCCGGTCGCGTTCGGATTGAAAGCGAACCACAATGGCAGCGAGATCAGGAAGTCCACGAAGGCGACGCCGGTGGCGAGCTTGCGGATCGCCGCCTCCTGGCCGCTCTTCATCGCGAACATGATGACGAGCGCGCCGGCGAGAGGCACGTAGCAGACGATCGACAGGATTGGAACGTTGTGCACCCAATCGAACATGGTTCCTCCCAGAGGCGGTCTCGCGCGCCGGCGTCAGCCCCGGTTGAGCAGCATGTAGACGGCGACCAGAGCGAACATGCCCACCGCGAGCACCAGGGCGTAGCTCCCCACGTACCCGCTCTGCAGGCGGCGGAACAGCCGCGAGAACAGATCGAGGACGGCGGCCGTCAGGTTGACCAGACCGTCCACGACGTACTTGTCGAAGAAGCCCGAAATCATCGAAGAGAGCAGAGTCAGGTTGCGCGCGCCGTGCACCAGCACGCCATCGATGAAGCCGGCGTCGAAGCGGAAGAGCGAGCGCGCCAGGCCCCAGGTGCCGCGCACCACTGTGGCGTCGTACAGCTCGTCGACGTAGTACTTGTTGGCGAGGAGGAGGCGGACGGCCGGCGTCCGGCGCTCCCACGCCTCGTCGGCCGCGAGTCCCCGCGCGCCGCCGTAGAGCCGGAAGGCGAGCCCGATGCCCGCGAGCGCGATGGCGACCGCGACGGCGATCAGGATGACGTTGAAGATCAGGGACGGCGCGCGCTCTTCGGTCGTGCGGCCGGCGACGGCGTAGACCACCGGGTGGAGGAAGCGGCGGAAGTAGTTCCACTTCTCCACCGGCAGGCCGACGAAGCCGGAGACCACGGCACCGACGGCCAGCACCCAGAGCGGCACCGTCATCGAAGGCGGCGACTCGTGCAGGTGATGCTCCTGCTCGTGCGTGCCGCGGAACGTACCGTGAAACGTCAGATTGACGGCGCGGAACATGTAGAAGGCGGTCAGCAGCGCCGTGACCAGGCCGATCGTGTACAGCGTCCAATGGCCGCCGGCCGCCGCGGCGTGGAGGATCTCGTCCTTGCTGAAGAAGCCGGCGAGGCCGGGCACGCCGGCGATGGCCATCGAGCCGATGACGAACGTCTTGTAGGTCGCCGGCATGTATTTCTTCAAGCCGCCCATCTTCCGCATGTCCTGCTCGCCGCCCATGGCGTGGATCACCGAGCCGGAGCCGAGGAAGAGGAGGGCCTTGAAGAAGGCGTGCGTCATCAGGTGGAAGATCGCCGTCGTATAGGCCCCCAGCCCGGCGGCGAGGAACATGTAGCCGAGCTGCGACACGGTCGAGTAGGCGAGCACCTTCTTGATGTCGTTCTGCGCCAGGCCGATGGTGGCGGCGAAGATCGCCGTCAGCGCGCCGATGACCGCCACGAACATCCCGATGTTCGGCGCGAGCTGATAGATGACGTTCGAGCGCACCACCATGTAGACGCCGGCGGTGACCATGGTGGCGGCGTGGATGAGCGCCGAGACCGGCGTCGGACCCGCCATGGCGTCCGGCAGCCAGACGTAGAGCGGGATCTGCGCGCTCTTGCCCATGGCGCCGATGAACAGCGTCAGGGCGATGAAGCCGGCGAGGGTGAGGCCGAGGTGGCCCGGGCCGGTGAGCAGCGACGGGTTCGCCGCGATGCGCGGGAAGAGCTCGCTGTACTTGAGCGTGCCGAAGGTCGCCACCAGCGCAAAGAGGCCGAGGACGAAACCGAAGTCGCCCACCCGGTTGGTGATGAACGCCTTGCGGCCGGCGAACGACGGGAACTCTTCCTTGTAATAGAAGCCGATCAGCAGGTAGGAGCAGAGCCCCACGCCCTCCCAGCCGACGAACATCACAAGATAGTTGTTGCCGAGCACCAGCAACAACATCGCGCCCATGAACAGGTTGAGGTAGGTAAAGTAGCGCTGGAAGCCGTCCTCGTGGGCCATGTAGCCCGCCGAGTAGACGTGGATCCAGAAACCGACGAAGGTGACGACGAAGAGCATCACCGCCGATAGCGGATCGAGCAGGAAGCCCATGGTGACGGTGAAGTCCTTGACGCCGTCCGCGGCGGTGGCGAGCGGCCCGGAGGGCACCCACACGTAGACGTCCTGCTCGAACGAGCGGGCGCCATGCGCGGGAGCCGGACCGTTGAGGAAGACGTCGCCGATCACCAGCAGGCCCAGCACCGCCGCGAGGCCTACCACGCCGCAGGCGATCCAGGCGACGGCCCGCTTGCCGATGCGGTGGCGTAGCAGGAAGCCGTTGAGCAGGGCGCCGAGGAACGGCAGGACCGGGATGAGCCAGAGGAGCTGTCTCATCGCTATCCCTTGAGCTCCGCGGCCTTGTCGAGCGTCGTCGTCTCGCGCAGGCGGAAGAGGGCGATCAGGATACCCAGCCCCACCGCCGCCTCGCCGGCGGCGACGGTGATGGTGAAGATGGCGAAGATCTGGCCGGTGAGATCCGAGAGCTGGTAGGAGAACGCGATCAGGTTGAGATTGACCGAGTTGAGCACCAGCTCGATCGACATCAGGACGGTGATCATGTTCTTGCGCGCGGCGACGCCGAAGACGCCGATGGTGAAGAGCAGGAAGCTCAGCACCAGGTAATGGTTGGTAGTGACGGCGAAGGTCATTGTTTCCTCCCCAGCACCACGGCGCCGATCATCGCGATGAGCAGGAACACCGAGGCGATCTCGAACGGCAGGAGCTGCTGCTGATACAGGCCCATGGCCACGGCCTGCGAGTTGCCGAGGTTCTGTCCGCCGACCGTCACGAACGCCTCCGGACGCTCCAGCGCGGGCCCGAATTTCACCTGCAGGAAGAACCAGCCGAAGAAGGCGAGCAGCAGCACGGCGAGCACGAGGGCGAACGGCGACGTGCCGCCGAACAGCCTGATCTCCGGCAGCCGGTGCAGGTTCACCAGCATGATGACGAAGAGGAACAGCACCATGATGCCGCCGCCGTAGACGAAGATCTGCACGACGCCGACGAACTCGGCGTGGCGCAGCAGGAAGAGCGCCGCCACCGCGAGAAAGGTGAGCAGCAGCGAGATGGCGCCGTACATCGGGTTGCGCATCGTCACCACGCCCAGAGCCCCGGCGAGCGCCAGGACGGCGAAGAGGTAGAAGAGCAGGTCCGCGCCGTGAGCGGTCAGGAAGTCCACGTTACGCGATCTCCTCGTCGGTGTACGCCGGCCGCACCTTCCACTCCTGCAGCTCGTCCATGTCCACGTACAGGTTGCTCCAGCGGTCGTAGGAGGCCAGCTCGTAGGTCTTGGTGGTGAGCCAGATCGACTTCGGCTCGGTGGGGCAGCCCTCCTCGCACAGGCCGCAGAACATGCAGCGCTGGACGTCGATGTCGAAGCGGTCGAGCACCTTCTCCTTCTTGTTCGTCTCCGGGTTCACTTCCTGGTGCCAGTCGATGTAGATGATGTCGATCGGGCAGTCCTTGGCGCAGATGGTGCACTTGATGCAGCGGTCCTCGTCGAGCCGGAACATGCCGCGGAAGCGGTGCGCCGGCTCCCAGCGCTCCTCGGGATACTGCACCGTCACCTTCTTCTTGAACATGTTCTTGAAGGTGATGCCGAGGCCCGCGAAGAGGTCGAGCAGCATGATCCTGTCGGCGAACCGTTTGAGGGCGCTCATTGCAGGTCTCCAGAGAGCCAGAGCTTCACCAGAGCGGTGACGAAGATGTTCGCCAGCGCGAGCGGGATCATCCATTTCCAGCCCAGGTCCATGAGCTGGTCGAAACGGTAGCGCGGGAAGGTGCCGCGGAACCAGATGTAGGCGAAGAGGAAGAGGAACATCTTGACGAAGAACCAGATCGGTCCCGGAACCACGTCGAGGAAAGCGAGCGCCGCGGCGTTGGGGAAGGGGCGCAGCCAGCCGCCGAGGAACAGCGTCGTCGCCACCGCCGAGATGACGATCATGTTGGCGTACTCGCCGAGGAAGAAGAGGGCGAAGCGCATGCCGCTGTACTCGGTATGGAAGCCCGCCACCAGCTCCGACTCCGCCTCCGGCAGGTCGAACGGGTTGCGGTTCGTCTCCGCCACGCCGGCCACCAGGTAGATGAAGAAGGCGACGATCTGCGGCACGATGTACCACCAGCCGGCGGTCTTCTGCGCCTGGACGATCCCCACCAGCGACAGCGTGCCGGCGAGCATCAGCGGGCCGACGAGGGCGAGACCCTGCGGCACCTCGTAGGAGATCATCTGCGCCGCCGAGCGCAGGCCGCCGATGAGAGAGAACTTGCTGTTCGACGCCCAGCCGCCGATGATCAGGCCGTAGACGCCGATGGTCGCCAGGGCGATGATGAGCAGCAGCCCGGTGTTGACGTCGGTGACGTACCACGCCAGTTTCCCCAGCTCGCCGGCCGGCGGACCGACGGGGATCACCGAGAAGATGATGAAGGCCGGCGCCACCACCAGGCAGGGGCCGAGGACGAAGGCCCACTTCACCGCCTGGCGCGGCAGCGTGTCCTCCTTGACCAGCAGCTTCATCACGTCGGCGATCGGCTGCAGCAAACCCCAGGGGCCGACCCGGTTGGGGCCGACCCGCGCCTGCATGAAGCCGAGCACCTTGCGCTCGATGAGCACGAGGTAGGTGATGAGCGGCAGCACCATCAGGAAGAGCAGGACGAGGATCTTGAGGGCCGGGGAGACGGCCCCGTAGAAGAGGGTGTCCCCCACGGCGCCGCGGATCGACTCGAGGAAGCCGGGCATCAGCGGTCCACCTCGCCGAGGACGATGTCCGTCGTGCCGATCAACGCCACGAGGTCGGCGATGAGCTGTCCCTTGGTGAGCTCGGGCAGCGACTGCAGGTTGACGAACGACGGCGGCCGCACGTGGCAGCGGTAGGGGTTGGGCGTGCCGTCGCCGACGATGTAGAAGCCGATCTCGCCCTTCGGCCCCTCGATGCCGTGATAGACCTCGGAGTCCTTGCCGGCCTTCATCACGCGCGGGCGCTTGGCCATGATCGGCCCCTCGGGCAGCTTTTCGAGGCACTGGGCGATGATGCGGTTGGCCTGCCGCATCTCCTCCATGCGCACCAGGTAGCGGTCGTAGGTGTCGCCGTTCCTGCCGATCGGCACCTCGAACTCGACCTCGCCGTAGGCCTCGTAGGGCAGGGCCTTGCGCAGGTCCCACTGCACGCCGCTGCCGCGCAGCATCGGCCCGGTGACGCCGTAGTCGATGGCGGTCTCGGGGGCGAGCACGCCGACGCCGACGGTGCGCTTCTTCCAGATGCGGTTCTCGGTGAGCAGGCCCTCGTACTCGTCGACCTTCGACGGGAAATCGTCGACGAAGGCGCGGCACTTCTCCTCCCAACCCACCGGCAGGTCGTGCGGCAGGCCGCCCGGGCGCATGCAGTTGAGCGTCAGGCGGGCGCCGCAGTACAGCTCGAAGAGGTCGAGGATCAGCTCGCGCTCGCGGAAGCAGTAGAAGAACGGCGTCATGGCGCCGATGTCGATGGCGTGGGTGGCGAGCCACAGCAGGTGCGAGGAGATGCGCTGCAGCTCGGCGAGGATGGTGCGGATGTAGCGCGCCCGCGGCGGCACCACCAGGCCCACCAGCTTCTCCACCGCGCCGACGTAGGCGAGGTTGTTCGTCGCCGCCGCCACGTAGTCCATGCGGTCGGTGTGGGGGACGTTCTGGAAGAAGGGATGGAGCTCGAAGAGCTTCTCGGTGCCGCGGTGGAGGTAGCCGATGATCGGGTAGCAGCCGATGATGCGCTCGCCGTCCACCTTGAGCTTCAGGCGCAGCACGCCGTGCGTCGCCGGGTGCTGGGGGCCGAAGTTGAGCTCCATCTCCTCCTCGCGATGGAGGAGGGAGTCGGAGAGGCCGTCGTCGAAGGACTGGGCGAAGGGGGTGGTCATGGGGCGATCTCCCACCCGCTGTGGCCACTCGACCTCACCCCAACCCCTCTCCTAAAGGAGAGGGGCTTGAAGAGAGACGTTTTTCTCCCCTCTCCTTTAGGAGAGGGGCCGGGGGTGAGGTCGCGCGGGCAAGAACGCGGAGTCATTGCGGTTTCTCCGCCTCCGCCGGCTTGGCCGGTTTCCATCCCGTGCCGGTGCCGGCCACCGGGCCCGCCGATTCCTCGTAGTACTCGGGATAGATCGCCGAGCCGGTATCGATGCCCTCGACCGGAAAGTCCTTGCGTAACGGGTAACCGTTGAAGCCCTCCCAGAGGAGGATGCGGGTCATGTCCGGATGCCCGGCGAAGCGCACGCCGTACATGTCGTAGACCTCGCGCTCGGACCAGTTCGCCGCGCGCCAGACCGCGGAGACGGTGGGCACGGGCGTCGCCTCGTCGGTCACCACCCTCAACCGCACGCGCCGGTTCGCCTCGAAGCTGTAGGCGTGATAGACGACGTCGAAGCGGGGCTCGCGCTTCGGATAGTCGGCGCCGCAGACGTCCACCAGGTAGGTGAAGCGGTGCTTCGTCTTCAGCGAGGCGCAGACCTCGGCGATGGCATCGCGGCGGATCTGCAGCGTCAGATCGCCCGCGAAGGTCCGCGCCGACTCGACGGCGTCGCCGAACTCCTCCTTGAGCGCCGAGGCCACGGCATCGTCCCAGGCGTCCTTCCACTCCGGTACGACCGGGTCTTTCTCCCACGCCGGCTTGTTCGGATCCTCGGCGGGAGGCGCCGGCCTTGGCGCGGCCGGGGCCGGAGCGGCGC
>JBKPTH010000043.1:0-9364 GCA_046765915.1 Acidobacteriota bacterium | reverse complement strand
CGCTCGGAGATGCTCTGTGCAAGGTTCAGTGGTGCGTTTCTGGGCAACTCGCGAACAACGCGGCCCGCTCTCTGCCATTCAGACCTTGCGCGTAGCCTGACCACGCTCCGGCGCAAGGTGATTTCACCACGGGCTGCTAGGTACTTAGACGATGGTAAGACATTCCAGAATCTGCGTCAATGGGCGCCGAGGGTGCGATAAGGCTACAGATGGGGATGCTTCTTACTCACCCGGGATAAGTCGGCAGGTACGGCAGCCGAGGGGCGCCCGCGAACAGCCCAACGAGCTTGCCCGAACCATTTCCGATTAAGCTATAGGCATGAACCGCGCCGAATACCAGCGGCTCCGTCGCCAGCTCGACGAGGAGCTCTGGGCCGGCATCGAGATGATCCAGGCGGCGTATCGGGCCAAGGTGGAGGCCCTCGATGCCCTGTGGGAGGAGCCGCTGTCCGAGGAAGTCCCGGCGAGTGAACCTGAGCTGACCGCGCCGCCTCTTCCGGAGCTCGCCGCGCCATCGCCTCCGGAGCCGACCGCGCCGCCTCTTCCGGAGCCCGCCGCCCCTGCCGCCGAGCCGAAGAGCGCGCGGCGGCGGGATGGGGAAGTCCAGGCCGACCTCGAAGACGCTCTCGAGCAGGTCGGAGATGTGTTCCACAAGAGCGATCTCTGCCGCGCGCTGGGCTACGAGCCGCCCCGCACCTCGCTCTACCGAGCCCTCTCACAGCTTGAACGCGATGGAATCATCAAACTCGAGAGCCCCGGAATCGGACGGCGCGGCGGCCTGTATCGTAAAGTCCAGGACAAGGCGGGGCAGACCGCCGTCCACAAGGGGAATGTTCCATCCGCTCGGGTGGACCCCTCTCCCAAATAGGGAGAATGTTCCACCCACTCGGGAGACCCCGTCACCCACCCCGGAGAATGTTCCACCGGTTGGGGACAACCCTCCCCCCGAGAAGTTGAAGCATTCTCCCCATTGAGGAGAGGCCTCCCCCCAGGAGGTGGAATGTTCCACCGGCCCGGGAGAGCCCTCCCCCCGCTCGGGAGAATGTTCCACCTTCTCGGGAGAGTCATCCCCCCGCGTGTTGGGACACTTCCCCCAAGTGGGGAGGCTGCTCCCCCGCCCATTGGAGCTCTCCCCCTTCAAGGGAGACGTTTCCACCCTGAGTTGGGGCCTTCCTCGTGAGAGGGGGTCTTCTCCCCGCGGATGAGGGACCTCCCATTTCGTGAGGGAGAACCCGGCCCCTGCGAGGGGGGGACGTTCCTCAGGCGAGGTTGGGGCGCTCCCCCTTGCGGTGGACAGGGCCGCCATCACGGTACGCCGCGCCTGCTATCATCCGCCCGTCAAAAGATCCTTCTTCGAGGGAGCCGGGCCATGAGCGAGCCGACCTTTCGTTCCGTCGTCGAGATGTTCCAGGACCGGGTGCGGTCCACACCGGACTCCGAGGCCATGTCCGGCCGCCGCGACGGCAAGTGGTACTCCCTGACCTGGGCCGAGACCGCGAAGCGGGTGCGGGCCGTGGCCTGCGGCCTGCTCAGCCTGGGGTTGAAGAAGGGTGAGCGCGCCGCCATCCTCGCCACCAGCAGCCCCGACTGGGTGATCGCCGACCTCGGCATCCTCTCGGCCGGCGGGGCGACCTCGACGATCTACACCTCGAACACGGCGGAGGAGAGCGCCTACATCCTGGCCGACTCCGGAGCCCGCTTCTGCTTCGTGGAGAACCCGGAGCAGGAAGCCAAGATCCGCGAGGCGCGCGGCCAGCTCGGCGGCGTGGCCAAGCTCATCCTGATGAACGGCGCGCCGGCGGCCGACGACGGCTGGACGATTCCCCTGAGCGAGCTCGAACGCCTGGGCGCTTTCTGGGACGCGGCGAACCCCGGCGGCTTCGACAGCGCGGCGGCCGCCACCGGACCGGAGGATCTCGCTACCCTCATCTACACCTCCGGCACCACCGGCAAGCCCAAAGGCGTCATGCTCACCCACGACAACTGGCTCTTCGAGGCTGACGCGATCTACGACATCGGCGTCCTCCAGTCCGACGACAAGCAATTCGTTTTCCTGCCGCTGGCCCACTCCTTCGCCAAGGTCCTGGAAGTGGCCTTCATCCGCGCCGGCGTCGCCACCGCGATCGACGGCGTCGTCGACGACGTGGCGGTCAATCTCGCCGTGGTCCGTCCGACCTTGATGGCGGGTGTGCCGCGGGTTTACGAGAAGCTCTACAACCGCGTGGTGACCGGGGCCAAGGAAGGCAGCCCGCTCAAGTACAAGATCTTCCAGTGGGCGCTGGGCGTGGGCGGCCAGGTCTCGAAGCTCCGCCAGCAGGGCCGCCAGCCGGGCGGCCTCCTGGCGCTCAAGCACCGGCTGGCGGACAAGCTCGTCTACTCGAAGCTCAAGGCCCGCCTGGGCGGCCGGCTTCGCTACCTGATCTCGGGCGGCGCGCCGCTCTCGCGCTCCATCGCCGAGTTCTTCCACGCCTGCGACATCCTGATCCTCGAGGCCTACGGCATGACCGAGAACGCCGCCGGCGCCACTTCCAACCGGCCCGAGCACTACAAGTTCGGCACCGTGGGCAAGCCGCTGAAGGGTGTCGAGATCAACACCGCCGAGGACGGCGAGGTCCTCCTCCGCGGGCGCAACGTCATGCGCGGCTATTACAACCTGCCCGAGGCCACGGCCGAAGCCCTCGACCAAGACGGCTGGCTCCATACCGGCGACGTCGGCCAGCTCGACGCCGACGGTTTCCTCACCATCACCGACCGCAAGAAGGACATCCTGGTGACGGCCGGCGGCAAGAACATCGCGCCGCAGAACATCGAGAACATGCTCAAGGCGAGCTGTCCGTACGTTTCCCAGGTCGTCATGCTGGGGGATCGGCGGCCGTTCTGCGTCGCGCTCATTACGATCAACGAAGACACCGTCGGCAAGTGGGCGCGCGAGCAGGGCATCGACTACAAGGATTACGCCGACCTCGCCTCGCGGCCCGAGGTCAAGCAGCTCATCCGTGAAGGCGTCGACGCGGTCAACGCCCAGCTCGCCTCCTACGAGAGCATCAAGGACTTCCACCTGCTGGACCACGATCTCTCGCAGGCCACCGGCGAGCTGACGCCCAAGATGAGCATCAAGCGCAAGGTCGTCGAGGCGCGGCACCGCGACGTGCTGGAGAGCTTCTACAAGGAGACGGTGGCGCGGTTGTAGGAGCGGCGGTTTTCCTTCGCCTGATTAGCAACGCGGAAGCATAGTGTACTATGCCTATAGGTGGCACCACAGGCATAGTACGTTTTTATTTAAGCTCTGGCGCGAGTTCCTTCCCGTGCGCCTGAACGTCGAAGTCACCCGCCGCGACCTCCTCCGCTTCGGCCTCGCCACGGGCGCCGTACTGCCCCTGGGGCTTGGCGCGGAGGGAGAGGAGACTCCACAGGTTTCTACGCCACCAGCGCCTGGCTATCTCGATGCCGCCCTCCAAGCCGCGCGCTGGATTCGTACCGCTCGCGTCGAGACACCCGACGGCGTTCTCTGGCTGACCGGACCGGAGCGGCCCGAGGGCTTGGACTCCACCCCGAATCTGTACACCGGCAGCGCCGGCGTCGTCCTCTTCCTCCTCGAGCTCGCGCGCGCGACGGGCGATAAAGCCTACCGTGAAGAGGCCGCCGCCGGCGCGGATTCCCTGATCGCCACCCTGCCCGAGACGCTGCGTCTCGACCGCGCGGAGAGCGGCCTCTACACCGGCGTCGCCGGCATCGGCTTCACCCTTTTCCGGCTCTATCAGGAGACCGGCAACGATACCTACCGGAAGGGCGCTCTCCGCTGCCGCGAGCTGATCCACGCCGCCGCGCAGCCCGCGGGCGCCGGAGTCCAGTGGGGCGAGACCACGGACGTCATCGCCGGCGCCGCCGGTACCGGCCTCTATCTGCTTCACATGGCGCACGGCACCGACGATCCCGCCTCCCGCGAGTTGGCGGTCCGGGCAGGGCTGCGCCTGATCGAGTTGGGGATCCCCGAAGCCGGCGGCCGCAAGTGGCGGATGGACCCCGGCTTCGCGCGCCTGATGCCGAACTTCTCCCACGGCACGGCGGGCGTCGCCTACTTCCTGGCCACCCTCCACCGCGAGACCGGCCGCAAGGAGTTTCTCGACGCGGCCGTCGATGGAGCACGCTATCTGCAGTCCGTCGCCAACCGGGAGGGGAATTCCTGCCTCATCTTCCACGACGAGCCGGATAACAAGAATCTCTACTACCTCGGCTGGTGCCACGGCCCGGTCGGCACCGCGCGCCTCTTCGTGCAGCTCCACCGCATCGACGGCAAGGCGGGCTGGCTTGACTGGGCGCGTAATGGCGCGAAGGGCATTCTGGCGAGCGGCATCCCGGAGCACCAGACCCCGGGCTTCTGGAACAACGCCGGTCAGTGTTGCGGCTCCGCCGGCGTGGCGAGCTTTTTCGCCGATTTCGCCAGGCTGACCGGAGACGAGTCCTATCTCGTCTTCGCCCGCCGCGTCGCCGGCAACCTGCTCGCGCGGGCGACCGCCACTCCTGGCGGCGGCCTCAAGTGGATCCACGCCGAGCACCGCATCCGTCCGGAGTACACCTACGCGCAGACCGGCTACATGCAGGGCGCCGCCGGCATCGGCATGCTGCTTCTGCAGATGGACGCTATAGACAAGGGGAAGGAGTGGACGTTCCGGCTGCCGGATTCGTCGTACTGACATAGGATTGCCGCGTGCCGCGCCGGCTGCTGCTGATCAGCAATTCGACGAACCACGGCCAGGGCTACCTGGACCACGTGATCTCGGAGATCGACGATTTCCTCGGGCCGGTCCGGCGTCTGGTCTTCGTCCCTTTCGCGCTGAAGGATCGAGAAGCGTATGGCGCGAAGGTCGAAGACCGGCTGAAGGCGATCGGCGTCGAGGTCCGGACCCTGACGGCCGACGAGGCGGGGCGGCGGCTCGTCCAAGAGGCGGAGGCTGTTTTCACCGGCGGCGGCAATACCTTCCGGCTGCTGAAGACGCTGCAGGACTCCGGCCTCCTCCCCATCCTCCGCGAACGCGCCCTCGCCGGCATGCCCTACATCGGCAGCAGCGCCGGCACCAACATCGCCGCGCCGACGATCCGCACGACGAACGACATGCCGATCGTGGAGCCCGCCTCCTTCGAAGCCCTCGGGCTCGTCCCCTTCCAGATCAATCCTCATTATCTCGACGCGGAACCCGGCTCGACCCACATGGGCGAGACGCGGGAGCAACGCCTCAAGGAGTTCCACGAGGAGAACGAGACGCCGGTGGTCGGGATTCGCGAGGGCGCCTGGATCCGGGTCGAGGGAGACCGCGCCATCCTGGGCGGCTCCCGCGGGGCGCGGATCTTCCGGCGAGGTCAGGAGCCGGAGGAGCGGGGGACGGGAGAGTCGCTGGCCGATCTGCTGGCACCCTAAGGACTGGAGCCTTTCAACAGATGCACCGCGGGTCCACCCTCCAGATCCCGCGTACGGTTCCACAGGGGGCGATCGAACGTCACGAAGCGATCCGCCTCCCCGCTAGATTCGAGGTGCAGGGCGTCCGCGAAGTCCAGACCCTGGTCGTACAACCGCAACGCTTCTAGCACCGCGCCACGATCTTCTACCTGAAGCTGGCGAATACCAAGAAGGCCGCGTAGCACCTTACCAACAGAGTCCCGCCTCAGCTTGTAGCTGTAGCGGAGAACCCACTCGGTCTCGAGCAGGACGGTCTTGCAAATCCAGAGGTCACCTGCGTTGAAGACCTCGCGGGCTGTTGCGGTCTGAGCTGGATCGTCAGCGATTACAAGCCGGACGATCACGTTCGTATCGACCGCGATCACCGGCGTTCCCGCGCGCCCCGCGCGATTCCAGCTTCCATCTCCTCCAAACTAAGGGCCGGGCCCTTGTAGCCGGCACAACCGACGAGATCGTCTACCGTCGTCTCCGGCAAATCAACGGCTCGGCGCAGGATGACTGAATCTCCACGGTCCTCGACAAGCAGCTCGACTCCCGCAGTCCAGCCGTGACGCTCTCGCACGTCCTTTGGAATGATGAGCTGTCCCTTTGTCGAGAGGCGGGTCGCTTGCGATCGGGTTGCTATCTTAGCCATGGAGCCTCCCTCCTCGACTGAGGTAAGACGAGGGTAAGATCAGTTTACACCCCCTTCAACAGCAGGGTCAAACCAGTGCAGCGCCAGGTATAGAATCCGTCACTGCTCGCGCCGAAGGGAGGACGCCGCGCCATGATTCCCGTCAAGCCCCACATCGCCGAGAACGCCCACATCAAGAGCCTCGCGGAGTACAAGGAGATGTACCGCCGCTCGGTCGAGGAGCCGGCGGACTTCTGGCGCGAGATGGCCGGCACCCTCGATTGGTTCGCGCCGCCGCGCAACATCATGGACGTGGACATGGAGGAGGTGGATTTCTCCTGGTTCGGCGGCGGCCGTCTGAACGCCTGCTACAACTGCGTCGACCGCCACCTGCCCTACCGCGACGAGCAGACGGCCATCATCTGGGCCGCCGACGAGCCGGGGGAGTACCGCTACATCTCCTACCGCGAGGTCAAGCACAACGTGGCGCGCGTCGCCAACGTCCTGCTCCATCACGGCGTGCGGAAAGGCGACCGGGTCTGCATCTACCTGCCGATGATCCCGGAGCTGGCTTACAGCATGCTCGCCTGCGCCCGCATCGGCGCCGTGCACTCGGTGGTCTTCGCCGGCTTCTCCGCCGAATCGCTGCGCGACCGCATCCTCGACGCCGGAGCCAAGGTGGTGCTCACCGCCAACGAGGGGCTGCGCGGCGGCAAGCGCATCCCGCTGAAAGCGACGGTCGATCAGGCGATCGAAGGACTGTCGATCGTCGAGCGGGTCTTCGTGGTGCGCCGCACCGAGAAGGAGGTCCCGATGCGCGAAGGCCGGGACCTCTGGCTGGAGGAGGAGACGGCGAAGCAGCGCTCCACCTGTCCGGTGGAATGGATGGCCGCCGAGGACCCGCTGTTCATCCTCTACACCTCCGGCTCGACGGGCAAGCCGAAGGGCGTGCTCCACACCACCGGCGGCTATCTCGTCTACGCCTCGCTCACCCACCGGCTGGTCTTCGACTACCACCCGGGCGACATCTACTGCTGCGCCGCCGACGTCGGCTGGATCACCGGCCACAGCTACATCATCTACGGGCCGCTCGCCAACGCCGCGACGACGGTAATGTTCGAGTCGGTCCCCACCTATCCGGACGCCGGCCGCTACTGGCGGATGGTGGATGACCTCGGGATCAACATCTTCTATACGGCCCCCACAGCGATCCGCGCCATCGCGCGCAGCGGCGACGAGTGGGTGAAGATGTACAAGCGCGAGTCACTGCGCATCCTGGGTACGGTCGGCGAGCCGATCAATCCCGAGGTGTGGCTCTGGTATCACGACGTGGTCGGCGACAAGCGCTGCGCCGTGGTGGACACCTGGTGGCAGACGGAGACGGGCGGCATCCTGATCACGCCGCTGCCGGGCGCCACGCCCTGCAAGCCGGGCTCGGCGACGCTGCCCTTCTTCGGCGTGCGGCCGGTGATCGTCGACGACCAGGGACGGGAGCTGGAGGGCAACGACGTCTCCGGCAACCTCTGCCTGCGCGGCACCTGGCCGGGACAGGCGCGCACGATCTACGGCGATCACCGGCGGTTCCGCCAGACCTACTTCTCGCAGTACCCCGGCCTCTACTTCACCGGCGACGGCTGCCGGCGCGACGTCGACGGCTACTACTGGATCACCGGCCGGGTGGACGACGTGCTCAACGTCTCCGGCCACCGGCTGGGTACGGCTGAGGTGGAGAGCGCGCTGGTGGCGCACGACGCGGTGGCCGAGGCGGCGGTGGTGGGCTTCCCCCATGACATCAAGGGGACGGGGATCTTCGCCTATGTCCATCCGACGCCGGAGTACGAGAGCCAGGACCGCGATGAGCTGATCGGCGCGCTCAAGGAGCAGGTGCGGCACGCCATCGGCCCCTTCGCCACGCCGGACCGCATCCAGGTGGTCTCCGGGCTGCCGAAGACGCGCTCGGGCAAGATCATGCGCCGCATTCTGCGCAAGATCGCCGCTGCCGAGTACGAGGATCTGGGCGACATCTCCACCCTGGCGGATCCTTCGGTAGTGGAGAAGCTGGTGGACGACCACCGCTCCTACTCCGTATAAGAAAAAGGGTATGTACGTCGGCCATGCGGCCGTGCTAGACTTCTTCCAGCTTCTCGTTGGAGGCCCCATCTCTCCGGTCTGGCTCGTCCCCGGCGGTGGGGACTCCGTCCCGATCCCCAGAATCCCCCAAAAGCTCATGCGACGCCGGGCGCTCCTGCTGGCCCTCGCCTGCGGCCTCCTGCCGGTCGCGGCTTCCGGCCAGGTGGAGGGCTTCCACTTCACCCGCGAGGTCGCCGTGCCCGCTCCCGGCTGGGTGCAGGTGCCGCTCGATCTCGCCGCCGTCCAGCACCTGGCGCCCGGCGCGGCGGACCTGCACGTCTTCTCGCCGGCGGGCGAGGAGCTGCCCCTGCGAGTGGAGCCGGCGGCGACGCGCAGCGAGCGCCGGCCCATCGCGGCGCCAAAGCCGGCGCGCGCCGACGACGGCTGGGAGCTGGTGCTCGACCTGGGGGCCGATCCGGTGCCGCACGAGCGCCTCTTCCTCGCCGCCGTCCATCCCCCGCTCGCCTCCCCCGACGGCATCGAGAGCAGCCCGGACGGATCGACCTGGCGGCCACTCGCCGCGGGCGAGCCGGTGCGGACCGGCCCCGGCGAGGATTCCGCATGGCTGGGGATCTCCTATCCGCTGACGGAGGACCGCTATCTCCGCCTCCACTGGCCGCGGGGGGCGGCGGCGCCGGACGTCGCCGCGGCCGAGGTGGAGGCCGTCACCGGCCCCAGCCAGTCGATCGTCTCGCGCGACGCCGAGTGCGCCACGGGCCGGCCGGGCGCCGCCTTCTGCACCCTCGCCCTGCCGGCCGCCGGCCAGGTGATGCGGCGGCTCACCCTGGAGGTGACGGGAAAGGGGGCGATTGGCTACCGCCTCGACGCGCCCCGCGAGGGAGAGTGGGTCCTGCTGGCGGAAGGGATCTGGCAGCGGACCGCCGCCCGGACGCGGCATCTGCTCGCCGGCGGCCCGGAGCCGTTGGCGGATTCCCTCCTCCGCCTGGAGCTCTACGGCTCGCCCCAGGGGCCGCCGCGACTGGCGAGCTGGGGCGTCGAGCTGGCGGTGCAGACGGTGCTTTTCCGCGCCGAGGAAGCCGGCCGTTACACCCTGGCCTACGGCGGCGCGCCGCGGGCGGAGGCGCCGCGGGCCAGCCCGCCGGCCGGCGCGGAGGAGGCCTGGCTGGAGCCCGGCGCCGAGATCGAGCATGCCCCGCCTCCCCTGC
>JBKPTH010000042.1:0-21885 GCA_046765915.1 Acidobacteriota bacterium | reverse complement strand
GCTCCTGAGCGATCGAATTCTGTGTTCGCAGGGTCGTAGCGGCGGGCCTACGTGCCCGCCGTCCAACGCCTCCTACAGCAACCCCCCCGCTTCGCCGCCCATCATCGCCTTGCGCACCAACGGGATCGGCGGGCCGCCGTAGGAGAGGAATCGGTCGTGGAAATCCCGCCAGGCGTCGCGGCCGCCGCGGGGGGCGGTCCAGTCGGCGCGCAGCTTGCGGACCATCAGCTTGCCGAGCGTGTAGTTGAGGTACGCCGGATCGAAGGTGCCGCGAGAGGCCTGCTGCCGGGCATTGGCCGGGTCCTGGAACGCCAGCTCGCGGAACATGCGCTCCGCCTCCTCGATCGTCAGGTCTCCGGCGTGCAGGCCGAGGGCGACGACGTAGCGCACGTTGCGCAGCAGGGCGTTCTGGAGCTGGCCGATGTGGAGGTGCGGATCGCCGTCGCCGAAGCCGGCCTCCCACATGAGCTCCTCCGAGTAATGCGCCCAGCCCTCGGCGAAACCGTAGCTCACGAAGAGCCGCGCCAGCTCCGACTCCGCCCGGTTGGAGTGCAGGAACTGGAGGAAGTGGCCGGGCCAGACCTCGTGCACGGTGACGAACAGCAGGTCCGCTTCGCCGGGGATGTAGCGCGCCTGCTCCTCCGGCGTCCAGCGCGGGTCCGGCGGCGCGATGTAATAGATGGACGGCAGGTGCCGGTCGTAGGGCCCCGGGATGTCGATGAAGGCCGAGTTCCAGCGTTGATAGGGAGGCGCCTCCTCGACCCGCGCCTCCTCGGCGCCGGGAATGGACACGAGCTCCTTCTCCTCGATGAACCGCCGCAGGCCGGCGAGCTGCCGGCGGGACGCTTCGACGGGACCGCCCGCGGGCTTGCGGGCTTCCACGCGCGCGAGGCATTCCTCGAGCGAGAGCTCCGGCGCGTAGGCGGCGCAGGCCTCGCGCATCGCCGCGAGGTTGCGCTCCAGATCGCGCCGTCCGGCCTCCTCCAGCTCGGCCAGCGGGACGTCCACGCGCTCGGTGTCCATCAGCATGCGCGAGTAGAGATCGGCGCCGAGGCGAAACTCCCGGGTGCCCTCGGCGATCTGGTCGTGGAACCAGGCGCCCAGCTCGCGCGCGGCTCGCGCCGCCTCGGCGTTGGCCTGCCGGAAGTCGCGCTGCAGGTCCGCGTCGTCGACGGCGGCGAACACCGCCGGCACGTCCGACTCGAAGTAGCCGGCGAGACCGCCGAAGGACATCTCTCCCAGCTCGGCGTAGGTGCGCGGCATCGGCGTGCGCAGGTTGGCCCGCACCTGCGCCGCGGCGCGAGGCAATGCCCGCGCGTATGCGGTGTAGGCCCGCATCCGCTGCGGCAGCGGCGCGTACTCGCGGGCGAGGTAGAGATTGGGATCGAGATGTCCGGCGTAGAAGAGAGGATTGCGCCGGTGCCACTCCGCCGCCTCCAGCCAGAAGAGGTCCGCGTCCACCACGGCGGTGAGGATCTGGCGCTCGAAGGCCCGCCGCTCGTCGAGCGTCGCGGCATCGAACTCCGCGATGCGCGATCTCTCCGCCCGCAGGCGGGGGACCTCCGCCTCCAGGCTCTCCGGGCTCCAATCCGGCAGCCGGCCGTCGTACTCGTGGCGGCCGACGCCCGCCGCGAAGGTGGGATGGACCTCGAAGTAGGCGTCGAGGAAGGAGCGCACGAGGCGGTCCCAGGAACCCGCCACAGCCGTCACGTCGACACACTGGAGGTCCTTGGCTTCCGGATCCACGCGCGGAGTCTACCGCTTTCCTTGTCTAAGGAGACGCTCGCCCTGGAGGAGCCTGAGATACCATGTCGAAGAGCTCCGAGGAGGGAACCATGGCCGAGCAGACCTTCGCGACGCATCGCAGATTCGTCCCGGCGTTTCACTTCGTCACCTTCGGCATCCTGGTGATCAACGTCATCTGGCAGCTCTTCCGGCTGGTCCGGGGGTTGCCGGGCGTGCCGTTCTTCGACCGCCTTCTCGCCCTGGCGGTGGCGGCCGCCCTGGTGCTGCTGAGCTGGTATGCGCGAACGTTCCCGCTGCGGGCGCAGGACCGCATCATCCGGCTCGAAGAGAGGCTGCGCCTGGAGAGGCTGCTGCCGGCGGACCTCAAGCCTCGCATCGGCGAGCTGAGAACGGGGCAGCTCATCGCCCTGCGCTTCGCCGACGACGAGGAGCTGCCCGAGCTGACCCGCACCGTCCTCGACAAGGGGATCAGTAAGCAGGACGAGATCAAGAAGCTGGTGCGGAGCTGGCGGGCGGATCACCTGCGGATGTAGCGGGCTCGCTGGTACTGGTTTGGTGCTACGATTGCCGCGTGATGGCCTCGTCGAAGAGAACGCACAAATCCTTCTGAGGGGTTGGAATGAGTTCTTTGGCCTTTGAAGTTAGAGACCCCAAAGTTCAAAGCGTGGCTGTCGGAGAGGACACTCTCGAAGTGGACCTCAGCGATGGACGATCGATTCTGGCACCACTGGCATGGTACCCGCGCCTCTTGAATGGCACGCCTTCAGAGAGGCGGAACTGGCGGCTCATTGGAGGCGGGGAGGGGGTGCATTGGCCCGATCTCGATGAGGATATCAGCGTAGAGAACCTCCTTACGGGAAAGCCTTCGGGCGAGAGTCAGCAGTCGTTCCTCCGTTGGTTGGAGGGGCGCAAGTAGCTCCACTGTGGATCGCAAGACCTTCAGGCGGCGAGCCCACTTAGCAGCCTTGGTCATAGGCGTTGCTGTCAGATCATCAGCCGCCACAGCCCAGGCGGACCCCACCTCCCGCTCCTGGAACCAGCCGGTCGAGCCCTACAAGATCATCGGCAACGTCTACTACGTCGGCGCGAGCGACGTCACCTCGTTCCTCATCGCGACTCCCGCGGGCCACATCCTCCTCGACGGCGGCTTCGAGGAGACGGTGCCGATCATCCGCGAGAACATGAAGAAGATCGGCTTCAAGCTGGAGGACGTGAAGATCCTCCTCAACAGCCACGCCCACTACGACCACGCCGGCGGCCTCGCGACGCTCAAGGAGCTGACGGGCGCGAAGCTGGCGGCGAGCGAAGAGGACGCTGTCTTGCTCGCGCGGGGAGGAAAGGACGATCCCCAGGTTGGAGATCAATTTCCGTTCAGGCCCGTGCAAGCCGATCGCACCCTCCACGATGGCGATCAGGTCTCTCTCGGCGGCGTCAGCCTGACGGCGCAGCTCACGCCGGGGCACACTCCGGGCTGCACGACTTGGACGATGAAGGCAGAGGAGAACGGCAAGACTCGCGACGTGGTATTCGTCTGCAGTACGTCGATCCTTCCTGGCGTCAGCGTGACGAAGAATCCGCGATATCCAGAGATGGCGGAGGATTTCGCGAAAACGTTCCGCATCCTACGGTCGCTCCCCTGCGACGTGTTTCTGGCTCCGCACGCTTCGTTCTATGACGGCCTGGGCAAGGCGGAGAAGCTGCGGAACGGCGCGAAGGAGAATCCTTTCGTCGATCCGCAGGGATATCGGGATTACGTCGAGCGGAAGGAAAGGGATTTTCGGAATCAGCTCGAGAGAGAACGTGCCGCCGTGAAGCCCTAGCCCGTTCAATCGCTCTGTGGCCTTTAGACGGGCGGAGACAAGCCCCGCCCCTACTTTTGGGCAACACCCTTAAGCAGTCGTCCCCCCTCGCCCGTCAGGGAGAGGGGGACAGGGGTGAGGCTTCGAAGGGCATGCCCGTCCAGGTTCAGAAAATCACTTCGCCGCCTTCTGCGTCCCCGTCTCGCGGAGGGCAATCTTCTTCGCCGCCTTGCCGCCCTTGACGCTGTCGTAGCTGACGGTGATGTCGCCGCCGCCCTGCACCAGGAAGAAGAGAGTGCGCGTGGAAACGCCGTCGACGCCGGGCACCATGAGGCGCTCGGGGCGATGGTCCTGGATCTCGATCTTGTCGAGGTAGGCGTCGTCGACGAGACCGCTCGAGATCACCTTGGCGCCGGCGACGGTGGCGACGTCCTGGCGGTGGAGCTTGCCGTTCACCGCCACCGCCGTCATCGTCGGGATGGCGCGGTCGTTGAGCACCGGCACCTCCACCTTCCATAGATCGTTGCCAACCTTCTCGACCCGGGCTTCGCCGATGGAGATGCGCGGCAGGTGATAGGCGTTGAGGAGCACGAAGGCGTTGTTGCGGTGCGTCTCGTCCTCCAGCGCCCAGCCCTCGGGCACGCGGTTGACGTCGCGCTTGAAGCCGCCGACCTCGATCGGACCGTACTGCGGGTGGTCGTACGGATGCCAGTCCACCCACTGGCGGCCGAGCGAGAGCAGGTCGTTGAACTTCATCAGCTCTTCGTCGGAGACCTCGCCGTTCTTGTCGAAATCGGCCGGCGGGTTGTACATCTCGTTGGTGAAGGCCAGGGCGCCCATCAGGTTGTAGAAGTGATCGGTGGTGGCGCCGTGGACGGTGTAGAGATCTTTCCACGAGATGTAGTAGTGGTAGCCCGGCAGGAGCTTCTCACCTTCCTTGCCGATCAGGTCGTAGGCCTTGAGGTCCTGCGGCGGGTAGGGCGGATCGGCCTTGGCGCCGGGGCCGCGGAGGATCATCTGGCCGTTGTTGTGGTAGCTCTGCACCGCCGCCACGTTGGGATGCCGGAGCGCCCACAGCGCGATGGCGCGGGTCTCCGGGATCGACAGCGGATAGGCGCCGGCGCCGGCTTGCACGTATTCCGGCTCCCAGGAGAAGCCCCAGGTGCGGTTGGGATCGACGTAGCCGACGGTGTCCTCGTTGACCTTGCCGTCGCCGTCGTTGTCGTAGCCCTCCTTGCCGAGCTGGAGCCAGTCGCCCAGCTCGCCGGGCTCGACGGCCACCAGCAGGCGCGGGTCCTTGGGATCGAGCTTGTGGGTGCCCTGGCCGAGCGGCACCTTCTTGCGCATGGTGGTGATGTAGCCGTCGCCGTCCACGTCGTCGAAGCCGTCCTCGTCCGCCTGGCCGTCGCGGTCGTCGTCGACGGGCACCATCACGGTGCGCGGGAAATCGGCGTCGGAAGGTCCCTTGAACCAGAGCGCGCGGCCGTCCGGGTTGACCATGGGGAGGACGTAGAAAACCGAGCGGTCGAGCATCTCGGTGACCCGTGGCAGCTTGCCGTAATTCTCGAGCAGGTAGTCCACGGTGTAGAGCGCGGCCTCGGCGCCCTGCACCTCGTTGGCGTGCGTGTTGCCGTCGATGTACATGGCCGGCTTGGAAAGCTCGGGGCCGGTGGCCGGGTTGGTGAGGGTGATCATCCAGAGGTCCCGCCCCTGGGCGCTCTTGCCGATGCTCTCCAGCCGGGTCCACTTCGGATAGGCGGCGGCGTAGCCCTTGAGGAGATCGGCGATCTCCTCATAGGTGTGCAGGCGGTTGAAGGCGGTCGCCGGCGGGTTGCCCTGCGGCTGGATGGGCGCCGCGAACGACGGCACGGCCGCGGCGAGGAGCGCCAGAATGGCGAGAAGGAGTTGCGGATTGCGCGGTCTCATGGCGTTCAAGCTCCCTTGCCGACGGTGGCGGTCTTCCGGTCGCGGCCGGCGTTGTCCGAGGTCACGTCCACCACGATCTTCGCGCCGGGGCTGGCCCGCACCAGCCACTCGCCGGTGAGGGTGCCGGTGGTGCCTTCGAGCCGGTCGGAGACGGCGAACGGATAGCCGGTGACCAGCTCGACGTCCTTGCCGGTCTCGAGGGTGAGCCGCACGGGCAGGTGAGCCTGGGCGCGCGCGGCCTGCTTGGTGTGGCTGGCGAGATAGCCGCGGTTGCCGGCCACCGCCTTGACGCGGTAGACGCCGCCGCTCAGGTCCGTCACGCCGAGGGAGAGGATCTCGATCCGCGGCAGCTTGCCGGCGAGATCGAGCACCGTCTCGGTATGCGCCGCGAGGGCCGGCTTGAGGATCGGCATCGGCGGATTGAGCTCGGCGAAGGGATCGAGGCCGCCGACCTCGGCCCTGGTGCCGTCGGGCAGGGTGACCGGCGTCCAGGCGGCGAAGGCTCCCGGCGCGTTGGCATCCATCCAGGCCAGCACCTCGCGCTCGCGGGTACCGGCTTCGCTCGCCTTGCCGCCGCCGGGCGCGCCGCCTCCGCCGGCGCCCATCTGCTTCATGCGCTCCACCATCCCCTTGGGGTCGACCTGGCCGCCTTTCATGTAGCCGATCACGGCCTTGGCGTTGAACTGGGGCGGCACCTTGTTCTCCTTGAGAAAGGCGTCGATCTTCTCCTCTCCGAGGGCGATGAACTGCTCGCTGGTCATGCCGGCCACCTTGTCCATGGTCAGGGCCTCGTCCGCCTTGGCTTCTTTCTTCTCCGCCTTGGGCACGCCCCAGACGTCCAGCTCGAGGGCCATGGCCCCGTACTGGTAGTAGAGCCAGGGCGAGAAACCGCCCTTGCCGTATTGCGCGCCGGGACGGTCGGCGGCGAGGCCGGCCTTTTTCAGGCGCTCCTTGTAGCTCTCGGCGAACTTGTCGAGGTAGGCCTGGTCGTCGGCGTCCACCTTGGTGGCCGCGCCGGCGCCGAGGAACTGCGCCGTCTGCTCCTTGGTGATGTTGTTCTGGCGGATGAACGGCAGGTTCTGCGCCACTTCCCAGACTTCGTCGAGGGTGTACTCCTTCTCGGGATCGAAGCCGAGGAACTTGGCCGCCTGCGGCGGCACCTTGAACTTCTGCGTCCCCAGGTCGCCGCCGCCGCCGAGGCTCTGCGGCGCGGCGAGGAGATTGTTGGCGGGGCCATAGACGACGGCGAGAGCCACGTTGCGGCGGCCGAGGAGGAAGTCCATCAGCGCCTTGGTTTCCGGCGCGTAGCTCGACCAGGGACCGGCCTCGGGAGTCTGGTAGGGGAAGGCGTGCGGGAAGTTCTGGTCCGGCCAGACGCCGTCGGCGCCGTCCTCGTTGTAGTCGCCGTCGCCGTCGTCGTCGCGGCCTTCGGCGACCACCCGGTAGGCGCCCGGCCGCTGCTCCATGGAATCGGCCTTCACCAGCACGCGGGGATCGGTCGAGTCCGCCAGCCAGCCGCCGGCCGCATCGGGGATCCGCATGCGGGTGACGACGCCGTCGCCGTTCAGATCGTCCGGCGGATCCTCGCCCTCGAGGCCGTCCACGTCGTGATCGATCTTCATCGCGTCGCCGCCGCGTCGCGCGCGGACCTTGGCGAAGATGGCGTCGTGGGCGTCCGGATTGAGCGCCGGAGCCACGTAGAAGGTGTAGGCGCCGAGGAGCTTCGCCGCCGCGCTGCCGGCCGGCGCGGCGAGCAGCGTCTGGATGAGGTCGAGGGCGGCCTCGGTGCCGGCGTTGTGATAGCCGGCGAGGTTGGCGCCGACGAAGACCGCCGGCCTTGAATCGGGATCGGCACCCCCGGGCGCGGCGAGGCGGACCACGTAGAGGGACCGCCCGCCGGACGACTTGCCGATGGTGAGCAGCTTCACCTCTGCCGCGTGATCCTTGCTCCACGCCTGGAGCTGCTTCTCGACCTCGCCGAACGGGTGGTAGTCCTGGTAGCTGACGGCGGCGCCGGCCGGGACTGCCGAGGCCAGCAGCCCCAGGACGCCGGCGATCCGCAAGAGCATTCCTTTCACGAGCACCTCCGGAAGGAAAGTTGAACGGGAACGGGGCGCAGCGGCCCTGGAGTCTATACGCCACCGCCGAGGGTGAGTTTCAGGAAAGGGATCGGGGTAAATCGGGCGTAAGGTTCTGGTATGCCCCTTGCTCTATCTCTCCAGCACAACGAGCGGTCCGGGATTTGGGCCGCTCTCGGTAGCCCAACATCGAGAAAGGAGGGCGAAATGAGAACGCCCAAATTCCTGAGTCTGCTGGTCATAGGCTTGCTGCCGCTTCTGGGCGCCTGCAAGGCCCACGAGCGGGCGGAATATACCGAAGGGGGCGCCCCCGCTCAGGCGACGGAGAAGGAACAGCCTGGCACCAATCAGCCGAACGACCTGAATCCCGTCACGGCGCAGACCTACGTCGACGACGTCACCCTCGGCCACAAGGTCGGCTCCGACGGCATGATCGCCGCCGCGGACCAGGGAGATGACTTCGCTCCCGGCGATCCCATCTACCTGACGATGAAGGTGGGCGACGCTCCCGCCGGCTCCGAGGTGAAGGTGGTCTGGTATGGCCCTGGCGAGATGAAGGTCAAGGAAGAGTCGAAGGCGGTCAACCAGGGCGACAAGTACCTCACTTTCGAGGCGGCCAACACCGCTTCCTGGCAGAAGGGCGATTACCGGGCCGAGGTCTGGATCGGCGACGAGAAGGTCAACCAGCAGGAGCTGCAGATCGTCGATCAGAACCAGGCCGGTAGATAAGGCCCAAGCTCGAACCTCGATCCTTTTCTCTCCCACCGACGGCGGCGCGGGCCGGTCCCGCGCCGCCGTTCTTTTCCCCTCTCCTTTAGGAGAGGGGTCAGGGGGTGAGGTCAACATGGTACGAGCCTTGCTTTCCCTAACCTCTCAACGACGGCTCGGGCGCAGACCGAGGCCGTATTTCACACCAAGGGGGGACATCGAGATGAGAGTTTCAAAGCTACTAGCGCTGTTGTTGGTATCCGCATTGCCGCTCGCCATCGCTTGCAAGACGAAGGAGAATGCGGAGTACGACGACAAGAGCGACACCGCGACGCAGACGTCGGAGCAGGAGATCGCCGGTACCAACGCGCCGAACGATCTCAATCCCGTCGAAGCCCAGACCATGATCGACGACGTGACCATCGGCCACAAGGTCGGCGCCGACGGCATGATCGCGGCCGCCGACCAAGGGGACGACTTCGCCCCTGGCGATCCCGTCTACATCACGATGAAAGTCGCGGACGCTCCCGCCGGCTCGAAGGTCAAGGTGGCCTGGTACGGCCCCGGCGAGACGAAGATCAACGACGAGGAAAAGACCGTGAACCAGGGCGATCAGTACCTGACGTTCCAGGCCGACACGGGCTCCTGGAAGAAGGGAGACTACCGCGCCGAGATCTGGATCGGCGACGAGAAGGTCAACCAGCAGGAGTTCAACCTCACCGACAAGAGCGAGGCCGGCAAGTAGAGCCGGACCCGCTTCGAGATCGACGTACGCTTTTCTCTCGGCTTTTCTCTCCCATTGGCGGCGCGGGATCGTCCCGCGCCGCCGTCATTATGAGACGCATCTCTCTCTTCTGCGGCCTCTTGCTGACTTTCCTCGGCTGCGCCCGGCTGCGGCCGACGCCGGTGCCGCTGCGCACGGTCCGCTATCCGGGAAGCGGTCAGCCGCGGACGCTCGTCGTGCTCCTGCCCGGACGCTACGACAGCCCGGAGGACTTCGGGCGCTCCGGCTTCCCGGGGATGGCCGCGCGGGCCGGCGCGCAGGCCGACATGGTGGCCGTGGACGCCCACCTCGGCTATTACCTGAAAGGGATGATCGTGGACCGCCTGCACGAGGACGTGATCGCGCCGGCGCGCCCAAAGTACGAACGGATCTGGCTGGTGGGCGTCTCCGTCGGCGGCACGGGAGCGCTGGCCTACGCCGAGCAGCATCCCGAGAACGTGGACGGCCTCGTGCTGCTGGCGCCTTTCCTCGGCGAGGAGAAGGTCGTCGAAGAGGTGGCCGCCGCCGGCGGGCTGCGCGGCTGGAGACCGCCGCAGACGCTGGCGCCGGACGACTACCAGCACCGTCTCTGGGCCTGGCTCAAGCGCTATGAGAGGGGATCGGAGGGCCAGATCCCCCTCTACCTCGGCTATGGCACGGGCGATTCCTTCGCGCGGGCGAACGGCATACTGGGCGAGGTGCTGCCTCGCGAGCGGGTTTTCGCCGTCCCGGGAGGGCACGACTGGAAAGCCTGGCGGGCGCTGTGGGCGAAGCTCGCGGGCGTGCTGGTCACGCCCGCGCCCGGCGGCGCGGAGCGTCGAGGGTGACGTAGTCCAGCTCGCGGTCCTCGCGCACCGCGCGCAGCAGCATGCCGCCGCGCTTCATGTCGCCGGCGCCGGCGAAGTCTCGGGGGAAGAGCAGGCGGTCGCCGAACACGGGGAGGAGCAGGTCGACGTACTTGCCGGTGGCGACGCTGCCGAGGAGCACGACGCTCGCCTCGGGGGCGAGCTCGCGGAGCTGCTCGGCGTGCTGGCGCAGCGGCTCGCAGTAGGCGCGGTTCTTCAGATCGATCGGCGTGCCGCGGAGCTTCTTCATCCGCTCCGGCGTGATGCGCCAGCTCGGGGGCATCAGGCCGAACCCCGGAGCGATGACCAGGATGCCGTCGTCCTCGGTGCCCAGCGCCAGCTCCGGCGGGGACGCCGCGAAGTGGCGCGCGTAGGTGATCTTGCCCCGGAAGTAGAGCGAGCTCATGAAGGTGAACGCCTCCTCGACCGTCACTCCCTCGGGGCTCCGGTAGCGCTGGGCGGCGTCGAAACGGGCGCGTGACGAGGTGAGCTGCGCCGCCCGCACGCCGCTCGGGGTGGCGGGCGAGAGGAGGAAGACGCGGGGCTCGCGGTCGCCGGTTTCCATAACGCAAGGATTAACGGGCGACCGCTTGTTGCGCATTCCCGCGATCAGGGAGGGCGGCCTGCCGTCGCCCCGCGCCCGAGCAGCAATGCGTCGGCGCCGTCGGCCGTGACGGGCTCGGAGATGAAGAATCCCTGACCGTATTCGCAGCCGAGGGCGTGCAGCTTCCTCCGCTGCTCCGCCGTCTGGATGCCTTCGGCGATGACCTGCATGCCGAGCTGGTGGGCGAGCGTGACGATGGCCTTGACGATCGCCAGATTCCCCTCCGCCTCCTCGATTCGCGAGGTGAACGAGCGGTCGATCTTCAGCAGGTCCATGGGGAAGCGGTGCAGGTAATTGAGGGAGGAATAGCCCTTGCCGAAGTCGTCGAGGTAGAGCTGCACCCCCATGCTCTTGAGGCGCGAGAAGCGGCTCGCCGCCGAGTCGGCGTGGCGGATGATCACGCCCTCGGTGATCTCCAGCCCGAGGCAGGCGGGATCGAGGCTGGAGACCGCGAGGGCCTCCTCGATCTGATCGAAGAGGTCGGCTTGGAAGAACTGCTTGTTGGAGAGGTTGACGCTGAGCTTGAGGCCGCCGTGCTCGGGGTGCTTGCGCTGCAGCTCGCGGATCTGCCGGCAGCCCTCGAGGAGCACGAAGCGGCCCATCGGCACGATAAGGCCGGTCTCCTCGGCCACGGTGAGGAACTCGTCCGGCGGCAGCAGGCCGCGCCGGGGGTGGTGCCAGCGCAGCAGGGCCTCGAAGCCCGCCACCTCGCCGCTCGCGAGATCGAGGAACGGCTGGTAGTGGATGCGGAGCTGGCCGCGCTCCACGGCCCGCCGCAGATCGGTCTCGAGCTGCAGGCGGGCCATGACGAAGCGGTGCATGACGCGGTTGAACACCACGTGGCAGGCGCGGCCCGAAGCCTTGGCACGGTACATGGCGGTGTCGGCGTCGCGCAGCAGGTCCTCCGGCCGCTCGTACTCGGGGGTATGGACGGCGATGCCGAGGCTGGCGGTGATGAAGACCTCGTGGCCGCCGAGGTTGATCGGATCGGCGAGGCGGTCGTGGATGCGCTCGGCCACGCGCACGGCGTCGCTGACGTCGCGGCCGCCCTCGAGGAGGATGGCGAACTCGTCGCCGCCGACGCGGGCGATGGTGTCCGCCGGGCGCAGCACGCCGGTGAGCGAATCGGCGATCTGGATCAGCAGCTCGTCCCCCACCAGGTGGCCGAGGCTGTCGTTGACGAGCTTGAAGCGGTCGAGATCGAGGAAGAGCACCGCGGTCAGCCGTTCGGGCTCGCGGCGCGAGCGCTCCATCGACAGGCGCAGGCGGTCCATGAACAGCGCGCGGTTGGGCAAGCCGGTGAGCTCGTCGTGCAGGGCGTCGTGGAGGAGCTTTTCCTCCGCCTGCTTGCGGTCGGTGATGTCGCGGGAGTTGAGGACGATGCCGGCGACGGCGGGCTGGCCGAGGAGGTTGGAGGCGGTCGATTCGAGGACGCGCCAGGAGCCGTCGCGATGGCGCAGGCGGTACTCGAAGGTGACGATCTCGCCCGGTTCCTCGATCAGCTTGCGCAGGGCCCCGTCGACGACGTTGTGGTCCTCCAGGTGCACGAGGTCGCGGATGCCGCGGCCGGCGTGCTCCTCGGCCGCGATGCCGAGGAAGCGCTGGTGCGAGGGGCTCTCGTAGCGCACGACGCCGTCGGCGTCGAGGATGGAGACGAGATCCGAGGCGTTCTGCACCAGGGAGCGGAAGCGCTCCTCGCTGGACCGCAGGGCCTCCTCGGCGCGCCGGCGGTCGGTGACGTCCTCGAGCACTCCCTCGTAGCGCAGCACCTCGCCACCGTCGCCGCGAAAGGCCCGCGCGGTGAAACGCACCCAGATGACCGCGCCGTCGAAGCGGCGCACCCGCGCCTCGAGGCTCTGCACCGAGGTGGCGCCCTGCATGTCCCGCTGCCAGCTCCGGCGGTCCTCGGGATCGACGTAGATGTCGGCGACGTTCGTCGCCAGCAGCGACTTCAGGCTCGGATAGCCGAGGATCCTCACCAGGGCGGAGTTGGCGTCCAGCATGCGGCCGGCGGGCGTGGTGCGGTAGAGGCCCACGGGCACGCCCTCGAACAGGCTGTGGTAGCGCTCCTCGGATTCGCGCAGGGCCGCCTCCGCCCGCTTGCGTTCCGTGATGTCGCGGGCGAAGGCGCAGAAGCACTGGCGGCCCTGGTAATCGAGATAGTTCAGGCTGACCTCGGCGGGGAACCGCTCGCCGTCCTTGCGCAGGTGCACGGCCTCGAAGGTGAAGGGGCCCTCCTCGCGGACCCGCCCGGAGAGGGTCTGAAACAGGGTGGCCGACTCCGGCGGCAGGATGTCGGGAACCGCGAGCGCGAGCAGCTCCTCGCGGCTGTAGCCCATCAGGGCGCAGGCCGCCTCGTTGACGTAGAAGAAGCGGCCGTCGGAGTCGGCCCAGAAGGCGCCTTCCCCCGCATGGTCGAGGAGGAACTGGGTGAGGCGCAGGACGGCCTCGTCCTTGCGCCGCTGCGTGATGTCGGTGACGATGGCGAAGGAGCCGAGGAAGCGGCCCTCGCGGTCGAAGATGCCGCGCGGCGATTCGATGGTGGTGAGGCGGGTGCCGTCCTTGGCCGTCAGCTCCAGCTCGTAGGAGCTGTTCTCCCCCCGGCGGCGCTGCGCCACTTCGCGCTCGAAGAGCGCCCGGTTCTGCTCGTCGAGGAAGTCGGAGACCGGGTGGCCGACCATCTCCTCCGGGCGGAAGCCCAGCATGCCGCAGATCCGCTCGTTGACGTAGACGATGCGCAGCCCGGGATCGATGACCACCAGCCCGTCCTGCATGGTGTCCGCGATCAGCCGGAAGGTCTCCTGATTCTCCAGGAGGTTCCGGGACTGAGTGTCGTCCAGTAGCGGCGCTCGCACCAAGGGCCTCTCCGGCTGATCGAACTGACGCGGAATCCCGGCGAATTATATCCCTTCGCGATGCCAAGCGCTGTGCCCGCTCCCCGCCAGCGGTGATACCCTCTTTTCGGCGCCCTGGAGCGCCCTTGACGCGGAGGTTCACGTGCACGAATCCCCGGAGATGCTCTACCTGCGGGACGTCGTCGAGCAGTTCCGGCAGCTCAAGAGCCTGGCCGACCGGGCGATGGCCCAGGTGCGCGACGAGAACGTCTTCGCCACCCTGGACGCCGAGGCCAACAGCCTGGCGATCCTGATCCAGCACATGGCCGGCAACATGCGCTCGCGGTGGACGGACTTCCTGACCTCCGACGGCGAGAAACCCGACCGCAACCGCGACTCCGAGTTCGTGGTGGCGGCGGGCACCAGCCGGCAGGATCTCCAGGAGCGCTGGGAGGAGGGTTGGCGCTGCCTCTTCCAGACGCTGACCGCGCTCTCCGAGGAGGACTTGGCCCTGACGGTGCTCATCCGCGCCGAGCCGCACAGCGTCATCAAGGCGATCAACCGGCAGCTCACCCATTACGGCTACCACGTCGGCCAGATCGTCTTCCTCGCCAAGCACTTCGCCTCGGACCACTGGCGCACCCTCTCGGTGCCGCGCGGCAGGAGCCGGCAGTTCAACGCGGAGAAGTTCGGGCGGGAGCCGGTGAAAGAGACGTAGAATCGAAGCGACCGCAGATGTCCTCAGGCCTCACCGCCGTCCTCGCCGAAAAGCCCGCCGTCGCCCGCGACATCGCCCGCGTGCTGGGTGCGGGCCAGAAGGGCGACGGCTGCCTGCGCGGCAACGGCTGGGTGGTTACCTGGGCCATCGGCCACCTCGTCACCTTGCCGCAGCCGCACGAGATCAACCCGGAGTGGCGGCGCTGGCGGCGGGACCACCTGCCGCTCCTGCCGCGCGAGTGGCCGCTCGTCGTCTCCGAGGAGACGCGGGCGCAGTTCGAGGCCGTGGCCAGGGTGATCAACGCTCCCGACGTCGAGCGCGTCGTCTGCGCCACGGACGCCGGCCGCGAGGGCGAGCTGATCTTCCGCTACATCTACGAGGCCGCCGGCTGCCGCAAGCCCGTCGAGCGGCTGTGGATCTCCTCGCTCACCGCGGAGGCCATCCGCGAGGGTTTCCGCAAGCTGCGCGCCGGCCGCGATCTCGATCCGCTGGCGGACGCCGCCCGCGGCCGCAGCCGCGCCGACTGGCTGGTGGGGATGAACCTCTCGCGCGCCTACACGCTGGATTTCAACGAGGACCTCTCCGTGGGGCGGGTGCAGACGCCCACCCTCGCCATGGTCGTCGAGCGCGAGCTGGCGATCCGCGCCTTCGTGCCGGAGGACTACCTGGAGGTGCTCGCCACCTTCTCGCCGCTCGGGGAGGGGTCATCAGCTCGTCCCAGCTACAAGGGCACGTGGTTCCGCGGCGAGACGCCGACGATGGAGGCGAAGCGGATCAAGGCGCAGAAGGGCGCCAGGGAAGGCGCCGAGCTCGAGGAAGCGGCGCGCATCGTCCAGCGTGCCCGCTTGGGGTCGGCCGCCATCGAGTCGATGCGCGCCGAGACCAGGCGGATGCCGCCGCCGCTCCTCTACGACCTGACGGAGCTGCAGCGGCACGCCAACCGCCTCTACGGCTTCAGCGCCAAGCACACCCTGGGTCTCGCCCAGACGCTCTACGAGCAGAAAAAGCTCCTCAGCTACCCGCGCACGGACAGCCGCCACCTCTCGACCGATGTGGCGGCGACCCTGGGCGGGATCGTGCGCGCCATCCAGGGGCCTTACCAAGACAGGCTGGCGCCGGGTACCGGGGAGAGGCCGCTCGGCAAGCGGTTCGTGGACGACTCCAAGGTCACCGATCATCACGCGATCATCCCCACGCCGACCTCGCCGGAAGGAGCCTTCCTCTCCGACGACGAAAGGAAGATCTACGATCTCGTCTGCCGCCGCCTCCTCTCCGCCTGGCATAACGATCACGTCTGGTCCGTAACCACGGTCATCACGGCGATCTCGAATCCTCCCTCCTCCGGCGTCGGCGAGCCGATCGTCGATCGCTACCACAGCACCGGCACCCAGGTGCAGCAGGTGGGCTGGAAGGTGCTGGACATCGAGCGCAAGAAGGACGGCGGCCGGAAGGAGAAGGAGAAGCCCAAGGAAGACTCCGAGGCCGAGCCTCCCTCGCCCGAGGAGAATCAGGACCTGCCATCCGGGCTGGCGCAGGGCCAGAGGCAGGAGGTACTGGAGGCGAGGGCCGTCGCCAAGCAGACCCGGCCTCCCAAGCGCTTGACCGAGGCCACCCTGCTGACGGCGATGGAGACGGCCGGCAAGACCCTGGACGACAAGGAGCTTTCGGAGGCGATGAAGGACTCGGGCCTCGGCACGCCGGCCACCCGCGCCGAGATCATCGAGACCCTGCTCCGCCGCGAGTACATCGTCCGCCAGGGGAAGACCCTGGAGGCGACCGACAAGGGAATCCGGCTCATCGAGGTCGTCCATCCGCGCGTCAAGAGCCCGGCGATGACCGGGCAGTGGGAAGCCCAGCTCCAGCGCATCCAGCGCGGCCAGGCGGACCTCGGGGCTTTCCTGGAGGAGATCGAGGCGTATGTGCGGGAGGTGGTGGGGGGGAATGGGGGGCCGAAGGGCGCCGATTCGACCGTGCGTGCCGACACGGCGGAGATCCGCGCCGCCCGGCCCTCACCTCCCCGGCCCTCCTCTCCCATCCGCCCTCCCAACCCGCCGGGCGAGGAGGGAGAACGGCAGAAGCAGACTCTGCTTTTTCCAACCCCCTCTCGCCCGGCGGGTGGGCGGGCGGATGGGAGAGAGGGGGAAGGGGGAGTGAGGGCCTCGGAGCGGCCGAGGAGCTCGATCCAAGAAAAACCGCCGGCGTCGAGATCCCCGGGCGACCTCCACGCCCTCCTCCGCACCGCCTTCCGCCTCCCCAGCTTCCGCCCCTACCAGGAGGCGGTCTGCCAGGCGGTGCTGGGGGGCAAGGACGTGCTCCTGGTCATGCCGACGGGCGCCGGCAAGTCGCTCTGCTACCAGCTCCCGGGGCTCGCGCGGGGCGGCACGACGCTGGTGGTCTCGCCGCTCATCGCGCTCATGGAAGACCAGGTGGCGAAGCTCCGCGAGCTGGGCCTGCGGGCGGAGCGCATCCACTCGGGGCGCGACCGGTCGGCGTCGCGGCAGGTCTGCGTCGACTATCTGGCGGGGCGGCTCGACTTCCTCTTCATCGCGCCCGAGCGGCTGTCGGTGCCCGGCTTCCCCGAGATGCTCGCCAAGCGCAAGCCGGCGCTCATCGCCATCGACGAAGCGCATTGCATCTCGCAATGGGGGCACGACTTCCGGCCCGATTACCGGCTGCTCGGCCAGCGCATCCCCCTGCTGCGGCCGGCGCCGGTCATCGGCCTGACCGCCACCGCCACGCCGCGCGTGCAGGACGACATCGCGCAGCAGCTCGGCCTCGCCGCCGCAGAGCGCTTCATCCACGGCTTCCGGCGCACCAACATCGCCGTCGAGATCGTCGAGATGCGCCCCTCCGAGCGCGCCGCCGCCGTGCGCCGGATCCTGGCGGAGCAGGCGAGACGGCCGGCCATCGTCTACGCGCCCACCCGCAAGGAGGCGGACCTTCTCGGCCAGATTCTGTGCGAGGACTTCCCGGCCGCCTCCTACCATGCGGGGATGACGGCGCCGACGCGCGACCGCGTGCAGACGGCCTTCCTCACCGGCAGGGTGGAGGTGATCGTCGCCACCATCGCCTTCGGCATGGGCATCGACAAGCCGAACGTGCGCACGATCATCCACACCGGCCTGCCCGGCAGCGTCGAGGGCTACTACCAGGAGATCGGCCGCGCCGGCCGCGACGGCGAGCCCTCGCGCGCCATCCTCCTCTACTCCTTCGCGGACCGCAAGAACCACGAGTGGTTCCACTCCCGGGACTACCCGGAGGTGGGGGAGCTGGAGCGCATCTTCGGCGCCCTCGGCCCGACCCCTCAGGTGGACGGCCAGATCCGCAAGCGCCTCGGCATGGACGAGGAGCTTTTCGAAAGGGCCCTCGAGAAGCTGTGGATCCACGGCGGCGCGCAGGTGGACGCGGACGGCAACGTCGCGTTGGGCGCCGGCGGCTGGCAGCGGCCCTACCTCGCCCAGCGCGACCACAAGCTCGAGCAGCTCGACCAGATGGCGCGCTACGCCGAGTCCCACGGCTGCCGCATGCTCCACCTGGTGCGGCACTTCGGCGATCAGGAGGACTCGGGCGAGCCGTGCGGCATCTGCGACGTCTGCGTGCCGGCGGCGAGCGGGGTCCGCAAGCTCCGGCCGCTCAATGCCCTGGAGATGGATCTCGTCACCCGGGTGCTCGTCTCCCTGCAGGGCCGCGACAGCCAATCCACCGGCCAGCTCTACCGCGCCACCTGCCCCGAGGAGCTCTCCGACCGCAGGTCCTTCGAGCGCCTGCTCGGCGGCATGAGCCGCGCCGGCCTGCTGAAGATCACCCAGGACGACTTCGAGAAGGACGGCCGCACGATCCACTTCCAGCGGGCGGTCCTCACGCCGGAAGGCTACCGTGGGGACCCCGCTGCCCTCGCCCGCGTCGAGATGGCCGAGGAGATGCCCCGCACGCGGAAGAAGCGGCAGCGGCGGGAGCGCCCGGACAAAGGGGAGCCGCGGGCCGTGCGCGAGCGCCTGGCCGCCCGCCCCGCGCAGGAGACCTTCATGCCGGAGGCGGCGATGGAGCTGGCCTCGCGCGAGGTCGTCGAGGCGCTCAAGTCCTGGCGTCGTGCCGAGGCGCAGCGCCGCCGCGTGCCCGCCTTCCGCATCCTCACCGACCGCGCCGTGCACGCCCTCGCCACCGCCCGACCGCGCACCGAGGCGGACCTCCTGAACGTCCCCGGCATCGGACCGACGATCGTGAAGACGTACGGGCGGGAGATCCTGGGGATCGTGGCCGAAGACCGGTGAGCTCACGCTGCTAGCATTGAGGGATGGAGCTCGAGCTGCTCGATGCGTTCGACGACGTCTCCCTGGAGACGCTTCGCCGCCGGCGCAGCTCGAAGTGGGTCAAGTATCCGCCGGACGTGCTGCCCGCCTGGATCGCCGAGCTCGACGTGCCCCTGGCCGAGCCCGTCCGGCGGGCGCTCCACGAAGCGATCGAGCTGGGCGATACCGGGTATGCCGAGGCCGGCGCGCTGCCGGAAGCGTTCGCCGACTTCGCGCGAGCGCGGCTGGGCTGGACGGTCGATCCGGCGCGGGTCCAGGTGGTGCCGGACGTCATGGTCGGCGTGGCGGAGATCCTCCGCGTCGCCACCCCGCCCGAAGCGGGCGTCGTCATCAACCCGCCGGTCTATCCGCCGTTCTTCCACACCATCGAGGAGGTGGGCCGGCGCGTGGTCGAGGCGCCGTTGGCGCGCGCCGCGGGCCGCTGGGATCTCGATCTCGACGGCCTCGAGGCGGCGTTCCGCTCCGGCGCCCGCGTCTACCTGCTGTGCAGTCCGCACAACCCGACCGGCCGGGTGTGGCCCAGGGCGGACCTGGCGCGGATCGCCGAGCTGGCGGCGCGCCATGGCGTGCTGGTGCTCGCCGACGAGATCCACGCGCCGCTCACCCTGGCCGGAGCGGAGCATACGCCGTTCCTGGCTCTGGATGGAGCGGATGGAATCGTGCTCACCTCCGACTCCAAGGCGTGGAACCTCGCCGGCCTGAAGTGCGCCCTGGCGGTGAGCGGCTCACCGCGGACGCAGGCCCTGCTGGCCCGGCTGCCTGACGAGGTCCGCTACCGCGCCAGCAACCTCGGCGTGCTCGCGGCGGTGGCCGCCTTCCGGGAGGGCGGCCCGTGGCTGGATGCGCTGAGGCTGCACCTCGAGAGGAATCGCCGGCTCCTGGCCGATCTGCTCGCCGAACGACTGCCGGAGATCCGCTATCAACCGCCCGAGGCGAGCTACCTGGCCTGGCTCGACTGCACCGCCCTCGGGCTCGGCGACGATCCGGCGAAGGTATTCCTGGAACGCGGCCGGATCGCCCTGGTGCCGGGGCACGCCTTCGGTCGGCAGGGCGCCGGCTTCGCCCGCCTCAACATCGGCACCTCCCGCACGCTGGTGGCGGAGGCCGTACAGCGGATGGCGGCCCCCACTTGACAGAAACGAACGATCGTTCTATTCTGTCACCGTCATGGTGACCACCAAGGGAGAGCTGACCCGGCAGGCGATCCTCGATCACGCCGTCGGCCTGGCGGCGCAGATCGGCCTCGAGGGGCTCTCCATCGGCCGTCTCGCCGAAGACCTCAGCCTCTCAAAGAGCGGATTGTTCGCCCACTTCAAGTCGAAGGAAGCGCTGCAGATCCAGGTGCTGGAGACGGCGAAGCAGCAGTTCGTGGACCGTGTTGTCCGGCCCGGCCTGACGGCGCCGCGCGGCGAGCCGCGCCTGCGCGCCCTCTGCGAGCGCTGGCTTGCCTGGGGGAGCGGAAACCCGGGCGGATGCCTGTTCGTGAACTCGGCCATCGAGTTCGACGACCGGCCCGGCGCGGTGCGCGATTACATGGTGCAGAACCAGCGGGACTGGCTCGACCTGCTCGCCAATACCGCGCGCTCCGCCGTGCAGGAAGGCCACTTCGATCCCGCTCTCGACGCCGAGCAGTTCGCCTATGAGCTCTACGGCATCATGCTCGGCTGGAACCACGCCGCGCGCCTGCTGCGCGATCCCAAGGTGGGGGAGCGCAACCGCATCGCCTTCGAATCCCTGCTGGACCGTTCCCGGAGAAAGTGAGCCCGTCATGAATTCGACCGCAGCAGCACTCGCCGGCTCCAATAAAAGCACGAACGTTCGATCCTGGGCGGACCGCGCCGCGCCATGGCCGGTCCGTGCCTTCTTCCGCGCTGTCGGTCCAACCCTTCCGGAGCTGGCAGGCACGGCGGCCGGCCGCCTGTTCGTCACGCCGCCGCGCCCGGCGGTCTCGCCGCGGGTCGCGCAGGTCCTCGCTCGCGGCGAGCCGTTCAGCGTGCGTTGGCGAGGTGGAGATCTGCGCGCCTGGAGCTGGGGGAGCGGGCCCGCCGTGCTGCTCGTCCACGGCTGGGGCGGCTACGGCGCGCAGCTCGCGTCCTTCGTGGCGGCGCTGGAGGCGGCCGGCTGCCGCGCGGTCGCCATGGACGGTCCGGCCCACGGCATTTCCGATGGCCGCCGCACCAACCTGCTGGAGTTCGCCGAGGCGGTCCAGCGCGTCGCGGAGGCGACCGGCCCTCTCGCCGGCATCGTGGCTCACTCCTTCGGCGGCGCCTCGGCGGCCATCGCGATGTCGCGCGGGTTGCGTCCCGGACGGGCCGTGTTCGTCGCTCCCGCCGCGGACCCGGTGCTGGCGACACAGCGTTTCGCCGCCGCGCTGGGTCTTCCCGATGCCGCCCTGCGCGCCATGCGCTCGCGACTGGAGCGGAGGATCGGGGTGCGGTTCGAGGCGCTGCGCATCCCTCGGCTCGCCGCTGAATTCGACGTGCCGCTGCGGGTGGTGCACGACCGCGACGACCGCGAAGTCCCGTGGGAGGAGGGCTCGGCGATCGCCGCGGCCTGGCCGGGCGCCGAGCTCCTCACCACGCACGGGCTGGGGCACTACCGCATCCTGCACGACGCGGCGGTGATCCGGGGAGCGGTGGCGTTCCTCGGCCTCACGCCTCCGCCAGGATCCGCCGCAGCAGGAGGACCAGGCAGACGCCGGCGATCGCCAGCGTCAGCGGCATCACCCAACGGGTCCACCGCGGCTCCGTCACCGCGGCCTCGCCTTGCAGGTTGAGCTCGGCGGGCTGCCAGGGATGGCTCAGCAGGGTCTCGCCCAGGGCCGCGAGATCGTAGGAGGGGCGCTGCAGGGTCATGGGGCCGGCGAGGAGGCGCACCGGCTGCTCGCCCTCCGGCCACACGAAGAGGAGCACGTCGCGGCGGCGCCAGATCGCCGTCTCGAGGTTGGCGAGGGGCGGGTTGTCGCCGTCGCGGAAGCTCACCGAGAGCACCTGCGGCGCGCGGCCGGGAAGCGATAGCTGCTCGCGGCAGGGCAGGGGCGGCTGCGGGCGGCATTCCCAGATCTCGCGCAGGACGGCGGCGCGGTTCTTCCGCCATCCGGTCTCCTGCTGCACGGCGGGCTCCTGGTAGCGCACGCCGATGGCGCGCCGCAGCAGGGTGGCCGGCGCGGCGAGCTCGATCTCCGTCAACGGCAGCCCGGGCTCCGGCAGGTGGATCTCCAGCTCGCTCTCGTGCGACCGCCGGTCGCCCGCGTCCGGCCGCAGATCCCCCTCCCGCAGCACCAGCACGGGAGTCGCCGGCGACCACAGGTAGAAGGGAATCTGGCGGTCTCCCGCCGCCAGGCGCAGGTTGCCGAGATCGGCCCGGGCGGCGCCGTAGACGACGTCCGGCAGCTCCAGACGCACCAGCCATCCTGGCCCGGCGGCCGGGGCGATCACCCGCCAGGCGGCGGCGAGACGGCGGCTGCCCAGCCGCACGCCCGGCGCCGTGGCGGCGGCCGGCAGGGGAGGCGGGGCATGCTCGATCTCGGCGCCGGGCTCCAGCCAGGCCTCCTC
>JBKPTH010000041.1:0-2543 GCA_046765915.1 Acidobacteriota bacterium | reverse complement strand
GGGCCTACGTGCCCGCCGTCTGTTGGTGCGCGGAACGAAAAACGGCGGGCACGTAGGCCCGCCGCTACGACGTTCTTCTTACCTCTATCCAGCTAGAACCGCGACCCCAAGCTAACCCGGAACGTCCGCGCCGGCAGCCGGTAATACTGCGCGTCGCCGAGCTCGCTCTCGGCGACCGGCGGCCGGGTATCGTCGAGGTTCTCGCCGTCCAGGCGGATCTCCCATTTCCCGAAGCGGTAGCCGACGCCGGCGGCCCAGGTGGTGTAGTCCGGAGCGAGGGCCGTGTTGCGCTTGTTGAGGAACCGCTCGCCCACGTAATTGGCGAGCGCGAAGCCCGTGAACCCGTGAGCTGGAGAGTAGATCAGCCCGGCCGAGGCCAGGTGCCGCGCCGACATCTCCAGCCGGTTGCCGTCGAGCTGCGTGGCCACGCCGTCGAAATCCTGGACGTAGTCGCGGAACCTGGCGTCGTGCCAGGCGTAGGTCGCATGCCACCGCAGGTCGGGGCGGATCCGTCCGTCGACGTCCAGCTCGACGCCCTTGAAGCGCTCGGCGCCGGCGTTGACCAGCTCCGGCAGGCCCTCATCCGATGCCTGCGCGACCACCAGGTTGTCGAAGTACATCTCGAAGGCGGAGACCTCCCACTCGAAGCGGCCGCCGGCGAGGCGGTTCTTCACCCCCACCTCGTAGCTCTCGGCGTTCTCGGGCTTGAGGATCTCCGCCTCGGCCTCCGGGCCGAAGTCGATGGCCGCCGGCTTGAACGTGTTGCGGTAGTCGGCGAAGAGCCAGAGGCCGTTCGATTCGTCGCCCCAGGCGAGCCAATTCACGCCGAAGGTGCCGCTGCCGCGGGTCACCTCGCGGCTCTCCTTGCCGCCTTCTTCTTCCTCGCCCGGCCCGGCGTCCTGTCCCAGCTCTTCCTCGCCGGCTTCGCGGTCCTCGTCCGTGCGGTTGAGCCGCGCGCCGATCAGGAAGTGCCAGCGCGGCGCCGGGTCCCACTCGGCCTGCGCGTAGAGTCCGGAGAAGTTCCGCTCGTCCTCGACGTCGAAGCCCATGTCGCGCGGCTGGTCCTCGCTCGACGGCGCGCCGTGGCCGCTCAAGGGCACGAAGTAGTCGAACGTCTCGGCATCCCCCTTGGCCTTACCGTAGAGATGGTCGAAGCCGGCCACCAGGCGCATGTTCGGCCGCACCTGCCAGGCGACGTGGCTGTCGAGGTAGACGTCGTCGATCGACAGGTCCTGCTCGAAGCCGACGGCGTTGGGGTCCGAATTCGAGAGGTCGAGCAGGAAGCCGCGGATCGTGTCCCGATCGGAGTGGGTGTACGAGAGGGTTGTCGACCAGGAGCCGCCGCCCAGGGTCCGGTCGTAGCCGCCCACCAGGTGGAGGCGGTTCTCGTCGATCTTGGCGTCGCTCGGGTTGTAGTTGGCGTCGAGCGGCGTGAGGGGGGAGAGGACGCGTCCCTGGCGGACGTGCGGGCTCGCCGGATCCTGGTTGACGATGGAGCCGTCGAGGTCGAAGTGGAAGCTGCCGCCTGCTCCGTCGCGGGCGGCGCGGTACAGCACGTGGCCGCGGTCGAACTGGGTGCGGTCGTCCTTGAAGCCCTGGCGCTCGGCGTTGACGGTGAGGGATTGTTTGAGGCCGCCGGCCGAAGGCAGGGCGGTGGAGAAGGAGGCGCCGCCGCTGCCGTAGTTGCCGCCCCAGACCCGGCCGGAGCGGCCGGCGGCGCCGGCGGCGCGGTGGATGACGTGGATGACGCCGACGAACGAGGTGGCGCCGTACATCACCGGCGCCGAGCCGCGCAGGACCTCGATCCGCTCCACGTCCGTGAGGTCGACGCTCGGCAGGGCGGGATTGAAGGCGCCGCCCCAGGGTACGCCGTCCACCACCAGGAGGAAGGCGTCGAACTCGCGCAGGCCCCAGATCTCGGGCACCGAGCCGGCGGGCCCGGTATCGCCGCCGGGGGCGACGGAGACGCCGGCGGCGAGCGCCAGCGCGGAGGGAAGGTCGGTGACGCCGCGGTCGGCGAGCTCCTCGCCGCTGATGATGGTGACCGAGGCGGGGACGGTCTCGACGTCCTCGGGGGTCCGGGTGGCGGTCACCTGGATGTTCTCGGTGACGGTGGAGGCCGGCTCCTGCGCCTCCTCCTCTTGCGCGGATTGTTCCGCGAAAACGCAGGGCGGGAGAGCGGCTCCCAGGACGATGGCAAAAATCGCGGGCAGGGCGCGCCCGCGGCAGGCTTCAAGAGCGAACATGAAAAAATCTCCTCCTGCAGAGCAGGATCGTGGACGGATTCCCCTTGGCCGCCCGCGACGAGCGGAGCGGCCGGCTTCGGCACGGGAAAACCGTCCCGCTCTATTCGTTCTGCCGGCGCGTGAGGAGGAGGATGTCGGAGGCGGGGAGAGGCGTCGGTGCGAGCGCGGCGAGGGAGGCTCCGCGCGCCGGCGGCGCGGCTCCGCCGGGGCTTCGCCGGACCGGCACGGGCGGCTGGACGCGGCTTCCCGGCGCCGCGAGGACGGCTACCGCGGCCGGCGTCTCCGCGGCTTCGAAGC
>JBKPTH010000040.1:0-50801 GCA_046765915.1 Acidobacteriota bacterium | reverse complement strand
GTCCAGATCCTCCTCGACCGGGCGGGCTTCTCGCCCGGGGTGATCGACGGCCGCTCCGGCTCGAACACCCGGCGGGCGGCCGCGGCCTTCCAAGCCGCCAACGGTCTGCCCGCCACCGGCAAAGTAGATCCCGCCACCTGGCAGAAGCTGGCGGCGATCGGCGGCAACCAGGTGCTCGTGCCTTACACCCTCTCGCCCGAGGACGTGAAGGGACCGTTCACACCCGACATCCCGGAGGACATGCTGGAGAAATCCAAGCTCCCGGCGCTCGGCTACACCTCGCTGCTCGAAATGCTCGCCGAGAAGTTCCATTCGAACGAGGCGTTCCTCCGGCAGCTCAACCGGGGCGCGCGGTTCGCGGCCGCCGGCGAGCAGCTCCGGGTGCCCAACGTCCGCCCGGTCGCTCCCCCCGAGAAGGGCCAGGCGCCGGACGGCACGGAAGTGACCGTCTCCAAGAGCGCCGGCACCCTCACGGTGAAGCGCGGCGACAAGGTGGTCTTCTTCGCGCCGGTGACCTCCGGCAGCGAGCACGACCCGCTGCCCATCGGCGATTGGAAGGTAACGAGCGTCAATCTGAACCCCACCTTCAACTACAATCCCGACCTCTTCTGGGACGCCGATCCCGCTCACATCAAGGCCAAGATCCCGCCCGGGCCGAACAACCCGGTGGGGGTGGTCTGGATCGACATCTCCAAGGAGCACTACGGGCTCCACGGCACGCCCGAGCCGAGGACGATCGGCAAGACCTCCTCCCACGGTTGCGTGCGGCTGACCAACTGGGATGCAATGACCCTGGCCGGGCTGGTGAAAGCGGGGACGCCGGTGATCTTCACGGAGTAGGATTCGGCCATGGCGGGGGAGCGGAAGCGGGGCGGCTGGAAGGTCCCCCTGGCGGGCCTCGCGGGGTTCGCGCTCGGCGCGGCCACCGTACTGCTGATCGTCTGGCTCTACGGCAAGTCGGAGACGCCCAGGGTGGAAGCTCCGCCGTCCGCTACGCCGCCAACATCATCGCAGGCCACGCCCGCTCCGCCGACGCCTCCCGTCCTGGCGCCGCCGGCCGTCGCGCCGCCGGCGGACCTCGAGCAACGCGACCTGCTGCTGCCGGTGCAGGGGATCCGGCGCGAAGAGCTGCGTGACACCTTCAACGAAGCCCGCAGTCAGAACCGCGTGCACGAGGCGATCGACATCATCGCGCCCCGCAACACTCCGGTGCTGGCGGTGGACGCGGGCCGCATTGTCAAGTTCTTCTCCAGCAATCTCGGCGGCCTGACCATTTACCAGTTCGATCCCACCGAGACCTACTGCTACTACTACGCTCACCTGGAGAGCTACGCTCCCGGTCTCAAGGAAGGAGACCCGGTCGCCCGCGGCCAGGTGATCGGCTACGTAGGCTCCACCGGCAACGCCGGCCCCAACAATCCCCACCTCCACTTCGCCATCTTCCGGCTGACCCCGGAGAAGCACTGGTGGCAGGGCCAGGCGATCAATCCGTACCCGATTCTGCGGCCGGGGCGGTGAGGTAGGATAGAAGAGCCCGCCAAGAAATCCAAAATCGAGGAATTACAGTGGCTTCCCGAGCGCCTGCGGATACGTCGTTGACGACAGCGAGAAGCCGGCTTAGGATGAGGCTAAACAGGAAAGTGTCGGCCACGGCGCCGGCAAGGACCGCTTCGAGTATGACGTCGTCGCGGCGGCCCTGACCTTCGAGCGTGACGCGGCCGGTAAAGTCGCGGCGGTCGTCCTGCATCAGAACGGACTGGATATGAGAGCGTCGAGGCGGTGACGGTGACTCCTCCCATGAGCGTACCCGAGGTCCAAAGAATCTCCCTTTTTTCTCTCCTCGGTTACGTTGAGAAAGATCTTTCTCCGGCTCCGCCGGACGATCCGCTCCGTGCCGAGGCCATCCAGCTCCTGCAGGCCGAATTCACCGTACTGCTGTCGCGAGATGCCGCGCTGAAGGGCCTCATCGACCGCCTGTTAAAGGCAGACTGCCAGGCCGTGGTGTTCGGTGGCTGGGTGCGCGACCTCATCCTCGGCCGCAGCCGCGGCGAGGCCGTGGCCTCCCGGGACATCGATATGGTGACCCACGGCCCGAAGCCTCTCGCCGAGCTGATGCCGCCGTCGGTCCGACGCAGCATCTTCGGAGGCTTCTGCATGGAAGCCAGCACGACCCAACTCGACATCTGGGAGCTGCAGCACACCTATTTGATCGTCGAGCGGCAACTGCCCGTTCGCTTCGAAACCCTTCCCAGGACGACCGTCTTCCGCTGCAATTCCCTGATCTTCCGTCCGGCCGAATTCTTTGGCACGCCAGACATCATGGAGGCCGGCGCTCTGAGGGCGATCCAGGAGCGCGTGGTGGACTTTCAAGCCCGGGAGGTGCCGCTTCCCCAGGTGCAGGCATCCAGAGCCGTCATCTACGCCGCGAAGCTGGGATTTCGCCTCGCTCCCGAAGTGGCTGATTTCATTGCCGACCTCTGCCGGCTGCAGAGCAACCTGGAGATGATCGAGGCCGGCGTCCGTACCTACTGCCCCTCGCGGCACGCCGCGGCGGCTCAGCGACTTCTTCGCTCGCTTTGTCGCGAGTGCCCGCAATCGGAGGAATGATGAGCACGACGACTTATTTCACGCATTGTTGGGGGGTGTTCGAGGGCGGCGGCGTGCGCGCTTCCGCGCATGCGGGAGCCTTCGCGGCGGCGCGGGCAGCGGGCGTGACCTTCGGCCGCGTGGCGGGGACCTCGGGAGGCTCCATCGTCGCGGCGCTGGTGGCCGCGGGAGCGACTCCGGAGTTCATTCGCGACGCGCTCGAGAATACCCCGCTGGCGAGCTTCCTGGGGCCGGCTTCGAGCCGTCATAGCGTCTTCGAAGATCGCCCTCCTTGGCTCATCGCGGCTCGCCAGGCAACCTGGGGAAAATCGCGCGCGCTGGCGACGGTGGCGCTCGATTCGGGGTTGCATAGCTCGGAGCCGATCCAAACCTGGTTGGAGGAAAAGCTGCGGTCCGTGCTCAAGCGCCCCCTGGGTATCAAGAGGCCGGTGTCCTTCGAAGAGCTCAAGCTGCCCTTGCACGTCGTCGCCACCGATCTGACCGCTGGAGCGCCGCGGGTCTGGTCGCGGGAGACCACACCCATCGCCAGCGTGGCTTTCGCCGTCCGCTGCTCCTGCAGCATTCCGTTCTTCTATCAGGCCGTAGAGGACGGTGCCTCCGTCCTCGTCGACGGCGGAGTGGTCAGCAACCTGCCGGCGTTCGTCTTCGCCAACCTGCTCGAGGAGTCGGACGCTCGCAGCGTCCTCTCGCGGGTCCTGTGCTTCCGCTTGTTCGCCGACGAGTCCGCGATCCGGTCGCGTCCGTCCGGCTTCCTGGATTTCGCCCGCCAACTCGCGGATTCAGCCATCGACGGCGCCATCGAGATCCAGCAGTCCCTGCAGGCCGACGTCTACACGGTCAGGATCAACACCGGCTCGATCGGGTCGACGGATTTCGAGGGGACAGGCCCGAAGGAGAAGGCGGCGCTGTACCAGGCGGGAGCGGAGGCGGTGGAGAAGTTCATCCGCAATGAGCGCCTGGAGGTCCGCGCCAATGTCTCGGCTCGCGTCTATCGCGGCTTTGACGAAAAACTCCTTCTTTTCGTGCAGGCTCTGCGCTCCTGCGAGCAGACCGCCTGGGCGGTCGGCGCCTCGACGTACTGGCTGCTCTTCACCTTCCCGACCATGCTGGCCGCGATGCGCAGAGGGATTCGTCTCCATGTGCTCACCACTCCCAGCTCGGATCCCACGGAAGTGCAGCGCCGGACGCTCTTGCGGCGGCTCGGCGCGGCAGTGCACGAGGTTGCCAATCTGCCTTTCTCCGGCTTCCTCTTCGATCCCCCGAGCGAAGCGGCCTGCGCCGTGCTGAGCAGCACGCGCGGGAGAGTTGGCGCGGACTACGACTACGACGAGGAGCGGGTTCGCCTGTACAGCGCCTCGTGCGACGCGCCCGTGCTGTCGAGCCTGTGGATCTTGATCGCCGGTCAAAGCGTGAAAGAACCGGAAGCTTCTCCGGCGCCGCTACCCTATGCCGAGTGCCAGCCGAGCGAGCTGTTCGAACGACTGCGCCGGGTACCTCAGTACCGCTATGCGAAGTTCAACATGGAACAGGTCGAGCTGACGCCGGCCTTGCTCGTGCTGCAACAAGCGGTCAAGGAGTACAAGGTCTTGCAGATCCAGCAACTCGTCAAGGAGCTCAAGGAGGCGAGCTGCGCCCTGTTCGCGCCGCAAAAGGTGCTGTTCCCGGACGGCAGCGACTCCATCCTGACCCCGCCGGTGTTGGAGCGGACGGGAGACCAGTTGGTGGTGATCGAAGGCAACACCCGGGTGTTTCACTGTTACTGGCATGGCGAAAGCACGATCTCCGCCGTCGTAGTGGAGGACGTCGAGGCACTGCTGCCCGCCAAGCCCTACTCGCTCAGCAACCTGAAGTTGACGTCGGCGACGAGAACGCTCACCGACAACTTTCGAGACATCGACCGTTCGCTGTTCCGCCGCATCGAGGAGGCGGTGCACTCGTGATCCGGACGCTCAGGAGTGCGGCCCGCCGGCGAACTTCTTCTCCCCCGCCGCGACCGCGATGGGCAGCTTGTTCTGCGGCGGCGGCAGCGGGCGCTGTTCGCGAGGAGCTTGCGCGGCGGGCAGACTACGATCTTGAGAGGATGTTCGAAGCGGCCCGGGAACGGCAAGAGGCCAGCGGTCTGAAGGCGGTGCGGCTTCCCCCGAGAAGGCCCGAGGCTGCCAAGAAGGCCTCGTAAGATTCTGCCGGCAGTTCATGCGTCGCGAGTCTTCGCCAAGCGTTCTCGAGCTGTTCCCGAGTGAGTCCACCATCCCGCTTGTACGAGGCGCGTGACCGTCGGACGATCCGTTTGAAAACCGGGCTTTCGCTGACCAAGAAGGATTCTAGGTCGGAGTCCTGGATGCGCACGAGGGCGGCTATGGCTTTGCCATCTCGGGTCAGAACGAGGGGATCCTGCGTGAGCTGCTCGGCGTAGTCCTTGAGGGCAGCCGTGGCATTGTCGAGCTCTACCGATTTCATAGGATCACCATTTCACCGCCGATCCTGAGGATACTACGGCCCTTGAGACCCACGGGCCCTCTGGCGAGACCCCGTAGCCACGGCGCGCATGGGGAGAATCCCACGACCCGACCTCTTGATTCTGCTGCGTGCTAAGCGGGGTACGGCGCGCGACCTGCGGAGCACGCCGCGTGACCTCTCGGGGGTAGTGCCCTAGTTTGAAATTTCACGCGGCGATCTTGGCACGGCTCTTGTACGGGCCGCGCTTCCGTCCCTTCGCCTTGTCCGGCAGGAGAGCGACCATTTCCTCGACGCTCCACAGGTGCGCCGTCACCCCCGCCGCCATGCAGGGGGTGACGCGGAGGGAGCGATGGATGCGCACGTAGTTGTAGTGGAACGTGAAAAGCCCGAACGCCGCGACGTGGTTCCGGAGACGCTTGGAAAAGCCGTTGCTCAGGCGCGTATAGCGGCGCATCTGCATGCGCACCGTCAGGTTGCTCCGCTCCACAAGAGACGTGCTCACGTGGGCCTTATCCGGGTTGCCGGTGATGACCGTCTTCTGCTGGCGGACGCACGGCTGCGGGCTGTAGCGGTGGTCGTGGCCTTCCGACTGCGGCGGGCCGGGCTTGAATTCTTTCACCAACTGCGCAAAGTCGATCTCGCCGCCGAAAGCATTCTCTACCGCCTCCAGGTACATGTGATGTCCGTCCGTTACCAGCGTGACGCGGTGCGCGAGCCGGGACGCTACGTCCCGCATGAAGGCCGTCGCGTGCTCGGCGTCCCGGTGGCCGATCCGAAACGTCGGGATCAACTTCGACACCGGGTCGATGGCGGTGAAGGCCCACAGATCGCCGAAACCGAGCGTCCCCGCCTTGTCCTGCGGGACGTTCTTCGCCTTGCAGCGGCAGAACGTCCAAATCTCATCGACCTCTAGGCGGCGGCACTGGAGGTTCCGCAGGTGCTCGCCCATGTAGGCGATGCAGGCTTCCCCGAGTTCAAGCGAGAGCTTCGCTACGGTGTCGTAGGAGACGCCCGCCAGCCGGGACGTTGCGCGGGCGGAAGTCCCCTCGCAAAGGGCCGCGACGATGGCCGCCCGCTTCGCCGTACTGAGGGTGTTTGACACCCTGGAATTATACGGCTAACTGTAAGAAAAATCTATAAGTTAGATCAAAATAGTCGGATGACAGAACGGGCGGAGTTTGTCCGTTCTGTGGTAGGCTATCTTCACTACGAATCCACGTACTCGGCGAATCTCAATCGGCGCTCACCGCGCCAGAAGGAGGTCTACTGCGGCATGGAACCTGCTACCATCGCCAAAGATATGAGCACCGCCACGGCGCGCGTCGCCTACGATGGAGAGGCACTAGAGCAAGGGTACATGGATGTCCGGGACCTTGCTCCCGCCTTGCTGGAAATCGGGGCCATCTGCGAGCGCGCCAACGAGATCCTGAACGGCGACCGATCCAAGGTGTCGGTCAACGTCCGGGCGGATTTCAAGACTGGTTCATTTGAGATTGTCCTTGAAGTCCTCCAGTCTGCCGCAGAGCACATTAAGGGTCTCCTTTTCGGCCAGCCGATCCAGGACGCAAAGTATCTATTAGAGGTTATCGGTCTCAGTGGCACGACCGGGGCCACGATCTACGCTCTCTACCGTCGTCTCAAAGGGAAGAGAGCAGAAGAAACCGCACGGCTTGAAAACGGTAATATTGCCGTGACAGTAAACAACATCACTATCGAAGTGAAGCCAGAGACTCTTTTTGTTTACAACGACGAAGCCGTTCGGGCGAAAGTCGAGGGTTCTTTGCGGCCATTGCTGAAAGAGGGCATCGATACGTTTGAGGTCAGAGCTGGCAATCAGGTCACAGAGAAGGTCACTAAGGAGGAAGCCAAAGAGGCGTACGAGGCGCGGCGAGGGATAGAGGAATCAAAAGAGCCGCCAGTCACGGACAGCACCTACGAAACAGCCCTGGAGATCGTCAAGATCCCCTTCAAGGATAAGCTGGTCTGGAACTTCTCCATGGGGGCTCAGCGGATTACTGCTGAAATGAAAGATCCCGTCTTCTTGGAGCGGCACAGAGCCGGACAGACGTTCTACAGAACTGGAGACGTGCTGATTGTGCGGCTGCGTACGCGCGCGTGGACCACCCCTGAAGGTCTCAAGGTGCAGCACGATATTTTGGAGGTGATCTCTCACATGCACCCCGCTGCGCAATTGGAGTTTCCAGCGTCAGAGGGGACGGTTCCACCGGAGCAAAGGGAGCGGAAGGGCGGGCGAGCTTCCTGACTCGCCCCCGCTATCATTCTACAGGTCGTCTCGCCGGTGCCGGTCGATGATCGGCTCGGCCTTTCGCTTGGGGCCATCGGCGGGGCAATCGTCCGGCGAGTGCGGGACCTGCCGGGGGGATTCCCCTATGAGTTCTGAGAGCGCCTCGCGGGCCGCGTCGATGGGGTTGCGGGAGCGCTTGGGGCGGGCGGCGGGATCGTGCGGCATGACGTAAGGGTAACACGGGCGGCACCCCCGGAGAGGTGCCGCCCGAGCACTTTACCTGTCTTCGCGGTACTTGTATTTCTGAAAGAGCCCCTGCGCCTTGGGCTGGTCAGGAGCGCCTTCGACGACCTTCTCCGGGTCCTCTTCATCCCAATTGATCCAGAGGTAGACCAGCTCGGCGGCGAACGCCTTGCAGGCCCGCTGGTAGGTGAGGCAGGCGATGATGCGGCGCGTCGGGAGGTGCGTCAGACAGTGGGAGTGGTCGCGGGTTCCCTCTCCGTACATGGTGCCGGGGAAGATCCCGAACCGGCCCGAGATGACGCCCTTGACCTCGACTTCATGCCATTCGTTCGGATGCGTGTTGACGTTGTAGACCCGCGCCCGGAACCTGCCTTCCGACCAAGCGAGGGGGAGCCGCCTGCCGGACTGCGCCATCTTTTCGAGGTAGGTGTCCGCCGCTTGCGCCAGCCATGCACCAACGGACATGCGCCCGTGCGCTACGGCGGCGGCTTCCCACTTCTCCCGTTGCTCTGGCGCAGCGTGGACGGTGTAGGAGAACGTCCTCCCGTCGTCGGCGCCGATCATCGCCGTTCCTCCCCGAGGGCGCGTTCGATGGTCGCCGCGATCCGGCCAACCTGCGGCGCCAGCTTCGCGGCGAGCTTCGCCAGGAAGGCATCCTCCGGCACCATCGTGTTCTCGTTCGCTTCTTGGGCGGTGTTGAGCCAGCCCTGCGCGAACCGGAGGTCCAACGCCAGGGCGCGCATCTCGACTTTGACCGGGGACTCCTCCCAGGCCGGCCAGTCGTCGGCGTTCAGCATGAGGTCGAAGAACAGGTTGCCGACGACGCGGAGCGCATCGGCGGCGCCGGGCGGCGTCACGAAAGACAGGAACGTCTCGCGGAAGACGCACGCGGTTTCCCATCCGGTGTACGGATACCGGCGGGGCGGGTTGATGGTTTGAAGGATAGACTGCTGCGCTAGCTCGGGCATGGCGTACCTCCGTGCTCGGGTTAGGCTCCGGGTCGGGCTGTACCCCGGCCTGGGGCCGCTTTCTCGTTCGGCGGGAACGCTCCCGCCTTCCGAGGCCCACGCTAGCCCATGCGGACCCTCCAAGGTAGGGGGCCGGATTTCAAACTAGGGCACTACCCTCTCGGGCTGGCACGTGACCCTCTCAGCCAATGGCAGGACCCGTGGGGCACGGCCCGCGACCTTCGGGTCCTGGCCCGTGCTAAGCGGGGCACGGGTGGTGCCCCGCGGGTCACGCGCCAGGACCCAAGGTCTGGCCTCAGATCTCGAAGGTCACGCGGCGTGCTGCGCAGGTCGCGCGGCGTGCCCCGCAGGTCTTGCGCCGTACCCCGCTTAGCACGCGCCGTGGCCCGAGGTCCGGAGTCAGCTCCCGGAGGTCATGCGGCGGGCTGCGCCGGGCACCTCCCGTGCTCCTCGGGTGAGAACGACGAGGCAGTGAGGCGCGGCCTTACGAGTGCGGCCCGCCCGCGAACTTCTTCTCCCCCGCCGCGACGGCGATCGGCAGCTTGTTCTGCGGCGGCGGCAGCGGGCAGGTCGCAAAGGCGGTGAAGGCGCAGGGCGGGTTGTAGGCGGTGTTGAAATCGACCACCACCTTGCCGTCCTTGGGCGGATCGGTGTCGAGGAAGCGGCCGGCGCCGTAGGTCTCCTTGCCGTTGGTCTTGTCGCCGAAGAGGAGGAACAGGCCTCCTTCCGGCGAGCCCTCCAGAGCGTCCAGCCGATAGGTCTTGCCCTGCCAGTCGAAGACCACGGCTCCCGGCGAGGGGAGGTCGTCCACCTGGCCGACGATGTTGGCGATGGAGATCTTCTTGTCCTTGTACGGCTCGAAGCGGGCGACGACCCGCCAGTCCGGCTGGATGGGATAGGTGTCCAGTTCCTTGAAGCCGGCGCGCAGCGGGCTCTCGCGGTCCTTGATGCGCACCCCCAGCCGGTCGCCGCGCTTGATGACGTAGAAGCGCAGCGAGCCGAGCTCCAGAACCGTCGCCTTGCCGTCGGCGTCGGTCTTCAGAGCCGTTCCCGGTTTGATCTCCTGGCCGTCGGCGGTGATCGCCACGCCCGGCTCGACGCTGACGGTCACCGCGTTCCCCTCTACCTTCAGGGATCCCGCCACGCCGGGCGCCTTCCCTTTCGGCAGGATCACCGGGTTGCCGGGATCGCTGCCGAAGCGGTTCTCCCCGGGCTTCAGCCAGTAGAGGCCCACCAGCGTGAGCCAGCCGTTCTCTTCCTTCAGCCCTTTGTTCCGCTCCTGGCGCCAGGCCTCGATCTCCTTGCGGTAGGCCTCGGGATCAGGCCTGGCAGGCGCCGGGGCCTTGTCATCGACGGCCCACAAGGCGCCGGTCGTCATGAGGGCGATGAGGAGAAACGGTGCGGTGCGGCGAAGTCTGGCGATCATTGGGAAACCTCCAAAGTCGGGCTACGAGGATAACGCAACGCAGGATCGAGGAAATCCCGCAGGGCGTGTGGGACGGGCCCTTCCTGGTAACCTTCGATACCCTTTCCGCGTATTGGAGCCATACGACGGGGCCGCCGAACGTCCCGCGCAAGGAGATTTTTCATGCTGACCATCCGCGAGCTCGTGAAGGTATACCCTGGTCCCGTCACCGCGCTGCAGGGCGTCAACCTCGACGTGCCGCCGGGGATGTTCGGCCTGCTCGGCCCCAACGGCGCCGGCAAGTCGACGCTGATGAAGATCCTCGCCGGCCTGCTCGAGGCGACCTCGGGCCAGGTGACGCTGGACGGCGAGGACGTGCTCGCGAAGCCGGAGCGCATCCGGCGGCGGCTGGGTTACCTCCCACAGGAGTTCGGCTTCTATCCCCACTTGACCGGCGAGAAGATGCTCGCCTACCTCCTGAAGCTCAAGGGAGTGGAGGCGCCGGGAGGCCTCAAGAAGCTGGTCGCCGAGCTGCTGGAGCGGATCAATCTCTCCTACGCCGCCAGGCGCAAAGTGAAGACCTACTCCGGCGGCATGCGCCAGCGGCTGGGCATCGCCCAGGCGATCGCGGGCGATCCGCGGCTGATCATCGTCGACGAGCCGACGGCCGGCCTCGATCCCGAGGAGCGTCTGCGCTTCTACCGCATCCTCGCCGAGCTGGCCGCCGACCGCATCGTCCTCCTCTCCACCCACATCGTCGAGGACGTGGCCGTGCTCTGCCCCCGCTTCGGGGTGATCCACAAGGGCCGGCTGGTGGCCTTGACCTCGCCCACCGAGGCCCGCCGGGCGATCGAGGGGAAGATCTTCGAGGGGCGCTTCGGCCGCGAGGAGCTGGAGGAGATCCACCGGCGGGGGCTGCGGGTCATCCAGTCGGTGCTCGTCGAAGGCAAGAACCGCGTGCGGGTCTACCAGCCGGACGGCAGCTCCCTCCTCGGCTTCGAGGCCGTGCCGGCGACGCTGGAGGACGCCTACCTCCTGCGCGTGCAGGACGCCGAGCAGGAGCGGCAGGAAGCCCGCGAGGAGCCCCAGGTGCTGGCCCTCGGGGGAGCGGCATGAGCCTGGCCCGTGCCCGCACCGTCTTCTCCCAGGAGCTTGCCCACACCCTCAAGAGCCCTCGTTTCTTCTTCCTCATCTTTCTGCTGGCGCTCGCAACGTGGGGGTTGTCCACGGGCGATGTGACGATCTCATCCGGAGATGCGTCGATCGGCGGCAAGCGGGCCTGGATCACCTCCGAATACAGCATCACCTTCACGGTGACGATGCTGGTGGCGATCCTCTATTCCTTCTATGCCTCGATCGCCGCGGGCATGGCCGTCGTCGCCGACGACGAAGCCAAGGTGAGCGACCTCCTGCTGTCGACGCCGCTGCGGCCGGCGGAATACATCTGGGGGAAGTTCCTGGCCATCCTCACCTGTTTCCTTGCCGCCCTGGGGATCCACCTCCTGCTGGCGGTCTTCTTCAATCACGTGCTGCCCAATCCGGATGCGGCGGAGATCCGCGGGCCGTTCGCCGCCGTCAATTACCTGCGGCCGGCCCTCGCCTTCGGCCTGCCGACGCTGGTCTTCTATCTGGGGATCGCTTTCTTTCTCGGCGAGCGCTGGCGACGGCCGGTCACCGTCTTCCTCTTTCCCACCGCGCTGCTGATCCTCGACTTCTTCCTCTGGGACTGGTCCCCGACGTGGCTCGATCCGCGGCTCAACCGTCTGCTGATGCTGATCGACCCCGCCGGTTTCCGCTGGCTCAACGAGACCTGGCTCAAGCTCGACCGCGGAGCGGATTTCTACAACCATTTGCGCGTCGGCCTCGATGGGGGATTCGTGCTCTCTCGCCTGGCTTTCCTGGGACTCGGGCTGGCGGGAGTGGCGCTCGCCCAGCGGCACCTGGCGCGGAACCTTCAAGCCGGCGCGGGGAGAGAGGGCCGCCGGCGCTTCGGCAGGCGGCGGGCGGTTGCCGTCGAGGCGAACGGCGCCGCGGTCGCCGTCTCGCGGCCGCTCTCCGATCTGCGCATGCGGACCCGCGGTGTCGGCCTCGCCGCGGGCACGCTGGCGGTGGCGCGGACGGAGCTGGGCAACCTCGTCGTTTCGCCCGGGCTCTATCTGTTCGGCGCCCTCATCCTGATCCAGACGTTGGGCTCGAGCCTCATCGCCGCGGCGGGGCCCCTCCAGGTCGAGATGCTGATTACGCCGGGCCTCACCGCGGTGCGGGCGATGAACACGCTCTCGCTGCTGCTCTGCCTGCTGCTCATGTTCTACACCGCCGAGTCGATCGAGCGGGAGCGCTCCACCGGCCTCGCCTCGCTCTCCTACGCCACGCCGGCGCGCACCGCCTCGCTCCTCTTCGGCAAGGCGCTCGGTAACAGCGCCGCCGGCCTGCTGATGGCGGTCGCGACATATCTCGGCTGCGCCATCGCCATCCTCATCCAGGGCAGGCTGGCCCCGGATCCTCGGCCCTACCTGCTCGTCTGGGGCCTCCTGCTCGTGCCCACCGTGCTCGTCTGGACCTGCTTCGTGATCGCCGTCCAGGCGGTCTCCGGACAACGCTATGTCACCTACGGCGTCGGCCTCGGCGTGATCGCCCTCTCCTTCTATCTGCAGTTCACCGGCAAGATGAATTGGGTGGGCAATTGGTGGATCTGGAATACGCTGCAGTGGAGCGACATGGGGCTCTTCGAGCTCAACCGCCGCGCCCTCCTCCTCAACCGGCTCATGGTGCTGGGGCTGGCAACTCTCTTCGTCGCCATCGCCGTCCAGGCCTTCGGCCGGCGCCAGGCGGACGCCATCGGTACCATCCATCGACTGCAGCCGGCGCCGCTGCGGCGGCGTCTGCTCGGTCTCGCGCCCTTCGCCGCGCTGCCGCTCGCGGCGGGCATCGCCCTCTGGCTGGCCGTCAACGACGGCTTCCAAGGGAGAGCCCTGGAGAGGAAGGCGCGGGACTACTGGAAGCAGAACCTGGCCACCTGGAAGGACGCGCCGCAGCCCGCCATCGCGGGAGTCGATCTGGACCTGCGGATCGAGCCCGCGCGCCGCTGGCTCGCCGTCCACGGCGGCTACCAATTGATCAACGATCGGGAGGCGCCGCTCCGGCAGTTCGCGCTCACCGGCGGACCGCATTGGGAGAAGGTGCGCTGGACCCTCAACGGCAAGGCCTACACGCCCGAGAACCGCTCCGGTCTCTACGTCTTTACCCTGGCGGCGCCGTTGCCGCCGGAGAGCCGCGTCCAGGTGGGCTTCCAGTTCGAGGGGCTCGTCCCGCGCGGAATCACCAAGAACGGCGGCGGCGCACGGGAGTTCATCCTGCCCTCCGGCGTGGTGTTGACCAGCTTCGAGCCGAGCTTCGCGCCGGTCGTCGGCTACATGCAGGAGATCGGCATCAAGAGGGACGAGAACGACTACGAGCCGCGCGTCTATGCGGACGACTTCTACCTCGGCAAGACCCGCATCGCCTTCGGCGCGGGCCATTCCTTCACCACCCGCATCGCCGTCACCGGGCCGGCGGACTACACCTTCAACTCCGTCGGCACCCGGGTGAGCGAGACGGTGAAGGACGGCCGGCGCACCGTGGTCTGGAAGAGCGACTATCCCGTACGCTTCTTCAACGTCGTCGGCGGCCGCTGGAACGTGCGCCGGGGCCACGGGACCGCGATCTTCTACCACCCCGAGCACACCTACAACATCGACGAGATGATCGGCACTCTGGACGCGGCCCGCCGCTACTATTCGGCCTGGTTCCGCCCCTTCCCCTGGCGGGAGCTGAAGCTCTCGGAATTCCCGGCGCTGGCGAGCTACGCCCAGGGTTTCCCGACCGACATCACCTTCTCGGAAGGGATCGGTTTCCTCACCAAGAACGACATCAAGACGGACCTCGCCTTCATGGTGACCGCTCACGAGAGCGCGCACCAGTGGTGGGGCAACCTGCTGACGCCCGGCGAGGGACCGGGCGGCGACCTCCTCTCCGAAGGCATGGCTCATTTCTCGACCATCCTGCTGACGGAGCAGGTCAAGGGACTTCAGGGCCGCATGGAATTCCTCAAGCGCATCGAGGAGAGCTACGGCAACGAGCGGCACGCCGACGCCGAGCGTCCGCTGATCAAGGTCGACGGCTCCCGCGACGGCGACAAGACGGTGACCTACGACAAGGGAGGCTGGGTCTTCTGGATGATGTATCAGCACCTCGGGCGCGAGCGGGCGCTCGCCGGCCTGCGCAAGTTCATCGCCGACTGGGGGAACGGGCCGGACTACCCGGTCCTCCAGGATTTCACCGCCGCCATGCGCCCCTTCGCCGCCGACCCCGCGGCCTACGACCGGTTCGTCCAGCAGTGGTTCCACCAAGTGGTCGTGCCGGAGTACCGGCTGAGCGGCGCCACCAAGGCCGCCGGGCCAGGGGGGAGCTGGAAGGTGACCGTTCGGGTCAAGAATGCCGGCACCGGGAGGATGCCGGTCGAGCTGGCGGCCGTCCGCGGCGAGCGCTTCGCGGCCAAGGGTGGGCCGAACCCCGGCTACCGCGAGGCCCGCCGGACGGTGCTCCTGGGAGCCGGCGAGGAGAGAACGGTCGAGATCGCCTGCCCGTTCCAGCCGGAAAAGGTGGTCGTCGATCCCGACGTCCAGGTGCTCCAGTTACGCCGCAAGGCCGCCTTTGCCGGGCTTTAAGGGAATAACCGGCGCGATGGCTCGTTTTTCCCGTCTGGCGACACTATAAGACATTAGGAAGTATCCTATTCTGTACACCGGGCACAGGGTAACGCCCGGTCGGAGTCCGTGCAACCGAGCCGTGGCGAGCCGGCTTGCGAAAGGAGGAGAAGATGCACCGCAGAACTGTTCATCGGAGGATCGCAGCGCTGGCGCTCGTTACCGCTCTGGCGCTGGTGGGACCGCGGCCGGCGGCCGCCGCCGGGTTTGGCCTCCTGGACCATCTGGGGAGCCTGTGGTCGGCGGTGACCGGAGCGCCGGAGGGGCTCTGGGAGACGCTGGCCGGTTGGTTTGGCTGTAGCGAGAAGACTACGCCGCCTGATAGCATGCTGAAGTCCAGCGGCACTTTTGACCCGAACGGCAACCCGGTGGTTTCCAGCGCTCAACCGGTCGATGATTCGCATTGAGCTTTCGAGACATCGCACCTCCGATATGAGAGAATCAGCTCAACTTCGCTGAACTGCGTTGAAGGAGAACCGGATGAGCGAGCATCCCTGCCGCGAGACCCTGGAAGGCTTCCTGCTGAACAGCCTGCCAGCGAGTGAGGTAAAGCCGACCGTGACCCACCTGCTGGGCGGCTGCGACCACTGCAGGACCGAAATGTCGGCTCTTGCCATGGCGATGTTCACCCCTGAGGCGGAGCCCGAGCCGCAGCTCTCGACCGCTGAGGAAGATTCCTACGATCGCGCCATCTCCGCCGCGTTCGCTACGGCTTTCGAGCACGAACAGGCTCTGCGGCTCGACCGTGAGGCCGGCGAGCGGAAAGCCGAAGATCTCCAGTCCCGCGGCCCGTCCGCGGTTCTGCCGGAAGGAGCGGTCACCTGGGGGTTTTGCGAAGCCCTCATCGAGAAGAGCCGCGCGTTGCGGCATACCGACGCGGCGGGAATGCTGCACCTCGCCAACCTGGCCCGCCTCGCCGCCGACCGTCTCGACGTTGCGGCCTGCGGAGCCGAAAGGCGCATCGACATGCAGGCTCGCGCCTGGGCGGAGCTGGCCAACGCCTACCGTATCAACGACGAAGTCTCCCAGGCGGAGGCGGCCATGGCGTGCGCCCTCGATCTGCGCCGCCAAGGTTCGGGCGATCCTCTCCTGTATGCCCGCATCGCCGATCTGAATGCCTCGCTGCTCTGCTCTCAACGGCGGTTCAAGGAAGTCTCCCGCATGCTTGACCTCGCCCAAGCCCTCCATCGCCGCTACAGCGGCTCGCACGAGGTCGGCCGGGTGCTGATCCTCAAGGGTGCCTACACCGCCGTCGCCGGCAGGCCCGAGGAAGGCCTCCAGCTCCTGGTTCGCGGTCTCACCTTGATCGATCGCACGCGGGACTCTTACCTGACTTTCCAGACGCTGGGCAATATCCTCCTGCTGCGGGTGGAGCTGGGGAACTACGAGGACGCCCGGCGGCAGCTCCAGCGGATGCGGCCGCTCTTTGCCGTGCATGCGACCAAGCTGGACCTCGTAAGGCTGCACAGGATCGAGGGGCAGATCGCCGCCGGCCTCGGGGATCTGGTGACCGCCGAGGCAACGTTCCAGCAGATCCGCCAGGATTTCGAGGACGCCGGCCGAGGCTACGACGCGGCGCTCGCTTCGCTCGACCTCGCGAGCGTCTGGCTGCGCCAGAATCGCACCGCCGAAGTGCGCGGCCTGGTGGCGGAGATCGTGGCCACCTTCCGTGCGCTGGGAGTGGAGCGGGAGGCCCTCTCCGCTCTCCACATGCTGCGCGATGCCCTGGAGCGGGAGCAGGCGGTCCTGGAGATCCTCCGTCTCACCGGCGGCATCCTGCGGCGCCTGCAGAACGAGCCCGCCATGCGCGCCGGACTCGACGCGCTGTAGCAGTCCCCTCTAGCGTGGATTCCTCGGGCCCGGGGTCATCCCGGGCCTTTCTATTTCCGCGTGCCGGCCTGCCCTTTGCAGGAGGTCCTCTCGGAAGCGTGGCCCAGCGCCCCGCTTCGTAGCGCTTGAGACGACAAGGAGGACCTCATGAACGACGACACGGCGGATCTCCAGGGCGATCGCATTCCCACGGGCGAGCTCGACGCGGCGCTCCCGGGATCGCCGGTGGTTCCTCTGAGAACCCTGCACAACTATCGCATCGCCGAAGGCGATCCGGACGTGCGCGGCTGGGAAGTGCTCGGCGCCGACGGCAACAAGATCGGCGAGGTGGACGACCTGCTGGTGGATACCCACGCCTTGAAGGCGCGCTATCTCGAGGTGGCTCTCAATCTCGACACGCTCGAAGGTCCGGAGGTCACTCTCGGAACGGCCGACGTCGAGATCCCGGCGCCGCCCCTCGGTCTCCCGGCCGGCATAGGGGGTCTGGGCTCCGCAGTCAGGGAAACCCTGGTGCGGGCCACCCTCTCCGACGAGGAGAACCGTCTGACCCGCGAGCACCATCACGGCGCGGGCACCCACCACGTGCTGATCCCCATCGGCCTCGCGCGCCTCGATCCCCAGCACGACCGCGTGCTCGTCGAAGGCCTGACCGCCACCGCCGCCGCGGGCCTGCCGGACTACCAGGGTCAGCGCCTCGACCCGGAGCACGAGACCGAGCTGCGGCGATGGCTCGACCGCTATCTCCACGCGCCGCATCCCGAGCTCTACGACGAGGACCGCTTCTACGGCCCCCGCCGCCTCAAGGCCGATCGCGGTGAGGCCCTCGCGGAGACCGCCCGCGCCGCGGGTCTCGAGCCCGGAGCCTCCCCTCCCGCCGGCGAGCTGGACCGCACCATCACCGGCGAGCTGGACCGCGCCGTGAACGCGCCCGACCACAGCCTGACTCGCGACCAAGAAGAGGCGGCCCTGCCCGTGCGCGGCAGGTAAAGGCGCCGGTGTCCTCTGGCGAGAAACCGCTCGCGGTCTACGGCGCCATGGGCGCCAACCTGCTGATCGCCGCCACCAAGTTCGTCGCCGCCGGCTTCAGCGGCAGCTCGGCCATGCTCTCCGAAGGCATCCATTCCATGGTGGACACCGGCAACCAGCTCCTCCTGCTGCTGGGCATGAAGCGGAGCCGGAAGCCCGCCGACGACGACCATCCGTTCGGTCACGGCAAGGAGCTCTACTTCTGGAGCCTGATCGTCGCCATCGTCCTCTTCGGCCTGGGCGGCGGCATGTCGGCCTACGAGGGGATCACCCATCTGCTGCATCCTCACCCCCTCAAGGATCCCAAGTGGAGCTACGTGGTCCTGGGCGCGTCCTTCGTCTTTGAAGGAATCTCCTGGATCATCGCCGCCAGACAGCTTCTTCCTACTTTCCGCGAAGGCGGCTTGTGGAAGGGGCTGCGCTCCAGCAAGGACCCGTCGATCGTCACGGTCTTTTTCGAGGATTCGGCGGCCCTGGTCGGCCTGGTCGTAGCATTTCTGGGCGTGTTCATCGGCCACCGGCTGGGCAGTCCCCTGGCGGACGGCGTCGCCTCGATCGTGATCGGCGTCGTCCTCGCGGCCGTCGCCGTCTTCCTGGTCTACGAAAGCAGGGGCCTGCTCCTCGGGGAGACCGCGGATCCCGAAGTCGTGGAGGACATCCGCCGGCTGGCCCGGTCGCTCCCCGGCGTGGCGAAGGTGGGCCGGCCGCTCACCATGCATCTCGGTCCGGACGAGGTGCTGCTGAACCTGGAGATCGATTTCCGCCCCAACCTCGCCCCCGGCCAGATCTCGGCGGAGGTGGAGCGGCTGGAGCGCGAGATCCGCGAGAAGCATCCGGAGATGCGGCGCATCTTCATCGAGGCGAAGGCGCTGAGATCAAACTCGGAGGATGAACCATTGCTCGCCAAGCCTAAGTCATCTCGGGTAAGCTAGGGACGTTCTGCGGAGACCAAATCCATGAGCACCAAGGAGCAACTTCTCAACGAAATCGATCAAACTCCAGAGCCACTCCTCGCGGAGATCCTCGATTTCGTCCAGTTCTTGAAGAGCAAAACCCTGGAGTCCGCCCGCGAAACGGCTCTGGCCAGCGAAGCGGTCCTGGCGAGAAATTGGCTGCGCCCTGAGGAGGATGAGGCGTGGCGGGACTTGTAAAGGGAGATGTCGTCGTCGTTCCCTTTCCCTTCTCAGACCTCACAGCTTCCAAACGGCGCCCTGCCCTGGTTCTCTGCCCGCTTGAGGGCGAAGATGTGATCCTCTGTCAAATTACGAGTCGGCAGCTCAAGGACCGCGATGCGATCCCGATTGTCAACAAGGACTTTGCTACCGGTGGCCTAAAGCAGACAAGCTACCTGTGGCCGAATCGGCTCTTCACCGCTGATCGGGCGCTGGTTCTGTACAAGGTGGGCAGTCTCAAGGCCGAAAAGCTCCAAGAAACTGTCGAGCGCTTGGTCGAGATCCTCCGCCGGTGATCGCCTCGCCTCCCTTATCGGTCACCTTCAGGGATGTCCAGGCCGCGCATCAGCGGATCCTGCCGTACGTGCACCGGACGCCCGTGCTGACCTCGCGGCTCCTCGACGAGCAGGTGGGCGCCAGGGTCTTCTTCAAATCCGAGATCTTCCAGAAAGTCGGAGCGTTCAAGGCGCGGGGAGCGTTCTCCCGCCTGACGCTGCTCTCGCCGGAGGAGCGCGCGAGAGGTGTGGTGGCCTTCTCGTCGGGCAATCACGCGCAGGCGGTGGCGCTGGCGTCGCGGGAGCTGGGAATCCGCGCCACGATCGTGATGCCGAAGGACGCTCCGGCTCTCAAAATGGCCGCCACGCGCGGCTATGGCGCTCACGTCGTTCTGTATGACCGGATCGGCGGAGAGAGCCGCGAGGAGATCGCCCGCCGGATCGTCGAAGAGGAGGGGGCCATCCTCGTGCCGCCCTTCGACGACGACGCCGTCATCGCCGGTCAGGGAACGTTGGGACTGGAGCTCCTGGAAGACGTTCCGGACCTGGAGATCATCGTCACGCCCTGCGGCGGTGGGGGGCTCCTCTCGGGAACTGCCCTGGCCGCGAAAGGGATCAACCCGGAGATCCGCCTGTGGGGAGTCGAGCCCGAGGCGGGAGACGACATGAAGCGGTCGCTCGAAGCGGGAAAACCCGTCGAGATCCCTCTGCCCGCGACGATCGCGGATTCTCTGCAGACCATGCGTCCCGCCGAGCGGACCTTCAGTATCGTCCGCGCCTTGACGGAAGGCATCCTCACGGTGAGCGACCTGGAGTTGCGACGCGCGATGGCGCTACTGGCTTCGCGGATGAAGATCGTCGTCGAGCCAGGTGGTGCCGCCGCCTTCGCTGCTCTGCTTCACGGCAAGGTTCCCGGTGCCGCCGGCCGGCGTATCGGAATCGTTCTCTCAGGGGGTAACGTCGATCCGGAGAGGTTCGGGGCGCTGATCGCCGGGGCGGTGTAGTCCTGGGAGAACACGGACGGGCACGGACCGTCACGGGACGGCACGGACAGGAACTCAGCCGTCCGTGCCGGTCCATGTCTGTCCGTGTCTGTCCGTGTTCTCCCGGCTCTACGCCGACCTTCCCAGATACGCCTTCAGCTTCGGCGCCACGCTGCGGCGAACGAGGGCGCTCTGCGCCTGCCAGCGGGCGGCGGCGTCCAGGTCCACGAGGAAGCGGGGCTCACGGCCTTCGAGGACGGCGATGGGTTCGCCGTCGCGATAGAGGAGCCGATTGCCGGCAAGCGCGGGCAGGCGGTCTCCCGGTGTCGCGATGCCCACGAGATTGAGCGGATCGGCGGCGCTCACGGAGACGAGGTTTCCCCTGCGCGGCTGCTTGCGCATCGCTCGCAGGCGGCCGACGGCGTCGGGCAGGGCGTACTGCTCGCCGGAGAAGCCGTCGACGAAGCGCCCGCCCCGGATCTCCCCGCGGGCCTCAAGACGCCGGAAAGCGTAGAGCAGATCGCGCCAGGGCGGCAGCAACGTCTCCCGCTCGAGCAGGCGCCGGAAGACGACGCCGTACCGCCGCAGGAGCATCCAGGCCACCGTCTCGACGGTCTCGCGGGAAGCCGCGTCCACCGGCGCCCCCGCAGCTCCGGCGTGGAGCAGCGACCAGCGGCCGGCGTTCTCCATGCCGAAGAGCGAGACGGAGGAGCCGCCGCGCCGCGAGGCCGCGCGATCCACCGGTGGCCGCTTGTGGGCCGGCACCAGGAGAGCCCGCAGGCCCGTGAAGCTGTCGGAGGTCACGAGCCCCCACGCCACCAGCTCGGCCAGGGCCACCTCGAGCTGCGTGTGGAGCAGGCCCGCGCCCTGGGCGATCTCGCCGAAGAAGCAGGCGCCGCGGCTCCGCAGCAGGTCATGGACGTCCCGCGCCGCCGCCGACAGCTCGAGACCGGCGGGATCGGGCGGCGGCGCGATCTCCCGCCAGGACGGCAGGTTGCCGCGGGAGAGCAGCGCGATCGGCGTCGCCCGCACCGGTCCGGACCTGCGGGCGCCGTCCGCCTCGGGCGCCGTGGCCCTTCCCCAGACGTAGCGGCCGGCCAGGCACAGGGCGTCGAGCCACGCGGGGTCGTACTCCTTCATGCGCGCCGGCAGAATCTCCCCCTCCCAGGCGGCGGCCGCGGCCTCGAAGCCCTCGAGCTGCGCGACGAGCGCATGCAGGCTCTCCGGCCCCTCGGCCTGCTCGTCGGGATCCAGCCGCTGCCAGGCGAGGAGGAAGCGCAGGTAGTCGGCCTGCGGCACCGGCTCGATCTCCCGCCGCAGCCGGTCGAGCGTGTAGCGGTGGACGCGGGCGAGCAGCCGGCGCTCGCACCACTCTTCGCCGTCGAAGCCGGGCGTGAAGCGGCCGCGGAAGACGAAGCCCTCGGTCTCCAGAGAGGCCAGGGCCGTTTCGATCGCGCTCCGCCGCAGGCCGAGATCCGCCGCCAGCGACTCCCCCGTCACCGGACCCACGCCTTCGAGCCGGCCACGGACGATCTCGACGAGGGCCTCCCCGGCGGACCATTCCCTGGCGAGCCGCGGCGGCGCGGCGATCTCCGGCTCCAGCGCCGCCGCCGGGTGGAGGGCCCGCATCTGCGGCAACTTCTCGGCGGCGATCCACAGGCACGGCGCCTCGCCTCGCGGCCGCAGCACCGTCGCCCGGCGCGCCGCCTGGAGCGCCTCGAACAGGTGGTCCCAGCCGGATCGCGCTCCCTCTTCCGCCGTCACGAAGCCGAGCGTAAGCAGCGCGTCGTGCAGCTCGTCGGCGGTGGCGGCGTCGGGCCAGGCCTCCTCGCGCACGCGGACGATGGCGCTCGCGTCGAGAGCTCCCAGGTCGGAGGCCGTCTCCGGATCGAGCCAGCGGCGCAGGGAAACGGCCTGGGTGCGGCGCTCCTCCAGCGGCGCGTCGTCCAGGTAGGCGTAGGGCTGGGCCTTCAGGATCTCGTGCGCCAGCGGCGACGGCTCGACGACATCGCGCGCCGTCAGCTCCACCTCGCCGGCCTCGATGCGGCGCAGCAGGCGCTGTAAGCCCTCGATGTCCATCGCCTCCTCCAGGCAGTCCCGGAGGGTCTGCTCGACCAGGGGGTGATCGGGGATCTCCCGCTCGCCGACGATGTTCTCCAGGCAGGCGAGCTGATCCGGGAAGACGACGGCGATCAGGTCCTCCGACGCCTGGCGCAGCAGCGGCGCCGGCAGCCTGCGGCCGCCCCGCTGGCGCGGCACCGCCAGCGCGCGGCCGGCGTTCCAGCGCCAGCGCACGCCGAAGAGCGGCGCGTCGAGCACGGCCTGGGTGAGCACGCCGCGCACGGTGTTGGAGTGCAGGAAGCGGAAGGCGTCCTCCAGCGGGAAGCTGTGCGTGGGCCCCAGCGAGAGCACGATGGCGTCCTCGGTGGCCGCCGCCTGCAGCTCGAAGTTGAAGGTCTGGCAGAAGCGCTTGCGCAGGGCGAGCCCCCAGGCGCGGTTGAGGCGGCTGCCGAACGGCGAGTGGACGACCAGGTGCATGTCCCCCGCCTCGTCGAAGAAGCGCTCGGCCACCAGCGTGTCCTGGCTCGGCACCGTTCCCAACGACGCGAAGGCGGCGGCGAGATAGTCCACGAGCTGCGCCGCGGCGGCCGGCGGCAGGCTGAGATCCTGCTCGAGCCATTCCACCGCCGCCGCCCGCGAACCTTCCGCCACCCGCCGCGCCACCTCCTCGCGCAGGCGCGACACGGCAACCGAGAGCTCTTCGGTGCGGGAGGGAGCCTCACCCAGCCAGAACGGCAGGTTCGGGGGATGGCCCTTGGCGTCCTCCACCAGCACCCGCCCCTGCTCGACCTTCAGGATGCGCCACGAGGCGTTGCCGAGCTGGAAGATGTCGCCCGCCAGGCTCTCGACGGCGAAGTCCTCGTTGACGGTGCCGATCAGCGCGCCGGAGGGCTGCAGCACCACCTGGTAGTCGGCGAGGTCGGGAATGGCGCCGCCCGAGGTCATCGCCGTCAGGCGCGCGCCCTTGCGCGGCCGCAGCATGCCGTTGACCGCGTCCTGATGCAGGTAGGCGCCGCGGCGCCCACGGCGGGTGGTGAAGCCGGTGGCGAGCATCTCCACCACGGCGTCGAAGTCCTTGCGCTCCAGGCCGCGGAACGGCCAGGCCCGGCGCGCCAGGGCGAAGAGATCGTCCTCGCGCCAGCCTTCGGCAGGCTCGGCGGCCACCTCGGCCACCAGGTGCTGGGCCAGGATGTCCAGCGGCCGCTCGGGGATGATCAGCCGGTCCAGCTCGCCGCGGCGGACGGCGTCGATCAGCGCCGTGCACTCCACCAGCTCGTCGCGGGTGAGCGGGAAGAGCCGCCCCTTCGGCAAGCCGCCGAGATGATGGCCGGACCGGCCCACCCGCTGCAGCAGCGTGGCGATCGAGCGCGTCGAGCCGAGCTGGCAGACGAGGTCCACGGAGCCGATGTCGATGCCCAGCTCCAGGGAAGCCGTCGCCACCAGGGCCGAGAGCTCGCCGGCCTTGAGCCGCCTCTCGCTCTCCAGCCGGTGCTCCTTCGCCAGGCTGCCGTGGTGCGAGGCGACGCGGTCCTCGCCCAGCCGCTCCGAGAGATGGCGGGTGGCCCGCTCCGCCAGCCGGCGGGTGTTGGCGAAGATGAGCGTCGTCTTGTGCTCGCGGATCAGCTCCGCCAGCCGGTCGTAGATCTCGCTCCACACCTCGCCCGGCATCACCGCCTCGAGCGGCGAGGACGAGGGCACCTCGAGGGTCAGATCCATCCGCCGGCCGTGCCCGGCGTCCACGATGGCGCAGCGCGGCGCACCGTCCGCCTCCACGTTGCCCGTCCCCACGAGAAAACGCGCCACCTCCTCAATAGGCCTTTGGGTAGCGGAAAGACCGATGCGGAGCAAACCCTCGCCCGTCAGCGCCTCCAGCCTCTCCAGCGACAACGACAGGTGCGACCCGCGCTTGTCGTCGGCCACGGCGTGGATCTCGTCGACGATTACGGTGCGGACGGTGCGCAGCATGCTCCGCCCGCTCTGGCTGGTGAGGAGGATGAAGAGCGACTCCGGGGTCGTCACCAGGATGTGAGGCGGCCGCTTGACCATGGCCGTGCGCGCCGCCGCCGGCGTATCGCCGGTGCGCACCTGGGTGCGGATCTCGACGTCCGGCAGCCCCATGGCCGCCAGCTCGGCGCGGATTCCCGCCAGCGGCTCCTCCAGGTTCTTCTCGACGTCGTTCGACAGCGCTTTCAGCGGCGAGACGTAAACCACCTCGGTCTCGTCCGGCAGCCCACCCCCCAGGAGGGCCTGACGCACCAGGTCGTCGATGGCGGAGAGGAAGGCGGCGAGCGTCTTGCCCGAGCCGGTGGGCGCCGCGATGAGCGTGTGGCGCCCCTTCCGGATCTCCGGCCAGGCGCGGGCCTGCGGCTCGGTGGCGGCGCCGAAGCGCTTCGCGAACCAGGAGGCGACGGCGGGGTGGAAGTCGGTGTGTGGCATGGCGCAAGGTGGGCGTAAGAGTCCTTAGGATAACAGAAGATTGGGCGCCGGGAATTCCTCCTCTGCGGAGGCGGCGCAGATGCTAAGCTAAGAGCAATTTACTCGCGCGGTTCACGCCGAAAGCGTCCCACTCAAAGGAGGGTCCCATGAAGAGGATAGGGTCCGTAGTAGCACTGGCGTCCGCACTGCTGCTCGCCGGGGCGGCGGCCGCTCTGGCCGAGGATCGTTCGGTTACGAATTGTGACCGTCCGGTCGCGAGCCTTACAGATTTCAATCCCTCGCCGAACATGACCGCAGCGATGCCGTCCCTCCCGTCCGGGCCCTTCCAGCCGGCGCCCGTCTTGATGGGCAACTGCGTGCTCTACTCGCGCTGCATCTGCAATTGCCAGCAGCAGGGAATCTGCTGCAGGAACGGATGCTGGACCCAACCCGGTAATCCCTACTGCACGGGAGATTGCTACGACGCGGAGTACGCCTGTGAGGACGTCTGTATCGAACGCTACGTCTCGGACGGGACGGTCTGCGACCCGACGACTTGCTGGCTCAATCCATTCTGCAACGCGCCGTAGGAGTAGCCAGTAGAGGCGAACCGATCCACTCTTCGCCGGGCTTTACCCCATAAACGAAGGGCACCGTCTCCGGCGCCCTTCTCATCTACGGCGGAGAGACCTCCGCGTTACTTGTACAGCTCGACGTGCAGGTCCCGGTAGGTCCAGCCGAAGGTCGGCGCCTCGTCGGGGTTGGTGCCGGGGAAGCCCATGTCGATGATGATCTTCTCCGTGGCGCTGAAGGCGAAGCTGCCGACGTTCGGATTGTCGGTGAGATGGGTCACCGTGCTGCCGTCCGAGATCGCCAGATCGACGACGGAGCTGGCCGTGTCGTAGGTGTAGTCCAGGTGGTAGGTCTTGCCCGCCACGACGGTGAGGGGCTGGACGACCTTCAGCTTCTGCGGATGCGTCAGGCCGATGCCGTGGCGCAGCAGCGCCTGGTTGGTGGCGGGACCGCGGAAGCTGGCGTAGCCGAACATGTTGAAGTTCTTGTCCTTGACCAGCCAGAACAGCATGTGGAGCGCCGCCGGATTCTGCGCCCAGAACTCGCCGGCGGTGACGTCCATGGTCAGCCGGATCTTCTTGTACGTGCCGGCCGCGGGCGCGAAGATCACCCGCTTGACCGGCAACGCCGTGGTCGGCTGGTGGACGATGCCCTTGGCGTCGAAGCAGGCGGCGGTCAGCGGGCAGCCGGGAGCCTCGCCCGGCAGCCGCAGCAGCGACTCGCCGCTGCCCGAAGGCCCGACGTAGGCGAGCTCGCCGGTGGCGGCGTCCGCCAGCAGGGCGAAGGCGAAGAACTCTCGCGTACAGCTCACCGAAGCCCGCACCTCGCTGACCGCGGCGCCGGTGAAGATGTCGGAGAAGACCCGCTGCGACAACGGTTTCAGGGAGACCGTGGCCGGATCGATGACGGCGGAGCCGTCGGCCCGGGTCAGGTTGATCGTGCACTGCGATGCCTGCTGGCCGAGGTTGACCACCGTCAGCGAGGTGGTGCGGCCGGCGCCGGAGAGCAGGCCCTGGAGGGCGATCGCCTTCCCGGCCGCGATCATGTTGTCCGAAGTGATCACCGGCAGGTAGACGCCCAGCCGGCCGGGGCCCGTGCCGACGAGGCGGGCCGCGTAGCGCAGCTCGCCGCCGCCCGAGAGCTCCACCAGGCCGCGGAAGCTGGCAGCCGCCTTGACCACGGCGCTCTTGCCGGGCTGGGCCGACAGGGTGGAAGGCGCGCCGGAGCGCACCGTGCCGTCCGTGTCGGTGGCGAGGAGCACCTGCTTGACGTCGCGCGCCGCGATGGCGGTGTTGGTCACCGAGATCTGGGTCTCGTAGGTGGAGCCGCCCAGCGTCGCCAGACCCGGAGAGGGGACATACACCGTGCCGGCGTGCGCGGCGCCGGCGGCGACGAGCGTGGTGAGCAGGAAACAGCGGACAACGGAACGAGCCATACGAATCTCCAAGCTGTTTGAGGTCCCACGAGCAGAACCTGCGTGAATCTCTGGGAAGGCATTATAGCGGAAAAGGGGGCGCTTGATGCTGCGCCCCCATACCTCACTCCACCTCACCCCAACCCCTCTCCTAAAGGAGAGGGGCTTTAAAACGCGATTACTCGAAGTAGCCCATGACGTCGAGCACGACGTGAACCGTCCCACCGCCGGCCACCGAGGGCAGCACCGTGACTTCACCCGCGGCGTCGTCTGAAAGCGCCACGACGACGATCAGCGCCCGCGTCCTGTCGGCCGGGAAAGGCAGCGTAGAGAATCCCGGAGGTGTGGCATCGCTGGCGTAGAGCGTCAGATCGCCGTCACCGGTGGCCTCCACGGCCGTGACATTGAGCACGACGGTCTTCGCGGTCGCCGGAACGCCGCAGACGCCGTGCAGAGCGAACGTCTGCGGCACCCCGTCCTGGAGCGGCGAGCCCGTGCGCGTGTCGACGACGCGGCACGGCGTGACGGTGAAGTAGTCGCCGAAGGTGCTGACCGCGTCGGAATCGGTCGCCGAGTTGTTGTCCGGGTCGGGGTCGGTGGGCCCGCCCCCCATCATGCTGATCATCGCCGTGTTGGAGATCGTGCCGCTGGCCGCCGGCGAGACGGTGCACGACACGGTGTAGGTGACGCTGCCGCCGGCGGGCAGGAAGATGCCCTCGCCGATGTTGCCCGCACCCGAGGCGTTACCGCAGCCGCCGCCGCCCGCGCCGGCGCAGGTCCAGGTGCAGGTGAGCTCGGCCGGGAAGGTGTCGGCGACGATGGTGCCGCCCGGCGCGTCGCTCGGACCGAGGTTGGAGGCGGTGATCGTGTAGGTCAACGAGCCGCCTGGGTCGACCGTGGTCACGCCATCCGTCTTGGTGATGGCGAGATCCGCCTGCGGCGTCAGCGTGTCGGAGTCGGTGGCGCTGTTGTTGTCCGTGTCGGGGTCGCCCGCCGCTCCGCCCGAGACGCTCGCGGTGTTGTCGAGCGTGCCAGTGGCCGCAGCCGAGATCGTGCAGCTCGCGGTGTAGGTGACGCTGCCGCCAACCGGCAGGTTCACGGTGTCGCTGATGTCGCCCGAGCCCGCCGCCGTGCAGGTGCCGCCGCCGGCGCCCACGCAGGTCCAGGTGCAGGTGAGGATGCCCGGGAAGGTGTCGGTGACGGTGCCGCCGGTCACCGGGTCCGGACCCGCGTTCGACGCCGTGATCGTGTAGGTCACCGAGCCGCCGGGCACCGCCGTGGTCACGCCGTCCGTCTTGGTGATGGCGACGTCGGCGACCTGGAAGAGCCCGACGAGCACCGGATCGTGGTCGGAGGCGCGGTAGGGGGACATCGGCTGGAAGACGACGCGCGGCGGCACCAGGGCGGAGCCGTCGGGCTTCTCGTCGAAGCTCGCCTCGCCCGGGCTGTCGAAGACCTCGTCGTTGTAGTCGAAGAGCGCCGCCTCGTCGGCGTTGATGTGCCAGGCGTCGGCGCCGGTCACCTGGGAGAGCAGGCTGGAGCTGGCGAAGCCGTAATCCAGGTGGCCGAGCTGGCCGTCGAAGAGGTAGGAGTAGGCGTTGGCGCCGTGGAAGACGGTCTCGAGGTCGGAGTACCCTGCGGCCTCGATCGTCGTCACCGGGTCCTCCTGGGCGTAGGAGTTGAAGTCGCCGAGGAGCAGCACGTCCGGATCGCCCGCCGCCGGCAGCACCGTGCTGTTGATCCAGGTGAGGAGGCGCGTGGCCTGGGCGACCCGCGTGGCGTTGAAGCAGCCCTGCCCGTCTCCGGCGTCCGCATCCCCTCCGGTGCCGGGGCAGCCCTTCGACTTGAAGTGGTTGACGATCGCCGTGAAGCGCTGGCCGAAGGCGGGGTTGGCCGCGTCGACGACGTCGAAGGTCTGCGCCGTGGGCGGCCGATTGTGCACCGGGTCGAGGTCGGAGAGCGGCGAGCCGACCGGCGAGACGATGCCCGTGCGGTAGATGAGCTGCACCCGGATGGCGTCGGTGCCCAGGGTGCCGCCGGTGTTGACGAAGTCATACGGATGGGCGCCGCCGCAGAGGGTGTTGATCGCGCCGAGGAGGTCGGTGATGGTGGCGCTCGGCGTGGTGTTCTCAAGCTCCGCGAAGCCGAAGATGTCGGCGTTGAGCCCGCAGACCACGACCGCGGCCCGCTCGCGCTGGCGGTTGAGCTCGGCGACGCTGTCGGCTCCCCGGCAATCCAGCGTCATCGACGGCGCGCAGGGCCCTGTCGAGTTGCTCGAGGTGGTGTCGATGGTCGTGAAGTAGTTGAGGAGGTTCATCCCCACCACCTTGATGGCGCCGCCCACCGCGGGCGGCGTCGCCGGCCGCGGGTTGGCGACGGTGAACGCCACCGGATTCGCGTTGGTGGGGCGGATGCGCCAGGTCTGGCCGCCGAACCCCGGGAAGTCCCAATGGAGGACGCCGGTGAGGCCGTTGACCAGATCGCCGCCGCGGAAGAAGTCGGTGCCCTGGGTGCCGACCGAGAAGCCGCCGTTGGCGCGCGGATGGAAGACGAACTGCTGGCCGTCGGGCAGCGAGAGGAAGGACTCCTGCCCGTTGTCGTCGTCGTCGAGGATGACCTCCCGCCGCGACAGGTTGTCGAGATGGGCGTTGTTGCCCGCGACGCTCGGCGGGTTGGCCTCGGTGAACTGCCGCGGCCGGCCGCCTTCGTAGAGCACGACCTGCCCGTAGCGCGCCAGCTCGAAGTACTCCGAGACGCTGAGCGTGTCGACGAAGGTGACGAGCATCCCCTCGAGCGTCTCGTAGAAGTCGTTGACGACGCCCACGACCGGCAGGTCGACGGGCGCCGGGGTCACCTCGGCGAGGTGGTTGCCGGCGTCGGTGACCACGACCGAGGGCGCCGTGCTGGCGGTGATCTCGGTCATGTTGTTGAACTCCGAGACGCTGCCGGTGGCCTTCACCCGCTGTCCCTCGGCGACCGGCGTCGGGCAGGAGCTGCAGAAGACGAAGACGCCCTCGGAGGTCGCCGGGTCGGCGTCGGCGTCCGCGTCCTCTTCCTGGAGGAAGAAGCCGCGCAGCTTGTCGGTGCCCTGGAAGTTGGCGGTGACGACGCCCTCGACCGTCACCGTGACACCCGGGATGGGAGTCGCGGCGCCGTTACCCTGGACGTCGTGGATCTTGAAAAGGTCGTCGTTGACGATCGTCCCCTGCCCCTGCGTGTCGGAGCCGACGGCGTTGGCGATGTTGGTGACGTTGACGAAGAAGGTCTCGTCCTGCTCGGGCGGGGTGTCGCCGTTGACCAGCACGTCGAAGCTGTAGGTCGAGCTATTGAACGGGATGGTCTGGCCGGTCAAGCTCTTCGCGGTGTAGTCGCTCGGCGCCGTCGCCCCGGTGGGACCCACGGGTCCGTCGGCGGTGGCGATGTCGAAGGTCACTCCGCCCGCGGGCGCTGGAGCCGAGAGGCTCACCGTGAAGGTGAAGGTGGTGGTGCCGGCGTTCCCCTCGTTCAGCGAGACGTCGTTGATGCTCAGGCTCAGCGGAGGGGGCGCGTCCTCGCCGACGGTCCAATCCGAGAAGGCGCTGATTCCAGACACGTCGGCCGTGTGCGTCCCTCCGTTCACAACGCTGCCGGGGAACGACGTCGGCACACCGCCACTGACACGGAAGACCTTGTAGACCGCCTCGTTCCCTATAACGTCGCCGACGAGATATTGGAACGTGAGATCGGCGGTGATGCCGGCGCTCGCGGCCAGGGTCCAGTAGCGCTGGATCGAGGTGGCAGGATTCATGTTGGGCTGCGTGCCTTGCACCGCGGCGCAGGTGATGTTTCCCGGTGTACCCGCGGTGACGTTGGCGGTGAACGGCGAATAGCCGTTCGCGGTTCCGACCTCGAAGACCTTGCTGCCATTCGCGGCGAAGTCTTTCCGCAGGTTGCCGATGACGTGGCCGCTGGTGCGGCTCACCGCAGCCCCCGATCCTATGGTGAGCGTGTTGGCGCCGGTGGAGATGTTGCCGCTGGTGAGCTGCAGCGTGCCGGCCGTAAACGTCACGTTGCTGCCCAGCGAGATGCCGTTGGCGTTATTGACGTTGATCGTCGAGAGGGCGGCGAACGTGAGGGTCCCAGCGTTCGTGATCGATTGCGCGGCAGGACCGTTGAGGTTCACCGTGCCGGCCGACGCGGGGTTGAAGCTGAGCGTCGCGCCGGCGGCGACCGAGACGTTCCCCCGGATCGAGTGACCGGGCGTGCCGGTCATGTTGAAGTTGAGCGTTCCCAGGAGGACCGTGAGGTTGTCCATCACGACGGCGCTGCCGCCGGTCGGCGTGATCGTCGACGCGATGTTCTGCTCGTAGTTGGCGTACGTACGGCCGCTGAAGGCAGGCGTGTTGGTGCTCTGATGACGATAGAGGCTCCCCGTCTGGAACACGACGACGGAACTCGGTTGCGTCGCACCGAATGGATTGGAGCCGGCGAGGAACACGAAGGTCGAGCCGCTGGCGAAGACAACCGAGTTAAGGTTGGTCGTTCCGAATGGGTTTCCGGAGAAACTCGTGCCCTCGGTGAAGCTGGCTCCGCTCTGGAACGTGATGCCGCTCGCATCGGCGGCGGTCAGGCGATGAGCGCCCGCGCTCAATGTCATTGCACCGCTGATACTGCCGGTTGCTCCGGTGAGCAGGTTGATCGTCAGCGCCGTCGCCGTGTTGACGTTGAGCTGCGAGCCGGCGTTGACGGTGAGGTCGGTACCGGTGCCGCCGGCGATCGTCAAGGTTGCGGTCGCGGCAGCCTGCAGGGTGACGTTCGTGTTGCCCGTCACCGTCAACTGCCCGATCGTCTGCGTCGGCACACCGGTGACGGTCGTCGTCGCGCCGTTGTTGAAGACGAGGACGTCGTTCGTGGCCGGCGTGGTGCGGGTCGGCGTCCAGTTCGTGGCGGTGGCGTACGACGCCGTGCCGGTCTGATTCCAGATGTACGTCGTCTGTGCGGTCAGGGGCGTCGCGGTCAATGTCAGGAACAAGCCAAGGGCGGTCAGGAAGGTAAGGACGAATCGGGAGGCGAGGCGCATGGGATGGATTCCCTCCAAAATCAGGGCTCCGTCAGGGCCCTGCGTACAGCGGTCTGAACCGTCGGCTAAGGCTGAGGCAGGTAAGTTTACTCTGAAAGCCGGCCAAACGGGCGACGATCTTGCGACGAAGGCGATTCGCGCTCAGGTCTGCCGCCGCCGCAGGACCCAGGCTCCGCCGAGGGACAGCAGCGCCGCCAGCACGGCGAGGCCGAACCCGTCCAACGCCGGGATCTCGGCGGGCGGCGGCTCCGCCGCCACCTGGAAGGACGTCGGGTCGTTCGCGGTCGCCGTCGACGGATCGTCGGTCACCGCCGAGGCCTCGTTGGTGCCGTTGCCATCGGCATCGTAGGCGATGGTGCCCTGGTTGGAGATCGTCGTGCCGGGAGCAACGCCAGAGTTGATGGTGGCGTTGATGGTGATCGTCACCGAGGCGCCGGCAGCCAGGGAGCCGTTCCAGGTCACGGTGTTGGTGGCCACGGTGGCCGTCGCCGTGCCGGAGGTCGCCGTGGCGCTGACCAGGGTCAGGCTGGCCGGCAGGACGTCGGTGAGCTCGGCGCCCGGGTTGTCGGCCTGGGCGCTGGCACCGGCGTTCTGCAGCACCACGGTGTAGACGATGCTGCCGCCTGGGCTCTCGTTGCCGGAGACCGACTTGGTGCCGGAGAGCAGCGCCCCGTTGATCACGGTGGTCGTCGCCATGCCCGTGTTGTCGTCTGGATCAGGATCGGCCGTCGCCGAGGTGACCGTGGCGGTGTTGGTGAGCACGGTGCCGGTGGGCACCGTAGGACCGACGAAAGCGGCCAGAATGAACACCGCGTTGCCCGGGGGAAAGGAACTGATGGAGCAGGTGAAGGTGTCTCCTCCCGGCGACGCGGCGCAGCTCCAGGCGGCCGGCGTGGCGCTGCCTCCATAGGTGGTGCCCGCCGGCAGGACGTCGGTGAGGACGACGTCCACCGCATCGCTCGGTCCCGCATTGGTGACCGTGATGGTGTACCCCACGTTCTGGCCGGCCGCTACCGGGTCGGGGTTGTCCACCTTGGTCACCGAAAGACCGGCGCCGACCACCGTGGTCGACGCGGTGCCGGTGTTGTTGCCTTCATTGGGATCCTCGCTCGACGAGGAGACCGTGGCCGCGTTGGAGATCTGCGAGCCCGGCGCGGCGGAATCGACCGCCACCGTCAGCGTGAAGACCGCGCTGCCCACCGCGAACGAGGGGATCGAGCAGGCGATGTCGCCGACGTCGCCCATCGCCGGCGTCGTGCACGACCAGCCCCCCGGCGACGACAGGGACACGAAGGTCGTGCCGGGTGGCAGCGAGTCGACGAGGTTGACGCTGGTCGCGGCGTCCGGACCGCCGTTGTCCACCGTGATGGTGTAGACCAGGTTCATCCCCGGCGTCACCGGGTCGGGGTCGTCCACCTTGGTCACCGACAGGTCGGCCCCCGGCGGCGGGGCAGCCACCGTCGTCGTGGCGCTGGCGCTCGGACCGCCCTCGTCGGGGTCCGGGGTCTCCGCAGAGGCCGTGGCCGTGTTGGTGATCACCGTACCGGGGGTGACGCCGGCATCGACCGCTACGATCATGGTGAAGGACGCGCCGGTGTCCGCGGCAAGCGAGTCGATCGAGCAGGAGACCGTGCCGCCCGCCGAGCCCACCATCGGCGTAGAGCAGGTCCACGCCGGGTCCGTCGCGAAGAAGGAGACGAAGGTCGTCCCGGCCGGCACCGTGTCCTCGAGGCTGACGAACTCCGCGGTGTCCGGACCGGCGTTGGTGAGGATGATGTCGTAGTTGATGGAGCTGCCCGCCGGTACGGGGTCCGGGCTGTCCAACTTCACGAGCTGCAGGTCCGCGGACTGAGCGCCGGCGGGACGAATGGCGGCGACCGACAGGGTGAGCGTCGCCAGCAGGAGGAACGAGAAGCGAAGACTGCAACGCATGGAATGGATCCCTCCGAGCCCCGGACGCGGTCCGAGCAGCGGTGTCGCGGTTGAGGTCTCCAAGTGTACCCCAAGACGCCGGCGCCGGTTGACTCCCTTTTCACCCCCGCCGACACCTTAGGAGGGTGAACCCCTCGCCATCCGAGGTGCGGTGATCGCTCGTCCAGATTCGGGCGGGCGAATTCTTCCGGAGGATTCATCGTGAGGACAATGAGATTGTTCGCTTTGACGGCTTTGACTCTCGGCGCGCTGGCCGCCGCGGGGGCTGGAGCTCCGGCCCGGGCTCAGGGCTTGCCGGACCTGGTCGTGCGCACCGATATCCTCGAGCGCAACTGGGTGGTGCGGGATGAGAAGCTGGCGGCGACGTACTGCAGCGTCATCGAAGGCGAGGTCACACCCGGCCTGCGCCGGCTGGTGCGCTTCACCGTCATGACCGCCAACGTGGGTACGGCCGACATCAACATCGGCGATCCGCGGGCGCACTACGAGGCCAACGACGGCCTCTTCGAGTTCGCCACCTGCCACGAGCACTTCCATTTCCGCAACTACGCCAGGTACGAGCTGATCGACCCGCGGACGGGCAAGGTGTGGAAGGCCGCCAAGCGCGGCTTCTGCATGCTCGATACCGATCCGAATCCGGCCTACATGGGCGAGGCGCCGAAAAGCCCGCAGTTCCGCTCTTGCGGCACCCTCGATCTGCCGGGCAACCAGGGGATCAGCCACGGCTGGACGGACACCTATCGCTTCTACCTCGGCGGCCAGTACTTCGTCCTCGACGGCGGCGACGGCCAGCCGGTGGTACCTCCCGGCGACTACATCATCCGCATCACGGCCAACCCGCCTTACAAGGCGACCAAGGACAACCCGTGCCGGTTCGCCGACGTCAACGGTGACTGCCACGCCCTCGAGGAGGCGAACTACTTCAACAACGTCGGCCAGGCGCTGATCACCATCCCCGATCATCCGGGGCAGACGGGCGTCGGCCCGCTGGCCGGCAGCGACGTTTCGAAGCAGGAAGACCCCGAGCACTAGCGCTCCGGACTGTTCTGATCGGTCACTCCGGGCAAAAAGATGTAGGGGCGGCCTTTTGTGGCCGCCCCTGACGCGGCCGACCTGGGGCGGTGTTTCTTTTGGGCCGCTCCAAGGAAGACGATGACCGAGCGACGCTGCCTGCTTGGTAGTTATTAGCTGTGGAAGTGGCGCATCACGAAGAGTCCAGCACTGGCCAGCCCCAAGGCGAGAAGGCCCATCATCCAGGCAGACAGTGTCGGCACGACGCTTAACCCAGTGAGGCCCCCGCCGCTCGCCACGATGTATGGGATGCCGTTGGTGCCGTCGGGGAAGCTCAAATTCCCCAGACCGGCGACGTTCCTCGCAATGACAAGCGGGAGGAACGTCGCCGAGGGGAAGGAATTGAAGAACTCGTGGGTGGAGCAGTTCCAGTTCGACAACGAAGCGTCGGTCAAGCCGACGAGCGCCGGGGAGACTGCCACGATGTGGGAGTCGTTATGGCAGCTGGCGCCGCCTACTGTGAACACGCCGAAAGGCGCGACCAGCGGCACCGGTGTGGAGGGGGGCGAGCTGTCGTAGTAGCAGGAGAGGCTGATGTACGCGCCGGTCTGGCCGGCCGTCCCACTGGTGACGAAGCCGATGCCGCTGGTGATGAGCTGCGACCCTCCCAAGCCGAAATGGAAGACCTCGTCCGTGCCGATGATTAGCTTCGGGCCGTCGATCGCCGGTCCCCATACGGTCAGTGCGTTCGCCTCGGCGACTGCCGGCGGCGTTGCTCCGCAGGTTGGGTCACCCAGGATGATCGCCTTGTACCTAAATGGACCAGCGAAATCCGCGGGCGTTAGCGCAGCCCACTGCGGGTCGCTCGCTGGGACGACCGTGAACCCTTGCGCGACAGCGGCGGCGGTGTATTTTCCGCCCCCGTCGGTGCTGGTCAGGATTAGTACCGAGTTGGCGTTAGGCGCGGGCAGCGCCGCCCGCACCGCCGCTGGCAGAAGCACCAGTGCGCCTACGAGAACCACCCCAACAGACTTAGTAATGACCGATTTCGATGACCGCTCGCGGAATGTCCCGATCACCATTTCTTCACCCCTTTCCCTTAGAAATAAATTGTACGATCAACACGCTTGAATAAGCGTTTCATATCACAGGCGTCTTGTTGAAAGCAAAGGTGACGGAGTCGTGACGGGGAAGTCGCGGCACTGGATTTGCGTTTCCGGAAACGGACGGCGCCCCGCCGCCCGGACTCGGTATCAGCAGGCGGGCGCGTACTTCAACAACGTGGGCCAAGCGCTGATCACCATCCCGGATCATCCGGGGCAGACGGGCGTCGGCCCGCTGGCCGGCAGCGACGTTTCGAAGCAGGAAGACCCCGAGCACTAGGCGGCCGGGCTTGTCCGAAATACCGGTTTTCTCGGGAACGTAGGGGCGGGGCTTGTCCGGGGACAAGCCCCGCCCCTACGAAAAACACCATTTTCCAGGCACCGGAATTGCAGTTCATGCGAGGCACCACCTCGTCGCCAGAGGTGTCGGCAAAGGGGCGTATCCGGGAGCGGCATTCTTTTTGGCCGCTCCAAGCGAGGACGATGACCGATCGAGATTTTCAGGGCTTTCCCAGAGCCGCGACGGGCGTGGAAGGCCTCGACGATATCCTCGGCGGGGGGTTCCCCGCGCACCGGATGTACCTGATCGAGGGAGACCCGGGCGCGGGCAAGACCACGCTGGCATTGCAATTCCTGCTCGAAGGGGCACGGGAGGGCGAGCCCGGCGTCTATGCCAGCCTCTCCGAGACCGAGGAGGAGCTGCGCGACGTGGCGCGCTCGCACGGCTGGTCGCTCGACGGTATCACCATCTGCGAGCTGCAGACCGCCGAGGAGAGCCTCAAGGCCGACTCGCAGTACACCTTCTTCCATCCCTCGGAAGTGGAGCTCTCGGAGACCGCCCGGTCGGTGCTGGAGACCGTCGAGCGGGTCAATCCGATGCGGGTCGTCTTCGACTCGCTCTCCGAGATGCGCCTGCTGGCCCGCGACTCGCTGCGCTACCGGCGGCAGATCCTGGCCCTCAAGCACTACTTCACGGGCCGAAGCTGCACCGTGCTGCTGCTCGATCACACGGGCTCCGCCATGGGCGACTTCCAGCTCCAGAGCCTCACCCACGGCATCTTGTCGCTCGAGCAGCTCGTGCCGCTCTACGGCGGCCAGCGGCGGCGCCTGCGGGTGCAGAAGGTGCGCGGCATCCCCTACCGCGACGGCTTCCACGACTACCGCATCGAGACCGGCGGCCTGCGGGTCTACCCGCGCCTGGTGGCCGCGGACCATCCGCGGGATTTCGCGCCGGAGGTGGTCGCGAGCGGCATCGTGGAGCTGGACGCGATGCTGGGCGGCGGCCTCGACCGCGGGACCAGCGTCATGTTCCTCGGGCCTTCCGGCGTCGGCAAGTCGACGCTCGCCGCGCAGTACGTCGCGGCGGCGGCGCGACAGGGAGACCGCGCGGCCGTCTATACCTTCGACGAGTCGCCGGCGATCTGGCTCCACCGCGCCGAGAAGCTCGGCTTCGGCCTGCGCAGGAGTATCGAGCAGGGCCAGGTCACGGTCCGCCAGGTCGATCCGGCCGAGCTGTCGCCGGGGCAGCTCGCCTACGACGTGCGCTGCGCGGTCGAGGGCGGTGCCCGCATGGTGGTGTTCGACAGCCTGAACGGTTACCAGCACGCCATGCCCGACGAACGCCATCTCGTGCTGCACCTGCACGAGCTGCTGTCGTATCTGAGCCAGCAGGGCGTCCTGACTCTGCTGGTGATGGCCCAGTCGGGTCTCCTGGGCGAGGACTTGCAGTCGCCGGTGGACCTCTCCTATCTCGCCGACACGGTGGTCCTGCTGCGCTACTTCGAGGCCTTCGGCGAGGTGCGCAAGGCCATCTCGCTGGTCAAGCGGCGGGCGGGCGTCCACGAAAGCAGCGTGCGCGAGCTGCGCCTCGACGCCAAAGGCTTGCGGATCGGGCGGGAGATCAAGGAGTTCCAGGGCGTGCTCGCCGGACGGTTGCAATACAACGGCGACGCCGAGCCGCTGCTGCGCCAGAGCGGCTTCAACGGGGAGAGCCGCCTTGCCTGAGCGGGAGATCCGGGAACAGCGCGTCCTGGTGCTGGCGCCCACCGGCCGGGACGGCATCCTCGCCTGCCAGCTCCTGGCCTCGATGGATGTGCCCAGCCTCGCCTGCGCCGGCGCCGAGGAGCTCTTCGGCGAGATCGCGGCCGGCGCCGGCGCCGTGATTCTCGCCGACGAAGCGCTCCAGCCCGAGGTGACGGTCCGCCTGCTGGAAATCCTCCGCGAGCAGCCTCCGTGGTCGGACCTGCCGCTGATCGTCTTCACCCGCGGCGGCGAGAGCAGCGAGTGGGCGATCGAGAGCCTGGTGCCGGGCAACGCCACCATCCTCGAGCGGCCGGTGCGGCTGAGCACGCTGGTGAGCGCTATCAAGGCAGCCCTGCGCGCCCGCAACCGCCAGTACGAGGTGCGCGACCTGCTGGAGCGCCAGGCCGAGGCGGACCGCCGCAAGGACGAGTTCCTCGCCATGCTCGGCCACGAGCTGCGCAATCCGCTCGCCGGCATCCGCAACGCCCTCTTCGTGCTGGACCAGGTGGGCGCCAAGGACGACAAGGCCGTCCGCCAGAGGGAGGTCATCCTGCGCCAGACACGGCATCTGGTGCGCATGGTGGACGACCTGCTGGACGTCTCCCGCGTCACCCTCGGCAAGATCATCCTCAAGCGCCGGACGGTCGATCTGAAGGAGGTGGCCGAGCGGTGCCTGACCGAGCTGGGGATGGCCGCGATCGCCCGCAGCAACGGCTTGGAGCTGGAGGTCCAGATCGAGGCGGCGGCCGTGCAGGGAGATCCGGTGCGGCTCGAGCAGGTGATCTGCAACCTGCTGCAGAACGCCATCAAGTACACGCCCCGCGGCGGCCGGCTCTCCCTGCGGGTGGAGGCGGCGGGCGAAGAGGCCATCGTGCGCGTGCGCGATACGGGGATCGGCATTGTGCGGGAGGCGCTGCAGACGATCTTCGAGCCTTTCGCGCAGGTCGAGAGCTCGCGGCATCACTCCGAGGGCGGACTGGGATTGGGCCTGCCGCTGGTGCGCAGCCTGATCGCGATGCACGGCGGCAGCGTCGAGGCACGCAGCGACGGTCCCGGGCGGGGCAGCGAATTCGTCGTCCGCCTGCCGCGGGCCGAGAAGGAAGCCAAAGCGGCGGCGTTCAAGCCGAAGCCCCGCCTCGCCGAGCCGGCGAGCAGCCTCCACGTCCTGGTGGTGGAGGACAACCTGGACGGCCGCGAGTCGCTGCGCGACCTGCTGGAGATCTGGGGCCACCGCGTATCGCTGGCCGAGAGCGGCCCGGCGGGAGTGGAGATGGCCTTCTCCCTCCGTCCGGACGTGGCGTTGATCGACATCGGCCTGCCCGGCATCGACGGCAACGAAGTGGCCCGCCGCATCCGCTCGATCCTTGGCGAGGAGGCGATCTCCCTCATCGCCATGACCGGCTACGGCCAGCCCGAAGACCGCCGGCGCGCCCTGCAGGCGGGCTTCGACTTCTATCTCATCAAGCCCGTCGATCCCGGCGTCCTCTCCCGGCTCCTCGCCGAGGCCCGCGGCGTGACGGGGACCGCGTCCGTGGCTACAGGTTGAAGGTCTGCAGGCGGGCGAGCGTCACCAGCACGAGAGGCATGAGGTTGGTGTTGACCAGGTCGTGGACGCTCGCGGTCCAGCCGTAGCCGTCGCGCAGGTCGAAGATCTCCATGGTGATCGATACCAGCAGCCCGGGGATCAGCGCCTGATACGACGTCAGGCGCCGGCGGAGGATGATCAGGGCGGCGAGCAGACAGAGGAAGCCGATGTAGACGTGGATCGCGTCCTTGGTCAGCGGCACGGCGGCGAGAAACCAGAGCTTGAAGAGCTGGTAATTGGATTTCATGGTTGGCTCGGAGCCGTATTCTATCTTCAAGCCTTCCTCAGGCATGGTCCATGGTCGCCTTGGACGTCGGACGGGTCTGCCCTTCGAGACCTCACCCCCTGGCCCCCTCTCCACAAAAGTGGAGAGGGGGGAAGAAAAAGCAAGACCCTTCGCAGGCGTTCCCCCTCTCCATCTCCGATGGAGAGGGGGCCAGGGGGTGAGGTCTCGAAGGGCAGACCCGTCCGATATTCAACAGACCTATGAACCACCCGGGAGAAAAGAGCCCAGGACCCCTACAGCCGCCGGTGCCGCGCCACCGGGATCGCCTCGCGCACGCGGGCGGCGCGGTCGAGGTCGATCTCGGCCAGGGCGAGGCCGGGACCGTCGGACGCCGTGGCGGCGGGGATCCCCCAGGGATCGACGATCATCGCGTGACCCCAGGTGTGGGTCAGGCCGCCGTCGTCGTGGCGGCCGTGCTGGGCCGGGGCGATGACCCAGCATTGGGTCTCGATGGCGCGGGCGCGCACCAGCGGCTCCCAGTGGTCCTTGCCGGTGGCGAGCGTGAAGGCGGAGGGGATCATCAGGATCTCCGCGCCCTCGTCGGCCAGCCGGCGGTAGAGCTCGGGGAAGCGCAGGTCGTAGCAGATGGTGAGGCCGAAGCGGCCGAGCGGCGTCGCGACGACCGCCGTCGCCTCGCCCGGCTTGCAGGTGGCCGACTCGGCGAAGCGTACGCCGCCCGGCACGTCCACGTCGAAGAGGTGGATCTTGCGGTAGGTGCCGAGGATCTCCCCCTGCGGCGAGAAGAAGACGCTGGTGTTGTAGCAGCGCGCCTCCTCGTCGCTGCGCTCGTTGAAGGAGCCGAGCAGGAGGTGGATGCCGAGCCGACGGGCGAGCTCCGCAAAGCGGCCGCAGGTCTTGCCGTCGAGCGGCTCGGCGCGCCGCACCTTCTCCGCGTGCGGACCGAGGTAGTTGGTGTTCTCCGGCGTGGCGACGAACCGGGCGCCGTATCCCGCGGCGCGCTCGATCAGCGCCCGGGCGCTCTCCCAGTTGCCTTCTTCATCGGACGTCGAGGTGAGCTGGACGGCGGCGGCGAGGAACATGGGGGATTTTGTAGCACAGTCGGGGAAACAGCCGGGGACTTTCGTGCCCCCGGCCGTCGAGCTATACTACTTGGTGTCTTTGGGCGTAAGCCCGTCTGGTTTCTCAGAAGGCGGGGTCGACGGTGCAGTCGGCTCCGCCTTCGCCTTCTGAGGCTTCCTTCGCGGCTGCAGATCGAACTCCGTCAGCTTCTCGCCCCTCAGGCCGTACTGCATACGGACGCCGTTACGCAGGCGGGTGAAGAGATCCCCGCCCTGCTTGAGAAAATCCTCCAGATCGCGCGATGCCTGTTGGGCTTGGGCCTTGGCGGCGGACTGCCGGAGGCTGGCCTGCTTGGCGCCGTCTCGCGCGGCGATCAACTGGGTCCGGATCTCCGCGAGGTGAGGCAGCTCGGTCAGGTTGTTTTCGGTGGACGAGATGAGTTTGTCCCATCCGGTGACGGTGTCGGCAAACGATGTGTTCGGCATGACGTTTTTCCTCCTTTCTTCCTTGGGTTAACTGAGGGCCGCGAGCCGGTCAAAGAGCTCGCCCGCCAATGGGCTGAGCCGCCGCACGGCGTCTCCTCGCAGAACGAGAGTGACCCGCGAGTCCAGCAGGCGCACGAACAGGGGAAGCTTGGCGTGCGCCGCGAGACCGACCGCCAACTGCGAGAACGTAGCGGCCAAAGCCGGGGTCGGGAAGGCGTAGCTGCGATACAGGGCCGCGCCGCCGCGGACCAACCGCCACGGCGAGCGCTGCCAAGGCTCCTCGTCGGCGGCCGTAGGGGGAGGAGCCTTCCTCCTCGGCCGTTTCCCTGTTTCTACTCCTTGCGTCTTGCTCATGAAACCTCCTTCTTGACTTCAGCGCCTCCATGGCGCCGAAGAGCGAGTACGCCCGGATTCGCCGTAACTGCGCAACCGTTGACCTGATTGTAGATATGGAGCTGTAAAAGTCAATATATGGATTTAAAAGCGTCAGAATTATTCATTTACATAACCTGCAGGCTCTCGGAGCCGGGATTTACTTAGATCCGCTAAATTGCATCAGAAGGTGAGATCAAGCGGGAGCACGGCGATCTGAATCCTTCTCGGCTTTACCCGTTGAGGCATGCCCCGTAAGCAGCCCGAAGCCTCACCTTCTCTTCAAGAGAGAGTCCTCGCCGATCGTGTGAGGAATCCTCGCATCCCTGCCACACTGGAGGGGTGGCACCCCCGACGGTGCCCCACCCGCGGAGGGCCGGACCATGGCGGTGCGGCTGTCTCCCGCGGGAGGAGGGAGCAGACATGACTCAGCGCACGGTTCAACGCTTCGTTGCCGTGGCGGCCCTGGCGGGCATCCTTTTCCTCACCGCCGCCCCGGTCCAGGCGCGGGACCTCGGCCCCGCTCCACGTGTTTTGCAGTGGCTCCAGGATCTCTGGTCTAGGGGCGTCTCAACCCTGTGGGAGTTGGCGGGGTCGGGTTCTCCGGCTGCCGACCATTCCGGGAGTTTCCGGAAAGAGGCGGGCGGCACGGATCCGAACGGAACACCCAAACCCGGCTCCAGTGCCTTAGCCGCGGATGAAAGCGGCGTCACCGACCCGAACGGCTAAGGAACCGGAGGCGAGCGCCATTCTCGGCGGGGCGGTCATAGCGGCCGCCCCATGCTTCCCCTACAGAATTTCGGGAACTATAATACCGGCTTGTCCCTAAAGTGCTGGTCTGCGGACGGGAGGCGCGCTTTGGACGAGGATCGGACTCCGGAGGAGATCGACGACCTGGAGGAGCAGCTTTCGAGCGAAGAGCCCAACCTCCATGAAAGCGGTACGGTCCTACCCGAGGCTTGGCGGGCCCGCCCTCGGGAGAAGGAGGAGTCTCCCGAGCTGAGCGCGGCCTACGACGCTGTACTGGACCGCATGGAGGAGTTCGCCCGCCGGGCCGCATCGCTCCCCAAACGCGAGCTCAAGCGCTTCTACCGCGCCCTCTCGTTGCTACAATCGGGCGAAGGCGTGATGGCCCTGGCGAAGAACGGCGACATTCTGGTCGAGGGCCTGGCTGTCTACGAGGCGCTCCTCACGCGGAGCTGGGCCGTGCGCTTCGACGATCCCCGCGAGATGTGCCATCTGGCGCGGGCTGCGGTGGAGGTGGCCAAGCATCTGGACGCGAAGATCCACGGCGGACCGGCAGTCAAGGATTACCAAGCGAGGGCTTTGGGGGAGCTCGCCAACGCATATCGAGTCGCCGACCGTCTATACGAAGCAGAGCAGGCGTTCGGTATCGCCTTCAGCCTTGCGCGGGAGGGTTCCGGAGACGCTCGTCTCCGGATGCGTCTTCTGGACCTTGAAGCGTCGCTTCTGGGCATCCAACGCGAGTTCGGCCTTGCCCTGCCTCGACTCACAACCTTGAGCGAGCTTCACCGCGAGGCGGGTGACCCGCACCTCGCCGGTCGCGCTCTCGTCACCAAAGCCCTGTATACCTTCTCCGCCGGCAAGCCGCTCGAAGCGCTCCGCATCAACTCTGAGGCCCTGGATTTGATCGATGAGGAGCGCGAGCCGTCGCTGGTGGCGGTGGCAGTCAAGAACCAGATTCTGTTTCTCGTGGACTGCGGTCGCTACCGAGACGCACGGAAGCTTCTTTTCCAGAGTCGGGCGCGGTTCGTCTCTATGGGTCGAATCGTGACGCTCAGGCTACGGCATATCGAGGGCCGAATCAGCTACGGCGTGCGGCAGTACGCGAACGCCGAGGCTGCCTTCCGCGAGTCAAAAACAGGCTTCAAGGAGGCCAGGATGGGATTTCACGGCGCCTTGCAAGGCCTGCATTTAGCAATGACTCTTATGAGGCTTGGCAAAGTCGAAGAGGCGATCGAAGAGACCCTTGAGGCCGCGGCCATGTTCCAGGCGCTGAGCATCCACCGCGAACTTTTGGGCGCGGTCATTTTCCTAGAACAGGAGTTCCGGGCGCAGCGGGGAAGCCTGATGCTGCTGGAGAACACGGTGGCTTACCTGCGCAGGAAGACGACCGAGTTGGGCTTGGTATAGGGCTGGCGTTCCTGCTTGTCATTTTCCGGCTTGGCTTCCCCGGCCTCGATCTCCTTGAGGATCTGCCTCACCCCCCAGAGATGCCAAAAGGCGAGCTCTACTTTGACCTCCTCAGCCGTGGAAATGCTGAGCGGCGGCGGGGCTTCGGCGCGGATGACCCGACTGTGATGTCCATCTTCGTCCGGAGGCTCCGTATGGTCGAGCGGTGCAGGCCGGTCCGTTGCTCCAGCTCGAGAGAAGGAAGGGGGAGCCGGAGCAGCGCCATTAGTTCTGGGGTAGGGACGACTGAATGGGTATTGAGGTAAGGGGGGATGCCCAACTCCGTGCGTTTCCAGAAGACACTGATCTTGGAAATCCCGTAACGCTTGGCAACTGTGGAATCGTAGACCTTTCCCAGGAGCGCCAACATCTCCTCGGTCCACTCGATGCGGCGCGCCGGGGGCCGGTAAGGAGGAATGCCGAGCTGCCGGCGCTTCACGTTGACCGTCGTGTAGCTGACTTTCATCCGTCGAGCCAGCTCCTTGTCGGTCACTTTGCCCAGCAAGGCCAGGTTCTTCGGGGTCCACTTTGCGGTTAGTGGACGGACGTGGGCCGGGGTAGGAAAGAAGGGCGGGATCCCTAGCACGGTGCGTTTTAGCCGGACGCAGCCCCTAGGAATTCTGAGCTCCTCGGCGACCTCGCGGTCGCTCGCGGTGCCCAATCGTTCGATCATCTCGGGGGTCCACCGGATAGGATCGCGCTTGGCGTAGCAGGCCTCGATCCCCCGCCGTTGGCGTTCGGTGGCAACGGTGCTTTCGGCGACACCGGCTCGGCGAGCCAGGTCCTTGTCGGGGATCCGCCCGAGGAGCGCGGCGAGTTTCTTGGGCCAAGCGAGACGCGGGCGAGCCGGCGTTCGCTCCAAGTTGGCGGCCGCGGGTGGAGAAACTTCGCGCCCTGGCCTGCCCGTGGGCGGCTCGGGGCGCGCGCTCCCCAAATCCCGCTCGCCGCCGGACCAGAACCGGCTGGCGCGGGTCAGCCTGGAGGGCGGAATGCCCAGGCGAAGCCGTTTCTTGTAAATGGCTGACAGACCGATGCCGAAGCGTTTGGCAAGCACCTCGTCGGGAACCTTCCCCAACAGCTCCAGCATCTCGGCGGTCCACTGCCAGCGGTGCGGCGGATGGAAGGGAGGGATTCCCATCGCCTGGCGCTTTTGTTGGACCGCGTTTTGGCTGACCCCGAGCCGTTCTGCCACCTGCGGGTCCGGTTGCTGGCCGAGCAGAGCCAGGTCTGCCGGCGTCCAGGGATAGGCTGGGTTGCTCAGGTTGAGGTGGGCCGGATGAAAAGGGGGAATGCCGAGCGTCAGACGTTGACGGCGGACGACATCCCTGGCAACTCCCAGCATGCGGGCAATCCGCGAATCGCTCGCGGTTCCGACCAGGGCAATCTTTTCCGGCGTCCACTCGACTGGAGCATGGTGAGGTTGAGCGGGGTCGATTCCCCTCCACTGACGTTCCAGCATCACGGTGTTCCGAGATACTCCCGCACGCCGCGCGAGCTCCGAATCGGGGATCCTGCCCAAAAGGTCGATCCACTTTTCGGGCCAGTCCCGGCGCTTCCGCGCAGGAGATCGCTCTCCGGTCATCCTGGTGTGGCGAGCTTTCCGGACAGGCCGCTTCTTTTTTTGCATGTTGGTTGAATGAAGCCCGCACGCGCCGGACGGGCGTAGTTTAGCCGAGCCTTGGGAAGGCCGAAGGGCTCACGATGCGCGCTGTGGGTGGCCGCCACGCCTAGTCGTCGCCATTCTCCGGCTTCGGCGCGGGCTTGCCTTGCTCGATCTCGCCGAGCACCTGGCGCACCACCTCCCGGAGGTCCCGCAGCATCTCATCGCGGTCTACGGCTTTCGCGGCGGGTGCAGGCTGGCTGGCGGCCGGGCGCTCCTCGGCGGGCGGCACGGCCCGGGTGCCCTTGGGGTGGAGATCTTCGAGCAGGGAGCGGATCCTCCGCGCGGCGGCGCTTTCCTCCCCGGCCGTTCGCCGGTCGGGATAGGCGAAGGCGAAGAGCTCGTCGTAGCCGAGCCCTACCGCCCGAGCGATGCCGAGCACGAGATCGAGCTTCGCCTCCACCACGCCGCTGAATAGGCGGTTGACGGCGCTGTGCTTGAGCTCCAGGCGGCGCTCCACCTCCCGGTTCGAGACGCCGAGCATTCGCAGCAGGGTGCGAAGGACGTCGAGAAGACGTTGAGTCTCTTCTTTGTCCGGGTTCATACCGCCAAGTCTACACTGCTCTTTCTACGCGTGCAATGTTGCAATTAGAGATCCATATTGACTGTGAGAGCTAAGTCGGTGTATAAGTAGCGCCCGGAGAGGACATCGGGGACCGTGAAAACGAAACTTCAGATCCTCGCGGCGCTTCGGGGAGCGGAAAAGCGGAGCGGGGGGAAGCCGCTCCCGAACGGGGAGAGGCCGGCCCCGAGTGGGGAGAGGGCTCTCCCGAACGGGGAGACACCAGTCCCGAGAAGGGAGAGGCCGACCCCGAACAGGGAGAGGCCGGCCCCGAGAAGGGAGAGAGCCGTACCGAGTGGGGAGAAGGCGCCCCCGAGTGGGGAGAGAGGTCTCCCGAGTGGGGAGAAGGCCATACCGGCTCGGGAGACCTTCGTACCCGTTCGGGAGCGGCCTCTCCCTGCTCGGGACGGGAGCCTCCCCGCTCGGGACCGGCCGGCCACATGTGGACGGCAACACCCCAACGAAAAGGGGATCTTGAGAAGGAGGCAGGGACCGTGACCGAAGCCGAGGCCGCCGCGCAGGAGGAGTTGAGGGGGATCGTCGAGGAGCTGGACGAAATCTGCTCCCGCCTCGCGCACGTCAACGAACGGTTGCCCGTGCCGCCTCAGGAATCCGCAATGCTCCTGGGCAAAGAGGAGATGGACGTCACGACCCGGGTGCGCTCCGTCATCGAGTGCGTCTTGATCGACAGGCTGTGGCCGTCTACCCGGGATCTCGCCGCAGCGGCTTCCTACTGGCCGACGAGACGAATCCCAGAACCTCCTGAAGTTGTCACGCCGAAGGCATGAAGGAAACGACCTGGGCGAGGACCGGCTTCAGATCGCTCACGCCACCTTTGCGCGCGTAACCCGCGTAGAGCACGGCCTTGTCGCGGCTCTCTCGGAGGTCGATCCGTTGCGCGGCCTCAAAGTGGCTGAGCTCGCCGCGTTTGCGGGCGCGGAGGATGCGGAGGGTGCGCAGCGGGTTGGCGGCGGGGGCGAGGCCGGTCTGACCGCGGTTTTCGAGGCCGTGAGCGGTCAGCACGGAGATCAGCTCGTCCGGCTTGATGAACATGCGCCAGTCGTGGAGGTTGGGCGGCATGAGGCTCGTCCAATCCCACTCCTGGAAGAGCTTGATCATGACGAGCCAGCTCTTGAAGGTGCGGTTGATCGTGTCGTAGAGGAAGACCCCGCCCGGCTTCAGGACGCGGGAGATCTCGGCGATGACCTTCCCCAGGTCCCGCACGTGCTCGAGGACGTCGCAGCAATAGACGAGGTCGAACGTCGCGTCCGGGAACGGAATGCTCTCGCCGGAGGCCTGGCGGTAGTCGATGCCGAGGCCCGCCGCCCGGGCATGGGAACGGGCCGCCTCCAGGGACTTCGCCGACGGATCGATGCCGGTCACCTCGCAGCCCAGCCGCGCGAATTCTTCCGCCAGCAGGCCGCCGCCGCAACCGACGTCGAGGGTCTTCTTGCCGCGCGGATCGATCCCGAGCTCCTCCAGCAGGACCCGCCGCATGTAGCCGAAGCGGGCCGGGTTGATGCCCTGCAGGACGTGGAGGAACCCCGACTCGTCCCACCACGAATCGGCCATGGCGTCGTAGAGCTGGTTGTCGACCGGCATCATGTGATCCGGATATCGCCGCCGAGGACGACAAGGACCAGAACGATATCGATCAGGGCGACGAGCGACATGAAGAGGGAGGGACCGCCAGGAAGCAGCGTGCAGGCCCGCCAACCCACCAGCCAAACTGCGACCAGCGCCCACATCCATTTAGGGCCCAGCTCGTCCCGGCCACGGAGCAGGAGTCCCCAGAAGACCAGGTGGACAATCCAGGCGAAGCAGCCGAGCGAGCCGGCTATACGACAATCCTTCCCGCGATGCCGCCCTCGGTGATCGCCGCCAGCTCCACTTCGCTGAAGCGGTTGCGGAGCGCCGCGCCGTCCCGGCAGAGGACGCGGAGGTAGTTGTCCGTCAAGCCCTGGCCCATGCCGCCCTTGGGTCGCTCCCAGAGCACCGTTTCCCGCCTTCCGAGATGAGCACGCTGGAACTCGCGCTCGGCTCGGGCGGCGGCGGCGAGCATCCTCTCCATCCGCTCCTTCTTGACCGCGGGGGGGACCTGGCCCGGCATCGTCTCGGCCTCGGTGCCCGGACGGGGGGAGTATGGAAAGACGTGCACCTTGGCGAAACGGGCCGCCTCGACGGTGGCGAGGCTCCCGGCGAATTCCTCTTCGGTCTCGCCGGGGAAGCCCACGATGACGTCCGTGGTGACGGCAACGCCCGGGATCGCCGTGCGAACCCGGTCCAGAAGACCGAGGTAGCTCGCCGCCGTGTAGGGCCGGCGCATGCGGCGCAGCGTGGCCGTCGAGCCGCTCTGCAGCGACAGGTGGAGGTGGCGGCAGAGGCGGCGATCCTGCCAGAGGTCCAGGAGCCCTTCATCCATGTCCCAGGGCGCGATCGACGTGAGGCGCAGGCGCGGCACGTTCGTCGCCGCCAGGAGCGCCAGTACGAGCCCGGCGAGGCGCTCTTCTCTCCAGCGGTAGGCGGAGATCTGCACGCCCGTCAGCACGACTTCCCGGAATCCCCACCGCACGAGCTGGCGGACCTCCTCCACCACCTCGGCGAGCGGCCGGCTGCGCTGCGCGCCGCGGGTCGCGGGGATGACGCAGAACGCGCAGCGCATGTTGCAGCCGTCCTCCACCTTGACCAGGGCGCGGGTGTGGGTGAGCTGCGGCGAGGCGCAGAGAATCGGCGGTTCCGCCGGCACGGCATCGGGGAACGCCGCGTGGACGCGATCGAGCAGGCGGTCCTTCTCCGCGTTGGGGACGACGAGATCCACGCCGGCGATGCGCGCCGCCTCCTCCGGATCCGCGGCGACGTGGCAGCCGGTGAGCACCGTGCGCGCCGCCAAGCCCCGGCGCCGCGCCCGGCCCACCGCCTTGCGCGAGTCGTGCGCCGCCAGATGGGTGACGGTGCACGAGTTGACGACGTGGAGGTCCGCCTCCGCGAGCGAGCCCACCACCGAGTGCCCGGCGGCGGTGAACTCGCGCGTCAGGCGCTCGATCTCCGCCTGGTTCAACTTGCAGCCGAGGTTGGTGAAGTGGACGCGCATGGGGAGAGTCTTCAGACGGGCTGGGGGGATCTTAGAGGATTTGCGCTTCGAAGCCTCACCCCCTGGCCCCCTCTCCAGCAAGCTGGAGAGGGGGAACGAAGAGCAGAGATCTTGTCTTTTCCCCCTCTCCATCTCCGATGGAGAGGGGGTCAGGGGGTCAGGTCTCGAAGGGTAAACTCGCTGTAAAACCACGACCCCCTGAATCCTCCCGGCCCCACCTTGCGTTAGGCTTCAGCCGAGACTGGCCATGAACCCGCCGAAGATCACGCTCCTCTGCTTCACCGCCGCCGCGGCGATTCTCCTCGCGCCGAGCGCCGCGCGCGGGGCGGCGAGCGAATGGTCGGTCAATCCGCAGTCGCGCGTGCGGCTGATCAGCCCGTGGCAGGTGGCGCCCCGGGGCGGCGAGCTGATCCTGGGCCTCCACTTCCGGCTGGCCCCCGGCTGGCACGCCTACTGGAAGAACAGCGGCGACGCGGGATTTCCACCGGCGGTCACCTTCCAGCCGGCCGAGATCCTGGGCAAGCCGGATCTGCTCTGGCCCACGCCGCAACGCTTCGACCTGCCCGGCGGCCTGGTCGCCTTCGGCTACGAGGATGAGGTGGTCTACCCGGTGCAGGCGACCCTGTGGCCGGATGCCCTTCCGGCTCCCGAGGTTCCCGCCGACGGCCGGCTCCCCGGCGAAGTGCCGTTCTACATCAAGGCGGATCTCGACTACCTGGTGTGCAAGATCGACTGCGTCCCTTACCGCTACACGCTCACCCTGGAGCAGCCGCTGGGGGATCGGCAGATCCCCGACCCCGAGACCGCGCCGCTCCTCCAGGCCTGGCTCGGCCAAGTGCCGAAGACCTTGGCGGAGGCGCCGGGTGTCCAGGTCAGCACCCTGCTCGACGCCGGCCGCGCGGGCGGACCGGAGCTGGAGATCAGCCTCCTGGGCGTGCAGGCGCAGCCGGGCAGGACCGATCTCTTCCTGGAGACGAACGAGTCCCTGGACGCCGGCCGGCCGCGGATGAAGGCGCTGGCGGACGGCGTCATCTTCCACGTGCCCATGAAGCCGCGGGTGGCGGGCCAGCAGCTCCCCGGCGAGCTCGTCCTCGCCTGGACGGCGTCGAATCTCCGGCGCAACGGCGAGAGCGTCAATCTCGAAGACCGGCGCGAGGTCCAGGTCGTGACCGCGGCGACCCCCGCGCCGGCGAAAGCTCCGGCGGGGCCCGACCGGCTGCCCCGGCTGCTGATCTGGGCCTTCCTGGGCGGCGCGCTGCTGAACCTGGCGCCCACGGTGCTGGCCCTCCTCGCCGGCGAGGCGCTCGAGCTGCGCCGCGGCGGCTCCGGCGTGCGCGAGGGGGCCGCGGCGGCGGCGACCGGGATCGTCGGCGCCTCCTGGGGGCTCGCCGCGCTCGCTCTCGCCGTCCGCCGGGCCGGTCTGCCGGTGGGCTGGGGAGCGCAGGCGCAGGAGCCCGCCGTGGGAGCCCTGCTCGCCGTCGTCTCGGCGCTGCTGGCCCTGAATCTATGGGGATTGGTCGATCTGCCCCTGCCGCGGACGGAGTCCACCCGGCACGGCACGGGACGCCATCTCCTCGCCGGGTTGTTCACGGTCCCTCTCGCCCTGGCCTGGCCCGTGCCGATGCTGCGGGAGCCGCTCGGCCACGCCTCGGGCCGCGGACCGGCGGCGGTCTGCGCCGTCTTCGCCGTCGCCGGGCTCGGCCTGGCGCTGCCCTACCTCGTCCTCGCGCTGGTCCCCCCGGCCGTCCGCGCGGTGCCCGGCACTGAGCGCCCGCGGCTGCGCGAGGGCCTCGGTTTCCTCGCCGGAGCGGGCACCTTCTGGACCCTGCACGGCCTCTCCCGCCGGATCAGTCCGGAGGGGCTCGCCTGGATCGAGCTCTCCTTGCTCGGCATGGCCCTGCTCGCCTGGCTGCGTTCCCGGGAAGGCTCCGGGAGGGCGCTGCGGCTGGCGCTCGCGCTGGGAATCGCCTGTCTCTTATACACATCTGACGCTGCCGACGA
>JBKPTH010000039.1:0-28416 GCA_046765915.1 Acidobacteriota bacterium | reverse complement strand
GCTCGGAGATGCTCTGTGCAAGGTTCAGTGGTGCGTTTCTGGGCAACTCGCGAACAACGCGGCCCGCTCTCTGCCATTCAGACCTTGCGCGTAGCCTGACCACGCTCCGGCGCAAGGTGATTTCACCACGGGCTGCTAGGGTGGGCTCGATACCTCCTGGGCCGGGTGCCCCTTGGCATTCTTGCGACGACTCTTTTTGCCCGCCACAGTCATTTCGAGATAGAGGGGAACCTCACCTTCCAAGCGCTGGCCGTCCTTCTTCTTCTCCGGCAACGTGTCTTGGGAGCAGACGATTCCCGACTCCTTCAGGAGCGCTTCGTTCGTCTTGCCGCCGGGCAGGCGTCCAACGGCTTGACCGTTGGGGAGAAAAACGCGCCCTTTGGTTTCCGCTGCAGGGCGCGCACCACGGGATAGAAGGGCATGGGGCAGTAGCCCATCAGGTCCTGCGCCACGGGAACGCTGACGGGAATATATGCCACCAGGTCGTCGCTCATCGCTTCCAGACCCTTGTCCTGGATGGTGGCATTGTGGCTGGCATGATGCCCGACCTTGTAAAAAACGACTCGGCTCAACAGGTTTTCCATCAGGGTCTGCTTCTTGTTCTCCTCGTTGTTCGCGGCGGGCGGTTTGGCGGGCATGGCCGTGTCGCGGAAGTGCCACGAATCGATCGTATGCCAGGAGAGCCAGTTGCCCACCTGCGCGTCGCCGGGGAAGAGAAGCAGCTTCTCGGAGTCGGGCATGTCGAAAGCCAGGACGAGGCTGACGTTGTTGGTGTATTCCCCGGCGCGAAGGGCCAAGTTTGCTGCCCCGGCGAGCCAGTCCAGGTCCACGCGCCGCCACGCGCCCTCCTCACCTCGCTTTTTCGTCTTGCCGTAATGATCCCGGAAGAATGGCGAGGCCATGGCATGGTCCCAATCGAGGCGGATTTCCGGGGCGAAGGGGCAGAAGCCTTCGTCGCCATCGCGGTCGAGGGTATCGGCGGCGAGCAGGCTGGAGGCCAGCGCAGGCAGGCTGTGGTCGTCGCTCAGGGCGAAGGCCTTCGCGCCTCCGGGTTTGCCTTCGTCCACCTTCATGCCGAGCGGGCCATAGGAGTACATGACGCCTTTGGTTCCGTCCGCCAGGAGCTCGATGTACTTCTTCCCGTCCGCGCTGGCGTTGTTCGGCAGCGGCGGGCCGAGCACGTAGCCGTGGAAGTCCGTCTCCGGAAGGCGGAACACGTCGCCGGGCTCGAAGTAACGGATCTTGTCGGGAGGGCAGAGGCCGCGGGCAAAGGCCATGGCCGTGTCCATATCCGCCGGGCCTTTGTCACCGTCATCCCTGCGGGCGCCGAGGGTGACGCCGAGGAAGTCCGCCTGCGCTCGAAAACCGGGATGGGCGTCGAGGATGCCCTTCGCCGCCGCCTTCTCGAGCGCCTTCTTGGCCGCCCGGTCGAGGACCTCGCGGAAGTCCTTGGTGCTCTTGTGCTCACCCTTCTCCGCGGTCGCCTCCGTCCAGGGCAGGTAGACGGCGTCCACCGTGATCTTCTTCCACTCCTGCTAGGCGTCCTGAAAGCCGCTGATGTGGTCGTAGTGCTGGTGCGTGATGGCGAGGGCGTCGATGCGCCCGCCGGTGGCGAGGCGCAGGTTCTCGACGATCTTCTGGATGCGCAGGCCCTTGTCCGGCGTGCTCTTCGCGACCCCGCAGTCGATCACCAGATAGCAGGGATTGTCCGGCCGGTCCTTGCGCGGAAAGGCCAGCAGGAAGCAATCTCCGAGCCCCTGCCCGTAGAGGCGCATTTTGATCTCCCCCAACCGGGGGAGCAGCCTGTCTTTGTTCTTGCCAGCCATCTCGGACAATCCTTTCGAACGTCAGCCGCGGTGCAGCAGGGCGAAGGGCTCCGTCAGCGCATTCGGCACCGGGATTTCAGCTTTTTTCGCCGCTTTCTCGGCCTTCTTCTTGCGCCCCTCCACCCTCAGGCGGCGGCACGCGCAGGAGGAAGCCCGCATGTCCTCGAGGTTGCTCACGCGGCCTTCACGCCATTTCTTTTGCTCCGCTTTATCGCTGAACCAGCCCACGGGCAGGCCCGCGGATGAGTACTCGGCGGCGTCAGAGCTGCCGCCAGCGGCACGGAGGAGGTATTCGCGCTGGCGGGCCTCGCGGGCAGAGCTGTCGATTCGTTTGCGGATGGCATAACGAATGCTGTAGTCGTCCATGTTGACGATCAGCGTGACGCCACCCCGGAAGGGAAGAGGGTCCGGTTCCTTCACCTCGCCGCGCTCTCTGAGCTCCTCCCGTTCCCGCTTTCGCCTTGCCTTCTCGTCCTTGCGCTCCTGCTCATCGTAGGGTAGGGCGTTGCTGCTTTGCAGGATTTCAATCACCATCTCGGTCAGGAACTCGCCCCGCGGACCGATACGACGGGCAGGGCGCAGGTTCGTCACCTGGAAGCTGCGTTGGGTGTCGATCCCGCCCAGGATCTCTTCTTTGGTGTCGCGATCGAGTATGTTCTCGCGGAAGAATTGCCAAAGCTCCCTTTGGGCCTCCTTGGTCTTTTCAAAAATGTCGTTGCGAGGCTGACCTGGCTGCCATTCGAGCAGGGCGCGGCGCGCCTTGCCGGCAGCTCGCAACCTGTCCTCCCGATTCTCCTTGTCGAGGAGCACGAGCTCGGGGAACAGATAGATTTTTCTCGCAGTAGGCGGCGACCATCGCAGGGTCTCCTCCGACAACGTCCTCACGTCGCGAGGGTAGATGCCCCACTTGCGGAACGCCTCGATGAAAGCGATGCGGTAACGGCGGTCGTCGTCCGGCACGAGATCGAAATCCGCCGTGATCAGGGCGCGGAGGAACTCGCCGAAGGTGATGTCGATCGGCGGTAGGTAATCCATCGCCCGGAGGCACATCCTGAGGACGTGATGGGCCGATTTGGCCGCTTCATTCGCCATGCGGTTCACGAGGTCGGGGTGCAGATCACCGTCGGGCAGGACGCCCGTCCCGCCGGTGGCGATACGTTTCAGATCGACGATGCGGTCCTCGTAGATACGAAGGTAGGCATCGAAAACGGCGGCGACGAGAAAAGAGCCTCGCTCATGCGGCTCCTCGACGTTCGCCAGCAAAGACGGATCGGCTTGGAAGCGCTTCCACAGATAGCGCGTCGCGTCGTTGAATTCGCGGGCGGCGTCAGCCAGGGTGGCGCGCGATCCGCCCTCCCCGTCCATGTCGCTCTCCTCGCTCTGATCGCGCCACTCCGCCTCCCCTCGCGTGCGGCTCTGCTTGACAACGTAACCCACAGCGTCGCGCAGAGCGTGATGCCGTCCGGTAGCCTGCCCGAATTGCAGGGCGAGGCTCGTCATCAGCGTGCCGGCGTCCAAGCGTCCCCGCGCTTTGGCGATCTGGTCGCGCAGCAATTCAGGATAGGTGAACCGCTGGAACAGCGCCACGATGTCGGCGAAAGCTTCGTGGAAGGCGAACACGTCCGGATTGGTCGGCTCGATGAAGTGGGCGTGCATCCCGTCCAGGATGGCATGGGTCGTCTCGTGAGCGATGACGTCGTGTGCCAGGCAGGTGAAGACCACACCGCCGGGGTACTGCGCGCCGGGATCGGCATCGCCCGCTGGAAAGTAGCCGAAAAGAATGGCCCGCTTCTGCGGCGAATAGTAGGCGTTCTGGTCGCGCAGGGCGTGAGGATAGAGGCGCAAGCGTTGGACGAACTGATCGGTCACGTCTATTCCACCCGCCCTTTGTCGTCCATGACGACGTTCCCCGTCACGTCCTTCTTGGGCTGTTCCAAGGCGCGATCCTTGTCGTCGCTCAGCGGATCCCAAGGGCGCAGGGGTGACCAAAAGATGGGGCGGCCAAGCGCCTCTTCGAAGTGGCTGATGGTCTTCATGGCGACGGCGTAGACCATCTGCTGATGAAATTGCGGGTTGCCCTCGGAGCGGGACAGGCCGTCCTGGGCCAGCAGGAACGGATGGTTGAGGTCCACCGGAGCATAGGCACAGTCGGAAGCGGGATCGACGTCCACCACCGCGAGATAGTCACCGACCGGCCCCGGCTCCAGTCCGCGCTCGAAAACGACGGGGATGGTGATCTCGTTGGCGGCGGCGCTGGCGCTGCTGGTGGCAAGGCTGGGATCGAATGCGAAGGCACGGAGCCGCCGTGTCGGCGGCGACTCTATGGCGTAGGCGATCTTCTTCTCTTCGGCTTCAGCGGATGGCAGCTCGTACGTCGGAGTGAGCTCTGGGTGTTTCCCGCACCATTCCTTTTGAGCTTCCTCCCATGCCGCCTTGAGCTTTTTGCGGAGGGCCTTCGAGAGCACCGTCTCCTTGCGCAGCAGGTAGCGCCGTACGGCGGCGGCGGAGATGGTATTGCGCCCGCCCCGCCCCGCCTGCTCCAACACTTTCTGGAGGAGAGCGTCCGTCGCGGCGAGCGCTCCGAGCTCGGCTCGGTCGTCCCCGTCGCAATCCAGCCCGACGATCTGGCCCAAGAGAGTCATGAGACGCTGGTCGCGTGCCGCCGACTCGGCCGGAGGGGAAATTCGAGGCCCCTCCTTGGTCAAGGTAGGCAAGGTGAGGACAGTCCACCACGAGCTCGCCGGGAAGCCGATTACGCCACTGGAAGGCTGCGAGAAGATCCGGCTGCGTTCCTTCTCCACGTCTGCGGAGCTGGGCAAGTTCGCTGACAGAAGTTGGTCTGCCCTGGCGATGCCTGCTCCGAAGCCGCCGCCGCGAATGAACTTCGGGGTCTTGTCGGACGACTTCTGAAGGCAGAGGCGGAACAGGAACGGCAGCAGCTCCGGACGATTGCCACAATGGTTTTTGATGAGATCGTCCCGGCCGTGGTAGGACAGCCAGAGCGCGGCGAGGCCGGCGACATTGGCGGTCGCGAACGACGTACCGTTGCCGTTGGTCTGATCGTCGACCGGCTTCCCGTTTCCGTCGATGCGCGCCCAGTCGTGCCAGACCAGCTCCCCCGGCGCGGTGATGGCGACCTCGGCGCCCATACCGGAAAAGCGCCACGGCGCTCCCAGGGCGTTGCTGGCAGCGCAGGCGATCACGCCCGGGATGCGGGCGGGAAAGACGACGGTCGGGGCATTGTTACCGGCGGCGGAGACGACGATGATGCCCTGGTCGAGCGCATGGCGGACGAGGGAATTGAGCAGCCCGGAGCCGAGCGGTCCGCCGAGAGACATGGAGATGACGTGCGCCCCGCGGTTCATGGCCTCGACGAAGGCATCGCAGACGTTCTGGAAGCTCAGGTGGATGACCGAGGACGACACCCTGAGCGGCAGGATCTTCGCCCCGGGTGCGACGCCCCACGGCTGGTCAGCCGGGCTGTCCGCAGCGGCGATGACGCTGGCGGTGCCGGTACCGTGGCCGGGGAAGTTGGCGAACGACCGGTCCGCCATCGGATCGAATCCGTTGGTCTTGGCGTCGGCCCGGTCACGCTCGACGAAGTTGCGGCCATGGTGGCCCCCAGGATCCTGAGGGCGGGTCACGAGGCGTGAGACGAGGCGCTGGTGATTCGTGTATCCGGTATCCGGGTGGGCCACAAGGATGTCTTCCCCCGGCGTCTTGGTGCCGTGCTTCGCCTTCCAGATCGTCCAGGCGTCGCTGACGCCCATCTGCTCCAGCGACCAGTGACGGTGATTCGCGTCGCTCTGCTCCTGGATCCGCTTCAAACGGTCATCGCTCACCCTGCCCCACAGCGCAAACGTTCGCTGCGCTTCGGAGCCGTTCGTCACCGGCAACCGCGCAAGCAGCAGCGGCTCGGCGCCCGCGACGCCGGAGATCGCCTTGAGGTTGCGGACGGCCTCCCATGCCTGGCCGAGCGGTGGCGCGGCGACGGACGCGCCACCACTGCTGCGGAACATCAGCCACCCAAGCGACCCGTCCGGCAACACCTCCTCAGCAGTCCAGCCCTGTCCCGGCAGCCGGGTGTTGAGCGCCACCGTAGCCTCCGCTTGCACGGTCTTCACGTCGGCTTTGTCCTTGAGCTCGACGGCAAACCCTTCCGTGACTGGCAGTCCAGTCAAGTCCACTTTCCGTACCGCATCGGTGAACGTCAGCATCTCAACTTCCTTTCAGATCCGACAAGGAGCGGTCCCCTCTTGGACGGACGCGTGGACGGATTTGCCGGCTGCTGCGGCGCAGGTGGGAATGAGCAGGAAATGAGCAGGAAAGATCCTGAACGTGCGCATAGGAGAACCTCCTGCTCTCTTCCGGCGGCGCGCGAGGGGATGGAGTTACAGAGCCGCCGCCGACGCGCGAGCCGTGCCTGTCAAGCAGACGTTCGCTGCCGTCATGGCTTTCCTGACATTGTAACGCTCCAACCCCTGCCCTGCCGCTGCCGCGCGTTGGGAGCATCCGCCTTCAGGATAGTCCCGCTCCGCGTCTCTGTCAGATGTTTCGCGGCTTCGTATTGTACCTGGAAATCCCGGGTCGGGAGGAGCCCCCGCTGGCGACTGTCCGTGGGTGAAGATGCTGTAAATTTGGTGGGCCGTGAGGGAATCGAACCCCCGACCCGCTGATTAAAAGTCAGCTGCTCTACCAACTGAGCTAACGGCCCCGGCGCGGGAGTATAGCCGAAGCGGGGGAATCCCCGTTCACCGCTGCTCGAGGACCTGTTTCAGCCGCCCCGCGGTGAGGCGCTCGAGGTCCGGATGGCTGCGCACGATCGTCTCCTCGCGGCGGGGGCCGGTGGAGACGAGGGTGACCGGGGCCTCGATCTCCTGCTCGATGAAGTCGATGTAATCGCGCGCCTCCTGGGGGAGGTCCTGCCATTCGAGGATGCCGACGGTCGGGCGCTTCCAGCCCTTGAACGTGCGCAGCACCGGCTCGGCGGACTCCAGCGAGCGGCGGTCCGGCGGGAAGTCGCGCAGCGGCTCGCCATTCAACCGATAGGCGACGCAGACGGGGATCTCGTCGAGGTCGTCGAGAACGTCGAGCTTGGTCAGGGCGACGGTACCCACGCCGTTGAGGAGCTGGCCGTAGCGCGCCGCCACGGTGTCGAGCCAGCCGCAGCGGCGCGGCCGGCCGGTGACGGTGCCGAATTCGTTTCCGCGGCTGCGCAGGAACTCGCCGGTCGAGTCGGTGAGCTCGCTGGGAAACGGCCCGCCTCCCACCCGCGTGGTGTAGGCCTTGAGCACGCCGATGGCGCCGTCGATCTTCGTCGGCGGCACGCCGCTGCCGGTGCAGGCGCCGCCCGTCGTCGAATTGGAGCTGGTGACGAAGGGATAGGTGCCGTGATCGATGTCGAGCAGGGAGCCCTGGGCGCCCTCGAAGAGCAGGCTCTTGCCTTCGCGGATCCAGCCGTTCAGGAGCTGCTCGGTGTCGCGCAGGCTGGGCCGCAGCCGCGCGCCCCAGTCGCGGCAGAGGTCGGCGTAAACGGCGGGCGAGGGCAGCGCCGTCCCGCCCAGGCTGGTCAGCTCGGCCTGCACGCGCGCCAGCAGCACGCGCAGGCGATCCTCGAGATCGGCGGCGAAGAGGTCCACCATGCGCAGGCCGTAGCGCGCCGCCTTGTTCTCGTAGGCGGGACCGATGCCGCGCGCGGTGGTGCCGATGCGGCCGGCGCCGCGCGCCTCTTCCCGCGCCTGGTCGAGCGCGGCGTGGCAGGGCAGCAGCACGTGGGCGCGGTTGGAGACGAACAGCCGGCCGTCGAAGCGCACGCCGGCCTCGAAGAGCCGGGCGAGCTCGCCGAGCATGGCGTCCGGCGCCACCACCATGCCGTTGCCGAGCACGCAGAGCATGCCGGGATGCAGGATGCCGGAGGGAATGAGCTGCAGCGAGAAGTGGCGGTCGCGGAACTTGACCGTATGACCGGCGTTGTGGCCGCCCTGGTAGCGGACCACGCCGTCGAACGCCGGGCAGAGGAGATCGACGATCTTCCCCTTGCCCTCGTCCCCCCACTGCATTCCCACGATGACTACGTTGGCCATGACCGCTCCGGACTCCGCAACAGTTTCCGTAGGGGCGGGGCTTGTCCCCGCCCGCAACGGTCCTGGGCGGGGACAAGCCCCGCCCCTACGAAAGACTCCCCAGAAGGATGGATTCCTTACGGCTGCATTTGCCGCAACCGCAGGACGTTAACAGAGGATGGGAAGGGGCGGCAAGAAGGTGCTAGCATCTATCCCTAACCTCGACGAAAGCCCCGACCCGTGCAAACCTTCCTCGACGCCGCGACCATCCTGCTGCCGATCGCCTATCTGCTGGTGGCGCTCGACTACGCGTTCCTCTTCTTCGCCTCCAACCCGGCGGCCGAGCGGCTGGCGACCCCGGCGTTGCGCGGCACGGTGCTCTTCCACCTCGTCTATCTCGCCGCGCTCACCGTGCACTGGCGGCAGTTCCCGGCCGCGACGGTCTCCCAGGCGCTGTCCATCGTCGCCTTCGCCGTGGCCGTGGTGTACATGTTCGTGGAGTGGCACGGCCGCGCCCGCTCGACGGGCTTCTGGCTGGTGGCGCTGGTGTTCTTCTTCCAGCTCCTGTCGTCGGTGCTGACGCGGCCCAACCCGCCGGACCGGGCGATCTTCCACGACCCGTTCTTCGCCGTGCACGTGTCGCTGGCCCTGCTCGGCTACGCCGCCTTCGTGGTGGCCGCGGGCTACGCCTTCCTCTTCCTGCAGCTCTACCGCGACCTGAAAGCGGCCCGCTTTTCCACCTTCTACGGCAAGCTGCCGCCGCTGGAGGTGCTGGAGAGGATGATGATGGGCGCGCTCCTCGTCGGCTTCGTGACGCTGACCGGCGCGGTGATCACCGGCGCCTTCTGGGCGGAGCGGCTCTACCACAGCGCCTGGATGCGCGATCCGAAGATCCTCTTCACCCTCGCCACCTGGGTGCTCTACGCCGCGGCCCTGCTGCTGCGCCGCCTGCGCCGCTGGCAGGGCCGGCAGACGGCGCTGGCCAGCCTCACCGGCTTCGCGGCGATCCTCTTCTCGCTGGTGGCCGTGAACTTCTTCTTCACCGACTTCCACGGGTTCCTGTAGGGGCCGATCCCGGCCGAGCGCTGGAAGCGCAATTCGGCGCGGGGCGAGCTGCCAACCCGCCCCGCGCCGGCCGGCTTCGTCGCGGATCGGCTACACCTTCTTGAACGTGCCGTCGCCCCACCCGCCGCCGATGCCGACTCCGGCGCCGATGGCGTCGAACGCGCCGACGGCGGTCCCGTCGTACCAGAACGTCATCTGGATCGCCCCGACGCCCGCGCCGCCGAAGAGCATCTCGAAGTTGATGGTCTTCCCCAGCAGCCAGTCCGGATCCTCGGCGAAATAGCCGCCGCCGTACGATTGGACGTATCCCACGCCGGGTCCCCACATCGTGCCGTTGAACTGGAGAACGGTGCCCGAACAGGAGAAGTTCATGTCCTTGATCTCGACCGAGGTATAGAAGATGACGGACGTCAACGAAAGAGTGCCGTCGACCCAGCAATCGGAGGTGGTGGTGAGGACCCTCTGCTGATCTTCGTACAGCTTGCGGATGGCGTTGTGCCTCGCCTTGAGGCGGACTTCCGCCGCGGTGGACATCTTCTTGGTCTCTTCGGGGTTCGCGGTGCTCATGCCTGCTCCTTTCGAAAAGAAGTTGAACGTCTGATGTCCTGGTAGTGGGACGAGCAGGCGGGAAATCGCAGGGGGTGGAGCGCGCGCCGGGCCGTACTGCCCCGCACCGCCCAAAGAGGTAGGTTCACGGCGGCGCTTCAAGGGTACAATCTCACCAGCCATGGAGCTCGAAGCCTCCGCGCCGTCCCGGCAGGAACCGCCGCTGCTTCTGGTGGGCACGGATTTCCGCTGCTCGCCCCTGGAGCTGCGCGAGAAGGTGGCCTACAGCAAGGAGGACACCGAGAAGATGCTCGTGCATCTGCTCGCCCGCGCCGAGGTGGCCGAGGCCTTCCTCCTCTCCACCTGCAACCGCACGGAGATCTACATCCAGCCGCGGGACGACGAAGGGGCCTACCGCGCCGCGCTGGAGATGGTGTTCCTCTCCAAGGTGCCGGAGATGGAGCGGCCGGGCCGGCTGTACGTGATGCGCAACGGCGAGGCGGCCCACCACCTGATGGGGGTGGCGAGCGGGCTCGAGTCCATGGTGCTCGGCGAGCCGGAGATCCTCGGCCAGATCAAGCAGGCCACGGCCCTCGCCGAGGCCGTGGGCGCCGGCGGGCCCATCCTCAGGCGCCTGCTGCGCAGCGCCGCCGCGGCCGGCCGCCGGGCGCGCCAGGAGACGGCGATCTCCGGCGGCGCCGTCTCGCTGGGCTACGCCGTGGTGGAGCTGGCGCGGAACATCTTCAGCGGCCTGGAGGAATGCCGGGTGCTGCTCATCGGCGCCGGCGAGATCGCCCGTTCGGTGGCGCGGCCGGTGGTCGAGCGCGGCGCCCGCGAGCTCAAGGTGGCGAACCGCAGCGCCGAGCGGGCGCGGCAGTTCCAGGAGGAGTTCCCGGACGCCGAGATCCTCCCCTTCGAGGAGCGCGCGGCGGCGACGGGCGCCGCGGACCTGGTGATCGTCTCCACCGGCGCCGACGAGCCCGTGCTCACCCGCCGCCAGATCAAGGAGGCGATGTCGCACCGCCGCAGCCGGCCGCTGCTGGTGGTGGACCTTGGCGTGCCGCGCAACGTCGAGCCGGCGGCGAGCCGCGTCGAGAACGTCTTCCTGCACACCGTCGATTCGCTGGACAACCTGATCCAGCGCAACCTCAAGCTGCGCAAGGAGGAGGTGCCGCGCGTCGAGGAGATCATCGACCAGGAGCTCGGCCTGTTCCGCACCTGGTTCCGCGGCCTGGAGGCCGAGCCGCTCATCGCCCGGCTGCAGAAGCAGGCGGAGAAGATCCGCCGCCAGGAGCTGGCCGAGGCCGTCACCCGCTTCCCCGCCGAGACGCACGAGGAGCTGGAGCGACTCACCCGCTCGCTGGTGCGCAAGATCCTCCACCACCCCAGCAGCCGCCTGCGCGCCAAGGACGGCGAGGACCTCTCGCGGCTCGACCTCGTCCGCGAGCTCTTCCACCTGGATGACGACGAGAACGACTGAGCCCGCGGCCGCTCCCGCGTTCCGCCTGCGCCTGGGCACGCGGCGCAGCCCGCTGGCCATGGCGCAGTCCGGCATGGTGGCCCGCGCGCTGGAGGAGCGGCACGAGAGCCTGGCCGTCGAGCTGGTGTCGATCGTCACCACGGGGGACGTAGTACGCGGCGATCTGGCCCTGCACGGCGGCAAGGGGCTGTTCACCCGCGAGCTGGAGAGCGGCCTGCTCGACGGCTCGCTGGACCTCGCGGTGCACAGCCTGAAGGATCTGCCGGTGGCGCTGCCGGAAGGGCTCTCGGTGTGCGCCTATCCCGAGCGGGCCGATGCGCGGGACGTGCTGGTGTGCGAGGAAGCCGAGGACCTGGACGGCCTGCCCGAAGGCGCCGTGGTGCTCACCGGCGCGCTGCGGCGGCGGGCGCAGATCCTCCTGCGCCGGCCGGACCTGCGCGTCGAGCCGGTGCGCGGCAACGTCGATACCAGGCTGCGCAAGTGGCGGGAGCAAGGCCGCGGCGCCGCCGTCATCCTCGCCGGCGCCGGATTGCACCGGCTGGGCCTTTGCGATCTGCCGGCTCACCCCATTTCAACCGATGTCCTGCTGCCCGCGCCGGGCCAGGGGACGCTCGCCGTAGAGGTCCTCGCCAGCGGGCCGGCCTCCGTGCTCTGCGGCGTGCTGGACCATCCGCCGACCGCCCGCGCCGCCGCGGCCGAGCGCCGAGTCGTGGCCGCCTTCGGCGGCGACTGCACCCTGCCCCTCGCCGCCTGGGCGAGGCCCGAAGGCGGCGGCCTGCGCCTCACCGCCCTCCTGGCGACGCCGGACGGCCGCCACGCCGCCCGCGGCGAAGCCACCGGAGAAACGCCGGAGGAAGTGGCCGAGGCGTGCGTGGCGGCGATGAAAGAAGACGGAGCGGCGGAGGTGCTGGCGAGGATACGGGGGTGAGGCCGATCCCACCGTCTTCGATGACTCCGGCGTTATCCGCGCCGCCAAGCCCCTCACCTCCCCGGCCCTCCTCTCCCACCTCACGCCCTTCCCCCGGGAGAGGAGGGAGACTAAAAAAGAAGAAATTAGCTTTTGCTTTTTCCAACCCCCTCTCTCCCGGGGGTCGGGTGTGTGGTGGGAGAGAGGGGGCAGGGGGGAGTGAGGGGCCTCGGCGGCGCGGACCACGCTCGTATCAAGAAAATGGGTTGAATCGGTGTTGAAGGGCGCCGTTGTAATGCCCCCCCTCCACCACCTCCGAGTCGTCGTCACCCGAGCCGAGCGCCAGGCCGACGGCTTGGCCGCCGCCTTCGCGCAGGCCGGCGCCGCGGTCGAGCTGCTGCCGCTGCTGGAGGTGGTGCCGCCGGCCGATCCGCGGCCTCTCGAACGCGCTGCGTCCGAGCTGGCGCTCTACGACTGGATCGCCTTCACCTCCGCCAACGCCGTCGAGGCGTTCCTCCCCCTGGCCGCTGGCGGGCTGCCTTCGCGGCTGCGCGTCGCGGCCGTGGGTCCGGCCACGGCCGAGGCTCTGCGCGCCTGGGAGATCGAGCCGGACGTGACCGCCGGGCAATCCGATGCCGTCGGGCTCGCCGCCGAGCTTTCCCCTCGCGTCGGCCGTCAGCGCCGCGTTCTCATCCCCCAGGCGGCGGACGCGCGGCCGGCGCTCGTCGAAGGGCTCGCCGCGGCCGGCGCCGAGCCGATCGCCGTCATCGCCTACGACAAGCGCCTGCCCCCGGACGCGGCGCGCCGGGCGGCGGAGCTCTTCTCCACCACGCCTCTCGGCTGGGTGACGTTCACCAGCCCGCGCATCGTGCGCCACTTCGCCGAGCTGTTCGGCGCGGACTGGGAGCGGCGGCGCGGCGAGCTGCGGGCGGCCTCCATCGGGCCGGTCACCAGCGCCGAGCTGCGCCGCCGCGGCGTCGAGCCAGCCGCCGAGGCGGCGCGGCCGGGGGACGAGGAGATGGTGGCGGCGGTGGCGGCGGCGCTTCGCGCGCAGAATTAAGAGACACCAAGGACACCAGAGACACCAAGGACAGTAAGGTTCGCTGTCGAAGATCTTGTCGTTGTCCTTGATGTCCCTGGTGTCCTTTTGGTCCCTTGTTCCCCTTATGCCGCGACTTGACGTAAACTACGTCTCATAGCGGCATGAAAGGACCCATGGCACCGACCGAGGCAGCGGATTCCTCCTACGATTGCGACTTCCTGATCGTCGGCTCCGGCTTCGGCGGCAGCGTCTCGGCGCTGCGGCTGGCGGAGAAGGGATACAAGGTCGTCGTCCTGGAGGCCGGCAAGCGCTGGCGCAGCGAGGACTTCCCCAAGACCAACTGGAGCGTGCGCAAGTTCCTCTGGCTGCCGGCGCTCTTCTGCTACGGCATCCAGCGCCTGACGCTGCTGCGGGACGTGCTGGTGCTCTCGGGCGCCGGGGTGGGCGGCGGCTCGCTGGTCTACGCCAATACGCTTCTGGTGCCGGGAGACGAGGCCTTCCGGCGCGGCACCTGGCCGCGGGGCACGGACTGGAAACAGGCGCTCGCGCCGCACTATGAGACCGCCCGGCGGATCCTCGGCGTCGTCACCAATCCGCACGTCTGGGAAGGCGACCGCGCGCTCCACGAATTCGCCAGGAGCCTCGGCAAGGAGGATACCTTCCGCCCCACCACCGTCGGCGTGCTCTTCGGCGAGCGGCCGGGGCAGAAGGCGGGCGATCCCTTCTTCGGCGGCGAGGGACCGGAGCGCTCGACGTGCACCTACTGCGGCGGCTGCATGGTGGGCTGCCGGCACAACGCCAAGAACACGCTGGACAAGAACTACCTCTGGTTCGCCGAGAAGCTCGGCGCGGAGGTGCGGCCCGAGACGCTGGTGACCGGCCTCGCGGAGGATGGCCGCGGCGGCTGGCGCGTCCACACCCGGCGCTCGACGCGCAAGCTCTTGCGCGGCCGGCGCACCTTCCGCGCCCGCAACGTCGTGCTCGCCGCCGGCGCGCTGGGCACGGTGAACCTCCTCCTCAAGTGCCGCGAGCAGGGACAGCTCGGCCGCCTCTCCCCCGCTCTCGGCGGCTACGTGCGCACCAACAGCGAGATCATCTGCGGCGCCACGGCGCGCACCGACGAGGTGGACTACTCGCGGGGGATCGCCATCGCCAGCGGCTTCCATCCCGATCCGGACACCTACGTCGAAGTCGTCCGCTATCCCAAGGGCTCGGACGTGATGAGCTTCCTCGGCACGCTGCTGGTGGACGGCGGCACCCGCCTCTCGCGGCCGCTCAAGTGGCTCGGCACCTGCGTGCGCCATCCGGTCGACTTCCTGCGCACCTTCAATCCGCGCCATTGGGCGCAGCGCTCGACGATCGTGCTGGTGATGCAGAACCTCGACAGCGCCCTCCGTCTCGTGCGCGCGCGGCGCTGGTTCTGGCCCTTCGGCAGAGGATTGACCAGCCGGCGGGATCCCGGCCAGCCGCCGATCCCGGCCTATCTGCCGATCGCCAACGAGGCCGCCCGGCACATCGCGCGGCAGACCGGGGCCTTCCCCTCCAGCTCGATCAACGAGGTGGTGCTCAACGTCCCCACCACCGCCCACATCCTCGGCGGCGCCTCGATGGGCACCACGCCCGAGGACGGCGTCATCGACGCCCGCAACCGCGTCTTCGGCTACGACAATCTCTACGTCGTGGACGGCTCGATGATCCCCTCCAACCTCGGCGTCAATCCCAGCCTCACCATCACCGCCATGGCCGAGCACGCCATGAGCCACGTGCCGCTCAAGGATCCGCGGACAGGTCTAAAGCATCTGCCGGTGCAGGCGCGGGCGGCGGTCGTGGCACCGCAGGTCGCCTCTCCAGCCTCCGATCAGGTCCTGGTCTAGGACCGCACCTCAACTCGCGGCCGGTTCCGATTTTGGAACCGTCACCGGCGCGTTCGGTCGCAGAATTGAGACCCGCGGCTGAAGCGCTTCCGAAGTGATCCTTTCTTTTGAGTCTCTTGCGGTCCTCCGCAGGGCTGGCCCGGGCTCTGCACCTCTGGCCAGCCTTCGCAATGCAAGTTTCCGGTTGCGTTCTTGTCAAATCGAAAGGAGATCTTTACATGCTACGTAAGTTGTTTTTGGGATTCTTGATTCTCTGCCTCGCGGGACCTGCCGCGGCGCAGATCCGCACCGTCCTTGTCTCGCCCGTCCCTGGCAATCCCATTGCCAGCGGCACGGCCCTGCGCAACGCCCTCGCTGGAATCCCGTCGCCCTCATCGACGGATCGCTGGCTGCTGAAGATCGAGCCCGGCATCTATGACATCGGCTCGACTTCGCTGCCGATGCGGCCCTGGGTCGACATCGAAGGCTCGGGCATTGGGGTGACGACGATCCGGGGGACCGTCGACGGCGGCACGCTCGTGAACGCCACGATCAACGGCGCCTCCAACGCGGAGCTCCGGCTGCTGACCGTCGAAGCCACGGGAAACTCTACGATCAACACCGTCATCGCGATGTACAACCAAAACGCCTTCCCACGACTCTATCGGGTGAAGCTGGTGGCGCAGGCGGGTTCCTCCGTCTGGGGGATGCGGAACTTCCAGTCGGCGCCTCTCATCGAGGAATGTGAGATCACCGCGTCCACCAACAGCTCGACGGGCGCGGCCGCATACGGGATCGTATTTCGAGATTACGTCTACACGGGCCAGCGAAGCTCGATTCTGCGCAGCAAGATCGCCGTCAGCAGTGCCGTCAGCAACTCGGCCCTCAATTACGGCTTGTTCCTTATCGCCGGGCAGACCGTCACCGAGCTTCGGGACAGCCGGATCGATGTTACCGGCGGTGGCTCGACCTACGGCATCTACGCCGTTAGTGAGAGTGGCTGGACCGGGCAAGAGAACCTGGCACTCAGGAACACCGATCTGAGCTCGGCAGGAGGGAGCTCGGCGTCGTATGGTGTTCTCCTCGATACGGGCTCCTGGGTCGCGATGGACGTCAATACCAGCAGGCTCTGGGGACACATCTCTCCCACCACTTATGGAATCGTTCAGCGTGCGCCCGCACCAATGGGTCTTCAGGGCTCGAGCGTGACTGGATTCACGAAAACCATTGACACCGCCGGAAGTATATCGATTGCCTCTACGCATCTCCAGGGAGGGCCGGTTACCGCTCTTGGCTGGCTCGGCTGCATGGGGGTGTGGGACGAGAACGGCATCTTCTATACCAACTCCTGTCCTCCGTAGCGGCCGCCGCCTCAGCGCGGAATGAGACTCGGGAGGGAGAAGAAGAAAAGTACGTAGATGCAGAAAAGGACGCGCATGGCGCCGCAGAGCCGGACGAGCCGGCGGTCGCCCAGCGAGCGATATCGTCCGCCGGCCAGGAACCGGAGGAGGGCGACGTCGCCGCGGAGACCGCTTCCGGCGAGCGGCGCCGGCCGTCCCAGGGCGGCGTAGACGAGAGGATGCCGCCGGCTGAGATCGGCGCACAGGCGTGAGGCCAGCAGGCACCACACCAGGACGGACGACCAGTAGACGGCGAAGAGGACAGGGAACAGGCTCACGAAACTGAGCCTGAGGATACTCCTCGCGGCGGGCGGGCTCAAGGGGCTCCGCCGCAGCGAAACGCGCTGCCGCGCAGAACGCCCTGCTCCACCCGCGCGCCCGGCAGCACGGCCACGGTGTCGGCTCCCTTGCGGGCCGCCTTCATCTTGAGCTCGTTCTTGAGGTCCGGAATCGAGATGGGAGCATCGGCCTGGCCCGCAAGCGGCGCCTGGGCCCGGACCGCTCCGAGGTACTCGCAACCCTCGAGCTGCTGCGGCAGGGCGAGGTGGTCCATGCCCTCCGCGTTCTTCTCGATGATCCGCACCTGCTCCCAGCCCGCCGGAGCGGAAGCGCATCCCAGGAGAGCTGCCACGAGAGGACCCGCGATCATCCATCTCTTGCGCATGGGCGATCCTCCTCTCGGGGAGGATAACGCAAGGCGTCCCGCGAAAACTACGGACACTGGATCGGACACGGCCGGGCGCAGCAGACGCACCGGTTGGTATCCGGACAGCAGACCAGGATGCCGTTGCAGTGGGCCGCCTCGGAGGGCTTGGGCGTGAACAGTCCGAGAGCGCCGGCGGTGGCCGCGAGGGCGAACAACAGGGCGATGAGCTTCCTTCGCATGGCTGGACCTCCTTCGAAGAGCGGTTGAATCCCGCGCCGGGGCAGGCCTCCGGCGCGTACTACCCATAGTTGATGGTGCCGACGCGTTTGAAAGGGGGGACAGAGCCGCCTTGGAGCCTCGCCAACGGATTTTTACGGCCTGGCAACGACGCGCCGGGCATCCAGCGTCGCATGGAACGGGCTCCACTCTTTTTGTAGGCGTACAACTTTCCGTTGGACGCATATCGCTCGGCGCTCTACGTCCATGGGTCCGCGCTGTACGCGTACAGAAATTTTTTTACGCGTTCAGATCCAGGCTTTACGCGTGCAGAGTCTCGCGGTACGCGTTCAGAGTCTGGTTGAAGGCGTGCAACTTCTTCCTGTACGCGTACCAAAATTTTTGTACCGGTACAACACCGCGTTGCATGCGGACAAGGCCGCTTTGAACGCGTTCAGCGTCTATCGGAACGCGTTCGGCATCTCGTCGTACGCGTTCAACATCCCTCTGCACGCCCGCAAAAATTTCTGTACGCGTACAGGATGCTCCTGAACGCATCCGACGCCGAGCTGAACGCGTACGACGCGGAGTCGAATCCATAAAATTTTCGCTGCACGCGTACAAGGCCGAGCTGAACGCGCACGACGCCGAGCCAAACGCGTAAAATTCTTTTGGCGGGCCTTTCGCCAGACCCTCAACCGGAAACGGACGGCGATAAACTCGTTTTCGGCGCCTCGCTTCGCGGACAGCGCGGTTGCGGAACGGTATAAAAAATTCGGCGGGGAAAAGGGCGGAGGCGTGCGCGAACACGCCCCCGCGAAACGGAAACTACTTGGACGCTTCGGGGCTGGGCGCCGGCTTCTCCGGATCCGGCGTCTCCGTGGGCGGCTTCTCGGACGGCTTGGCGGCCGCCTTGCGGGCCTTTCCGCGGAACGGCACGACTCCCCACTCGACCAGCTTCTCGCTGTCGGCACCGAAGTGCTCGACGGCTGCGGTCCGCATCAGATCCACCAGCTTCTGACCTTGCCGGATGGTCTTCTGCAGATTCTTCGAGACATCCTGCTTGGTCGCCGTGAGGTTGTGGTGATCTGCCGTCAGGATTCGCGCCTGCTCGAGCAGCCCTCGCAGCTTCGCCAGCGGTGCCTCCATGTGGGGAATCTCCGTGGCGCTGGCCTCCTGGGCCTTCGCCACCTGCTCCCAGCCGTTGAGAGCATTCAGATACCTCTGCAACTTCGCCATACAACACCTCCTTGGTAATCCGACGGCCGACATGGCCGCCGGAACTTGAATTCGCCGTATCGTCAAAGAGCCTGCGCCGGACGGCTTTGGACTCGCGGGCCCTCCCGTATGGGCCAGCATCGTAGCCCAACCAAGGCACCGTGTCAACATATTCCGCACTAATGGTTCTTCCAGTGAATAGGCCTATTCAGTTTGAGGAGCGTTCACGCCGGTGGAATCGCGCCTCTACTCGACGCAAGACTCTGATAGATCAAGATTTACGGCGCCCGGAACGCTTCTGGAGGAACTGAATACGCGTATTCACTTTTTCAGGCTCCACCGGCGCCTGATCGACGGTGCGATTCCGCGCAAGACATAGAATCGATTGGAGATAGCGGCCGGAGGGTGGATCCGGAAGAAGTGAATACGCGTATTCAGTTCGCGAGATGCGGCAGGGCCGCTGAGCCGGGTGTTCCGCGTCAAAACAGGCGAGCCCCTACGGGCGACGGCAGCTCAGCCGGGCGGGTCTGCCGTCGCTCCTGGGGCCCCGGCCACGGGCATTTCTGGGGAATCGTGACCCTGGACTTCATCTTCATGCGGCTGCCGATGGTGGCCGTCGCTCTCTGGGGGCTGCGTCGTGCGCCTGTGGGGCAGGCATGATCGTCGCCGACGGCAAGAGGTGATTGGACCGGTTACGCCGTATCGGAGACGCCCCGCCGTCCCCGTGGCCTGCGTTGGGTTGTCGTAGATCGACTGGGGACGTCTCTACGGTCCGTTCGTGGGGATCCGCGGCCACGAACGGTCTTCCGGCGAAAACCCACCCCTTTGAACCCCCTCTCCCGCCGCGATAGACTGCATCCTCCAAATACGCGCTCTCACGAGGTGACGGCATGAAGATACCGGGTCTCATCCTGAAGCAGATGTACACCCTCGGCAGCCTGGAGAACGTCGAGGACGGCGTGCGGTTCAGCCTCAAGAACCGGCTCAGCAACGCCACGCTGACCCGCCTCCAGGAGGTGCGGATCAACGACCGGCCGGTGCCCCTCGACCATCTCAGCCTGGAGATGGGCGGCGACCGGGTGTCAGCTTCGGCGATCTCCCCCACCGCGGCGCTCGCTTTCCCACTGGCCAAGGTGGTCAACATCCACGTCCGCACGGAGCAACTCGAAAAGGGGCAGCACGAGATCGCGCTCGCCTTCGAGACCACGCCGTTCGGCAATCTCTCCTTCAAGGTCAAGGACGCCATCGCCGAGAAGGTCAAGCGCACCACCGTGCCGCACGACAGGACCGACGATTACACGCCGGAGATCGTCAAGGCCCGCCAGCGGTTCGTCGAGGAGTACTCGGGCCACAAGCTGGAGCACATCGACAAGTTCTCTTTCGAGCCCTCCCGCGCCAAGGGGAACATCGAGAACTTCACCGGCGTGGCCCAGGTGCCGATCGGCTTCGCCGGGCCGGTCAAGATCAACGGCGAGCACGCGCAGGGGGACTTCATCGTCCCGCTGGCCACCGCCGAGGGCACGCTCGTGGCCTCCTACAACCGCGGCATGAAGGTGCTCAACCTCTCCGGCGGCGTGATCTGCACGGTGGTGGGCGACAGCATGCAGCGGGCGCCGGTGTTCGTGTTCGACGATGCCCGCGACGGCCGCGAGTTCGTCACCTGGGTGGATGAGAACATCGACAAGATCCGCGACGAGGCGGAGGCGACTTCGTCGGTGGCGAAGCTGGTCTATATCGACCGCTATCTCTCGAACAAGCTGGTCTTCCTGCGCTTCAATTACACGACCGGCGACGCCGCCGGCCAGAACATGGTGGGCCGCGCCACCTTCGCGGCCTGCAGTTGGATCCTGGAGAACCACGACAAGATCCGGCATTTCTATCTGGAGTCGAACTTCGCCACGGACAAGAAGGCGTCGCAGATCAACATCATGCGCACCCGCGGCAAGCGCGTGACGGCCGAGTGCACGGTCCCGCGCGACATCCTCATCCAGCACATGCGCGTGGACCCCGAGACGCTCACCTACCACGCCAACATCTCGAACGTCGGCGCCTTCCTCTCCGGCGCCAACAACAACGGCGCCCATTCGCCGAACGGCATCACGGCGATGTTCATCGCCACCGGCCAGGACGTCGCCAACGTCTCCGAGTCCTCGGCCGGCGTGGTCTACACCGAGCTGACGCGCGAAGGCGATCTCTACATCTCGATCACCATCCCGTCGCTCATCGTGGCCACCTACGGCGGCGGCACCGGCCTGCCGACGCAGCGCGAGTGCCTGGAGATCCTCGGCTGCTACGGCCGCGGCAAGGTCAACAAGCTGGCGGAGATCATCGCCGGGGTGGTGCTGGCCGGGGAGATCTCGTTGGCGGCGGCCATCTCCTCGCTGGATTGGGTTTCGAGCCATGAGCAGTATGGGCGGAACCGGTAGGGGCAGGAAAAGGACCTAAAGGATAACAAGGATGACAAGGACAAAGGTGCTTTGTTGAGGACGTAATCGTCCTTTTTGTCCTTGGCATCCTTTTCGTCCTTTCCCGGTACGGCGGGCACGTAGGCCCGCCGCTACGCTAGACTGCATCTGATGGCCGAACCCCAACCCGCCGTCGTCGAGGTCTCCGCGCCCGCGGCCCCGGCCCTCGTGGCCGCCGAGCCGCCGCCTTCCTCGGGTGCGATCCCGGGCTTCGAGATGCTGCCGGACAGGCCTCCCCATGGGCTCGTCCGCCGCTTCGTCACCACGCAGCGGCATCTGATCGCGCTGTTCTTCGGCGGTCTGGTGGCGCACGTGCGGGAGGGAGTGGCCCTCGGCAAAGGACGCGGGCTGCGCCTGCTGTTCTGGCTGGAGCGGGTGGTCGCGGCCGTGGCGCGGCTGTTCCTCGACAAGTCGATCGCCGACCGGCCGTTCCCCGTCCAGCTCCGCCGGCGGCTGGAGATCCTCGGGCCCACCTATATCAAGCTCGGCCAGGTGCTGGCGCTGCGCCAGGACATCCTGCCGGCGTCGATCACCGACGAGCTCAAGAACCTGCTGGACCGGCTGCCCGTCGTGCCGTTCGATCGCTACGTGGGGCTGATCGAAGACGATCTCCAGCGGCCGGTCGCCGAGATGTACTCCTGGATCGATCCCATCCCCACCGGCTCGGCGTCCATCGCGCAGATCCACCGCGCGACGACGCGCGAAGGCGACTCGGTGATCATCAAGGTGGTCAAGCCCGGCATCCGCGAGACCTTGAATCGGGACGCCATCCTGCTGCGCATCCTGGGGCGGATCCTGCAGACGCTCATCCCGCGCTATCGGCCTCGGCAGCTCATCAAGGAGTTCGTGGAGTACACGCGGCGCGAGGTGGACCTGCGGCGCGAGGCGGACAACGCCGAGACCTTCACCGCCAACTTCCACGACCTGCCGGGCGTCGTCTTTCCGCGCATCTACCGCCAATACAGCGCCAGCCGGGTGCTGTGCATGGAGTTCTTCAGCGGCTTCAAGCCGGGCGCGCCGGAGACGGCGAGCCTCACCGAGGAGGAGCGCGACCGGCTGGTGGACCTGGGAGCCGCGAGCATCATCCGCATGCTCTTCCGCGACGGCTTCTTCCACGCCGATCTGCATCCGGGGAATCTCATCATCCTGCCCGGCCCGCGCCTCGGCTTCATCGATCTCGGCATGGTGGGACGCTTCGACAGCGATCTGCGGCGGACCTTCCTCTACTACTACTACACGCTGGTGATGGGCGACGCCGAGGGCGCGGCGCGCTATCTGGCGGCCATCGCGCAGCCGGCGCCCGGCGCCGATCCGCACGGCTTCCGCCGCGAGGTCACCGAGATCCTGCTGCGCTGGAACCGCAGCTCCAGCTTCCGCGACTTCTCGCTGGCGCAGCTCATCCTGCGCTCGGTGAACCTCGGCGCGCAGCACCGCCTCTACTTCCCGGTGGAGATGGTGCTGATGGTCAAGGCCCTCGTCACCTTCGAAGGCGTCGGCCAGATCCTGAAGCCGGGCCTCGACGTGGCGGCGCTCTCCCAGGCCCACGCCAGCACCATCCTCCGCGAGCAGTTCAGCCCGCAGTATCTCTACAAGCAGGTGCTGCGGGCGGGGCCGGACGTGCTCGAGGCGATCGCCAAGGCGCCGAGCCTGATCACCGAGGGCCTGCGGCTGCTGGAGCAGACCGCCCGGCGCTCGACCGAGAACCCGCTCGCCGGCCTGCGGGGCACGCTCTTCGGCGGCTTCTGCATGGTGGCCGGCGCGATCCTCGCCGGATCCGGAGGCCCCTGGCCGGTATGGGCCGTCCTCTTCGCGGTGGGCATCGGCGCGGCGCTGCATCGAGACCGCGGGTGAGGAGGACCATTGGGGAATTGGCCTGCCGCTGGTACACTTGGAAGCGGAGACCGTCATGAGTCGCGTGAAGACATTGCCTCCGGAAAAAGTCGAGAACCTGGGATCCGAGATCCGGGAGCTCCTCGCCCTCAAGCCCGGCGATTCTCTGGTTTTGATCGAAGGGGAGGACTTTGTCCTGGTCAGACGCGCGGGAACGCCGCCGCGCGAGCGCTTCGAAGCGCTCTCCGCCCAGACACGGAGCCGGTTCGAACGGCTCGGCTTGGAACCTGACGAGGTCGAGCGAGCCATTCGATGGGCGCGCGAGTCGTCCTAGATACCAACGTCATCGTGTCGGGTCTGGGTTGGCATGGACCATCCCACGACATCGTTCAATCCTGTCTCGATTTTCAGCACGACCTGGTGCTCTCCTCCGCTCTCCTCATGGAGATCGAAAGGGTGCTTCATTATCCAAAGTTCCATTTTTCAGATTCGGAAATCCTTGGCTACCTTGCGCTTCTGAGGGAAGCGGCGGATATCGTGACGCCTGATTTTCAGGTCGCCATCGTACAGGATGATCCCGACGACAACCGAGTCCTCGAATGCGCCCTCGCGGGAGGCGCCCAGGTGATTGTCTCAGGCGACAGGCATCTCTTAGACTTGGCCGAGTTCGAAAAGATCCCCATTCTGCAGCCGAGGGCCTTCCTCGAACGTTTCGGAGAATCTTAGGATGACAAGGACAGCAAGGACCCGAACGGCACCTGTCCTTGGCGTCCTTGTCATCCTTGGGGTCCTTTTATCCCCTTTTGTGGTGCCGCGAGCGGCGCGCGGCGGCACCGCCGAAGGACAGAGCCATGAGGCCGTGAAGGACGTGGAGCCGGATACGGCAGGCAGCAACGAGCCGGCGCGGCCACTGACCGGCCGCGGCCTCGACAACCTCGTCGCCTTCACGCGCCTGTTCGGCTACGTGCGCTACTTCCATCCCAGCGACCAGGCCGCGGCGGCGGACTGGGAGAAGCTGGCGCTGGCCGGCGTGCAGACCGCCGAGAAGGCCGGCAGCCCCGAGGAGCTGGCGCGCGCGCTGGAGGGGTTCTTCCGTCCGCTCGCGCCGACGGTGTGCGTCTTCCCCACCGCCAAGAAGAGACCGGCCCTGCCCGCGGAGCTGAAGCCGCCTGCCGGCGCCGCCGAGGCCGAGACCACGAACTGGGAGCACCTGGGCGTTTACAAGAGCCAGCGCATCTCGTATCGCCAACCCGATCTCTCGTCGCTCCCCAAGCCCGGCGAGCCGCTGATGGCGGACCTGGGAGGCGGCGTCTCGGCGCTGGTGCCGCTGGCGCTCTACAAGGACGGCGGCGGCACGCTCCCTCACACCGCGCCGGAGGACCGGCCGCCGGCGCCGGCAAAACCCGGGGGGTTCCGGCCCTCCGGCAACGACCGCGCGTCACGGCTCGCCGACGTGGTCCTGGCGTGGAACGTCTTCCAGCACTTCTATCCCTATTTCGATGTCGTCCAGGCGGACTGGCCGGCCGAGCTGCGGCGCGCCCTGACGTCCGCCGCCACGGACGCGGACGAGCAGGCGTTCCTCCTCACCTTGCGGCGGCTCATGGCGGCGCTCCACGACGGCCACGGCAACGTCTTCCAGGGCTCGCAGGAAGCGAGGGGAGTCCTGCCGCTTTTCTGGGACGTGGTGGAAGGCGAGCTGACCGTCACCCAGGTCGGCGTCGGCGCCGGCGCCGGCGAGCTGCGGCCGGGCGACGCGGTGCTCGCCATCGACGGCCGGCCGGCCCGGGAGGCGCTCGCCGCCGAAGAAGCGCTGGCCTCGAGCGCCACGGAAGGATGGCGGCGCTGGCGCGCCCTCAACCGGCTCAGCGTGGGCAAGCGCGGCGAGTCCGTCCGCCTCGACGCGCGGCATCCCGGCGGCGCGGCCTTCACCGTCACGGTGACGCGCTCGCTGCCCACCTACGGCGAGGGCAGCTTGCGCGAAGCGCGGCCGGAGAAGATCGCCGAAGTGAAGCCGGGGATCTTCTACGTCGACATGGACCGCGTCAGCGACGCGGACTTCAAAGGCGCTCTCGACCGCCTGGCGGCGGCGAAGGGAGTGGTCTTCGATCTCCGCGGTTATCCCGCCAATCTGTCGACGATCGTCATCGCGCACCTCACGGACCGCGCCGTCACCTCGGCGCGCTGGACGGTGCCGGTCGTCACCCGGCCGGACCGCCAGGGATGGGAGTGGGAGGTCTCCAACTGGTCGGTGCAGCCCGTGGAGCCTCGCCTCGAGGGCAAGGTCGCCTTCATTGTCGACGGCCGGGCGATCAGCTACGCCGAGACCTACATGGGGATCATCGAGGCCTACCGGCTGGCCGAGATCGTGGGCGCGCCCACGGCGGGGACGAACGGCAACATCAACCCGTTCACTCTGCCCGGCGGGTACCGCGTGGTATGGACCGGCATGCGGGTGCTCAAGCACGACGGCTCGCAGCACCACGGGATCGGCATCCGGCCGACGGTGCCCGTCTCGCGCACATTGAAGGGCGTGGCCGCGGGCCGCGACGAGCTGCTGGAGAAGGCGATCGAGGTGGTGAGCCGCTAGTGCGGCACGGCCACCTGCTTCTCGGTCGGCACGGCCAGCATGACGCTGCTGACCACGCTCAGCGGGCGCACGCCGAACTGGTCCTTGGTCTTGATGCTCACCGCCTTGGGCAGCGGCGGCAAGGCATAGATGGCCAGGTGATTCTTGGCGTCGAAGAGGTCGGGAGGCTTCTCGTCATTCCGCTGCTTCTTCACCGGCGTGCAGAAGAGGACGGGCTTGCCCACCTGGGCGGTGCGCGTGCCGAACTGGTCGCCGAGCTTGACCACCGGCAACGGCGGCGCGGTGTTGACCTTGATCACTCCGTAGCACTTGTAGTGGTCCAGGGTCTTGGGGAACTCGCTGCCGGCATGGCTGGTCTTCTGGGTCGGCACCAGGAGGAAGCGGGGCTCGCGGATGTCGACGCTGTGCTGGCCGAACTGGTTCTTGAAGCGTACCGTCCGCACGGGCTCCGCCTGCGGCTGTTTCAAGGTGTACCAGGTGAGGTGAGCGTTGGTGTTCTCGATGCCGATTTGAGTCTGGCCGTGGACCTTGCGGCTGGGGTTGGCGAAGTGGGTGATCGCCGAAAGGTGGCCCTTCTTGGCGGCGGGGTCGAACTGGTCGGTGAGCTTGACGTCGAAGCTCACCGCCACCGTTTTCACTCGATAGACCTGGAAATGATCCAGGCCGGAAGCCCCGGCGGCGAGGGCCAGAACGAGCACGAAGGCGAGCGCGGCGGTGGAGAAGAACGAGCGTTTCATAAAGGCTCCTTTCAGCCATGCCATGGCGGACTGCGCCTCTGCATCTTCCTGAAGTCTTTGCCCGCCGGCCGGCGGTGTCAAGCCCTGCCGCTCTACCCACACCTCACCTGGACATGCACCTCCGCTCCCTCCTCGACCTCCTTTAGCACGCATCCCCCGAGCCGCCGGCCGTCCACCGTCACCTCGACCTTTCCATCCTGAAGCTCCGGCGCGCGCTCGATCTCGATCCGCAGCCGCGCGCCGCGCCAGGGGCGTCGCATCGCCGCTCTCTGCCACGATGGCGGCAGGCAGGGATCGAAGCGCAGGCCGTCCCAGGTGGGCCGGACGCCGAGCACCCATTCGGAGATGACGCGCGGCAGCCAGGCGGCGGAGCCGGTGTACCAGCTCCAGCCCGCCCGGCCGTGATAGGGCGAGGCGGGGCCGTCGACGTTTCCCGGCAGCACGTAGGGCTCGGCCCAGTACCGCTCGGGGTCCTTGTTGGCGGGATTGATGGCGGCGAGCAGACGCTCCACCAGCCCGGCGTCGCGCATCTTCGCCGCGGCGGCGATCGCCCAGGTGGCGGCGTGGGTGTAGACGCCGCCGTTCTCGCGCAGGCCCGGAGCGTAGCGGGTGATGTAGCCGATGGTCTCGTCCGGCACGTCGTAGGCGGGCGCCAGGAGCAAGGCCCCGGCTGGAGTCACCAGGTGCTTCTTGATCGACGCCAGACAGACCTCGGCGCGATCCGGATGCGCGACGTCGTTGAGGATGGCCCACGTCTGCGCGTTGAGGAAGATGCGGCCGTGTGAATCGGCGGCGCCGCCGATCCACGAGCCGTCGTCGCGCGTGGCGCGGCGGTACCACTCGCCGTCCCAGGCGTGCTTGTTGATCGCCACGCTCAAAGAAAAGCGGCGCGCCATCAGCTCGGTCGCCTTTTTCAGATCGTCACGGCGAAGATAGATCACGCTCCAGTCGTGCAGCAGGCCGCAGAGGAACTGCCCAAGCCACACGGACTCGCCGCGCTCCTCCAAGCCGAGCGCCGAGAGGCCGTCGTTCCAATCGCCGGCGCCGATAAAGGGGAGCCCGCGCGGCCCGGTGCGCGCGAAGACGCGGCCGAAGGCGCGGCCGATGTGATCGAGAAGGGTGTGCGGCTGCGCGTCGTCGAGGTACGGCGCCGCGTCGTCCAGGATGCTGAAGTCGCCGGTCTCCTTGAGGTAGTTGGCGGTGACGAAGGCGAGCCAGAGCAGGTCGTCCGTCATGCGCGTGACGTGGCCCTGCTCCGAGAGCGGGTGCCACCAGTGATAGACGGAGCCGTCGGCGAATTGATGGGCCGCATGGAGGGAGATCTGCTCGCGGCAGCGCGGCGGCTCGATGGTGAGCCAGACCTGCGAGTCCTGGAGCTGATCGCGGAAGCCGTAGGCGCCGCTCTGCTGGTAGTAGCCGGCGCGGCCCCACAGGCGCGCCGAGATCGCCTGGTAGCGCAGCCAGTCGTTGGCGAGAACGTCGAGCCGCGGGTCGGGCGTCTCGATGCGATGGGAAGCGAGACGTTCGCGCCAGCCTTCCACGACGGCGGCGAGGGAGGCGTCCATGATCTCCGGAGACGCGAAGCGCCGCGCCAGAGCCGCGGCCTCGTCGCGTTCCTCGGAAGTGGCGAGGACGAAGCCGAGATCGGACGCGCCGCCTTTCGCCAGCTCCACGTCGCAGCGCAGCGCCGCCACGGGATCGTGATGGCGGCCGAATAGCGTTGGCCAGCGAGCATCGCGCTGCAGGGCGGCCGGCCGTGGCCAGCCGCTGCTGCGGCCGAGGAAGGTGGCCTTGTCTCCTTCGGCCGCAGCGACCGGCGAGGACGCAGCGAAGGCGCTCCAGTAGGGAAAATCCCGGTTCCAGTGACCCCAGCGCTTCGACGGCATGTCCCACATGTGGCTGCCGGCGGTGATGACGCCAGCCTCGTAACCGGTCTCCAGGAAGAGCTTCTGGAACTCGCGCCGAGGCGACGGCGCCACGCCGCAATTCCACTCGAGATAACCGACGAGCGACAGCCGGCGCGAGCGGCCGGAGACGTCCTCCAGGTGAACGCGCCACACCTCGGCCGTGGCCTCGGCGTCGACGAAGAGAGTCCAGAGCGCGCGCAGGCCGCGGTACTCGGTCTCGAAGACTGTGTAGCCCAAGCCGTGTCTGCAGGCATAGCGGTCGTAGTCCGGCCAGCAGGGAGCGGGCGCGAGCGACCAGACCTCGTCCGCGTCGCGATCCCACAGATAGAGAAACCGGCCGGAGCGGTCCTCGGCGAGGTCCTGCTGCCAGCGCACGATCACCGCGAGCTGCGAGTTGTCGATCCACGAGAACCCGCTGCCCGTCTGCGACACCGCAAGGCCGACGCGCGGATTGGCGATGAGGTTGATCCACGGCCGCGGCGGCCGCGGATCGGTGATCACGTATTCGGCGCCGTCGGGGGAGAAGTGGCCGTAGGTCATGGCGTTTCTCGAACCGGCTCTCGAAGGGTCGTAGCGGCGGGCCTACGTGCCCGCCGTTCCTTTCCTTCACCGAATATGCGGCGGGCACG
>JBKPTH010000038.1:0-1392 GCA_046765915.1 Acidobacteriota bacterium | reverse complement strand
CCAATGGTTTTAAGATAAGCGTAAAGCCGTACCGACTGGGGGGACGAGATGGGTGTGCGTCCGGTTGGTGTGAGTCTGGGCTCGCTGAGTAAGTACTTCCCGCGGCAGCAGATCGAGGCGATCTTGCGTGCGAGCGGTCGTGAAGGAGCGCGCCGACGAAAGCTTCCCGCGCTGGAGTTGATGTACTACGCGATTGCGCTGGGTCTGCACACGAGCGAGGCCTGTCGATCCGTGTTGCGGCGGGTCATGGTGCGCAAGCGGCTGGCCGACGAAGATGACTTTGAGGCCGCCTGCAGCGCAGCGGCGATCACGCAGGGGAGAAAGCGGCTTGGGTGGCAACCGGTCCGAGATCTTTACCGTGCCGTGGTCGGTCCGCTGGCCACGAGGGCAAGTGTCGGTGCGTGGTACCGTCGGTGGCGTCTGGTTGTTCTCGATGGAAGTGTTCTGGATGTCGCAGACACACGAAAGAACGAGCAAGCATTCGGAAGACCTACCGCCTCGCGCGGCAAGTCGGGGTTCCCTCAGATTCGGTTCGTGACGCTGCTGGAAAACGGCACTCACGTGATGTTCGGGGCCGAGATGGGCGCCTACCGCATCGGCGAGAGAACTCTCGCCCGCAAGATGATCAAGAACCTGCCGCCGGACGCGCTCTGCCTGGCCGATCGAGGATTCTTCAGCTATGTGTTTTGGAACGAAGCACTTGCCACCGGAGCGCAGCTGCTCTGGCGAGTTCGTGACGATCTAACTCTGCCAAAGCTTCGCCGGCTGTCGGATGGATCGTATTTGACCAAGATCTATCCCTCATGGGAGGCGCGATCGAGAGATCGTGGTGGGATCGAAGCACGGCTGATCGAGTACACACTCGGCGGCAAGGGCGAGCAGTACCGCCTGCTCTGCTCGATTGTGGACTGCCGAAAGGCGCCAGCGATTCAACTGGCGAACCTCTATTCGCAGCGATGGACGATCGAGACGGCGTTGGGTGAACTGAAGACGCGGCTTCGGGGAGCAAAAGCAATTCTGCGCAGCCGCATCCCGGCCCTGGTGCGGCAGGACTTCTACGGGTTGCTACTCGCTCACTTCGGCGTGCGGGCGCTCATGCACGAAGCAGCGCTTGAGGAAGGGATCGATCCCACAGACCTGTCGTTTGTCCACGCGCTCCGCACCGTCGGACGTTACCTGCCGCTGTACGTTTCTTTTTTTCCCTCGGAAGAAGAAACTCTTCAGATCACTCTTGCGTGAACTCGCCGAGGAGCGGGTTCGCCATCGTCCCAACCGCCACTCTCCACGCGGTGTCAAGCGGAAGATGAGCAACTACAACACGATCACTCGAGCCAAACGCAATCGCGCTTCCTTCACTCGACCGATGGAAGCAACCTTAAGTTAAGACCATTG
>JBKPTH010000037.1:0-40620 GCA_046765915.1 Acidobacteriota bacterium | reverse complement strand
TGTCGAAGCCCTCTCCTTCCGTTCGGTTACCGCCGAAAAACGCCGCTGCCCGACCCGTTGATCGTTCGCCGCCTCAAAGTTTCACCAGAAGTTGGCCCTGGTCCACTGAAAACGGCCCCAGGGTGAGAAATGCGGGCTAGGCCTCCTCTACTCGGCCGACCCCCCGTACAACTGCTTCCCCTCACTCCATGTCGCACACTCGCTCGTCTCCGCCCTCACCTGTCTTCGCGTCCACCGTCCTGTCGGGCTGGCCGGCTGTGTGGCCGCCATGCTGGTCGGCGTGTCCACGATGCTCACCAGGCAGCACTACATCTTGGACGTCGTTGCTGGGATCGCGCTCGCATGCATCGCCTACCTGGTGTTTCTCCGCAACGTGCACCCGGAAGCAGCACAGCAAGATCGTCAGGTCGTCACCACACTTGCGGTCGGCCTCCTGGGGTTTGTAGCTGCGGGAGTCGCCGGAGCCTGGGCGTTCCATCAGTGGGGTGTCGGCTAACTCGTACGCCGTTCGGCGATCCCAATTCCCTATACCGTCCCGTCAGGGACGGCGGCCCCCTGACGGGGCCGGAGGGGGTTGTTATTTCGCAGGAGTATGCCGCCCTCCTAAAAGAGGGAGATGTCCGCCCTCCGGATCGCCCACAGCTCTGTCCCGTGGACGCCATCGTCGGCGTCGAAGGCGACGAGATCTCCGGCGAGCGTGAAGTTTCTCGGGGCTGACGCGCCTACGCCCGGCGCGAGGTCGGCGAGGAGGCGCGTGCCCGCGGCGGTGCCGTCGCTGACCCAGAGCTCGAGGCCGTGGGCGCCGTCGTCCGCGGCGAAGAGGAGCCGGCCATCCACCGCCGTGAGCTCCTGCGGGTAGGAGCCCAGCGGTCCGGGACGGATGTCGCGCACTTTGCGGGTGCCGCCGCGTGTGCCGTCGCTCGTCCATAGCTCCGGCCCGGTGGCCGGCTCGTCGACGACGAAGAAGAGCCGGTTGCCCGCGGCGACGAGGCCCGAGGCCCGCTGATCCTTGGCGAGGAGCCGGACGCGCGTGATCTGGCCGGCCGCGGAGATCGTCCACAGCGCGTCGCTATCATTGCCGTCCGCGAGGAAGAAGAGGCGGCTCCCCATCTGCACCAGATCGCGCGGATTCGAGTCGGCCGTTCCGGGGCGCAGGTCGCGCGCGAGGACGGTGCCGGCCGTCGTGCCGTCGGTCGCCCAGAGCTCGCGGCCGCGGACGTCATCATCCGCCGCGAACCAGGCGCGGCCGCCGAAGGGGACGAACGGGCCGGGCGAGGACCAACCCACGAACGGCTCGTACTCGTCCGCCGGCGTGGGGTTGATGTCCAGCAGCAGCCGGGTGCCGGCGGCGGTGCCGTCGGTGATCCAGGGCTCGCGGCCGGTCGGGCCGTCGTCCGCGACGAAGAGCACGCTGTTGCCGAACGGCGTGACGAAGGCCGGGTAGGAGGAGGCCGGCACGGGCTCGAAATAGGTGTCCACCATCCCCGGCCAGATGTCTTTCACCAGCCCAGTGCCTGCCGCCGCGCCGTTGCTGACCCAGAGCTCGATGCCGGTCTGCTGCTGCGGCAGGAGCGGCCCCTCGTCCTGACCTCCGAAGAGAACCAGGCCCGGCCGGCCGCCGATCAGGCTGTCGACGCTCACCCCCGCCGCCACGCTCCTCGTGCCAGCCGCCGTGCCGTCCGTGTTCCAGATCCCCTGACCGAAGAGATAAGGCCATGAGCTGACGTCGGAGCCATGGAGCCAGAGCCGGTCGCCGATCTGGACGAGCCCATGAGGCCAGGGAACGTCCGGTCCGATCTCGGCCGTGCCGGCCTGGGTGCCGTCGGAGGCCCAGAGCCGCGCCGGACCCTGCGGAGCGGTCTTGGCGGAGAAGACGATCCGCCCCGCCGAGGGCGGCGATGTCCCGCCCGCGCGGCTCGTCGAAGCTGCCGATGACGACGCCGCCGGGCCGCCCGGAGCCGGGCTGCCGAGCGATGTCGCGCACGAGGCGCACGGCGGCGCCGTCAAGCGCCCATACCTCCAGGCCGTGCTCCTCCTCGCTCAGGCCGAAGAGATAGAGCTGGCCGACCGCGGCCGGCGAGAGGGGAACCGTCTGATCCGTGCAGCGGATCTGGCCCGCGCCGCAGAGCCGGGCCGCCTGCCGCGTGCCGTCGGCCGTGCCGTCGGTCTCCCAGAGGTCCATGAAACCGGCCGAGCCCAGGGGGAAGACGAGGCGCTCGCCCACGCGGGTCAACGTGCCGTATTGGGGAACGATGGAGCCGGGGGCGGAGTGGAAAAAGATCTCGGTCGAGTCGGCGGTGCCGCGCGTCCGCCACAGCGTCGATCCCCCGAGCTCATTGCCGGCGATGAAGTACAGGCGGTCTCCCAGGAGGGTCAGGCCCCGCGCGAATGCGGGAACGGCGCGGAGCAGGGTGGTGCCCTGTTGCGTGCCGTCCGATCGCCACAGGCCGCCGTCGGAAAGAAAGTAGAGAGCTCCCTTCCAGAAGATCTTCGACTGCGGCGGCGAGGCCTCGCCGATCGGCCGGGTCCCCGCGGTCGTGCCGTCGCTCGCCCACATCCGCGAAGCCTGATCGAAACGGAAGAAGACGATGCGGTCTCCCACTACGCTGGCATCGACCCAGGCGGCCGAGCACGACTGCTGGCCGGCGCAGAGGTCCACGGCGGCGGTGCCTTCGGGCGTGCCGTCGCTCAGCCAGAGGGTGGTGGAGAGCGGCAAAGCGCCCGGACCCGAAAAGGCCAGCCGGCCCTTGAAATTTCCGATCGGGGAGAGCCGCAACGGCTGCGGCTGCGTCACCCACCGGGTGCCCTCGGCCGTGCCGTCGGTGATCCCGAGCCGATAGGCGAGTCCATGCTGAAGGACCTCGAGGCCGACGAAGAACAGGCGCTCGCCCACGACGACGGGATCCGCCCAGTCGGAGTGGATCGCCGAGCAAACCCCCGGGCAGAGGTCGCGCGGCATCGAGGTTCTCTCGCGGGTGCCGTCGGAGAGCCAGAGCTCGGTGCCGTGGAAGCCGTCCGTGGCGTTGAAGGCGAGCCGGCCCTTGAACGCGATCAGCTCCTTGGGCGACGACGAGCACGGCCCCGGACAGAGATCGGCGACCATGCGCGTGCCGCGGAAGCGGCCGTCGGTGCGCCAGAGCTCCACGCCGTGCCGGCCGTCGTCCGCGGCGAAGTACAGGACCCCGCCGAGCTCCGCCCACTCGATCGGTTGCGTCAGGTACGACGGGAAAGCGTCCGCGGCGACCGGGGTGGTGTCGAGGTCGGCGACGAGATAGGGACCGGCCGCGGCGGCGGGCAAGGCCGCCAGCGCAGACAGCACCACCAGTACGGTATGGATCGAACGCGACATCAGGATCTCCTCCGGGAGGACTACAGCCGCATCATTATGCCATAAAAACATCCGCGGTCTGCGTTGAAGAGTACGGTTCAGTTTGGCTGTGGATTTCGAACGGTTAAAGTAGAGCCGTGCCGCCTGAGCCAAGCCTCCTCCAACAGCAGATCGCCTACTACCGGGCGCGGTCCGGCGAGTACGACGAGTGGTTCTACCGGAAGGGCCGCTACGACCGCGGGCCCGCGGTGAACGAGCGCTGGTTCGCCGAGGCCCAGACCGTCGCCGAGGCGCTCGACGCCTTTCAGCCCGCCGGCTCCGTGCTGGAGCTGGCCTGCGGTACCGGCATCTGGACCGAACGCCTGCTGCGCCATGCGGACGCCGTCACGGCCGTGGATGCCTCGCCGGAGGTGCTGGCGATCAACGAGCGGCGGGTGGGGTCGGACAAGGTCTCCTACGTGGAGGCGGACCTCTTCGCCTGGGAGCCGCCGCGGCGATTCGACGCGGTCTTCTTCAGCTTCTGGCTGTCGCACGTGCCGCCCGAGCGCTTCGAGGACTTCTGGCGGCTGGTGCGGCGCGCGCTGCGGCCGGGTGGTCGGTTCTTCTTCATCGATTCGCATTGCGAGCCCACCTCCACGGCGCTCGACCATGCGCCTCCCGATTTCACCGCCACCCAATCGACCCGCCGCCTCAACGACGGTCGCGAGTTCGAGATCTGCAAGGTCTTCTACGACCCGCCGGCGCTGCAGGAGCGCCTGCGGCGGCTGGGATGGAACGCGCGAGTGACGCGGACCCCCACCTACTTCATCTACGGCCACGGCAGCCCGGCCGAGCCATGAAAAGGCCATGAAGATCGTCATCCCGGGCGGCACCGGGCAGGTCGGCACCGTGCTGGCGCGCGCCTTCCACGGCGACGGCCACGAAGTCGTCGTCCTCGGCCGGGCTCCGAAGCCGGCGCCGTGGCGCGTCGTGCGATGGGATCCGGCGAGCCTCGGCGGCTGGGCGCAGGAGCTGGACGGCTCGGACGTCGTGATCAATCTCGCCGGGCGCAATGTCAACTGCCGCTACACGCGGAAGAACCGCGAGGAGATCCTGCAATCCCGCGTCGTCTCGGTGCGCACCGTGGGACAGGCGATCGCCCAGGCGAGCCGGCCTCCCGCCGTCTGGCTGCAGGCCAGCACGGCGACGATCTACGCCCACCGCTACGACGCGCCGAACGACGAGAGGACCGGCATCCTCGGAGGCAACGAGCCCGACGCACCGGCGGCTTGGCGCTTCAGCATCGAGGTCGCCACCGCCTGGGAGAAAGCTCTCGACGAGGCTCCCGCGAGCGGCACGCGCAAGGTGAAGCTGCGCTCGGCGATGATCATGAGCCCCGACCGCGGCGGCATCTTCGACACCCTGCTGACGCTCGTGCGCCGCGGCCTGGGCGGCACGGCGGGAGACGGCCGCCAGTACGTCTCGTGGATCCACGATCGCGATTTCATCCGCGCGGTCTACTGGCTGATCGAGCGCGAGGACGTGGACGGCGCGGTCAATCTCTCGGCGCCGGAGCCGCTGCCGTACAAAGATTTCATGGCGGTCCTGCGCCGCGCCTGGGGCGCGCGCATCGGCCTGCCGGCAACGCGCTGGATGCTGGCCGTCGGGGCTTTCCTGATGCGCACCGAAACGGAGCTGGTGCTGAAGAGCCGCCGCGTCGTGCCCGGACGGCTGCTTGACGAGGGATTCTCCTTCGAGTATCCACACTGGAAAGAGGCCGCCGAGGATCTCGTCGAGCGGTGGCGGAGGGCGCGGATTTCCTGAGCCAGGCTTTCATGTTGTTGGGCTGCAAGTGTTCAGCTTTCTCATCGCCACCCATCCGACCGCTCTTCGACTTCCCTGGTGTTAATGGATCTGCGGCTCGGCTGGCTGCAGCGCCTCGAGAGCTTTCAGCAATTGGGTGCGATACTCGTTTTCCCGCAGCAAGCGGAGCCCCTTGGCCACCTTGGCCACATCGGCGCTGCTGCGGCCGCGGAGCGGCGACCAAGGCTTTGGGAGTCGTCAGTGCGTCCGTGTTATCGAGCGCGCTTCCAAGATTGACCAGGACGGAGCCGCTCGTCTCCGATGATAGGGCCTCGAGCAACGCCGCCACCGCCTTCCCGAAGATGGGCCCGCGGATATATTTTCGATCGATCAGCGTCAGGTACTCGCCAATGGCAATGGCGGCCGTGCCTCTCACCTCCGAACCAGGGTGTTTCAAATAACCGAGGAGGGCCACGACGTTCATCTCGTTGCCGCTGGGCCACTGCTCCTCCAGCGCGTTGACTCTCCGCAAGGCCGCTCGTTCCCTGAGCTCCTTCAGCCGTGAAAACGGACTCCAATGTTGTGGGGGGAGGGATTCTACGGCTACCGCGTGCCTCTCCGCTATCGCCGTGTTGAATCCCAGTTGGCCGCGGCACGTGGCAAAGGCAATGCGGGGATCTTGTTCTTGAATGTAGGCCTTGGCGGCATCTCTCTCCTGGCCTGTCACGCGCTCGTCCAGATACACGAAGGAGAGATTCTGGCCCCTGAATTTTCTCCCGAGAACGTCATCCTCGACATTGAAGGCATAGTACATCTTCGTGTCAGCCATTCGGCACCTCCTCCGCCCTTTCGCGAGGGCAGGTTTCGATGATCGATCAACACCACCGCCTTCCCTTCTTGTTATAGGCAGCAGCCACCGAGCCGAAACGTGCGAAAGGGCGGGATCGGCCTGCCCGCCGAGGTGGGAAGCGGTTGGTCCACGGCGGCCCGCCGAGGAGCTCGCCAAGCGGTGGCGGACGGCGCGTCCTCACCGCCGGGTGGCGGCGACTTGACGGATTTCCCAAGGCAAAGGGCGGCTGCGGCTGATATTCGCCCTATAATGGAAATGAATCAAGCAACGAATACGGCCGGCTCTGAGACATGGACGACGAGGAAGCCTCCAGGTTGGTGCGAGACGCCCTCGCCGGGGATCAGGACGCCCTTACCCGGCTGGTGGCGTTGTTGACGCCGGTCATCCAATCCCGCGTGGTGCGGATGCTGCTGGCCCGCCGCCGCCGCGTCTACCCGGAGAAGGAAGATCTGACCCAGGACATCTTCCTCTACCTCTTCTCCAGGGACGCTCATGTGCTGCGCAGTTGGGAAGCCGAGATGGGCCTCTCGCTGGAGAACTTCGTCGGGTTCGTCAGCGAACGTTACGTCATGTCGTTCCTGCGTAGCGGCAAGCGGAATCGCTGGAAGGAAGAGCCCGTGCCGGATGAGGATCTCGACGGCACGTCCCTCGACCCTGGGCCCGAGGAGGTCACGGCGAGCCGCGAGGAGCTCCGCCTCTTGCTCGAGCGGATGTGGGAAACCCTGAGCCCCCGCGGGCGCCACGTCTTCGAGCTTCTCTTCATCGAGGAGCGATCAGTGACGGAGACGATGGAGGCCGCCGGCCTCTCCGCGGATGCGGTATACGCTTGGCGGAGCCGCCTGCGCCGCTTGGCCCGCGAGCTGCTGGACGAGTTGTCAGGAAAAAAGGAGTAGGCGCGAAAGACCAGGAAGGATAGAGCGGCATGAGTGAAGACTCCCTATTACGCGAGCTCGGGCGCCTGGCCAAGGAAGAAAAAGAGGCCGATAAGGCCCGCTTCGACGAGCGCTGGGACCGTCTGGCCGCCGGGACGCTCACCGCGGAAGAAGACGCCGAGCTGCGAGCCCTCGCCGAATCCTCCCCCGAGATGCGTGAGATTTATGAAGCTTTCCGGCCGCTGGGCACCGAGTTCCAGGCGCGGATGGTGAAGAAGATCGCCGGCGAGCTCCAGAAGGACAAGAAATCGATCTGGACCTGGCTCCTCAGCCTCTTTCGTTCCACCACGTTCCGGCGCGTCGGATCGCTGACCGCGGCAGCGGCGGCAGCCGGCCTGTTCCTCCTCGCCTGGAAGCCGCCGTTGCCAGCGTACTTCGCCGACGAACCCAGCGGCGGCGTCCGGACCTCTCGCGGCGCGCTTTCCTCCCGAACCTTCACGCCCGGCTCGGAGTTGGAGCTTGTCATCCACCCGAGAGATCCTGTCACCGGCGACGTGGAAGCACGCGCCTTTCTCGCCCGCGGCGCCGAGTGGATCTCCTGGGAGCCGAGGATCGAGATCAAGAAAGGAAACGTGCGATTCCGAGGCGTGCTGAGCAGCGAGATGCAGCCCGGCACCTGGCGGCTCTGGGCCGTAGTCAGCCGCCGCGGAAGGCTCCCGCCAGAGGACGAGCTGCGGAGCGAGCTGCAAGCGGGCAGGACCCGGCAAAGGTTGTGGCAAGTGTGGCAAGCCTGGCAAGCGGTGCCTGTGGAAGTGCACGTGGCAAACCAGCCCCCGCCATGAAGGGCCGCCGAGGAGCCCTTCGCCTTCTCTCACTCGCGCTCGCCGCCAGTCTGCTGTCCTGCGGCCGTACCCAACCTCCCTCTCCGCCGCCGCCTCTCGAGGTCGAGTACAGCGGTTGCTCGGCCTTCTATCTGCGGGGGCCGGTCTGCGCTCTTTGGCCGGGACCGGATCCCAAGCTCAAGCTCTGGGTAAAAGCCGATCCCGGCAGCGAGATCGAGATTCGCGCCGATGGCACGCGGCTGGAGAACACCGGCGAGGAGGTGAACGGCGGCCGGCGCTACGTGCTGCCCATCCCCCGGCAGGCCACGCTGCTCACCGTGTCGGCCGTCCCGCCGGACGGCGGCCGCGGCGCGAGCTGGTCGCTGCGGCTGGCCCCGCCGGATTGGCCGGCCTGGTCGGACGAGATCAAGGCGTTGACGGACCGCGGCGAGAGAGACGAGGCAAGGCAACGGCTGCAACAGCTCCAGCGAACGGCTCCGCGCAAGGAGCAGGGGCCTGTCCTGTGGTCGCTCGCCTCTCTGGCGCGCGCGGAAGGCGACAACGAAAAGGAGGAGAGATATCTCCGTCAAGGGTGGGCGGCGGAACGCTCCGCGAAGCGCTGGAGCGGGGAAGTCGATCAGGCCACACTTCTGACGCGGCTCTACTTGGAGGAGGGTCGCTTCAGCGAAGCCCGACAGACCCTGGCGGCGTTGCGCGTCCCCTCTCAGACACCTGCCAACGCGAAGTACGTGGTGGCCTACTACCAGGGCTGGTTGAGCGACGCCGTCGGCGACTATCGCTCGGCCTTGGAGTGGCTCCGCGAGGCGGACGCCCTGGCCGAGTGCGTGGGAATGGCCGATTACCGCAGGGACGCCGAACAGGTCCTCGCCCGCATCTTCCAGGACCTCGGCCGATCGCGCGAAGCGTCGGAGCGGTTCGCGAGATTGCTGGCCGGTCCTCCTCCCAAGAAGCCTTGCGAGCTCGGGACCTTGCTGACCAACCTGGGCTGGGCTCGGCTGCGTGCGCGTGAAGCCGGCGAGACCGTCGAGGATCCGACGCCGACGTTCGAGCAGGCCCGGGCCGAGTTCGACGAGCATCGTTGCTGGCCGATGGAGCGGCTCAATTCACGCCTCAACCTGGCGCTCGCGCATCAGCAGGCAAGGCGATGGTCCGCGGCGCGCCGGGCGTTGCGCGAGGCGCGAGAGCTGAAGGTCGATCCCGACCTCCGCCAAAGTCTGTGGTGGGATGACCTCGAGGCGCACATTGCGATCGCCGAAGGCCGGCCGGCGCGCGCGTTGGCCTTATACGAGCACCTCGCAAGGACGGCCGAGCGGGGGCTGTCTTCCGAGGGCCGGCTCATGGCTCTGCTGGGCCAGGCGCAGGCGCGGCGTGCCCTCGGTCAGCGGGCCGCCGCCATCGCCGCTCTCGCCGAGGCCGACCGGCGCATCGACGAGCAAAGCTGGTGGATTCCCGCGCACGAAGGCCGCGACACCTTCCTCGCACAACGGGAAGCCGCCACCCGGCTGTACCTGGAGCTCCTCCTCGACGCAGGCCGGCGGGAAGAGGCGTTCTCCCTGGCCCGCCGAGCCCGTTCGCGGCTGCTGCGCCAGCTCGCGGTAACCGACCGGCTGACCCAGTTGGCGCCGGACGAGCGGCGGCAATGGGAAGAGGCGCTGTCGAGCTATTCGGCGTTGCGCACCGCCGTGGATCGTCAAGCGGCCGAGGAGTGGGCGCTCGCCGGGGACGCGGTACCGCGGGCTCGCGAGGCGCAGGCGGCGCGGCTCGCCGCCGCCCAGGATACTCTCGATCGCGCACTGGCCTCCCTCGGCCCGGGCAGGCTCGGAGCCGCCAACCTCTCTCCTCCGCAACGGAGTGAAGTCATCCTGGCCTACCATCCGCTGCGCGAGGGGTGGGCGGGATTCGCGGCTACGGAGCGGGAAATCGACGTGGCCACCTTCGATCTGCCGGACGGAGAGCTCTCGGATTCCGAGCTCGCCGGGCTCCTGCTCGCGCCGTTCAGCCGTGCCATCCGCCTTGCGGAACGGGTGCGGGTCCTGCCTTACGGCCGCTTGCGTGCCGTGGATTTCCACGCCCTGCCTTTCGAGGGCGAGCCCTTGCTCGCGCGGCACGTCGTGGTCTACAGCCTCGACCTGCCGATCCGCCTCTCCCCGGCCCTGCCCGCGCGGCCCATGGCTCTCCTCGTCTCGGATCCGGAGGGAGACCTGCCCGCGGCGCGGCAAGAGGCGGACGCCGTTTCTACGGCGATCCGCGGTTGGGGCTCCCGCTGGAGCTTCAAGCCGCTGAACGGCCCGCAGGCCCAGGCCGGCGCGGTACGCGTGGCGCTTCCCGCCGCCGGCTTCTTCCATTACGCCGGCCACGGCGTCTTCGCCGGTTTTGCTGGCTGGAGCAGCGCACTGCCGCTGGCGGACGGCTCGCGTCTGACCCTCGGCGACGTTCTGGCGCTGCGCCGGGCGCCGGCCTGGGTGGTGCTCTCCGCCTGCGATGCGGCCCGCTCTTCCGAGGAAGCGCCCGGCGAGGGGATCGGTCTCGCCAACGCCTTCCTGCTGGCCGGCTCTCAGGCTGTGGTTGCGGCTCGCCGGCCCGTCGCCGACCGTTCGACGCGCGACCTGATGCGCGAGCTCTACCACCGCTGGCAGCCGGGGAAGGATCTCGCGCTTCAACTGCAACGAACGCAGCTCGCCCAACGCCTAATAGATCCGTCGGTCAACGCCGCCTGGGCGAGCTTCCGCCTCCTCGTGCCCTGAGCCCTTCACCCGGCGCCTTGTCAGAAGTGGTGGCTCGCCGGCGAAAGACCTGGCATATAGCACGGCAGCCGCAAGGCTCTTCGGGACCGCGCGGGCCCGGAGCGCCCCTTCCCGCCGTGCTGAGGAGAACGTCATGAAAATCAGAGTCCTCTGTTTTCTCCTGGGAGCTGTGATGGCAGGAGCCGCCGCCTTTGCGGGCTCGCCCGCGTTCGCGGAGCAATACGTCAAGCCCGACGAGCCCGGGCGGTTTGAGATCCCCCAGCAGGGTCCCGGACCCGCCTACACGAACCGGCGTTGGATCGGGCTGATGAAAAAAGGCCTGTCTCAATGCCCTCCGGCCGATGGCTGGAGTGCGGATTCTCTAACGAGCGGCTTTCATTTCGACCCCCAGCTCCTCCAAGAGTCCGGCCTGGACCGCTTCTGCGTCTACACCAACGTCGATCCGTCGAAGCCTCTGGAGCCCTTGCCAGCCGGTCTGGTCAAAGCGGAGCGGGATCGGATGGACCTCTCGGCCATGGCCACGCACGTTCCTTCGACAGGAGCGCTCAACGATGCGAGCTGGCGGATCCTGACCGACCGGTTTCTCGATCAGGCCGGGCAGGCGCACCTCGCCCGGACGGACGTGCCCCACGTCCGCCTCGTCTTCATCGACTCGCATCCGACCGGCGAGTGGCCGCTGCCTCCGCCCCTGCCGGACCAGCCGTGGCATGGCTACACGATGGCGCACTTCGCCCACCGGATCGCGTGCGGCGGCGGCAATTCGTGTCCCATCGTGATCGCTACCCGCCTGGCGCTGCGCTACCCCGCGTACGCCCCGGACATGCCGATTCCCCGGCCCTCGGCGGCGAGTGAATCGGGCGGCCGCTTGGGATTGGTGAGCGACCTTGCGCTGGCGATTTCCAACGAAGTGGGACGCTGGGAAAGCTCACAGCCCAAGACGAAGCTCGTGCTCAATCTTTCCGTCGGCTGGGATGGCGAGCTGCAGGGTAAGGGGAGCATCCCGGATCTGAAGTCGCGCCGGAAGTCGAAGCTGGAGCCGTCAGTCCTGGCGGTCTATGACGCTTTGCGCTATGCCGCTCGCCGCGGCGTGCTGGTGATTGCGGCCGCCGGCAATCGTCAACGGCCCGGCACCGGCGGACCGGTGCTGCCCGCGGCGTGGGAGCTGTACCGTCCTTCCCGGATGCCCTTCGGCCTCTGCCGCAAGCCTCTCTACGCGATGGGCGGCGTCGATTGGCAGGGGCTTCCGCTCGCCAACTCGCGGCCAGGGGGCCGGCCCCGGCGGGCGGCCTACGGCGACCATGCGATCGTAGAGACCGGTGAGCCTGCCGCTGCGCCCGGCGGCCCGGAGGAGTCGACCCTGGTGTATACCGGCACCTCGGTCTCCGCGGCGGTCGCCTCCTCGATCGCCGCCGTTCTCTGGGACCTGCGCCCGGAGCTGCGGCGGGCCGGCGTGATGCGACTCCTGGAAAGAACCGCGGACGTGTTGGAGACCCGGGCTGATTTCTACGCCTGGCGGCGGTTCTCCGCCATCCTCGGCCCGCCACGGGTGCGGCGGTTGTCGCTCTGCCGGAGCGTCCTCGATGCTTGCGGACCGGATGGGAGCCGCTGCGCCGCCCTGGAATCGATCGCTTGCCGGCTCGGGCGGTATGCACCCGCCGATCTCTCCCTCATCAGCTTGCCGGAGGTGACGACTTCGTTCGAGCCACCGAGCCCGCCGCCCCCTCCCTGCGACTCGCGGACCCGGCTTCACAGGGCGACTGCCAGGACGATCCGCCCCACGCCGGGCGTCACGGCTCGAGACCTCTGTCCTCTGGAGCTGCTGTCGGGATTGACGGCCGCCGACTGGGTGGGTCCCCAGCCGGAGGAAAATCCGTGTCCGAACTGCACCGTCGTTCCCGAGCCGCCGCGGCACGTGAGCCTCTCCCTGGCTGAGCCCGCGGAGCCGGGCTACGCGCTTCTCCTGGAGATCGATCCGCAGTGGCAAGCGACCACCGCGGCGGCGATCAACAGCGCGATCCTGACGATCAACTGTTACGCGGACGGCGGCTCGCCGGCGGAACGTATCAGCCTCGACGTCTCGGACCAATTGTCGTCGTCGCCTGCGAAGGTCTTCCTGCATGCGATCGACGGCAGGGAATCGCTCGCCGGTTGCACGGCCAGCGTCGACTTCAAGGTGAGCGCGATCGCGAACGGGCAGGAGCGCTCCGTGCAGAGCCCGGTCTACGTCGATCCCTGATCGCTGCTGAATCCTTCGTCGAGCGCCGGCTGAATCCGCCGGCGCTCGCTTTCCTCCCTGTTACCAGCCCTTGTCAGAAATCCCCCGCCGCCGGCGAAAAGCTCTGTGAACGGCCGGCGTCGGCCGTTTCACAACGAGGAGGCTGTAATGGCAGAAAAAAAGGGTTATGGCAAGGAAGAGCGCCGGTATCGAGTCCGCCTGGAAGGGGACTCGCCAGGAGGGGAGCGCCCCGAGCTCACCGTGACGGCGGTCGATCGAGACAGCAAGCCTCTGCACGTGGCGGAGGTGAGCGCCGAAGGTGAGTTCCAATTGCCGGCGGAAGCCCTCAAGGCCGCTCATCGCATCGTGGTCGGCCCCAGGCTCAAGGAAGGCGCGACGATCGATCCCAAGACGGTCCTGCGCTATCGGCCCGCGCAGTTCCAGGAGCTTCTCGGAGCGGCCGGCGTCCTCGACATCGCGTCGCGTTACTGGCAGGCCTGGCACCGGTTCGTCATCTGTGTCACCGGCAACGTGCGGCGGTGCCGGCCGCGCTGGGATTGGTATGTCGACAAGCTGGGCGTGTTCAGCGCCTCGGCCGTCCCGAAGCTCGCTGAGAGCAGCCTGAGAGAAAGGCCGCGCCGGCGGGCGTCGCTCAAGTCCATCCGCGCGGAGCTGAATGCCACCAGGGTCGACATCACGCCGTTGCGGCCCCTCCGCTGCCAGGTAGTCTGCAACGGCACGGTGGAAGTCTACCGGCGCACCTGCTGCTGCCACCGCGAGTGGCTCTTCGAGGATCCGCGCCTGCCGAAGCTGATCCGCGAGTTGGAGGTGCTGGTCCACGGTCTGGATCGGCCTCCGATCGGTCCCTGGCCGCCGCTGCCGGATCCGCCGCCCGAGTTCTCGCTCGCCCAGCAATTGACGGGGCTGCCCTTCCTCAAGGAGGGTACGCTCGATCCGAAAACGCTCAACGCGCGGCAGGATCTCGCCGCCATCCGCCGCCTGCCCTCCGCCGAAGCGGCGGCCTACATCCGCGCCCGTCCCTATCTCTGGGTGTGCTCGTGCGGACGCGCCACGAAAGTCGCGCAGGGACCCATCCAGCCGGACGGCACGTTCAGCATCTGCTGGTGGGAGTTCCCCCGCCTGCAGCGAGCGCGGTGCTACGACCAGTACGCCTATGTCGTCAAGCAGGTCATTAACGGCGTTACGGTCACGATCTACAACGGCTTGGCCGCCAACATCTGGTTCGATCAGACCGACGACGCCGAGCTGACCACATACAGCTCGCTGGCTCGCGTCTGCCGCGACAACGGCGCGCGGGACGACGCTTACGTGTATCTAGAGCTGATCGGCGACACCGAGGCCTGGCATCTGAAAACGCCCAACTCGACCGGTTGGGACAGTGTAGCGGCACCGGCTTTCAACGATGGGCTTGCCTTCCCCTCCGGCGATCCGGCCTCGTCCGCACCCTACGACCGCCCCTGGGGCGGCACGCTCAAGCTCTACTTCAAATTCAGCGAAGGGCTCCGTGACGTCGGCGCGAAGTACTACCGGTTGAGCGTCAGGGACGCAGACGTGAGCGGTAATCCGGTGGGCCCCCGCACCTACATCGGCGACGGGCTGTCCTGGGAAAAATCCGTGGGCGCCGGCGTGACCGTGCCAGTCAGTCTCGGTCCGGTACCCCCGGCGACTGTGGGCGGTCAGAATAACCTTTATATCATTCCTTATGATCACGACGCCGACTGGGATGCGGATCAGTATCACGCCTACTTGAACACCACTCAGGTCGAGTGGAGTGAGCCGAACGAGCCGGAAGATCCTCCCGTCCGTCGCCTGTTGACCCTTGAGGTGTTCGACGACGCCGGCCGGCGGCTACGTCCCAATGGCACGCCCCCTACCGGGCAGCCAGGGCCGGAGATCGAGGCGCCGTTCACCTACCGGCGGCAGTTCCAGGATCTGGGTCCCTCGGCCAACGTTCCCTTCGGCGCGCTCACCCACATGTTCTGGTGGGACAACCGGCCGGTATTTGCCGACATCGAAACCCTCCGACAGAACGGTCTGGTATACAACGCCGAATGCCAGTACCTGCAAGGCCTCTCCACCTCGGATTTCAGCGTCGGCTACCGAGCCTACCACCCGAATCCTCTCTTCCACGATTCCCACACGATCTGGTGGTACCGGGGAGCCGGCACGACACTGGAGCATTGGGACACACTCACGCAGTCTGCCGTCAACGTGGGCCAGCCGCCGGCCCCGGCGGGAGTAAGCGGCTCCAACACCTTCGCGGAGATGCTGCGCACCAACCTGGATCCCAGCCGTCTGAAGTGCAGTTTCGTCGTCCACCTCTCGGTGGGGGTCAAGACGTTCGACGGCGAGGTGATCCTCAGCGGTCTGGGCCGCTCCGACGAATGGGCATTCTCGCTGGAGATCAACGGCTAGCCGAAACGCAAACCTCGACAGGGAGCCCGCGTGGGCTCCCCTTTTTTTCATTCTTTCGGCCTGCCTTCCGCGGCCCCCTTCGCCGGCTCCATCCCCGGCTGGTACAGCACCGGCCGGTTCGCCTTGTCCTTCGCCTCTTTCACGATCCTGCGCACGTCGGCGAGGAGCTGCTTGGCGTCGTAGACGATGCCGTCCTTGATCGTGTATTTGACGCCGCCGACGCGCACGACTTCATTTTTATCGGTCACCTTGATCACGCCGGTGCCGTAGAGCACGGCGAGGTTCTCGATCGGGTTCTGCTCGACGACCACCAGGTCCGCCAGCTTGCCGGGCTCGACGGTGCCGATCTCGTGGTCGAGCCCCAACGCCTCGGCTCCTTTCAGCGTGGCGGCGCGGATCACCTCCAGCGGATGGAAGCCGGCCTCGCGCAGCAGCTCGAGCTCGCGGATGTAGTCGAAACCATAAAGCTTGTAGATGAAGCCGCTGTCGGAGCCTGTCGTCACTCTTCCGCCGCGATTTTTATATTCGTTGACGAAAGTCATCCAGAGGCGGTAGTTGTTTTTCCAATCCACCTCGTTCTCGGTCGTCCAGTAATACCAATAGGCGCCGTGCGACTTGCGGTTGGGCGCGTAGAAGTCCCACAGCGAGGGCAGCGTGTACTCCTCGTGCCACTCGGCGCGGCGGGCGCGCATGAGGTCGCGGCTCGCCTCGTAGATGGTGAACGTGGGATCGATGGTGAAGTCGAGCTTGATCAGCTCGTCCATCACCTCGTTCCATTTTTTCGAGTACGGCGGCGCGGCCTGCTTCCACAGGCGGCCGGCCTGGCCGAAGCGGTGCGATTCGTCCTGGTAGTTGTAGTCGAGCGGGTAGTCCTGGATGGTGCGGTCGTCGAAGAGCGCCTCCGGCAATCCGTACCAATGCTCCATGGTGGTGAGGCCCCAGCGCGCCGAGGTCAGGACGTTGACGCGCCCCACGTCGGTCTGGGCGTGGTGGCAGGCGCTGCGCATCCCTTTCTTCTTGATCTCGTCGATGGCGGCCTGCATGATGTCCGGCCGGTAGCCGAAGAACTTGACGCCGTCGGCGCCCTTGGCGGCCATCTCGTCCACCCATTGGCGCGCCTCCTCCGGCTTGGTGAACGGCGCCTCCTCCCTGCCCTGGCCGAAGCCGACATAGGCCTCGATGCGCGGCGCGGTGATCTCGTTCCTGGCGCTCTTCGCCTTCTCGTCCAGCACCCAGTCGATGCCGTTGCCGCTGCCCGGATCGCGGATGGTGGTGATGCCGTGCCCCATCCACAGCTTGAAGACGTACTCGGCCGGCGTGCCCTGCTCCTTGCCGCCGATGTGGCCGTGCATGTCGACGAATCCCGGCGTCACGTACATGCCGGTGAGATCGATCTCGCGGTCTCCCGCCTCGGCCTTGGGCCGCTTGTCGGGGTCCGGCTCGATGCCCGGGCTGCCGACGTGGGCGATCTCGACGATGCGATTCTTCTCGATGACGATGTCCACGGGACCGCCGGGCGGCGCCCCGGTGCCGTCGATCAGGATGGCGCCGCGCAGGATGAGGCGCTTGAACGGGCCTTCGCCCTCGGCGCGCGGCGGCGCCGGCTGGATGGACTCGTCCACCTTCTTCTTCGCCGCCTTGGCCTTCGTCTCCGCCGCCCCGGCGGCGCCGGCGAAAAGGCAGCCGGCGAGCAGCAGGGCAGTCCCCAGGAACAGCCGCGTCCTCTTCATGAATGGAGTCCCTCCAGAGAAATCCCTCGGTGAGGGTGATCCTTTCAGATGGATGGGAGGGGCGTCAAAGCGGTAAGATCCCCCAAACCTGAAGCGCAGCATGACCCAACCCTCCTCGGTCTCGCCGTCGTTCTTCAACGTCAGCTGTCCCGGCTGCGGGCAGCGGCTGCGCTTTGCCGTGGCGGCGGAGATGCCGGCGCGGATGCGCATCCAGTGCTCGTCGTGCCAGAGCACCTTCGCCGTGCGCCGGCCCGGCGTGGAGCCGGCGCAGGTCTCCACCACCGGCTCGCTCGGCGATGCGCCGCCGACCTATCTCGGCTTCCCCGTCTCCCAATCCTCCTCGCTCGCGGACGGGACGCGGACGCCCCTCGGCCCGGTCCGTCCGCGCAGCCTCGACGAGCCGTCCTTCGCGCCGGAGGCGATGATCGCCGGCCGTTACCGGGTGGTGCGCTTCGTCGCCCGCGGCGGCATGGGCGAGGTGTACGAGGTGGAGGACCAGGAGCTGCGCGAGCGCGTCGCCATGAAGACCGTGCGCCCGGAGGTGGCGCGCGACGCGGTGGCCATCGAGCGCTTCCGGCGGGAGATCCAGCTCGCGCGCAAGGTGACGCACCCGAACGTGTGCCGGATCTTCGACGTCTCCTACCACCGCGACGCCGCGGCGCCCGAGGGCTTCATCTTCCTCACCATGGAGCTGCTGACGGGCGAGACCTTGGCGCAGCGGCTCAAGCGTGCCGGCCCGATGTCCAGCGAGGAGGCGCTGCCCATCGCGAAGCAGATCGCCCAGGCGCTCGACGCCGCCCACCAGGCGGGGATCGTCCATCGCGACCTGAAGCCGGGCAACGTGATGCTGGTGGAGAGCCGGAGCGGGGTGCGCGCCGTGGTGACCGATTTCGGCCTCGCCCGGCTGGAGGCCGGCGGCGAGGGCGCGGCAGGCGGCCTGACGCTGACCGCCGCGGCGGCGGTGGTCGGCACGCCCGCCTACCTGGCGCCCGAGCAGGTGGAGGGCAGCGAGATCACCGCGGCGACGGACGTCTACGCCTTCGGCATCGTGCTCTACGAGATGCTCACCGGCACGGTCCCCTTCGTGGCGGACAACGCCCTCTCCACGGCGGTCAAGCGGCTGCGGGAAGCTCCCGTGCCGCCGCGCGTCCACGTCCCCGGCCTCGATCCGAGCTGGGAAGCCGCCATCCTGCGTTGCCTGGAGCGCGAGCCGGCCAACCGTTTCGCCAGCGCTCCCGAGGCGATCCAGGCCATCACCGGCTCCTTCTACACGGAGAAGCTGCCGCGTCCGGTGCCCGTCTCTCCGCCGATCGAGCCGCCGCCGCCGGCCGCGCCCGCGCGCCGTCCGGAAGAGGTGAAGCGCCGCCGGCTGCAGATCGCCGGTCTCGCGGCGCTCATCCTCCTCGCGCTCGGGCTGGGTTATTTCCGCTACGGCCAGTGGCGCGACGAGCAGGCCCTCGCGCCGGGCCGCCGCCTGGCGCTGCCGAACATGGCGGAGGTCACGCCCCGCAAGTCCGTGGCGGTGCTCGGCTTCAAGAACCTCTCCGGCAATCCGGGCACCGCCTGGCTCTCCTCGGCGCTGGCCGAGATGCTCTCCACCGAGCTCGCCGCCGGCGGCGGAGTGCGCGTCGTCGCCGGCGAGAACGTGGCGCGGGTGCGCATGGAGCTCGGCCTCGGCGCACCGGACGCCCTGGCCCGCGACACGCTCGGCCGGCTGCGCACTCTGCTGGGGACGGACGCGGTGGTGCTCGGCTCCTACGTCGCCCTGGACGGCGGCGCGGGACGGCAGATCCGGCTCGATCTCCGTCTGCAGGACACCGCCGCGGGCGAGACCACGGCCACCGTGGCGGAGACCGGCAGCGAGAGGCAACTGTTCGATCTGGTGTCGCGCGTCGGCAAGCGGCTGCGCCGCGAGCTGGGCGTCGAGGAGCTGGCGGAGGGCGATCCCGGCGAGGTGCGGGCGGCGCTGCCGGCGACCCCCGAGGCCGCGCGCCTCTACGCCGAAGGGCTCGAGCGTCTGCGCCTCTTCGATCCCATCGGCGCCAGTGATCGCCTGGCGCGCGCCATCGCCGCCGAGCCCGGCAACGCCCTCTGCCATTCCGCCCTGGGCGCCGCCTGGTCCGCGCTCGGCTACGACGGCAAGGCGCGGCAGGAGGCGAAGACGGCGTTCGACCTCGCGGCGAACCTGCCGCGCGAGGAGCGGCTGCTCATCGAGGGCCGCTACCGCGAGGCGACCCAGGACTGGGACCGCGCCGTGCAGACCTACTGGACGCTATGGTCGATGTTCCCCGACAGCCTCGATCACGGCCTGCGGCTCGCCGCCGCGCAGACCGCGGCCGGCCGCGTGGCCGACGCCCTGGTGACGATCGAAGCCTTGCGCACCCTGCCGGCGCCGCTGCGCGACGATCCCCGCATCGACCTCGCCGAGGCCACGGCCGCCGGCGCCCGCGCCGACTTCCAGCGCCAGCGAGCGGCGGCGGCGAAGGCCGCGGCCAAGGGCGCCGCGCAGGGAGCGCCGCTGATGCGGGCCCAGGCCAGGCTCCTGGAATGCCGAGCCCTGCGCAACCTCGGACAGCCGCAGCCGGCGCTCGCCGCGTGCGAGGAAGGACGCCGCCTCCACGCCGCGGCCGGCAACCGCTCCGGCGTGGCCGAGGCCCTCACCCATGCCGCCAACGTCCTCTACGACCGCGGCGATCTGCCGGGCGCGCTCCGCCTCTACGAGCAGGCGTTGGGCACCTATCGCGAGATCGGCAACCGGGGCGCCGAGGCGGGCGCCCTCAACAACATCGCGGTGGTGCTCAAGAACCAGGGGGATCTCGATCAGGCCCGCCGGCTCTACGAGGACGTGCTCGCCATCACCCGCGAGGTGGGCAGCCGGGGAGGCGAGGCCTACGCGCTCAACAATCTCGCCGGCGTGCTGCTGCGGCGCGGCGAGCTGGACCAAGCCGCCCGCCTGCTCGAGGACTCGCTGAAGATCCGCCGCGAGCAGCAGGACCGCGCCGGCGAAGCCTACGCGCTGGACAACCTCGGGGTGGCGCTGCGCCGCAAGGGGGATCTGGCGGCGGCGCGCCGGCGCCACGAGGAGGCGCTCGCCATCCGCCGGCAGATCGGCCAGAAGATCGGCGAGGTGGCGTCGCTCAACAACCTCGGCACCGTCCTGCTGGACCAGGGCGAGCTGGCGGCGGCGCGGCGCAGCTTCGCCTCCTCGCTGGCGTTGTGCCGGCGCACGGACAACAAGAGCGCCTCGGCCAGCGCGCTCCATGGGCTGGCGGAGGTGCTCGCCCGCGAAGGCAAGAGCGAGGAGGCCCGCAAGCGGTACGAGGAGGCCATCGCCCTGCGCGCGCAGCTCGGCGAGAAGGGCACCCTCGCCGAAAGCCAGTTGGCTCTGGCTTCGGTGTTGCTCGACGCCGGGGACGCGGTGCGGGCCGGCCAGCTCGCCCGCGCCGCCGCCGAGGAGCTCGGCCGCCAGGGAGCGACGAGCAACGAGGCGCTCGCCCTGGCCGTCTCCGCCCTCGCCGAGACGGTGGGCAACGCGTCTCGCGCCCGGCAGTCGATCGATCGCGCCCTGATGCTGACCGGGAAGGAGCAGGATCTGCGCGCCCGCCTCACCGTGCAGCTCGCCGCCGCGCGCATGGGCCGGGTGAAGGACCCGAAGGCGGCGTTGCGGGACGTCTCCGCGCAGGCCGGCCGCGCTGGTCTTCTCGAAGTGCGGCTGCGGGCCGATCTCGCCCTCGCCGAGCGCGACCCGGCCCGCGTCGCGGCCGTGGCGCGGGAGGCGAGATCGCTGGGGTATGGGGGGATCGCGCGGGCGGCGGGGTTGTAGGGGCTCCTACACCCCCGACAGCACCGTCAGATCCGCGCCGTTCTCGCGCGCCTTTTTCGCGGCATCCTCGAAGGCTGCGGAGTGATCCGTCTCGTGGGCCGCGATTGCCAGCAAGGCATAACCCTCGCCGCTGAGACCTCCGAGTCCTTTCAGGAGCCGCTGGAAAGCCTTCTTGTAGTCGCCGCGGCGGACGTCGAGCCGCGAGCGCAACAGCCGGAATTCCTCGTCGTCCTTGTAGAAGCGCTGGGACCGCTCGAGCGCCTCCTCCGCTTCCCGCTCCTTCCCCTGGTCCAGCAGAAGACGCGCGCGGGAGAGCTCGATGCGGGCGTTCATGATCCGCCGCGCCAACTGCAGGTCCTGGTAATAGACCGTCTCTCCGGTCTCCGGCGGCGGCTCCTCGGTCTCCAGGGCCTTGCGGTAGAGCTCCTCCGCCTCGTCCGCCTTGCCGGCGGCGGCCGCCTTCACGCCCTGGAAGGTGAGCAGCCGCTTGGGATGGCGCTGCTCGTCGAAGAAGCGGCCGAAGACCCTGGCCTTGCGATCCAGCCAGAACGCCTTGGGCTCGTGCTCGACGTCGATGGCGAACTCGGTGGATTCTCCCTTCACCAGGATGTTGCCGCGCACCGTCGAGTTGGCGCCGTCCTTCCCCTTGCCCTTGGGCTTCTTCGGATCGTAGGTGGCGATCTCCACCGGCACCACCAGCGCCGACTGCTGGACGTCGATCTGCTGCACCGTTTCGCGGGCGATGTCGTAGGTGCCCTGCGCCAGACGCACCGCCTTGTAGCGGTAGCGGTTCGGCGTCTGCTGCCGCGCCTCGCCCTTGATCAGCCAGCCCTTGCCGCTCTTCTCGAAACGATAGCTGTAGAGGACCTCCGGCAGGCCCGTGCCGTAGACGAACTCGTCGGCGAAAGGCTTGAGGTCGGTCGTCGAGATGCGCTCGATCAGCGACAGGAAGTCCTCCGTCGAGATCGTGCCGTTGCCGGCCACCTTGACGATCTGCTTGAGGATCCTGGGGAAGTTCTCCTCGCCCAGGGTGCGCGCCAGCATGTCGAGGACGACGGCTCCCTTGCGGTAGACGATGGCCTCGTAGGCGGCGTCCGAGCGGCTGGAGAAGAGGCGGCCGCCGAGCACCACCGGGCCGATCGATTCGAGGGGACGGCCGTCCGGCAGGCTCGCGGTCAGCGCCTCCTGCCAGCCCTCCGTGAGGTCCACTCCGGAGAGCTGGTCCCCCAGCTTGTCGTGCGCGAACAGCAGGGCCGAGTAGCTCGCCATGGCCTCGCTGATCCACTGGTCCCGGTAGCTCGTCCAACCCACCTGGTTGCCCCACCACTGATGGGCGATCTCGTGCGCCACCACCAGCCGCCGGTCGGGCAGGCCGAAGAAGCGGTTCCACATGCCCAGGTCGTTCAACACGAAGTCCGAGAGGGTGACGAAGCCGAGCATGCCCTGGGAGAAACCGCGGTTGGCGGTGGTCACCGTCAGATCGTCGAGCGGATAGGGGCCGAAGCGGTCCTCGTAGTAGGTCAGGGAGTCGGTGACGGCCTTGATCACGTCGTCCTTCACCCCGCGGCCCACCCGCGAGCTGCCCGAGCCGAAGGCGAACCTCACCTCGACGTGGCCGGCGCGTACCGTCTCCACCTTGAAATGGCCGACCTCGAAGGAAAAGCCGAGGGTGGAGCGGTCGAGCAGCCGCCGTTCCCAGCGGCTGCCGTCGGCGCTCTCGCCGCCCTCGGCGCGGCGGCCGCTGGCCACCAGCTCGAAGCCCTTCGGCCAGTGGAAGGTGACGTCGTACGCGGCGCGGTCGAGGTCTCCCGCGTGCGGGTACCAGCCCATGGTGTCGAGGAGGGTGTAGAGGTTCCAGTCCTTGTCGATCGGGCGGCCCGAGTACTCGACGACCACGGCGGCCGTGCCGTCCGCGGGCGGCGCCTGGGGCAGGATCACCGTGATCTCGCCGCGGTTGCGCTGGAAGAAGAGCGGCGCGCCGGGGGCGTCCGTCACTTTGGCGACCTCGAAATCGGCGGGCAGGGAGAGGATTGCGGCGCGGGACCCCGGCACCACCGGCTGGAGATCGAGCCGGGCGCGGCCGGTGAGGCGCAGATCGCGCTCCGCCAGCGCGATGTCGAGCGTGTACTTCTTCGGCTCGAAGGCGGCGGCTCCGGGCATCGGCTTGCCGTCCTGGCGCCGCAGCGAGGAGGAGAGCCAGGTGTCCCACTGGCCCAGGTCGTCGACCTCGACTCCGAGCAGCCGCCCCTTGCGCTGCTCGCGGGCGATCTGCTTGACGAGCTTGCGCTTCTCCTTCTCCGTGGCGTCGAGAGGCACGAAGCGGCCCAGGGTCACCTGCTCGCGGTCTCCGGGCTCGAGGAAGTAGAAGAAGTCCCCCAGCTCGCCGCCCCGGAACCAGGCGGCGAAGTATCCCGCGGATATCGGGTCCTGCAGGGCGTCGAGCAGGATGCCGCGGTCGATGTTCATGTACTCGCGCTCGCCGCGCTTCTTCCATTCCGCGTACAGCGCCTCAGCCCGCTGCGCCGTGGCGGCGTCCGGCTGCGCCGCCGGCCGGCGCAACATCGCCGCGACCGCGGCGTCCAGGCCGACGACGAGGACCGCCTCCTTGAATTCCTCGTCCAGCCGCGTGCCGCCCGTGAACAGCTCGAGCTGGCCCGCCTCGATCGCGTCCGGCGCCTCGACCTCGATCCGGCCCTTGCCCAGGAACACCATCTCCACCGTCTTGCCGGTCACTCCCGAGGCGGGGATGAGGACTCCGTCGTCGAGATACAGGGTGGCCAGCCCGGCGCCGAGCTTCACCTTCTTCAGCGTCACGGCGCGGGAGGCCTCGAGGCGGGAGGCGGCGATCTCCGCCTGGATCGCGGCCGGGTCCGGGACGTCGGCCCTGGCGGCGGCCGTCAGCGCCAGCAGCAGGGTGAGAAACAGGACAGGCGAGCGGCGGCGGACTTCAGACATGGAGAGACTCCTCGGATGACGGGTCCACTCTGATAATGCCTTGTCTCAGGCAAGCATTTCACGCTTGCCTCTCGGCGCCACGAACGCCATGCCGATCGCCGCGGCCAGGGCGAGCAGGGCCCCGAAATCGAAGGCCGTGGTCGAGCCCCAGCGGTCCCAGATCGCGCCGAAGAGCAGCGAGGCGGGCAGCGCCCCGACGCCGATCGCCAGGTTGTACCAGCCGAAGGCGGCCCCTCGCCGCTCCGGCGCCACCAGGTCGGCCACCAGGGCCTTCTCCACGCCCTCCGTCAGGCCGAAGTAGACGCCGTAGACGGCGAACAGCGCCCAGGCCTGCCACTGGGCCTGCGCGCGGCCGAAGGCGAAGTAGACCGCGGCGTAGAGGAACCAGCCGGCGAGGATGAGCGGCCGCCGGCCGAGGCGGTCCGAGAGGATGCCTCCCGGCGTGCTGGAGGACGACTTGACGACGTGCAGCAAGGCCCAGAGGATCGGTATGAGGGCGGGCGCCACGCCGAGCTGTCCGGCGCGCAGCAGCAGGAAGGCGTCCGTCGAGTTGCCGAGGGTGAAGAGGAACAGGACGCCGAGATAGGCCCAGAAGCGACGCCCGAGAGGCGTCCGCAGATCCGCCTTCTCGCCCTTTGCGGGAGCGGCTCGCGGCACCTCGCGGACGCCGAAGATCAGGGTCGCGACCGCCAGCGCCCCGGGGATCGCCGTCAGCAGGAAGACGGTGCGCAGCTCGAAGCCGGCCCAACGCAGCAGCGCGAAGGCGATGAGGGGGCCGATCACCGCTCCGGCGTGATCGCCGGCGCGCTGGAAGCCGAAGGCCCGCCCGCGGATGCTCGCGTCCACCGAGTCGGCGATCAGCGCGTCGCGCGGCGAGGTGCGGATCCCCTTGCCGATGCGGTCGGTGACGCGGATCGCCAGCACCTGGGAGACCGAGCGGGCCAGACCGATCAGCGGCCGGATGACGGAGGCGATCGTGTAGCCGGCGATCACCAGGGGCTTGCGCCGCGCCACGCGGTCGGACCACCAGCCGCTCGCCAGCTTGAGCAGCGCCGCCGTGGACTCCGCCGCGCCCTCGATGCCCCCCACCGCCGTGGCGCTCGCGCCGAGCACAGTCGACAGGAAGAGCGGCAGCAGCGGATAGGTCATCTCGCTCGCCACGTCGGTGAAGAGCGACACCGCCGCCAGGGCGAGGACGTTGCGGCCGAGGCGGGAGGGCTTGGCGGGAGGATTCACGGGGGTGATTGTAGTATCGCCAAAGCCGCGTTCCCCCTCTCCATCGAAGATGGAGAGGAGTCAGGGGGTGAGGTTTCGAAGGGCATACCCCGCCGTCAAGCAAGATCCGCTTGAATCACGGCGGGGGGGCAGGGTGGGGTTTCTACGCTCCGACCTTCTTCGGCGTCGAAGTCTGGGACTTGCCTTCCTTGTGGGTATGGACCTTGGGGGCACCCTTCTTCGACTCGCGCGGAGGCTTGGCTGTGGCCTTCTTGGGTTTGGCCGCCGCCTTCTCCTTGGCTTCGCCCTTGGGCTTCGCCTTGCCCTTCTTCTCCTCCGCCGGCTCGGGGGCCGCGGCGGCCGCCGCCTCGCGCTCGACCAGCTCGAGCACCGCCATCTCGGCCCCGTCGCCCAGGCGCGGTCCGAGCTTGACGATGCGCAGATAGCCGCCCTCGCGCTCGCGGAAGCGCGGCGCGATCTCGTCGAACACCTTCTTGACCAGATCGCGCTTCAGCACCCAGCGCAGCACCCACCGGCGGTCGTGCACGGTGCCGTGCTTGCCGCGCGTGATCACCCGCTCGGCGATGGGCCGCAGCTCCTTGGCCTTGGGAAGCGTGGTGACGATCTTCTCCTTCTCCACCAGCGACTGGAGCTGGTTGCGGAACAGGGCCTCCCGGTGAGAGGAGGTCCGCCCCAGCTTTCTGCCTTTGACCGCGTGACGCATGATCTTCCTCTCCTTAAGCCGAGGCCCCGGGCCGCTCCGACACTTCCATGCCGAGGGAGAGACCCAGCTTGTCGAGGACTTCCTGCACCTCCTCGAGCGACTTCTTGCCGAAGTTCTTGGTCTCCAGCATGTCCTTCTCGGAGCGGCGCACCAGGTCGCGGAGCGTGTGGATGTTGGCGTTCTTCAGCGAGTTGGCCGAGCGCACCGAGAGATCGAGCTCGTCGATGTTCTTGGCCAGCAGGGCGTCGAGCCCGGCCAGCTCCTCGCGGCCCATCTCGCTGCCGTCGTGGCGCAGGCTCTCCTCGGTCTGGATGAAGATGCCGAGGTGGTCCTTGAGCAACAGGGCCGCCAGCGACACCGCCTCCTCCGGCCGGATCGTGCCGTTGGTCCACACCTCGAGGATCAGGCGCTCGTAGTCGGTGGTCTGGCCGAGGCGCGCCGCCTCGACCCGGTAGTTGACCCGCCGCACGGGGCTGTGGGCCGAGTCGACCGGGATCCAGCCGATGCCCATCGACTCGTCGAAGTTGCGGTCCGCCGACACGTAGCCGCGGCCGCGCTTGATCTGCGCCTGCAGCTTGAGCCGCCCCTCCTCGTTGAGGGTGGCGATGTGGACGGCGTGATCGAAGATCTCGATCTGCGGATCCTCGGTCATCTGGCCGGCCGTCACGTCGCCGGGGCCCTGGACGTCGACCGACAGCACCTTGGGCTCCTCGCTGTGCAGGGTGATCGGCACCTGCTTCAGGTTGAGGATGATGTCCGTGACGTCCTCCTGGACGCCCGGGATGGACGAGAACTCGTGCAGCACGCCCTCGATGTTGATGGCGGTGATCGCCGCGCCCTCGATCGAGGAGAGCAGGCAGCGCCGCAAGGCGTTACCGATGGTGGTGGCGAAACCCCGCTCGAACGGCTGCGCCGTGAAGCGGCCGTAGGTCGGGGTCAGGGTCTCGGTATCGACGTCAACGCGCTTGGGGCGTTGAAAACCTTTCCAAAGCATAGGAAACTCCCTTCTGCGGTTCCAATCAGGATCAACGACTATAGAGCTCGACGATGAGCTGCTCCTGGATCGGCAGCTTGATGTCCTCGCGCACCGGCAGCCGCAGCACCTTGCCGGTGGTGTTCTCCGCGTCCAGCTCCAGCCAGTCCGGGACGCCGCGGCCGCGCGCCGTCTCGACGCTCGAGCGGATCAACGGGTTCTTGCGGCTGGCCTCCCTGACGGCGACCACCTGCCCCGACCTCACCTGATAGGAGGGGATGGTGATCTTGCGGCCGTCCACCGTCACGTGGCCGTGGCGGACGAACTGCCGCGCCTGGGCGCGCGAAGCCGCGAAGCCGAGGCTGTAGGCGACGTTGTCGAGGCGGCGCTCGAGCATCACCAGCAGGTTCTCGCCGGTGATCCCCTTGCGGCGGTCGGCCTCGGAGAAATAGTTGCGGAATTGCGCCTCGAGCACGCCGTAGATGCGCTTGACCTTCTGCTTCTCGCGCAACTGCAGGCCGTAGCCGAGGGTCCGCCGGCCGCGGCGGGTGCCGTGCTGGCCGGGCGGGAAATTGCGCCGCTCGACCGCGCACTTCTCCTTGAAGCAGCGGTCGCCCTTCAGAAACAGCTTCATCCGTTCGCGCCGGCACAGCCGGCAGACGGGTCCACAATATCTTGCCACTGGATCTCTCCTTGCCGTCCTCTCCCCGAGGCTACGGGGACTTCAACTCTGGAAGACGCGGGGTTCCGGCACACCCGGAAAACCCCAGAAATGACGAGCTACACCCGGCGCCGCTTGCGCGGCCGGCAGCCGTTGTGCGGGATCGGCGTCACGTCCTTGATCGACTTGACCTCGATGCCCGCGGCCTGCAGGGCGCGCACCGCGGACTCGCGTCCAGCGCCCGGGCCCTTGACCATCACGTCCACGGACCGCACGCCGGCGTCCTTGGCGTTGTTGCCGGCGTTCTGCGCCGCCACCTGGGCCGCGAAGGGCGTGCCCTTGCGCGAACCCTTGAAACCGATGCGCCCGGCCGACGACCAGGAGAGGATGTTGCCCTCCGGATCGCTGATCGAGACGATCGTGTTGTTGAAGGTCGCCTGGATGTGCGCCACACCGTGAGGCACGACCCGCTTCTCCTTGCGCTTGGCGCCCTTGCGCTCCTTCTTGCCGCCTTCTTTGGCCATCTTCGATTCCCCTCGGCGTTACTTCTTGGTCGCCTTCTTCTTGCCCGCCACGGCGCCGCGGCGCGGCCCCTTGCGGGTGCGAGAGTTGGTCTGGGTGCGCTGTCCGCGCACGGGCAGGCCCCGGCGATGACGCACGCCGCGATAGCTGCCGATCTCCATCAGCCGCTTGATGTTCTGGCTGACCTCCTTGCGCAGGTCGCCCTCCACCCGGCCCTCGTCCTGGATCACCTTGCGGAGGCGGCGCGCCTCGTCCTCGGTCAGGTCCTTGACCTTGGTGATCTCCGGCACCTCGGACTTGGTGCAGATGTCGCGCGCCCGCGAGCGGCCGATGCCATAGATGTAGGTGAGCCCGATCCAGACCTGTTTGTTCTGCGGCAGGTCGACTCCTGCGATACGTGCCATTGGCGACTCCCTATCCCTGACGCTGCTTGTGTTTCGGATTTTCGCAGATCACCCGCACCACGCCCTTGCGGCGGACGATCTTGCACTTGGGACAGATCCGTTTGACCGACGAACGTACTTTCATTTCCGACTTCCTTTCCGCCCTGCTGCGACCGCCTACTTGAGACGATAGACGATGCGGCCCCGTTTGAGGTCGTACGGCGACAGCTCGACGAGCACCTTGTCCCCGGGCAGGATGCGGATGAAGTGCTTGCGCATCTTCCCCGAGATGTGCGCCAGGACCTGGTGCTTGTTCCCGTTGAGCTCCACCTCGACGCGGAACATCGCGTTGGGCAGGGGCTCCACCACCACCGCTTCGACCTCGATCGCTTCCTCTTTTTTCGACAAACGTCTTCCTCTCTCTCAGTTTTCTCGCTAGACGCCCAGCACCCGCGCTCCGGACGGCGTCACCGCCACCGAGAACTCGAAATGCGCGGAGAGCGAGCCATCCTCGGTGCGCGCCGTCCAGCCGTCGGGGTCCATCTTGACGGCGCTCGTGCCGGCGTTGATCATCGGCTCGATGGCCAGGACCATCCCCGGCTTGAGCTTCGGCCCCTTGCCGGGAAAACCGAAGTTGGGCACCTGCGGGTCCTCGTGCATCGAGGTGCCGACGCCGTGCCCGGTGAACTCGCGCACCACCGAGTAGCCGTGGCTCTCGGCGTGGCGCTGCACCGCCCAACCGATGTCCTGCACCCGCCCCCCCGGCCGTACCTGCGCCACGGCGAGGCGCAACGCCTCTTCCGTCACCTGCAGCAACCGCTTCGCCTCGACGCTGACGTCGCCGACGGCGAAGGTCCGCGCCGCGTCCCCGCAGTACCCCTTGTAGAAGACACCGCAGTCGACGCCGACGATGTCGCCTTCCCGGATCTCCCAGTCGCCCGGGATGCCGTGCACGATGACGTCGTTCACCGAGATGCACAACGTCGCCGGATAACCCCGGTAATGCAGGAAGGCCGGCACGCCGCCGGCGTCGCGGATGGTCCGCTCGGCGAGCCGGTCCAGCTCCCGCGTCTTGACGCCCGGGACCATGCGCTCGCCCACCGCGTCCAGCACCTGGTGGACGATCCGGTTGGCGCGGTCCATCAGCTCGATCTCGCCCGGGGTCTTGAGCACCATGGCCATCAGGCGACCCCGAAGTGGCCGAGCATCGCCGCCGTCACCTCTTCGATCGGACGGTTGCCGTCGATCTCGCGCAGCAGACCGCGCTGCCTATAATAACCGATGAGCGGCACGGTTTTTTCCCGGTACTCCCTCAGCCGCTCCCGGATCACCGCCTCCGCGTCGTCGCCCCGCTTGCGCAGCAGCGCCCGGCGCACCACGACCTCTTCCGGCACGTCGAACAGCAGCACGGCGTCGAGGCCGCAGCCCGCCGCGCGCAGGATGCCGGCCAGCGTCTCCGCCTGCGGCAGCGTCCGCGGGTAGCCGTCGAGCAGGAACCCCGCGCAGACGTCGGGCCTGGCGAGCCGCCCGCGCACCACCTCGGCCATCGTGGCGTCGTCCACCAGCGCGCCCAAGGTCATGATCCCCTTCACCTTGCGGCCCAGCTCCGAGCCGCCCGCCACTGCCTCGCGCAGCATGTCGCCGGTCGAGATGGCCGGAACGCCCAGCCGGCGGCCGAGCACCTGCGCCTGGGTTCCCTTGCCGGCTCCCGGCGGCCCCAACAGCACGACCCGCGAAGCGTGGCCGTCAACCCCTTCGCCCACGGATCCGGCCCCGCTTCATGAAGCCCTCGTAGTTGCGCATCACGAGCTGGCTCTCGATCTGCTGGATGGTGTCCATCGCGACGCCGACCACGATGAGCAGCGACGTGCCGCCGAAATAGAACTGGATCCCCATGCCCTCGGTGAACCAGCTCGGGAAGTAGCCGGCGATGCGCGGCCCCAGCCACGGCAGGCCGGCGACGTGGATGCCGGTGAGCAGGAATTCGGGCAGCACGGTGACCGCCGCGAGATAGATGGCGCCCACCAGGGTCAGCCGGGTGAGGATGCGGTCGATGTACTCCGCCGTCCGCTTGCCGGGCCGGATGCCGGGGATGAAGCCGCCGTACTTCCGCATGTTCTCGGCGAGGTCCGCCGGGTTGAAGATGATCGAGACGTAGAAGTACGAGAAGAAGATGATGGTGACCACCTGCAGGAAGTAGTAGATCGGCTGCCCGTAGGCGACGTAGCCGGCGACCTTCTGCACCCCCTCGTTCTGGATCAGGCCGGAGATCACCGTCGGGATCGTCACCACCGAGCTGGCGAAGATCACCGGGATGACGCCGCCGGTGTTGACCCGCAGCGGCAGGTAGGTGCTCTGGCCGCCGTAGACCCGCCGGCCCACCACGCGCTTGGCGTACTGCACCGGGATGCGGCGCTGCGCCCGCTCCATGTAGACGATGAAGGCGACCACCAGCACCATGAAGATCAGCAGCGGCACCAGGATGAACGGCGACAGGTTGCCCGTGCGCACGCCGTCGATGGTCTTGAAGATGGCGGGGACCAGGCCCACCACGATGCCGGCGAAGATGATCAGCGAGATGCCGTTGCCGATGCCGCGCTCGCTGATCTGCTCGCCCAGCCACATGATGAACGCCGTGCCGGTGGTCAGCGTGACCACCGTCAACAGGCGGAAGCCCCAGCCCGGCGAGGGCACCAGCGGCGCGCCGCCGGGAGTCGTCATGCGCTCGAGCCAGACGGCGATGCCGGTGCCCTGGATGAGCGAGATGACGACCGTGCCGTAGCGGGTCCACTGCGTGATCTTGCGCCGGCCGAGCTCGCCCTCCTTGGAGAGCTTCTCGAGGTACGGCCACACCACGGTCAGCAACTGCAGGATGATGGAGGCGGTGATGTAGGGCATGATGCCCAGCGCGAACACCGCGATCTTCTGCAGGCTGCCACCGGTGAAGGTGTTGACGAAGCCGAGGAACCCCTGCGCCTGCGCCTGCATGAACTCGAGCAGGGCCTGCGGATCGACGCCCGGGCTCGGGATGTGGCAGCCGATGCGGTAGACCCCCAGCAACCCGAAGGTGAAGAGGACCCGCTTGCGCAGGTCCGGGATGGCGAAGATGTTGCGGAAGCTTTCGATCACGCCTGCAGCTCCTCACAGGTGCCGCCCGCCCCCTCGATCTTCTCGCGGGCCGATTTGCTGAACTTGTCGGCGACGACGCGCAGCGCCTTGCCGATCTCGCCGTCGCCGAGCACCTTGACCTTGCGCCCGGCGCGCACCAGGCCGCGCTCGGCCAGCACCTCGGGCGTCACGTCGCCGTCGAGGTCGGCGAGCTGCGCCACGTTCACCACCGCGTACTCGGTCTTCCAGATGTTGGTGAAGCCGCGCTTCGGCACCCGGCGGACGAGCGGCATCTGGCCGCCCTCGAAGCCGGGCCGGCGGCTGTAGCCGGTGCGGGACTTCTGGCCCTTCTCGCCGCGGCCGGCCGTCTTGCCCAGGCCGGACCCGGGACCGCGCCCCACCCGCTTCCTCGAATGCTTGCTTCCCTTGGCGGGAGACAGCTCGTGCAGCTTCATGATTCCTCGACCTCCACCAGATACTGGACCTTCGCCACCATGCCGCGCACCGCCGGCGTGTCGGCCCGCTCCACCACGTCGCGGATGCGCCGCAGGCCGAGCCCCTTGACCACCTCGCGATGCTCGCGGCGGGTGCCGATGACGCTCTTCACCTGCCGGATGCGGATCGTCTTCGTCTCTGTCTCTGCTTTCTTCTTCGCCATCGTCGTGTCCTTTACGCGCCCGTCTCCACGGCCGGTTTGGCCGCCGCCTGCGCCGCGGCCGCCGCCTTGGCGGCGCGTTCGGTGAGACCGCGCATCGCCATCACGTCCTGCTCGCTGCGCAGCAGCAGCAGCGCGTCGAAGGTGGCCTTCACCACGTTGTGCGGGTTGGTCGAGCCCAGCGACTTGGTGAGGATGTCCTGGATGCCCGCCGTCTCCATCACCGCGCGCACCGGGCCGCCGGCGATGACGCCGGTGCCCTCGGAGGCGGGCTTCAACAGCACGCGGCCGGCGCCGAAGGTGCCCAGCGCCTCGTGCGGGATCGTCGTCCCCTTGAGCGGCACCTGGACCATGTTGCGCTTGGCGATCTCGATGCCCTTGCGGATCGCCATCGGCACCTCCTTCGCCTTGCCGGCGCCGTAGCCCACGCGGCCGTTGCCGTCGCCGATCACCACCAGGGCGGAGAAGGAGAAGTTCTTGCCTCCCTTCACCACCTTGGTCACCCGGTTGATGTGGACGACCTGTTCGAAAAACTCGCTCTCGCGCTCGAAATCCCTGGCCACGCTCGTCTCCTTCGCTAGAGTACGACTAGAACTGCAAACCCTTTTCGCGCGCCGCCTCGGCGAGCGCCTGCACGCGGCCGTGATAGACGTAGCCGCCGCGGTCGAAGACCACCTTGTCGATGCCGCGCTCCTTGGCCCGCGACGCCACCAGCTCGCCGACCAGCTTCGCCGCCGCCTTGCCGGCGGTCGAGCCGCCGAGCTGGCCGCGCACGTCGGCATCGGCCGAGCTCGCCTGCGCCAGCGTCGTGCCGCGGTCGTCGTCGATCACCTGCGCGTAGATGAAGCGCAGGCTCTTGTAGACGGACAGCCGCGGCCGCTCGGCGCTGCCGCGCACCCGCTTGCGCACCCGCAGATGGGCGCGCTCGCGGCGCTCCCGCTTCGCCTTCATCCGTATCGTCACGTGCTCGGTCATCGCTCAGGTCCTCTCGCTGCCTTGCCTGCTTACTTGCCGCCGGCCTTGCCGACCTTGCGGCGCAGGATCTCGCCGGTGTACTTGATGCCCTTGCCCTTGTACGGGTCGGGCTTGCGCAGGCCGCGGATCTCCGCCGCCACCTGGCCGACCTTCTGGCGGTCGGCGCCGGAGACGGTCACCCGGTTGGCCTTGGCGTCGATCTCGATCTTGATGCCCTCGGGGATGGCGTAGATCACCGGATGGGAGTAACCGAGCGCGAACTGCACCTGATTCCCCTTCACCTCGGCGCGGTAGCCGACGCCGACGATGTCGAGCTGCTTGGTGAAACCGCCGGACACCCCCTGCACGGCGTTGGCGAGCAGCGCCCGCAGCAGGCCGTGGCGCGAGCGCTCGGGCCCGCCGTCGCCGGGGCGCGAGACGGTGATCTCGCTCTCCTTGATCTCCACCGGGAAGCCGGCGAACAGCGCCTGCTCGACCCGGCCGCGCGGCCCCTCGGCCACGAACGTCCCCTCCCGCAGCTCCACCTTGGTGCCCTGGGGGACGGCTATCGGCATTCTTCCAATCCGCGACATAGGAGTTCTCCTACCAGACCTGGCAGAGCAGCTCGCCGCCCACCCGGCGCTCGCGCGCCTGGGCGTCGGTCAGCAGGCCCTGCGACGTGGAGACGATGCCGATGCCGAGACCGTTGCGCACCGGCTGGATCTCGTCCGCCTTGCGGTACACCCGCCGGCCGGGCTTGCTCACCTTCTGCAGGTGAGAGATGGCCGGCACCCCCTCCGTGCTGTAGCGCAGGAAGATGCGCAGGGTGCCCACCGGGGAGCCCTCGATCTCCCGGAAATTCTTCACGAAGCCCTCTTCCTTGAGCAGCTTCACCACCTCGACCTTCAGCCGCGAGACCGGCACGTCGAGCCGGTCGTGCTTGGCGGTCTGGGCGTTGCGGATGCGGGCCAGCAGGTCCGCGATCGGATCGGTCATGCTCATCGTCAGTCTCCTCGCCTACCAGCTCGCCTTGATGACGCCCGGCAGATAGCCCTGCAGCGCCAGGTCCCGCATGTGGATGCGGCAGAGGCCGAACTTGCGGTAGTAGCCCCGGGGCCGCCCGCACAGCCGGCAGCGGTTGCGGTGCCGCACCGTGAACTTGAGCTTCTTCGTCTCTCTCGCGATCTTCGCAGTGGTCGCCACGGCTTGTCTCTCCTCGCAGGTCCTAGCGCGCGAACGGCATGCCGAGCTCGCGCAGCAGATAGAGGGCGCGCTCGTCGTTGCCGGCCGTCGTCACGATGGTGATGTTCATCCCCTTGGTGCGCTCCACCCGGTTGTAGTCCACCTCGGGGAAGATCAGGTGGTCGCGGACGCCCAGCGTGTAGTTGCCGCGGCCGTCGAAGCTCTTCGACGGCACGCCGCGGAAGTCGCGCACGCGCGGCAGCGCCAGGGTGATCAGGCGGTCGAGGAACTCCCACATGCGGTCGCCGCGCAGCGTCACCCGGCAGCCGATGGGCATGCCCTCGCGCAGCTTGAAGGCGGCGATCGACTTCTGGGCGCGGGTGATCGTCGGCCGCTGGCCGGCGAGCGCCGCCATCTCCTCCACCGCGTCGTCGAGGATCTTGATGTTCGAGATCGCCTCGCCGACGCCCATGTTGAGCGAGATGCGCTCCAGGCGCGGCACCGCCATCACGTTGCCGATGCCGAACTCCCGCTGCAGCTTCGCCACCACCTCCTCGGCGTACTGCTTCTTCAGGCGCGGCACGTAGTCGTCGGGGGTCGGCCGCGGCGGCGCGGCCGGAGCCGCCTTCGCCTTGCCGCCGCTCTTGCTGTCCTTGTCCTTCTTCGCCATATCCTTTGCCTCTCTGCCTCGCCTCGCGCGCCTACCCGAAGGTGGCGCCGCAGTTCTTGCACACCCGCACGCCGCGCCCGTCGTCGAGCCGCTGGCGTCCCAGCCGGGACGGCTTGCCGCACTCGGGGCAGATCACCCTCAGGTTGGCGATCTGGATCGGCGCCTCGCGCTCGAGGATGCCGCCCTGGATCCCCTTGTTGGGGTTCGGCCGGGTGTGCCGCTTGATCATGTTCACGCGCTCGACGATGGCCTTGCCCTCGCCGGCGAGGACGCGCAGGACGCGGCCCCTGGCGCCGCGGTCCTTGCCCGTCGTGACGAGCACCTGGTCGTTCTTCTTCAAATTCAGCTTCATTTCAGATGACCTCCGGCGCCAGCGACACGATCTTCATGAACCGCTTCTCGCGCAGCTCCCGCGCCACCGGGCCGAAGACGCGCGTGCCGATCGGCTCGCCGGCGTCGTTGACCAGGACGGCGGAGTTGTTGTCGAAGCGGATGTAGCTGCCGTCGCGGCGCCGCTGCTCCTTGACGGTGCGCACGATCACCGCCCTCACCACCTGCCCCTTCTTCACCGTGCCGTCGGGCGACGCCTCCTTGACCGAGGCCGTGATCACGTCGCCCAGCCGGCCGTACTGGCCCGCCGAGCCGCCGCGCAGGTGGATGCAGGCGATCTTCTTGGCGCCCGAGTTGTCCGCCACGTCGAGAATCGTTCCCATCTGAATCATCGTCGGCCCCTTGCTCTAACCCTTCACTGCGCCTTCTTGACGATCTCGCTCACCCGCCAGCGCTTGGTCTTCGACAGCGGCCGGCTGGAGACGATCTCCACCAGATCGCCGACGTTGCACCGGTTCTCCTCGTCGTGGGCGTGGAACTTCTTCGTCTGCTTCTGGCTGCGATGGTAGAGGCGGTGCGTCACCCTCTGCTCGACCGCCACCACGACGGTCTTCGCCATCTTGTTGCTCACCACGCGGCCGACCTTGCTCTGCCGGCGCCCCTTCGCGGGGGCCTCCGCCGCCTGCTGCGTCGTCTCTGCCGTACCTGCCGTATTTTCCGGAATCATTCCTTTTCCTTTGCTCCTAGCTGCCTGCCTGCCGCTCGTGAAGGACGGTCAACACCCGCGCCAGGTCCTTGCGCACCTGCCGCACCCGCGCCGGCTTCTCGAGCTGGCCGGTGACCTTCTGCAGGCGCAGGGCGAAGAGCTGCTCGGAGAGATCGCGCTCGCGGTCCCGCAGCTCGTCCAACGTCTGATCGCGCAATTGCGAAGCCTTCAGATCACCCTTCATCGTCTCACCTCATGTCCTCGTGACGGGTGATGAACCGCGTCTTGATCGGCAGCTTCTGGGAGGCCAGCCGCATCGCCGCCTCGGCGACGTCGGCCGGCACGCCCTCGAGCTCGTAGAGGATGCGCGCCGGCTTGACCACCGCCACCCACTCCTCCGGGTTGCCCTTGCCCTTGCCCATGCGGGTTTCCAGCGGCTTCTTGGTGATCGGCTTGTCGGGGAAGACGCGGATCCACACCTTGCCGCCGCGCTTGACGTAGCGCGAGATGGCGATACGGGCTGCCTCGATCTGCCGCGCCGTCACCCAGCCGGGCTCCATCGCCTGCAGGCCGTAGTCGCCGAAGGCGATATAGCTGCCCCCCTTGGCGTTGCCCGCGCGCCGGCCGCGCTGCTGTTTCCTGAACTTGACCTTCTTCGGCATCAACATGAGAACAATCTCCTAGGCGGCGCTGCGCCGGCTCTTCTCCTTCAACAGATCGCCCTTGTAGACCCACACCTTGACGCCGATGACGCCGTAGGTGGTCTGCGACTCCGCCAGGCCGTAATCGATGTCGGCCTTCAGCGTGTGCAGCGGCAGGCGGCCCTCCTGGTACCACTCGGAGCGCGCGATCTCGGCGCCGCCCAGGCGGCCGCCGACCATGATCTTCACGCCCTTGGCGCCGAAGCGGAAGGCCGACTCCATGGCCTTCTTCATCGCCCGCCGGAAGGAGACGCGGCGCTGCAACTGGCCGGCGATCGACTCGGCCACCAGTTGCGCGTCGAGCTCCGGCCGCTGGATCTCCTGGATGTTGATGTGCACCTCGCGGCCCATCTCCTTCTGCAGATCGTCGCGCAGCTTGTCGACCTCGGCGCCGCGGCGGCCGATGATGATGCCCGGCCGCGACGTGTAGATGGTGACGCGCAGCTTGTCGGCGGCGCGCTCGATGTCGATCTCCGACACGCCGGCGTGCCCGAGGCGCGCCTTGAGGCGCCGCCTGAGCTTCAAGTCCTCGTGCAGCGTGTCGGCGTAGTGCGCGTCGCCGTACCAGCGCGAGTGCCAGGTCTTGTTGTAGACGAGCCGGAAGCCGTACGGGTGCGTTTTCTGACCCACGTTTTTGTCCTCTCCGCTACTTGCCGTCACCCTTGTGGGTGTCGAGCTTGATCGTGATGTGGCTCTGTCGCCGCAGCACCCGGAACGCCCGGCCCATCGGCGCCGGCCGCACCCGCTTCGCCATCGGTCCGCCGTCGACGAAGATCTCCTTGACGTAGAGCCGGTCGACGTCGACGCCGTCCTCGCGGTTCTCGGCGTTGGCGATCGCCGACTTCAGGCACTTCCGGACGTGGCGGGCCGCCACCTTGTTGGTGACCTCGAGGAGGTTCACCGCCTCCTGCACGCCCTTGCCCCGGATGAGATCCGCCACCAGGCGCATCTTCTGCGCCGAGCCGGGGGCGTAGCGAAGCCTTGCTGTCACTTCCATCGTCCGCTCCTCTTCTCGCGACCAGCCCTAGCGGGGCTTGGCCCCCTTTTCGACCTTCCTGCCGCTGTGCCCGCGGAAGGTGCGGGTCATCGCGAACTCGCCCAGCTTGTGGCCCACCATGTTCTCGCTGACGTACACCGGGATGAACTTGGCGCCGTTGTGCACCGCGAGCGTGTGGCCCACCATCTCCGGGATCACGGTCGAGCGGCGCGACCAGGTCTTGATCACCCGCTTGTCGCCGCGGTCGTTCATCGCCGTCACCTTCTGCAGCAGGTGGTCGTCGATGAAGTAGCCCTTCTTCAGTGAACGAGCCATAAGAGTCTCCTACTTCTGGTTCCGGCGCCGCACGATCATGCCCGCCGTGCGCTTGTTGTTGCGGGTCTTGTAGCCCTTGGTCGGCACGCCCCAGGGGGTCGTGGGATGGCGGCCGCCGGAGGTGCGCCCCTCGCCGCCGCCCATCGGGTGGTCCACCGGGTTCATGGTGACGCCGCGGTTGTGCGGCTTCCAGCCCAGCCAACGGTTGCGCCCCGCCTTGCCGATCGACACGTTCTCGTGCTCGAGGTTGCCCACCTGGCCGACGGTGGCGTAGCACTCCACGTGCACCCGCCGCACCTCGCCCGAGGGGAGCTTGACCTGCGCCCAGCCGCCCTCGCGCGCCATGAGCTGCGCGCCGCCGCCGGCGCTCCGCACCATCTGGCCGCCCTTGCCGATCTTGAGCTCGATGTTGTGGATCACCGTGCCCAGCGGGATGCGCTTCAGCGGCAGCGCGTTGCCGACGTTGACCTCCGCCGCCTCGCCCGACATCACCACGGCGCCCACCTTGAGGCCGTCCGGCCACAGGATGTAGCGCTTCTCGCCGTCGGCGTAGTGCAGCAGCGCGATGCGCGCCGAGCGGTTGGGGTCGTACTCGACGGTGGCCACCTTGGCCGGCACGCCGTGCTTGTCGCGCTTGAAGTCGATGACGCGGTAGCGCTTCTTGTGGCCGCCGCCGCGCCACCACGAGGTGAGCTGGCCGGTGTTGTTGCGGCCGCCGGTCCGCTGCTTGCCGCGGGTGAGCGACTTCTCCGGCTCCGCGCGCGTGACCTCATCGAACGTCAGGTGCGTCTGGAACCGGCTCGACGAATTGATCGGCTTCCTCTGCTTGATCGGCATCTCTTACATCCCCTCGAAGAACTCGATCGGCTTTTCGCCCTCGGCGAGGCGCACGTAGGCCTTCTTCCAGTCGGGACGGCGCCCGACGAAGCGGCCCTGCCGCCGTACCTTGCCGTGGACGTTGGCGATGCGCACTTCGGCGACCTTGACCTTGAACTGGGCCTCGACGGCGCGCTTGACCTGGATCTTGTTGGCGTCGCGCGCCACCTCGAAGGCGACGACGTTTCTCTCCTCGCGCTGCTCCGTCGACTTCTCGGTGATCAGCGGGCGGCGGATGATCTCCTGGACTCTCATTTCGCCAGCACCTCCACCAGGCGGTTCAGCGCGTCCTCGCTCACCACGAGGTACGGCCGGTCCACCACGTCGTAGACGTTGAGCGCCAGCGCGTCCACCGCCTTGAGCGCCCGCACGTTGCGCGAGGCGAGCGCCAGGTTGTGGTTCTCCAGGCTGTCCACCAGCAGGACCTTGCCGCGGATGCCCAGCTTGTCCAGGCGCGCCAGCAGGTCGCGCGTCTTGTGGCCGTCGAGCGCCAGGCCGTCGAGCACCAGGATCGACTCCTCGGCGAGCTTGCGCGACAGCGCGGACTTGAGCGCGTTCTTCTTCTCGCGGCGCGACAGGTCCTTCTCGTAGCTGCGCGGCACCGGGCCGTGCACCGTGCCGCCCTTGCGCCACTTCGGGTTGCGGATGTCGCCCGTGCGCGCCCGCCCCGTGCCCTTCTGCCGCCACAGCTTCCGGCCCGAGCCGGAGACCTCCGAACGGTCCTTCACCTTGTGCGTGCCGCGGCGCTGCGCCGCGAGGTAGGCTTGCACGGCCTCGTGGATCAGGTGCTGCTTGTACGGATACCCGAAGATCTCCTCGGGCAGCTCGATCTCGCGCACCTGCTGGTTGTCGAAGTTCTTCACCGCGATCTTCATCGTTCGATCCTCAACCCTTCTTGGCCTTGTGGATCGCCAGGTACCCGCTCTTGGGACCGGGCACGGCGCCGCGCACGTAGATCAGGTTGCGCTCGGCGTCGACCTTGACGATCTGCAGGTTCTTCGCCGTCACCCGCTCGCCGCCCATGCGGCCGCCGGAGCGCATGCCCGGCATCACCCGCGAGGGGTAGGCCGAGGCGCCGATCGAGCCCGGCGCGCGGTGGAACATCGAGCCGTGCGTGGCGCGGCCGCCGGCGAAGCCGTGGCGCTTGACGACGCCCTGATAGCCCTTGCCCTTGCTGGTGCCGACGACGTCCACCCACTCCTGCTCGGCGAAGATCGAGGCCTTCACCTCGTCGCCGGCGTTCATCTCCTCGCCGGGCGCCAGGCGGAACTCCGCCACCCGCCGCGTCGGCGCGATGCCGGCCTTGCGGAAGTGGCCGGCCTTCGGCTGGTTCACCATCGCCGGCCGCGCCTCCACCAGGCCGAGCTGCACCGCCTCGTAGCCGTCGTTCGCCGCCGTCTTGCGCTGCACCACCAGACAGGGCCCGGCCTGGATCACCGTCACCGGGATCGCCGTCCCGTCCTCGACGTAGATCTGGGTCATGCCCAACTTGCGTCCCAGGATGCCTTCCATCGCTTTATCCCTCGCCTCTACTTGCCGAACGCCTTGATCTCGACGTCGACACCCGCCGGCAGCTCCAGCTTCATCAGCGCGTCGACCGTCTGCGAGGTCGGCTCGAAGATGTCGAGCAGCCGCTTGTGAGTACGGATCTCGAACTGCTCGCGCGACTTCTTGTCGACGTGCGGCGAGCGGTTCACCGTGTACCGCGAGATGTGGGTGGGCAGCGGAATCGGCCCCACCACCCGGGCGCCGGTGCGCCGCGCGGTATCCAGGATCTCGTGCGTCGACGTGTCCAGGATGCGGTAGTCGAACGCCTTCAAGCGGATGCGGATCTTCTCGTTCACCATGACCTCTGCCCCTCGTCTCTACAATCGATTCCTACGCCACGATGTCCGTCACCGTGCCGGCGCCGACCGTGCGGCCGCCCTCGCGGATGGCGAAGCGCACGCCCTTCTCCATCGCGATCGGCGCGATCAGCTCCACCTCCAGGTTCACGTTGTCCCCCGGCATCACCATCTCCGTGCCCTCCGGCAGCTTCGCCACCCCCGTCACGTCCGTCGTCCGGAAGTAA
>JBKPTH010000036.1:0-31851 GCA_046765915.1 Acidobacteriota bacterium | reverse complement strand
GGCCAGCAGATCGCCGGCGGGGAGCTCCCCCACCGCCGCCAGCGGCCTGCCGCCGCCGTCCACCAGCGCGACGCCGAGCGCCGACGGCGCCGGCTGGCGCAGGAGCTGGGGCCCCGGAGAGAGGCCGCCCTCCGGTGCGGCGGCGAGGTGATCGGCCACGGCGCGCGCCAGCCGGGCGGCTTCCTGCTGGCGCTCCGCCGTCAGCAGCGACACCGCGTTGCGATAGGAGAAGAGGGTGAAGGTGGAGAGCACCACCAGGAGGAGCAGGGCGGCCGGCAGCAGGATCAGCACCTCCCGCCGCAGACCCAGCCGGCGCCACGAGCGCGCCTCCCCTCCTCGGCTCATAGCAGCCGCGCGTACGCCCGGACGAGAGGCTCGCCGGCGAAGAGGGCGATCAGGCCGCCGAAGGCGAGAAAGGCGCCGAACGGCAGCTTCGACCTGGCGCCCAGGCTCCCCCACGCCATCAGCGACAGGCCTACCGCCGCCCCCGCGAGGGCGGCGACGAAGAGCGCCACCAGGGCGCCCTTCCAGCCCAGGAAGGCGCCGATCACGGCGAGCATCTTGACGTCGCCCAGCCCCATGCCTTCCTCGTGCCGCACGAGATACCAGGCCAGCCAGACGGCGAGCAGCACGCCGCCGCCGAGCAGCGCGCCCACGGCGGCTCCCGCCACCGCCGCCCACGGTCCCTCGCCCAGCCGCGCCCAGGGGAGCAGGGGCTGCAGCAGGATTCCCAGGGCGATCCCCGGCCAGGTCAGCGCGTCGGGCAGGATCATGTGGTCGACGTCGATGATCGCCAGCGCCAGCATCAGCGAGCCGAAGAGCGCCGCGGCGGGGGCCTCGGGCGTGACGCCGAAGCGCAGCAGGCAGGCGACGAAGAGCGCCGCGGTGGCGACTTCGATCAGCGGGTAGCGCCAGGAGATGCGCGCCCGGCAGGCGCGGCAGCGGCCGCCGAGGAGGAGAAACGAGAGCACCGGGAGGTTGTCGAGGGCGCGGATGGGCTCGCCGCACTCCGGGCAGCGCGAGCGCGGCAGCACGGTGGAGATCCCGCGCGGCAGGCGATAGATGAGGACGTTGAGATAGCTGCCGACGATCAATCCGAAGACCGCGGCGTAGACGCCGAGGAGGGCTTGGAGGTGCACGGCGCGGGGATTCTACGCCATCCGCCGGCGCCGGCCCGCGACGAACAGCGCCAGCGCCCCGGCGGCGAGGGCGACGAGGCTGACGGCGGCTCCCGGGACGAGCAGCGGCTCGCGGTAACGGAGGACGAGGCGGTGCTCGCCGGGCGGCAGCGCCACGCCGAGCTGGCAGGCCGCCGTGGGGTAGGCCGGCACCGGCTCGCCGTCGAGAAAGCCCCGCCACCCCTTGTCGTAGGTCATCGCGGCGACGAACAGGGCTCCTTCCGCGGCGCGATAGCGCAGCTCGATGCGCCCGCCTTCGTCGCGGATCTCCAACGGCTGCGGCGGCCGCGCATGGCGCACGCTCTGCCGCGGCCCGCCGGGCCGGACCCAGTGATCGTCGCGGCCGACCCGCCAGCCCCCGGCGCGGGCCGCCGCAAGGGCGGCGGCGTGATCGGCGTGGAAGGTCACCGCGGGCACGAAGCGGAACCGGGGCAGGACGTGGAGATTCGTCACCCGGGTCAACGGCAGGGCGGCGGGATCCCGGAAGGCCGCGATCTGCTCCTGCAGCGTCTTCTGCAGCAGGAACGTGCGCACGTTCCACACCCCGAGGTAGCGGTGGAGGCTCTCCGACCCCGGCGGCTCGCTCAGCATGATGTCCTCGGCCCGCCGGCCCCAATCGGTGAGGAACATCTCGAAGTCGACGTCGAAGGCGGAAGGGATGTGCCAGAGCAGGGTGGAGTAGGGCTCGAGCAGCGACAGGTTGACGCGGGTATCGAGGGACTGCAGGTCTCCCCGGTGCCGCCAGAGAAAGGGCGACCTGGCCCGCGCCTCCTGCACGAACACCCGGTCCCGGGCCTTCAGCAGCGCCACCGCCAGCGGCGGCGGCCGGCGATAGACGGCGGCGGGAACGGTGCGCACCAGGGCGTGGCCGTAGTGCCAGAGATCGGCGGCCAGCAGCAGGACGGCCAGCGTTTCGAGCAGGCGCCGCGGGGGCCGGCGCCAGCGGCAGAGGGCGAACAGCGCGGCGACGGCGGCGGCCGTCGCGGCCGCGGCCCAGCCCTCGGTCCGCAGGTACGCCAGGGCGGCGGCCCGGCTCGCCGGCGTGAGATCGGGGGGGCCGTGGGAGGAGATGAACCAGAGCGCCGCCGCCGGCGCCCAGGAGAGCAGGGCGGTCAGCACGAGGGCGGTCGCCAGGACGGCGAGCGCCAGGGCGAGAGGGAGATCGGCGGCGCTCCGCCGGCCCGCCTCGCGGTCGTCGAGCAGCCGCTGCCAGCCGAGGGCGCCGGCGATGACCACGGTGAGGACGGCGAGGATGACGAACTTTTCCGGATAGCGGAACACCGCCAGCACCGGCAGCGACCGGCGCAGACCCTCGTAGAGCGGGTTGTAATGCCCGCAGGCGAGGAAGAGGCCGGCGGCGAGGCAGGCGGCCCACGCCGCGCGCCGCGGGATGCGCCACACGAGCAGGGCCGACAGGCACAGCACGGCGAGGGCGAGCCCCGGATAGAGGGATTCGACGTAGGGGTAATCGCCTTCGTTGAGCTTCCAGCCGAAGAAAAGGTTCTCCGTGTCGCGCGCCGGATCGCCGAAAAAGCGCGGCAGGAAGACCTCGATCAGGCGCTGCGGACGCATCGACCACAGGGTGGCGATCTCGGGCGGCAGCGCCTTGCGCTGCGAGCCCGCGAGGCGGTCCAGGGTGGGCAGGAGCTGCACCGCGGCGAGCGCCACGGCGAAGAGGACCGGCAGCACCACCCGCGGCGCCGACGCGGGCCGGCGGCCGGCCGCCGAGGCGGCCAGGGCCAGCAGGGCCAGGCCGCTCATCACCACCGGCGACGGCTCGCCGCTGAGGAGCTGCAGCCCCAGGGCGCCGCCGGCGAGCAGCGCCGGGCGCCACCAGCGGCCGCCCGCCGGCGCGCGCAGGGCCTCGTCCCCCCAGGCCAGCACCCAGGGCAGCCAGGCCATGCTGCAGAAGAGGTTGAAGGCGCTGAGCAGCGAGAAATAGGCGCCGCAGCCGACGTAGCCGACCGCCGCCAGCGCCGCCGCTCCCCGGCCGCAGCCGAGATGGCGCGCCAGCCGCCAGGCGCCCGCGAAGGCGATGGCCGCGTGCAGCAGCGCCATCAGGTTGAGGGCATAGGCGGGGGAGGCGGCGAACACCAGCCAGCTCGGCGGGTAGAAGGCCCCGTAGCTGGGGTTCGGCAGGATGGGCTGGCCGCCGTGCAGCCAGGGATTCCACACCGGCGGACCGAGCTCCGCCAGGTCCTTGAAGATGGCGCGCAGGGGGATGTGGAAGATCGCGATGTCGCGGTTGGCCAGGGCCCGATCCGGTGCCAGCAACGGGCCCAGCAGGCACAGCAGCCAGCCCGCGCCGAGCAGGAGCGGCAGGATGGCGATGAGCCAGCGGTAGAGTCGCGAGGATTTCAGTCGAGCCTCAATTCTACGCCGGCCGCCGACGGCGACCGAGGCCGATGAGCGCTCCGGCTCCTCCGCCCAGAGCGAGCAGTGATACGGCCGCACCGGCGCCGACGAGCGGCTCCCTGTAGCGCAGGACCAGCCGGTGCTCGCCGGGAGGCAGCGCCGCGCCGAGCTGGCATGCTGCTGTGGGGTAGGTGGCCAGCGGTCTGCCGTCCACGAACGCCCGCCAACCCGCATCGTAGGTCATGGCGGCGACGAAGAAAGCGCCTTCCGGGCTCCGGTAGCGAACCCGGATCTCTCCTCCCAGGTCCCTCACCTCCGAGAGGAAAGGCGGCCGGCGATAGGTCCGCGTCGCCGGCGGTCTTCCCTGCCGCACGCAGTGTTCGCGGACGACGTCCCACCCCTCGGCGCGGGCGGCGGCGAGGGCGGCGGCGTGGCCGGGATGAAACGTCACCCGCGGCACGAAGCGGAAGCGGGGAGCCACGTAGGGATTGGTCAACCTGCGCAGGGGCAGGGCGGCGGGATCCCGCAACGCGGCCACCTGCTCGCGGAATTCCTTCTGCAGGAGGAGGGTCCCGACGTTCCAGATGCCCAGGTAACGGTAGCCCGCCGGCGTCCGCAGCCCCTCCAGGCGGAAGGTGTCGGCCGCCCGGCGCCCCCAGCCGGTCAGCATGAGCTCGAAATCGGTCTCGAAGGCGTAGGGGATATGCCACAGGGCGCCCGAGTAGGGCTCCAGTTGCACGAGATACGACCGCGTGAGCAGGGTCTGCGAGTCGCCCCAGCGGCGGAACAGTTGGGGGGCTCCCGGACGGGGCTCCTGGACGAAGATGCGGTGGCGCTCCTGCGGCAGCTCGCCGGCCAGCGGCGGCGGCGTGCGGTAGGCGCCGGCCGGGATCGTCTGCACCAGGCCCCGGGCGTAGTGCCAGAGGTCGGCGGCCAGCAGCGCGACCGCGAGGGCCTGCAGCAGGCTCCGCGGCGGCCGCCGCCAGCGGCAGAGGGCGAGCAGCAGGACGACGGCCGCGGCGGTCCTCGCCGCGGCCCAGCTCTCGCTCCGCAGGTAGTCCAGGGCGAGGAGGCGGCGCGCCGCGGGGAGCCCCGGGGCGCCGTGAGAGCCGATGAACCACGAGGCGGCGCCGGGCGCCCAATAGAGGAAGGAGACGAGCGCCAGCGCGGTGGCGAGCACCACGAGCGCCACCGCGAGAGGGAAGTCCGCGGACTCCGGGCGGCCCGCCGCGCGCTCCTCGAGCAGCCGCTGCCAGCCGAGCACCCCGGCGATGATGAGGGCGAGGACGGCGAGAAGGACGAACTTCTCCGGGAAGCGGAGGACCGCCAGCATCGGGATGGCGCGGCGCAGGGCGCTGTACCCGGGGGTGTGGCGTCCGCAGGCGAGCAGGCAGCCGGCGGCGAAGATCAGCAGCCACGCCGCCCGCCGGGGGATCCGCCCGCGCAGCAGCGCCGAGGCCCCCAGCACCGCCAGCAGCAGGCCCGGGTAGAGGGATTCGACGTACGGGTAGTCGCGGTCGTTGACGTTCCACCCGAAGTAGAGGCCTTCGACGTCGCGTTTCGGATCCCCGAAGAAACGCGGGAAGAGGATCTCGACCAGGCGGACCGGCGGCATCGACCAGGTCATCGCGACCCGCGGCGACAGCTCGCGGCGCGGGGAGTCCGCCAGGCGGCCGAGCGTCGGCAACAGCTGCACCGCGGCGAGGAGAACCGCGAAGAGGACCGGCACCAGCACGCGCGGCGCGGACGCCGGACGCCGGACGCCGGCCGAGGCGGCGAGGGCCAGCAGCGCCAGGCCGCTCATCACGGTCGGTGACGGCTCGCCGCTGAGGAGCTGCAGGCCCAGGGCGCCTCCGGCCAGCAGCGCCGGCCGCCACCAGCGTTTCTCTGCGGGGAGACGCAGGGCCTCGTCTCCCCACGCCACCACCCAGGGGAACCAGGCCATGCTGCCGAACAGGTTGTAGGCGCTCAGCAGCGAGAGATAGGCGCCGCACCCGGTGTAGCCGACGCCGGCCAGCGCCGCCGCGCCGCGGCCGCAGCCGAAGTGCCGCGCCATCCGCCAGGCGCCCGCAAAGGCGAGAGCGGCGTGCAGGATCGCCATCAGGCTCAGCGCGTAGGCGGGCGGGGCGGCGAAGACGAGCCAGCTCGGCGGGTAGAAGGCGCCGTAGCTCGGATTGGACAGCAGCGGCTGGCCGCCGTGCAGCCACGGATTCCACACCGGCAGCCCGAAGGACGCCAGGTCCCGGAAGGTGGCGCGCAGCGGCAGGTGAAAGACGGCGATGTCGCGGTTGGCCAGGGCCCGGCCGGGGGAGAGCAAGGCGCCGAGGAGGCTGAGCAGCCACGACGCGGCCAGCAGGGCCGGCCAGGTCGCGTTCAGCCAACGGCGCAGTGTTGAGGATTCCAGGTCGTGGACCTCGCAGGTTCGGGGAGCCGGCGCCGGATTCTACGCCATCCGCCGGCGGCGGCCCGGCCAGACGAGCGCTGCCGCCCCGCCGGCGAGCGCGAGCAGCGACAGCGCGACGCCGATGCCGGCCAGCGGCTCGCCATAGCGCAGCACGAGACGGTGCTCGCCGGCCGGCAGCGGTACGCCGAGCTGGCCCGCCGCGGTCGGATAGGCCGGCAGGCGTCTGCCGTCCACGGAGGCCCGCCAGGCCGGATCGTAGGTCATGGCGGCGACGAAGAAGGCGGCGCCCTCGGCGCGGTAGCGAGCCTCGATCCGGCCGCCGAGATCCGACAAGCCGAGCAGGCGTGACGGGCTCCGATAATCGCGCGTCGCCGCCGGCCGCCCCGGCCGCAGGCAATGCTCATGGCGAGCGACCTCCCACCCCTCGGCGCGGGCGGCGGCGAGGGCGGCGCCGTAGCCCGCGTGGAAAGTCACCCGCGGGACCAGGCGGAAGCGGGGAAGGACGTAGGTGTTCGGCACCACGCGCATCGGCAGGGCGGCGGGATCGCGCAACGCCGCCACCTGTTCCCGGAACGTCTTCTGGAGGAGTAGGGTGCCGACGTTCCAGACGCCCATGTAGCGGTAGAGCCTCTGCGGCTCGCCCTGCTCGCGCTCGATGATTGCATCGGCCTTCCTTCCCCAACCGGAGCGCGTCACGTCGAAATCCCCTTCGAAGGCGTAGGCGCGGTGCCAGAGGACCCCCGAATAAGGTTTCAACTGCTGGACATACGCGCGGGTAAACAGGCTCTGCGGATCGCCCGCGCGCCGGAGCACCGGCGGTTCGTCGCCGAGGGATTTCTGCACGAAGATGCGATCCTGTGTAGCGGGCAAAGCGGCGGCCAGCGGCGGCGGCGTGCGGTAGGCGTCGGCTTCGATCGTCTGCACCCAGCCGTGCCCGTGATGCCAGAGATCGAGGGCGGTCAAGAGGACCGCCAGCGACTCGAGCAGGCGGCGGGGCGGGCGCGGCCAGCGGCAAAGGCCGAGGAAGAGGACGACGGCCGCGGCGATTCTCGCCGCCGCCCAGCCCTCGTTCCGCAGGTATTCCAGGCCCAGGCCGCGCGCCGCGGCGGGAAGCGAGGGCAGGCCTTGGGAGATGACGAACCAGGCGGCGACGCGCGGCGCAGTGTAGAGGAGAACGGTGAGGGTGAGGGCGGAGGCCAGCGCCACGAGGGAGACGGCGAGCGGCAGGTTGGCGGCGCCCGGCCGGCCCGCGTCCCGTTCGTCGAGCAGCCGCTGCCAGCCGAGAACCCCGGCGACGACCAGCGTCAGGACGGCGAGGCAGACGAACTTCTCGGGGAAGCGCAGGACCGCGAGCATCGGGACAGCCCGCCGCAATCCCTCATTGAGCGGATTGTGACGCCCGAGAGCGAGGACGCAGCCGGCCAGGAACGAGAGCACCCAGGCCGCGCGCCGGGGAATGCGCCCGCCGAGGAGCGCCGCGGCGCCGAGCGCGGCCAGCAGGAGCCCGGGGTAGAGCGATTCGACGTACGGACCGTTGTCGCTCATCCGCCAGCCGAAGTAGAGGCCCTCCACCAGGCGTTTCGGGTCGCCGAAAACGTGGGGCAGGAAGATCTCGGCGAGGCGCAGGGGCGGCATCGACCAGGTCGTCGCGACCTCGGCGGGGAGGGCCCCGCGGGGCGAGTCTCCGATGCGGCCCAGGGTGGGCAGCAGTTGCGCCGCGGCCAGCGCCAACGCGAAGAGGACCGGCACCATCGCGCGCGCCGCGGCCGTCCGCCGTCGGCCCGCGGCGGAAGCCGCCAGGGCGAGCAGCGCCAGACCGCTCATCACCACCGGCGTCGGCTCACCGCTGAGGAGCTGCAAGCCCAGGGCACCGCCCGACAGCAGCGCCGGCCGCCGCCAGCTCCGCCCCGCCGTCGCGTGCAGGGCCTCGTCTCCCCAGGCGAGCACCCAGGGCCACCACGCCATGCTGCCGAAAAGGTTGTAAGCGCTCAGCAGGCAGATGTACGCCCCGCAGCCGGTGTAGCCGACGCCGGCCAGCGCCGCGGCTCCCCGGCCGCAGCCGAAGTGCCGCGCCAGACGCCACGCCCCCGCGAAGGCGAGAGCCGCGTGCAGCACCGCCGTCAGGCTCAACACGTAGATGGGAGGCGCGACGAAGACCAGCCAGCTCGGCGGGTAGAAGGCTGCGTAGCTGGGATTCGACAGGACCGGCTGGCCGCCGTGCAGCCACGGGTTCCACACCGGCGGCCCCAGGGCCGCCAGATCGCGGAAGGCGGCCCGCAGGGGCAGGTGGAAGATGGCGATGTCACGGTTCGCCAACGCCTGGCCGGGAGACAGCACGGGCCCCAACAGGCAGAGGAGCCAGCCCGCTCCCAGCAGTGCCGGCCAGACCGCGGTCAGCCAACGTCGCATCGCCAAGACCTCCAAGGCAGCGAAGGCGGATTCTACGCCGTCCGGCGGCGGCGCCCGGCGAAGCCCATGGCGCCGCCGCCCAGGGCGAGCAGCGAGACGGCGCCGCCGAGACCGACGAGCGGCTCCCGATAGCGCAGGACGAGCCGGTGCTCGCCGGCCGGGAGGGGGACGCCGAGCTGGCACGCCGCCGTGGGATACGTCGCCAAAGGAACGCCGTCCACCGAGGCGCGCCAGCCGCGATCGTAGGTCATCGCGCTGACGAAGAAGGCGCCCCCCGGAGCCCGGTAGCGGACCTCGATCCTCGCCGCCGCATCCCTCACCGCCAGCAGGCGGGCCGGAGCTTCATAGGTGACGATCTGCGGCCGCCGGCCCGGCCGCACGCAGTGCTCGCCGCGCTCGAGCCGCCAGTCCTGAGCGCGGGCCGCGGCGAGGGCCGCGGCATGGGTGGAGTGAAACGTCACCCGCGGTACGAGCCGGAAACGCGGGACGACGTAGCGGTTGGCCACCCTGCGCAGGGGCGGCGCGTCCGGGTCCGCGACCTCCGCCAACTGCTCGCGAAAGGATTTCTGGAGAAACAGGGTGCCCACGTTCCAGCTCCCCAGGTAGCGATAGACCCTCTGGCGCTCGGCCGTCTCGTTCTCCAGGATGTTCGTGGCCTTGCGCCCCCAGCCGGTGAGCATGAGGTCGAAATCGGTGCTGAAGACGTAGGAGAGGTGCCAGAGGACGCCCGAATAGGGCTCCAGGGAAGCGAGGTGAGCCCGGGTGACGAGGGTGCCGGAGTCCCCCCGGCGGCGCATCACCTCGGGCGCTCCCTGGCGGGGGGCCTGCACGAAGATCCGCTCCCCGGCCGGCAAGGCGGCGGCGAGCGGCGGCGGGCGATAGGCGGCGGCCGGGATCGTCTGCACGAAGCGATGCCCGTAATGCCACAGGTCGGCGGCCAGCAGGAGGACCGCCGCGGCTTCCAGGAGCCGCCGGGGCGGGCGCCGCCAGCGGCAGAGGCCGAGCAGGGCGGCGACGGCCAGCGCGGTCGCCACCGCGGTCCGGCTCTCGCGCCGCAAGTACTCCAGGGAGAGATCCCGGCTCAAGGGAAGGAGAGGGTCGCCGTGGTAGGCGATGAACCGGTAGACGGCGGCGGGCGGCAGGGAGAGCGTAGCGGCCAGGCCCAGGGCCGCCGCCAGCGCCACCAGCGCCAGGGCCAGGGGAAAGTCCGCCGCCTGCGGACGGCCCGCCTCGCGGTCGTCGAGCAGCCGCTGCCAGCCGAGGGCTCCGGCGATGACCAGGCCGAGGACCGCCAGGATGATGAATTTCTCCGGGTAGCGCAGGACGGCCAGCCCCGGCACCGCCTGGCGGGCGGCGGCATAGAACGGGTTGTGGCGCCCGAGGGCGAGGAAACCACCGCCGGCGACGGTCAGCGCCCAGGCCGCACGCCGGGGAACGCGGCCCAACAGCAGCGCCCACACCGCCAGCAGGGCCAGAAAGAGGCCGGGGTACAGCGACTCGAGAAAGGGGTAGTTGCGGTCGTGCAGATTCCAGCCGAAGAAGAGCCCTTCGACGTCGCGCGTCGGATCGCCGTAGAAGCGGGGAAAGAAGATCTCCACCAGGCGGGCCGGCGGCATGGACCACAGGGTGGCGATCTGGGGCGGCAGCCCCTTGCGGGGTGAGTCCGCCAGGCGGCCCAGAGTGGGCAGCACCTGCACGGCCGCGAAGGCGGCCGCGAACAGGAACGGCAGCAGGACTCTCGGCGCGGCGGCCGGCCGGCGGCCGATCGCCGAGGCGGTGAGGGCCAGCAGCGCCAGGCCGCTCATGAGGGCCGGCGACGGCTCACCGCTGAGGAGCTGGCACCCCAGGGCGGCCCCGGCGAGCAATCCCGGCCGCCACCACCGCCCTCCTTGCGGCATCCGCAGCGACTCGTCTCCCCAGGCGATCACCCAGGGGAGCCACGCCATGCTGCAGAAGAGGTTGAACAGACCCAGCAGAGAGAGGTAGGCGCCGCAGCCCACGTATCCGATAGCCGCCAGCGCCGAGGCTCCGGCGCCGCAGCCGAAGTGGCGGGCGAGGCGCCACGCCCCGGCGAAGGCCAGGCCCGCGTGCAACAGGACCATGAGGCTCAGCGCGTAGCTGGGGGGCGCGGCGAAGACCAGCCAGCTCGGCGGATAGAACGCTCCGTAGCTGGGATTGGAGAGGATGGGCTGGCCGCCGTGCAGCCAAGGGTTCCACACCGGCGGTCCGAAGGCCGTCAGATCCCGGAACGCGGTGCGCAGAGGCAGATGCAGGATGTCGACGTCACGATTGGCCAGCGCCCGGGCGGAAGACAACAACGGACCGAAGAGGGCGAGGAGCCAGCCGCCGGCCAGCAGCGCCGGCCAGACCGCCGTCTGCCAGCCTCGGCCCGCTACTTCTGCGGCCAGCGCGCGAAGTACCCGTCGGTCCAGACGATATCCTGATCGTAGTCCGTGGGGTCGAATCCACCCACGTTGTACGTCGGGCCGGCGGACGACCCGTCGGCTCCGGCGCTGGCGATGGCCAGCACGTGCCGCGAATGAGGGTCCGCCACGTTGCAGTAGAAGTTGTACGGCCTCTTCCAGCCATCGAGGACGGGTATGGCCTCGATGTAAACCGGAACCAGGAGCGCCCGCAGGTCGTCCAGATCGATCGTGGGATAGAGCGTCAGATCGACGCTGGTGGCCGTGCCGCCGCCGGCGGCCGCGCCGACCTCGTCGGTCATCCAGGCAAACATCGCGGTGCCGACGATCCGTTCGTCGGCGACGGTCCGCTTCTGCTTGGCCTTCTGCATGGCGTCCAGCAGGTTGGGAATGATCATGGCGGCGAGAATGCCGATGATGGCGATCACGATCAACAGCTCGATCAGCGTAAAGCCCGTCTGCGCGTTCGCGAGTCTACGCTTCATCCAAAGTTCCCTCCTCCAACTGAATGGACACCGGAACGGCAAGCCTCATGCCAAGGAACGGCGCATCGAAATCATTGAAAATAAAGACGCTTCTATCCGCGACTCAGCGTCTTCTGGGCAAAAAATGTCACCGTCCGGCCACTGGATGTCAGGGCTCCCGGCGCGCATAGAGATATAGAATCTGACGCATTCTCTTCACCCCGCGTTCGAGCTCCGCCAGCGGTATCCGCTCATCGGGTCCATGGATGCCTCGCGAGTCCTCCGGCCCGATCTTGAACGGCGAGACGCCGTAGGCGGGGATCCCCCGCTGGCGGAAGAAACGCGAGTCGGTGATGCCGGGGATGAAGGCGGGTACGACGGGACCCTCGGCCCCGAGGGTCCGCTGCAGGATCCGGTAGAGCGGTCCGGAGGCCGGCGACGGCGCCGCGGGGGGAGCGTCGAGCAGGACCTCGACTTTGACGTCCTTGCCCAGACGCTGCTCGACGTCCGCCAGGAATGCTTTCTCGTCGGTATCCGGCAGCAGCCGGATGTCGAGCCGCGCCCGGGCGTCCTCGGGGATGACGTTGATGCGCTCGCCCCCTCGCAGGACGGTCACCTGCACGGTGTCGATAAAGAGGTTCGCCATGCCCGGCAGCAGGAACTCGCGCGGGCCGTTGGGCGTGATCACCGCGTCGAGGTGCGAAAACACGCGGCGCCAATGCGGATTGTGCAACGGCGCGATGGCGCGGCAGTAGGTCCGCACCGGTGCGGTGACGCGCCACCGGACGGGAGCCGCCAGCAGGCGGGCCAGCCCCTGGATGAGCTGGTGGCTGGCGCTGTCGGGATTGAGCCCGGAGCCGTGTCCGCCCCGGCCGGAGGTGGAGACCTCGAGCCAGAGGGGGCGCTTCTGGGCCACCTCGATGCCCCACCACAAGAGCTTCCCTCCTGCCCCTATCTGGCTGCGTCCGCCCTCGCCGAGCACCGCCTCGACCCCCTGGAAGAGCTCGGGATGCTTCGCCAGGAGCCAGCGGGTTCCCTGGGCGCCGCCGTTTTCCTCGTCCGCGACGGCGAGAAAGATGACGTCCCGCGCGAGGGGGATCCGCCGCCGCCGCAGGTCGATCAGCGCCGCGAGCTGGGCGATGCCGAGGCTCTTGTCGTCCAGCGCGCCGCGGCCCCAGAGGTAGCCGGAGCGCAGCCGGCCGGCGAAGGGCTGGACGCTCCATCCCGGTCCGGCCGGCACCACGTCCATGTGGTGCAGCAGGAGGATGGCGCGGCCTCGACCACCGGCCGACGAGAGACGGGCATAGAGGCTGGGCCGCCCCTGCGGCGACGTGAGCACCCGTGAAGGCACGCCTTCCCGCCGCAGGATCGCGGTGAGGAAAGCGACCGCCCGGGCTTCGTTGCCCGGCGGGTTCGTGGTGTCGAGACGGAGGTACTGTTGGAGCCAGGCCGCGGCTTCCGAGCTCGCCGCGGGCTCGGCGCAACGGGCCGGCAGAGCGACGACGAGGAGCACGGCGAGAACGGCGAGCCGCCGGCGATGCGCCAAAATGCCGGGGAGACGTAAAGAAGAAGAGGGAGCCGCCACGAGGCGGCCCCCCGGGAGAAAAACCTGCGGACCAGGGTGAGGACGGTTAATTGGTGGTGGTCTTCTGTGGCCAGCGCACGAAGAAGCCGTCCGCCCAGATGATGTCCTGGTCGTAATCCGTCGGGTCGAAGGCCGCGACGGTGATGGTGCCGGTGGGCGTGCCGCCGTTGCGGCCGCCGCTGGCGATCAGCATCACGTTGCGGGCGAGGACGTTGGTGCCGGTCTTCAGGCGGTAGTAGTAGGCGTTCTTCCAGCCGTCGAGCTCCGGGATGGACTGCAGGTATTGCGGCACCAGCAGGTCCCTGATCGAGGTCGAGGTGGTGAGAGCGCCGGTATCGTAGTCGGAGACGGTGATCTGCGTGGCGGCCGCGCCGGCGGCGGCGGCGCCGAGCTGATCGGTGAGCCAGGAGAACATCGCGGTGCCGGTGTTGCGCTCGTCGGCCACCGTCCGCTTCTGCTTCGCCTTCTGCAGCGCATCGAGGAAGTTCGGGATCAACAGGGCCGCGATGATGCCGATGATCGCCACCACGATCAGCAGCTCGATCAGCGTGAAGCCCTTCTGCCGGTTACGTATCTTCATCAACATTTCGGGTCTCCTCCCCTAACGAGTTACGGAGCTTTCCCCTGGGGAATCCGAGGGTTTTGCCGGAAGGGTTAAGCAGGGTCGGTGCCAGCAATCCGGCAGCCGCAACCCCTTTGTTTTCCAGGGGTTGATTTTCCCGCCCGACAAAATTTGCCAGTCCTTCCTGGCACTAAGTGTCAGAGACCAGGCGTTTCACCAGCTTGCCGTAGAGCGCCACTCCGTCGACGAAACCGGGCAGGGCGAAGCGCTCGTTGGCCCGATCCACCTGCATGGTGTCCGTGTTCATGACCAGGAAGGGTGAGAACCCGTAGGTGGGGACCCCCAGGGCGCGGAAGAAGCGGGCGTCCGTCGCCGTCCAGGCGAGAAAATAGGGTCCCGTCGGGGCGCCGGGGTACTCGTCGTGCAAGAGCGCCTCGATCTCCCGGAAAGCGGGATGGTCGAGCGGGCTGCCGCGGCGGGAAGTCGCCGGCTCGTCGAGCGTCGTCGTCATGCCGAACGTCAGCCAGCTCGGGACGAGCTTCTCCCGCGCCGACTCCAGATCCTGGCCCGGCAGGAGGTGGAACTTGATCAGCAGTTGATAGCCGCCGCCCTTCGATTCCTCCACCGGGAACGGCACGGCTTCGTTGCGGAACATGGAACGCAGGTAGGGGGGGAGCTTGCGGAAGGCGGCCACGTCTCCCAGGACCCGCTCGGGATGGGTCACCAGGTCCCGCAGCTCCTGGCGGTCGCGGGTCGGGCCGTAGGCCTTCAGCACGGCGGCGACCTCGGGCGTCAGGCGCAGATCGGTCTCGGTGTACCCTCTGGCGATGAGCGCCGCGCGGAGCTCCTCGAGCGGCTCGCGCTCGCCGCTGCAGACGATCAGGTCCGCGTAGCGCTTCTGGGCGACCTCCGTGCCCCAGAACTTGATGTCCTCGCGCGACCGCGCCTCGACGACGCCGCCCTCCGTCAGCACGGCCCAGAAGCCGCGGACCATGCGCGGATGGAGCTGCACGAGCCGGCGCACTCCCAGCCGGCTGCCGCGCTCCTCGCTGCTGGTGGCGAGAAAGAGCACCGACCGCGCCAGCGGCGCGCCGCTCTGCTTCAGCTCGATCATCGCCAGCATCTGCGCGATGGCGACGCTCTTCATGTCGAAGACGCCGCGGCCGTAGATCCACGGCAGCTCGATCCTGGCCGCGAACGGCGGCGAGAACCACTGCTTGGGATCGGCCGCTGAAACGTCGATGTGGTTGTGGAGCACGAGCGGGTGCGGGTCTCTGCCCTGCAGCCAGGCGTAGAGGTTGGCCTTGCGGGGGCCCACCTGCTCGATGCGGGTGGGGATTCCCGCGGCCTGGAACTGCCGGGCGAGGAAGCGGGCGCCGGCCAGCTCGTCTCCCGTGCTCTCGCTGGTGTCGATCCGCACGTACTGCTGGAGCAGCTCGACGGCGGGAAGACGGGCGTAGTCGCGGTCGATCCAGCGCTCGGTCTTGCGGGCGGCCAGCGGCCGGTTGAGGAACGAGACGGCGGCCCAGGCGAGGCCGCCCACCAGGAAGAGGCTGCCATAGAGGGCGATCCGCGCCGACCGGCGGCGCCGGCGCTCGAGCACGCGCAGAGCCATGGGCCGGCGATGATAACCGAGCGGACCGCTTGTATGCTTCGCCGCGGGCATGAGACCGCGATGACCGACTCCGACTCCCGGTCCGGCCGCCGGCCGGACCCGCTCCGGGCGCTGCTGCTCGCCGCCGGCGTGGTGGCCTGCCTGCGCTACCTCTTCGCCGAGGTGAGCCGGCTGCAGGGCGGGGTCGGCCTGCCGCTGGACGACGGGTGGATCCACCTGCAGTTCGCGCGCAACCTGGCGCAGGGCCGCGGGCTCTCCTACAACCCCGGCGAGCTGGTGACGGGCTCCACGGCGCCGCTGTGGACGGCGCTGCTGGCGCTGCTCTTCGCGCTCCCGGGCGGGGTGATCCTGTGGACCAAGCTCCTCGGCATCCTCCTCTACCTCGCCGGCATCGACGCCACCTGGCGCCTCGCCCGCGGGCTGGGGCTGGGGCGCGGCCTCGCCGCCCTCGCCGCCGGGCTCACGCTGGCCACGAGCTGGCTCGTCTGGTCGGCGGTCTCCGGCATGGAGATCCCGCTCTTCGTGCTGCTCTCGCTGTGGGGAATCATCCTCCACCTGCGCGAGCGCGGCCATCCGGACCGGCCGCCCCTCTCCCTCGCCGTCCTCGCGGTGGCCGTCCTGGCCCGGCCCGAAGGCCTTCTCCTGCTGCTGCTCGCCGTGCTCGATCGTCTCTTCTCCTTCGAGGGAGGCGAGGAAGGGCTGCGCCGGCGCCGGCCGGCGCCGGGAACCCTGCTGGCGGGGGCGGCCTTCGCCGCCTGCGCGCTGGCCGGTCCCCTGCTCTTCTACGCCTGGGCCGGCGGCTCCATCCTGCCCACGACCTACGCCGCCAAAGGCGGCGGCACGCTGCGGCCGCTGCCGGACCTCCATTACCTGGCGAACGTGATCGGCGTCTTCTTCCGGCCGCAGCCCTGGATGACCCTCCTCGCCGGCGCCGGGGCGGTCTCCCTCGCCTCCAGGTGGGGAACGCCGCGCGACCGCGGCCTGCTGCCCGTCCTCTGGCTCTTCGGGCTGCCGCTCGCCTACTCTCTGCTCACTCCCGGACCCACCCGGATGATGGGCAACTTCGGACGCTACTACTTCCCGCTCTTCCCCGTCCTCATCGTGCTCGGCGTGCTCGGGCTCGAGCCGGCGGTCGAGTCTCTGACCGCCCGCCTCCGCCCGCGCGCCCTGCGGGCGAGCCTGGCGGCGATCGCGGCGCTCTTCCTCCTGGTTCCCACCCTCTTCGACCTGTTCCGCGGCGAGCGGTTCTATGCCCAGAACGTGGCCAACGTCGAGGAGAGCGACGTGGCGATGGCGCGGTGGCTCGCCCGCCGCCTGCCGGCCCAATGCGTCCTGGCGGTCAACGACATCGGGGCGATCAAGTACCTCCTCCCCAACCGGGTGATCGACCTCGCCAGCATCGCCAGTCCCGAGATCGGCCGCGAGGTGCGGCGGGCCACCGCCGCGGGAGCCCTGTGGGACGACGCGCTCCTGGCCGCGGTCGCCCGCCGCCGGCCGGACTACGTCGTGATCTTTCCTTCCTGGTTTCCCGGCCTTGCCGGCGATCCCCGCTTCCGGCCGGTCTACCGGCTGCCGATCCGCGGCAACATCACCATGGGAGACGACGAGATCGTGGTCTACGAGACGCCGTGGAGCCGCTGCCCCCTGGGTGCAGAGCCTGCGGGGCGTTAGCGGCGCGGCGCCGGCAGCCGCGAGCCCTCGCCCAGCCGGATCAGCCGGTCCACCGGCGCGAACTCGTCCGTCAGCAGCGGGATCTTCGCGATGTCCAGCTCGATCGGGCTGCGCCAGGAGGCCAGGGTCGCCAGGGAAGGATCGAACCGCAGCCTGCCGTCGAGCTGCCGGCCGCGTTCGACCAGCTCGGCTTTCGACAGCGCCGCGGACTCCCGCGTCGCGGCGATCAGCACGTTCAGGGCGCGGCGGACCGGAAACACGTAGACGGCGCCGAAACGGTCGCGCACGGTGCGGTACATCGCCTGCGAGAAAGGGTCGCCGAGGCCCGCCGCCAGATTGAGCGCGAAGACGCCGCGCGGGGCGAGATGGCGCTGGACCTCGTCCAGGAACTCCACCGTGGTGAGGTGGAACGGTACGCTCTGTCCGATGTAGGCGTCGCCGTAGATCAGGTCCCACTTTTCGTTGGAGCCGTGGAGAAACCTCCTGCCGTCGGCGACGGTGACGCGGGCTCGCGGTCCGGCCCGGAAACGGAAGAACCGGCTGGCGACCTGGGGGACCGCGGGATCGAGGTCCACGTAGCGGACCTGCAGGTCCGGCAGCCGCGCCTGGAGGTAGCGGCCGACGGTGCCGCCGCCCAGGCCGATCATCAAGGCCCGCCGGATCTGCGGATTGAGCAGCAGCACCGCGGGAGCGGTGCGATTGTAGGCAAGGGTCGAATCGCCGTCGGCGAGGCGCATGGCGGCCTGCGGGACGCGGTCGCTCTCGAGGACGCGCACTCCCGAGCGCTCCCAGACCTGCAGCGTCTGATAGGGAGTGACCCGCTCGTAGATCAGCCCGGGAGAGCCGCGGGGGGCGAACGCGGCGCCGGGCAGGGCGAGGATGAGCAGGAGGAGGGAGAGCGTCACCGATGGGGCCTCGGCGCGGAACGAGCCGGCGAGCGCCACGCAGGCGGTGAACGCCGTCAGCGCCATCAGCAGGCCGAGGATCTGGCGCAGCTCGAGAAAGGGAATGAGGAGGAAGGTGCAGGCCAGAGTCCCCGCCAGGCTGCCGACGGTGGACAAGGCGAAGAGCCGCCCGGCGGTGCCGCCGAGGTGCCCGAGATCCCGCGCCGCCAGGCGGACGGCCCAGGGAGAGACGGTGGCGAGCAGCGTGCTCGCCGGCCCGAACAGCAGGCTCGCCGCGAGCAGCGTTCCCGCCGGGCTGCCGCCGGTGAACGCGGCGAGCGCCGCGGCCAGCCGCGAGCCCGCCAGGAGCAGGACGGCTTCGCAGGCGGCGGCGAGCGCCACCATCCGGCCCAGCGACGCCATCGCCGGCTGGCGGTCCGACAGCCGCCCGCCCCACAGATAGCCGAGCGACAGGGCGCCCAGGAAAACGCTGATGATCGATCCCCAGACGTAGACGCTGTTGCCGTAGTACGGTGCGAGCAACCGGCTGGAGAGGATCTCCAGGGCCATGAGGACACCGCCGCTTGCGGCGACGACCCAGTAGAAGCGCAGGCGGGAAAACATCTGGCGGGCAGTATCGCACACCGGCCGCGGCGGCCCGGGAACGGGTACAATGCCGGCCCGGAGAAGCCCGGTGAACGTTCCCATCCTCGACCTCGGCCGCACCCGGCGGCGCATCGCCGCGCAGCTCGACGAGCGCTGGCGGCGGATCCTCGACCAGTCCTCGTTCATCCTCGGCCCCGAGGTGCGGGAGCTCGAGGAGGCCTTCGCCGCCTACCTGGGCGTCGAGGCCTGCGTCGGGCTCGCCAACGGCACCGACGCCCTGATCCTCGCCTTGCGCGCGCTCGATCTGCGGCCGGGAGACGAGGTGATCGTCCCCGCCTTCAGCTTCTTCGCCACGGCGGAGGCGGTCGCCCTGCTGGGCGGTCAGGTCGTCTTCTGCGACGTCGACGCCGAGACCCTGAACCTCGACGCGGCGGACGCCGCGGCCCGGGTGACGGATCGTACGGTGGGGATCCTCGGCGTCCATCTCTACGGCCGGCCGTTCGACGTGGACGCCATCCTCGCGCTCTGCGAGCGGCATGGCCTGTGGCTGCTGGAGGATGCCGCCCAGGCCCACGGCGCCCGCTGGCACGGCAAGCGGGTGGGCGGCTTCGGACGGCTCGCCGCCTGGAGCTTCTATCCCACCAAGAACCTCGGCTGCTTCGGCGACGGCGGCGCCGTCACCGGCAACGACCGCGGGCTCGCCGAGCGGGTGCGGAGCCTCGGCAATCATGGCCAGACCACCCGCTATCACCATACCGCGCTCGGCACCAACAGCCGGCTCGACAGCCTCCAGGCCGCCGTCCTCAACTGCCGCCTGGCCCTCCTCGACGAGGACAACGCGCGCCGCGGCGAGATCGCCTGCCGCTACCACGGCGCCCTGGCCGGCGTGGGCGACCTCCGGCTGCTGCCGGACCCTCCCGGCGCGCAGTCGGTCTATCACCAGTTCACCGTCCGCACGGCGCGCCGCGACGAGCTGATGGCCCATCTCAAGGAGCGCGACATCGCGTCCGCCGTCCACTACCCCTCTCCGCTGCACCAGCAGCCCGCCATGGCGGGGCTGGCGGCGGTCCGCGACGGCGATCTGCCGGTCGCCACCGCCGCCGCCCGCGAGGTTCTCTGCCTGCCCGTCTTCCCCGAGCTCACCAACGAGGAGCTCGCGGCGGTGGCGGATGCGGTGCGGAGCTTCTTCGGAGCCTAGACCAGGCCGCTATAATGACTCGTGTCGCCGCGGAGGCGGCGAGTCGACCGATCCGGAGTCAGCCGATGCCCAAAGCGCGCGTTGCCGTCCTCAAGACCAAGCCCGAAACCGTCGTCGCGGACGTCGGGCGCACCATGGAGATGGCCGAGGTCAGGCGGCACCTCGCACCCGGTGCGACCACGATCCTCAAGGACAACATCTCCTGGCACTTCCCCTTCCCCGGGGCGAATACCACGCCGTGGCAGCTCGAGGGCACCATCCTCAAGCTGCGCGCCGACGGCTACACGGACCAGGTCTGCGTGCAGAACAACACCGTCGTCACCGATCCGAAGAAGGGCGAGCGGCTGAACCGCTACCTGCCGGTGCTCGACAAGTACGGCGTGCCGGTGCGCTACAACTGCTTTGCCGACGACTTGAAATGGGTGCGTTACCAGCCCAAGGGGAAGATGCTGGTGTTGCCGAAGATCTATCCCGAGGGGATCACCATCCCGGAGCTCTTCCTCGGCAAGAACATCGTCCACCTGCCGACGGTGAAATGCCACATCTATACGACGACGACGGGAGCGATGAAGAACGCCTTCGGCGGCCTGCTCAACACCCGCCGGCACTACACGCACTCGTGGATCCACGAGACGCTGGTGGATCTGCTGACGATCCAGAAGGAGATCCACCCGGGCCTCTTCGCGGTGATGGACGGCACCACCTGCGGCAACGGGCCCGGGCCGCGCACCATGATCCCGGTCGAGAAGGACATCCTGCTGGCGTCCGGCGATCAGGTGGCGATCGACGCCGTCTCGGCCAAGATGATGGGCTTCGATCCGCTGTCGATCCCCTATATCCGCCTGGCCCACGACGCGGGGCTGGGCGTCGGCGATCCGCGCGACATCGAGGTGGTGGGCGAGGACGTCTCGCAGTGGAACTTCCGCTTCTCGGTGGGGGACAACGCCGTCTCCCGCTTCGGCGACCTCGTCTGGTTCGGGCCTCTGCGGGGCATGCAGAAGCTGCTGTTCCGCACGCCGCTCGTCTATTTCTTCGTCTTCGGCTCGTACTTCTACCACGACTTCGCCTGGTATCCGACGATCGGCAAGCGCCGCATCGAGCAGTACCGGCGGACCAGCAAGTGGATGCGCCTCTTCGAGCAGTACCCGGAGGCGGTCCAGGAAGAAGAGCGGGCGGCCTGAGCCCCGAAGGAGCCGGGCCGCGCGAGGAGCGCGGCTCGGGCCTGGAGCGGCTCGGCCGGCGGCTGCTGGTGCCGCTGAGCCTGGGTCTCCTGGTGGTGGCAGGGCTCGCGCTGTCGGCGAATCCGCGGCAGCTCCTGCACAGCCTGCGCGGCTTCGACCTTCGGCTGCTGGTGCCTGTCCTTTCGCTGTCCCTGGTGAACTATGCGCTGCGCTACGTGCGATGGGAGATCTATCTCGCCCGCCTCAACGTCCGTCTGGCCCGCGCGCGCAGCCTGGCGGTCTTCCTCGTCGGGTTTCTCCTCTCGGTGACGCCTGGCAAGGCAGGGGAGCTGGGCAAGGCCTGGCTGGTGCGGGAGCTGGGAGGCGGCCCCGCTCTGCGCGTGGTGCCGGCGGTCCTGGGCGAGCGGCTGACCGATGTCTTGGGCGTTCTGCTCCTCATCGCCTTGGGCTGCCTGCCGTTTCCCGGCGGGCCGTGGATCGCCGCGGCCGGCCTCGCCGGAGTGGCCGCGGCGATCGCCGTGCTGACCTGGCAGCGGCTCGCGGCGCTGTTGTTTTCCTGGCTGCGAAGGCTGCCGGTCCTGGGTCCCCGGGTTCCCCATCTGGAGGAGATCTACACCAGCCTCCGATCGCTGCTGTCGCCGAGCCTGGTGCTTCTCGCCTTGGCGTTGTCCGTAACGGCATGGGGAGCCGAGGGGCTGGGCTTCTTCCTCGTCGTGCGCGAATACGCGCCCGGGGCCGGGCTGCTGCTGTCGATCTTCAACTATACGGGCTCGACCTTCCTGGGAGCCCTCTCCATGCTTCCCGGCGGGCTCGGCGCCGCCGAGGGAGCGCTCGCGGCGCTGCTCCACTCCCAGGGTTTGGACACGGCCGACGCGGGCTCCGTCACCCTCCTCATCCGCGGCGCGACCCTCTGGTTCGCCGTCCTCCTGGGCCTCGTCGCCCTCCCCTTCGTCGCCCGCTGGCTCGGCCGGCGCGCAAAAAGCTGAGCGATAACGGGCGGTTTTCCCGTCTTTATAGGCACGGAGGAGGTCGAGATCTTGAGGTCACAATTTGTGACCTCAAGTTGGGGCGGCCGCAGGTACCCGCCCTATGCCTTTACCGAGCAGGGGGTGGCGATGCTCTCCAGCGTCCTGCGCAGCGAGCGGGCGGTGCGGGTCAACATCGAGATCATGCGCGCCTTCGTTCGTCTGCGGCAGATGATGAATACGCGAGCGGACCTGATCCGCAGACTGGACGAGTTGGAGCAGAGGTACGACGCTCAGTTCAAGGCGGTGTTCGATGCGCTGCGACAACTGATGGCTCCGGCGGGAGCAGGACCCCGGCGGATCGGCTTCAAGGAAACTTGAGGTCACAACTTGTGACCTCAAGTTTGCGACCCTAAGCCAGCTTCTGGCCGCACTCGGGGCAGAACCGCGGGTTGCCTTCGATCTCGCCGCCGCAGCCGCCGCACTGCTTCTTCTGCACGGTGGGCGTGCCGCACTCGGGGCAGAACTTGGCGCCGCCCAGCTTGGCGCCGCAGGCCTTGCAGACGGCGCCGGTGACCTTGCCCAGTTCCCGACCCTTCATCCAGTCGACCTGCTGGGCCTTCTCGAAGGCCTGCTGGCGCGCCGCCTCGGCCTGGGCGGCGGCGATCTCCTCGTCCATGTCCGGCGCGCACGACTCGCAGAGCTGGGCGTTCTTGTTGAAGCAGACCGGCTCGCAGACCCAGTTGCCGCAGCGCGTGCACTGCTTGAACAGCGGCCGGATCTCCTCCACCGCCTCGCGCAGGGCGGCGTCATGGGCCGGCCCGCCGACGGCACGCTGGATCTCATAGGCGGTGTCGGCGGCGCGGCCGAAGATGCCGCCGAACAGGTTGCCGGCGACCTGCGCGGCAGAAGCCGCCATGCCCATCTTCGAGCTCTTGAAGCTCGACATGTAGCCGTTGCCGCACTTCTCGCAATAGAACTTGAACTGGTAACCCCGGTCGGTGGAGAGATCCTGGTAGTTTCCGGTGAACTCGACGGTCGGCATGGCTCCTTCTCCGCGGGTCAAGCGCGCTGTGGCGATGCTTTCGGTTCCGATCGCCGCAGATGGTAGCACGCCGCGCGGAAGCGGCTACTCGGCCGCCTCGCGCGCCACCGGCAGGAATTCATAGACCGCGTTGGTGGAATCCGCGTAGCGCAGCGCGAAGAGGAGGGGCATGGCGTCCGCCCACCGGCGCTCCATGGGAAAGTCGAATTGCGGGTAGCGGCTCATCTGCAACCAGCGGATGCGCTGCTTGACCAGGTTGTCGACCCAGGCCTGGGGCGAGGGATCGACCCGCGGCTGGCACTGCGGATAGTCGACGGCATTGTGCAGGTCAATCCGGTTGATATTGACGTAGCGCACGTCCCGCTCCAGGCGGGGCCCCATCACCGGATAGACGAAATAGTTGTTGGGCGAGTGGACGGCCGCGACGTTGCCGGTGCCGCCATGCTCGTCGAGCCACGTCCAGCCGCCGGCGTAGAAGCGGGTCGAGGTCATGTGCACGGTGAACTCTTTGGCCAGCGCCCGATCGCGGTCCTTGACGCGGAACCGGGTCAGCAGGGGGGCGCCGAGCAGGATCAGCGCTAGGGTTGCCCAGGCGAGCTCGCGCCGGCGGCGGACGGCGAAGGCGCGCAGGGGCGATGAGAGGACCAGGATCACCGCGCCGAGGTCCGCGAAGGCGATGGCCAGGCGCACGCCGGTCGGCATCTCGGCGTGGAGCTGCAGCAGGCCCTGGATCATGAAGGCGAGGGTGACGCCCTCCATCCAGCGGTCGCGCACGCCGCGCCGCTCGGCGAGCGTCACGGCGCCGGCGAAGGCGAGGCCGAGGGCCGGGATCAGGTAGCGGACGTTGGCGAAGACGTGGAGGTTCTTGGCGAAGGGAACCGTCAGCCAGAAGGCGAGCTCCGCCCAGATCTGCAGGGTGACCACCAATCCCTCCCGCCAGCACCGCCGGCCGAGGCCGAAGGGCAGGACGAAGGCCGCGAGGAGGAGCACGAAGGCCTGGGGTCCTATCCCCAGCTCCAGCGACTGCGGCCGCGGGTTGCCCAGGAAGGCGTCGACGAGCAGCCCTTGAGAGATCATCTGGTGGTGCAGGTCCACCACCGAGTTCTTGCGCGGGATCGTCGGCCGGTTGGCGTTCTGCTTGCCGCTCGCGGTCTGCTCGCAGACGAGGGCGAGCGGGTCCGCGCCGGCGGCGATGTTGCGCAGATAGAAGAAGCTGCCCAGCGACGCCGCCACCAGGAGGGCCGCCAGCACCTGCGGCGCGCGCCGGCCCCACCGCCCCCGGGCGAGCGGCACGGCCGCCCCCGCCAGCGCCATGGCGTAGGGAACGCCCAGCACCTTGGCCCCCGCCGCGAGCCCCAGCCCGGCGCCGGCGAGCGCCGCCGCGCTCCAGTCCGGCTCCCGCAGCCAGCGCAGGGCGAAAAAGGTCGCCGCGACGAGGACCGCGCCGACGAGGATGTCCACGTACTGGGCGGCGGCGAAGCGCACCACCGTCGGCGTGACCAGCACCAGGAAGGAAGCCAGCGGCCAGGAGCGGCGCGCCCCGAGCTGCCTGGCGACGCCGCCCGTCGCCAGCCCGAGCAGCAGCCAGTGGGGCAAGGTCGCCAGGTTGACCCAGAACTCGCTGTGCGAGGGCGCCATCCACCACCAGAACCAGATCGAGCCGTTGGCCGGCACGTAGCCGTAGTAGTTGATGGGGATGTTGCCGAAGACCGGAGTGAGGTTGCGGTCGCGCAGCCAGGTGCCGGTGAGCAGCAGGTGATACATCAGGCTGTCCCAGGAGAGGGGGGGGCGCAGCAGGCCCCGGAGCGCCTCGCTGCCCACGGCGTGCAGGGTGATCAGCGACAGCGCGGGGTGCCCCCGGAGGATCTCCCAGCTCCGGCGGCCGATCGCCGCCGCGGACCCGCCGACGCCGCCGGGCGGCGGCGCCCGGCGAATGGCGAGCAGCAGCACGAGGACCAGCCCTCCCTGGAGGAGCAGGGCCAGCTCGATGCGCAACAGGCCGAGGGCGCCGAGGAGGGTGCCGATCCCCACCGCTTCGCCCGTCGCCAGGAGCAGGGACGCGATGGCGAGCGCCAGCGGATCGCCGCGCTCGCCGAGCAGCCGCAAGGCCGCGAGATAGCCCCCCAGCAGCAGGAATCCCACCGCGACGAGCGTCAGCAGGGCGCCCAGCAGGTCGATGAAAAACATGGGCGGGATTGTTAACACAGGCTCCGGGGCGGGTGCTAGCATGCCCGCCCGTGCAGGACGCCGCCTATTTCGAGCGCGAATACTTCGAGCTCCACCCCGGCAAGGTGAAGTACCTGCGGTACCTGGCGGGTCTCCTGCGCTCCCATGGGATCCGCGGCGGCCGCGTGCTGGACGTCGGCTGCGGCTACGGCTTTTTGCTCGCGGCGCTGGAGTCGGCGGGGTACGAGGCGCACGGCATCGAGGTCTCCGCCCACGCCGCGGAACAGGCCCGCCGGCGCATCCGCGGGCCGGTGATCCAGCAGGGCGCCGAGGAGCCCTTCCCCTTTCCCGGCGGTCACTTCGACGCCGTCACCCTGCTCGACGTCATCGAGCATCTCGCCGGTTATCCGGCCGCCCTCGCGAGCTGCGCCCGCTGCCTGCGGCCCGGGGGCAAGCTCTTCGTCATCACCCTCAACGCCCACAGCCTCGCCCGCCCTCTCCTCGGCCGGCGCTGGGCCTGGCATCAGGACCCCACGCACGTCCACATGTTCTCCGCCCGCATGCTGCGGCAGGGGTTGGAGGGAGCGGGGCTCGCGGTGGAGAGCCTGAAGACCGAGTCGAACTTCTGCTCGGTCGGCGAGGGGACGAAGTTCCTCAAGCCGCTGCGGGTCATCGGGCGGGTGGTGCATACGCCCATCCTCGGCGACTCGCTGCTGGCGGTGGCGAAAAAACCCATCTAACGCCGCTTGGGCAGCTCTCCGGCGATCAGCTTCAACGTCGTCTCGATCACCGCCTGGAGCGGTCCGGCGTCGGCGATGCCGCGGCCGGCGAGCGGGAACGCGGTGCCGTGATCGACCGAGGTGCGCAGGAAGGGGAGCCCGAGAGTCCAGTTCGTGGCGAGGCCGAAGGACGCCGTCTTCACCGCGATCAGCCCCTGGTCGTGATAGAGCGCCAGCACCCAGTCGAACTCGCCGCGGTGGGCGCGGGCGAAGAGGGAATCGGCGCTCTCGGGCCCGTGCACGTCGATGCCTCTCTCGCGGGCCGCCGCCGCGGCGGGAGCCAGCACGCGTCCCTCTTCCTCGCCGAGGAGGCCCCCCTCTCCGGCGTGCGGGTTGAGACCGGCGAGCGCGATGCGGCCCCCGGCGTGGCGATGCAGGCAGTCGAGAGCCTCGCCCACGGCTTCGCCGGTGATTCCATTCAAGGCCTCTCGCAGCGGCAGGTGCACGTTGAGCAAGGCCACCTGGAGCCCGGGGGCGAGAAAGGCCATCAGGTAGTCCCGGCCGTAGCGTTCCAGGCCGCACGCCGCGGCCAGGTAATCCGTGTGTCCCACGAACCCGGAGAGATGGTGACGCGCGATGGACTCCTTGCTGATCGGGGCGGTCACCAGGGCGTCCGCAACGCCGGAGCGGACGAGGGAGATCCCGGCGTCGAGGGCGGCCATGGCCCCGGCGGCGTCCGCGGCGCCCGAAGAGCCGAGAGCAACCGCGCGGCGAGCCGCCACGGGATCGAGCACCGGGATGCCGCCGGCGGTCAGGTCCTGAGGCGAAGGCGGACCGGCGAGATAGCGCAGGCGGTCCCAGGGAAAACGCGGCAGGACGGCCCCGAGCGCCTCCAGCGCCGAGCGCTCGGCCACCAGGACCGGACGCCAGGCCGCCGGCTCCGGCGAGTCGTGGAGAAGCTTGAGCAGGATCTCGGGCCCGATTCCCGCGGGATCGCCCTGGGTGAGGGCGAGGACGGGCCTCACCGGTCGAGGTCGCTGTCGCCGTTCCGCCGGCCCCGCCGCTTCAGCTCCTCTTCCTTGAACATGTAGCGGATGACGTGCTTCTGGATGAGCAGGTTGGGGCCGGAGTGCCGGTTGAGCTTGAGCGCGCCCTTGTCGTACCACTCGATCCACCCGCGCAACTCCTCGCCGTCGTTGAGGATCAGCACCATCGGCGTCTTCGCCGCCATCTGCTTGAGGTAGTAGAACTCCTCGGCGTTGGTCTGCTCGGGCGGCGACTGCTTGCGGCGCACGCTGCGCGAAGGGAGATCCTTCTTGAGCTCGTTCATGTCCGGGCGTATCAGTTTGCGGTTGGCCATGTGGGATTCCATAGGGTCGTGGCTATGCCGTCGCTGACGCCGCAGACCGGCTTTCCGGATTCCGGGTCTTGTAGGTCTCGTCCTCGTACGCCAGGCAGCAGAGGAGCCTGCCGCACTGGCCGGAGATCTTGGAGGGATTCAGGCTCAGGTTCTGGCGCTTGGCCATCTGGATGGAGATCGGCCGGAAGTCCTTCAGCCAGGTCGAGCAGCAGAGGGTGCGGCCGCAGATGCCGATGCCGCCGATCAGCCCGGCCTCGTCGCGCGCTCCCACCTGCACCATCTTCACCCGCACGGAGAACCGGCTCGCCAGGTCGCGCACGAGCTGCCGGAAGTCGACCCGGCCGTCGGAGGTGAAGTAGAACGTCGCTTTCTTGCCGTTCAAGGAGAAGTCGACCAGCGAGACCTTCATGTCCAGGCCGAGGGCGCGGGCGCGCTCCTGGGCGAAGAGCTTGCCGCTCATCTCGCTCTGGCACTGGCGCTCATGGGCGGCGAGGTCCCCGGCGTCGGCCGGCCGCAGGATCGGCCGCGCCCCCGCCTTCTGGCAGGGCTTGAAGACCGGCATCGGCGACTGCTCGACGACGCCGAACGAAGGGCCCGACTCGAGATCCACCACCACCTTCTCCCCCCGGGCGTAGATGCGCTCCCCGGCCGAGCACAGCGTCAGATTGGTCTCCTCGCGAAAACGCACGCCGACGAAAGCGTTCTCGACGGCGGTCGACATCCCCTTGAAAGCGCAACCGTTGCATCCGGACATCGTGTTTTCCATTCCATACGCGACAGCGACCTGAAACCCAATGCAGGAAAGGTACCAACGCCCGCAGGAGCGCCGGCCCGCCGGGTCAGGTCGCTGCAGTGATTCGGTGCTCGGGACCGCTGGGAGCCATTCTCGCCCGGCTAAGTCCCGGCGTCAACAGCGCGTTGGAACGTTATCACGATCCCTCGGAGAGCGCCCCGCCGAGCAGGCGCCTCCCGATGTCGCGGCGATAGACCTTGCCCGGCCAGTCGATCTCGGCGGCGGCGGCATAGGCCCAGCCGAGGGCGCCGGCGAGATCGGGGGCCAGGGCGCACACGGAGAGCACCCGCCCGCCGGCGCTCACCAGCTCGCCGTCCACCAGCCGGGTGCCGGCGTGGAAGATCTCGACGCCGGGCAGGGCGCCCGCGCGCTCGAGCCCGCCGATGGGCTCGCCGTCGAGCGGCCGGCCGGGGTAGCCGGGGCTCGCCAGCACGACGCACGCCGCCACCTCGCGGCGGAAGGAGAGCCGGCGCGCGTCGAACCGCCCGGCGGCGCCGGCGGCGAGGACGGGCAGGAGATCGTCCTCCAGGCGCAGCATCAGCACCTGCGCCTCGGGATCGCCGAAGCGGGCGTTGAACTCGAGCACCCGCGGACCCTCGGCGGTCAGCATGAGGCCGGCGTAGAGGACGCCGACGAAGGGGCGCCCCTCGGCCGCCAGGCCGGCGACCGCCGGCCGCAGGATGGTCTCGACGGCCTCGGCGGCGGCTTCGGCCGACAGCCCTCCCGAAGGGCTGTGGGCGCCCATGCCGCCGGTGTTGGGACCGGTATCCCCGTCGCCGACGCGCTTGTAGTCGCGCGCCGTGGCCAGCGGCAGCACCCGCTCGCCGTCGCACAGGGCCATGAGCGAGACCTCGTCGCCGGCGAGGAAGGCCTCGACCACCACGCGGTCGGCGCTGGCGCCGAAACGGCGCTCCTCGAACAGCTCGCGGACGGCGTCCTCAAGCTCGGCCTCGTCGCCGGCGATGAGCACTCCCTTGCCGGAGGCGAGGCCGTCGGCCTTGAGCACCACGGGATAGCCGAAGCGCCCGGCTTCCTTGCGGGCCGCCGCGGCGTCGTGCACCACCGCGAATGGCGCCGTCGGGATGCCGCACCGCTCCATGAACTGCTTGGCGAAGACCTTGCTCCCCTCCAGCTCGGCGGCGCGCTGCGTGGGGCCGAAGACGGCCAGGCCGCGGCGGCCGAGCTCGTCCGCGATGCCGAGGGTGAGCGGCAGCTCCGGCCCCACCACGGTGAGGTCGATCCGCATCTCCTCGGCGAAGTCCGCCAGCCGCTGCACCTCCTCCACCGCGAGCGGCACCCGGTCCGCCACCCGCGCGATGCCCGGGTTGCCGGGCGCGCAGTACAGCTCGCGCAGCAGCGGGCTCTGCCGCAGCTTCCAGCACAGGGCGTGCTCCCGCCCGCCGCCGCCGATCACCAGCACTTTCATGCCCGCCTCCGCCCGGCCGCATCCAGGGCCGTGATCGCGATCGCGTCGACGATATCCTCGACGCAGCACCCCCGCGACAGATCGTTCACCGGCCGGGCGAGCCCCTGCAGCAGGGGTCCGACCGCCCGCGCGCCGGCCAGCCGCTCGGTGAGCTTGTAGGCGATGTTGCCCGCGTCGAGATCGGGGAACACCAGCACGTTGGCGCGGCCCGCCACCGGGCTGGCCGGGGCCTTGCGCCGCGCCACCTCCGGCACCAGGGCGGCGTCCGCCTGCAGCTCTCCGTCCACCTCGAAGCCGACCTCCCGCCGCCGCAGGACGGCCAGCGCCTCGCGGACCTTCTCGACGCGGAGATGCGAGGCGCTCCCCAAGGTCGAGAAGGAGAGCAGCGCCACCCGCGGCTCCTCGCCGAGCAGCACCCGGCAGCTCGCCGCCGCCGCTTCGGCGATGTCGGCCAGGCCTTCAGGAGTGGGATCGGGCACCACGCCGCAGTCGCTGTAGATCAGCCCGCGGCCGTCCGGCAGGACCATCAGGAAGCAGGAGGAGACGACGCGCAGGCCGGGCCTGGGGCCGATCGTCCGCAGCGCCGCCTTCAAGGTCTCGGCGGTCGTCGCGAGGGCGCCCATGACCGCGCCCTCCGCGCGCCCGGCCGCCACCAGCAGATCGGCGTAGTAGAGGGGATCGCGGGCGAGATCCGCCGCGAGGCCGGGATCGAGGCCGCAGGCGGCGAGCCGAGCCGCGAGGAATCCGCTCAAGGCGGGGAGATCGGGGTCCGTCGCGGGATCGAGGACCGGCACGGTCAACCGCACCCCGGCGGCCAGGGCGGTCCGCTCCACGGCAGCCGCCGATCCCACCAGCGAGGCCCGGCAGAGGCCGAGGGACGTGGCGCGCTCGGCCGCCGCGGCCACCCGCTGATCCTCGCCCTCGGCGAGCACGATCGTGGCGGGCGGCCGCACCGCGGCGGCGCGCGCCTGAAGGTCCGCGAGAAGGTGAAGCGCCTCGGGCACGGGATTCAAGGGGACGGGTCCGCTCCGCACGGCGTGGCAACTCTAGCATTCGGTCGGTCCTGATATTTTTCGCCCGATGCGATTCGGCCGTCCGCTCCCGCTGCTCGCCTTCCTCCTCGCGTTCCCCGCCGCGGCCCAAGGCCCCGCCGCCGACTGGCGCACCCTCTCGACGCCGCACTTCCGGGTCCACTATCCCGCGCCCTCCGAGGCCTGGGCGCGAGGCGCCGCGGCGCGCCTGGAGTCGATCCGCGAAAGCGTCATCCGCGAGGTGGGCTACGCGCCGCCGGAGGTGGTGGACGTCCTCGTCTCCGATCCGTTGGCGGACCCCAACGGCCAGGCCCTGCCCTTCCTCGGCTGGCCGCGCCTGATCCTGTGGACGAGCCCGCCCGGACCTGAGTCCGAGCTCGGCCACTACGCCGACTGGCCGGAGCTGCTGATCGTCCACGAGGAGACCCACCTGGTCCACCTGCTGCGCCCCTCGCGCAACCCGCTGCGGCGGCTGCTGGCCGAGGCCATACCTTTAAGTCCCATCGCCCTGGCGGCGCCGCGCTGGGTGATCGAAGGCTACGCCACGGTGGTCGAGGGCAGGCTCACCGGCTCGGGAAGGCCCAACGGCGATCTGCGCGCGGCCATCCTGCGGCGGTGGGCGCAGGCCGGCAAGCTTCCTTCCTACGACCGGCTCGCCGTGGACAACGAGACGTGGGAAGGCGGCAGCATGGCCTACCTGATGGGCTCCGCCTATCTCGAGTGGCTGGAGGAGCGCGCCGGCCCGGGGAGCCTGCGATCGCTATGGGCGCGCATGACGGCGCGCGCGCCGCGGAGCTTCGACGACGCCTTCCGCGGCGTCTTCGGCGAATCGCCCGCCGACCTCTACGACCGCTTCCGCGCCGAGCTGACCTGGCGGGCCTTCGAGGCCGAGCGGCGGAGCGGAGCGGCGCCGGTGGAAGGCGAGCTGTGGCAGGACCTGGCGTGGAGGACGGGTGCCCCCATCGTGGCGCCCGACGGCGAGCGGCTCGCCGTCGTCTTCCGCTCCCGGAAGCACCCCGCCCTGCTCGTCGTGCTCTCCACCGCGCCCGACGAGGACGCCGAGCGGCGGTGGCGCCAGCGCCAGGAGGAAGGCCTGAAGCGGGACCCGGAGGACGTGCCGGCGGTGCGCACGAAGCCGCTGCCCCACAAGGTGCTCCACACCCTGGAGTGGCACGACGGCCCGGAGCCGACCACGCCGCGCTGGATGCCGGACGGCCGGTCGATCCTCTTCGTGCGCTTCGAGCCGGACGACCGCGGTTTCCTCCACCCCGACCTCTTCTTCTGGGAGCCCGACAGCAAGAAGGTGCGGCGCGTCACCCGCGAGGCCGACCTGCGCGACCCCGATCCGGCGCCGGACGGCCGCTGGGCCGTCGCGGTGCGCAACCGCGACGGCCTCTCCCAGCTCGTGCGGGTGGACCTCGGCAGCGGCGAGGTGCGGGCGCTCACCGAGCCGTCGGCCGAGGAGGTCTACGACCGGCCGCGCGTCTCGCCGGACGGCCGGCGGATCGCCTACGCCCTCCACCGCGAAGGCGCCTGGCGGCTCGTCCTGCGGGAGATCGACGGCGGAGGGACGACCGCGCTGGCGCCGCCCGCGGAAGGGACGGTCTCCTCGCCCGCCTGGAGCCCCGACGGGAAGGTGGTCTACGCCGTGGTCGGCCTGCGCGGCTTCGTCGACATCTATGCCTTCCCGGTCGCTGCGGACGGCGCGGCCGGCGGTCCCGTGCCGCTGACCCGGACGCAGGGAGCGGCCCTGGCGCCGGCCCCGACCCCCGACGGCGCAGGCCTCTTCTTCCTCGCGCTCGAGCCGGACG
>JBKPTH010000035.1:0-16221 GCA_046765915.1 Acidobacteriota bacterium | reverse complement strand
GCTCGGTGCCGGCGCGCATCGCGGCCTGGGCGGCCGCCGCGCCGGAAGCGGTCGCGGTGCTGCCGGCGGAGCCCGGGCTGCCCGCGCTCACCTACGGCGAGCTGATGGACCGCGCGCGCCGGCTCGCCGTCCGCCTGCGGTCGCGCGGCGTGGGGCTCGACGTACGGGTCGGCGTCTATGCCGAGCGCTCGCCGGAGAGCGTGGTCGCCATGCTCGCCGTGCTCCTGGCGGGCGGCGCCTTCCTGCCGCTCGATCCGGCATATCCCGCCGAGCGTCTGGCCATGATCCTGGACGACGCCGGCGCGCCGGTGCTCGTCGCGCGCCGGGACCTCGCCGTGGCCCTGCCGACGGGCGGCGCCGAGGTCGTGCAGCTCGACGGCACGGATGAGCCCGCGGTCATCCCACAGGCCCTGGAGGACGCCGGTCCCGAGGCCCTCGCCTACATCATCTACACCTCGGGCTCGACGGGCAGGCCCAAGGGGGTCCTCATCCAGCACCGCGGCTTCCTCTGGGCGGTCGAGGCGCTGGCCGAGCGCTCGGGCCTGCTCCCGGGGACGCGGGTGCTGCAGTTCGCCTCCGCCGGCTTCGACGCCTCGGTGTGGGAGATCTGGAGCGCCCTGATCGGCGGCGCGACGCTCGTCTTCGCCCGGCCCGAGGATCTGCTCCCCGGTCCGCCGCTGCTCGCGACGCTGCGGCGGCGCGGCATCACCAACGTCTTCCTCACCCCGACCGCCCTGGCGGCGATGCCGGAGGAGGCGAGCCGCGAGCTGCCGGACCTCCGCGGCCTGGTGGTGGGCGGGGAGGCGTTCCCGCCCGACCTCGTGGCGCGCTGGGCTCCCGGGCGCCGCCTGTGGAACGCCTACGGGCCGACGGAGGCGAGCATCTGCTGCACCATGGCCCGCCTCGGCGAGGACGGGCAGACGCCGATCGGCCGGGCGGTCGGCGACAACCGCCTGCTGGTGCTTGGGCCTCACCTCGAGCTGCTGCCCCGGGGAGTGCCCGGCGAGCTCTATCTCGGCGGCTCCGGGCTCGCCCGCGGCTACCTGGGGAAGCCCGACCTCACGGCCGGCGCCTTCGTGCCCGATCCCTTCTCCGCGGAGGCGGGCTCGCGCCTCTATCGCACCGGCGACCTCGTCCGCTTCCGGCCCGACGGGCAGCTCGAGTTCCTCGGCCGCGCCGACCGCCAGGTCAAGGTGCGCGGCTTCCGCATCGAGCCGGGGGAGGTCGAGGCGCAGATCGCCGAGCATCCCGGCGTGCGCGAGGCCGTCGTGATGCCTTATGCCGCCGGGCCGCGGGACCTCCGCCTCGCCGCCTACGTGGTGGCGGCGGAGCCGGCGCTCTGCGCCCACGAGCTGCGCGCCTTCCTGCGCGGGCGGCTGCCGGAGCACATGGTTCCGTCATCGTTCAGTTTCCTCGCGGCCATGCCTCTCTCCCCTGGAGGCAAGGTCGATCGCCGCGCGCTGCCCGCGCCCGCTGCGGACGAAACCGCGGCCGCGAGCGGCTCCGCGATGCCCTTTACTCCAACCGAGGAGCTCCTGGCGGGCATCTGGGGAGAGGTCCTGGAGCGGGCGGAGATCGGCGCCGACGACGACTTCTTCGATCTCGGCGGGCACTCGCTGCTCGTCGGCCAGGTGCTCGCCCGGGTGCGCGCCGCCTTCGGCTTGGACCTGCCCGTGCGGGCCGTCTTCGAGGAGCGCACCCTGGCGTCGCTGGCGAAGCGCATCGAAGAGGCGCGGCACGCCGCCGCCGGAGGACCCAAGCCGCCCCCGCTGGCGCGAATCTCCCGCCATCGCCCGCTGCCTCTCTCGTTCGGCCAGGAGCGGCTGTGGTTTCTCCATCGCCTGGACCCGGGCTCGCCGGCCTACAACCTGCCGGTGGCCTTTGCTCTGCCGGGACCCCTGGATCCCGGCGCTCTGGCTCGCGCTCTCGCGGCCATCGCCGAGCGGCACGAGGTGCTGCGCACGACGTACGCCGACGTTCTGGGAGAGGCGGTGCAGATCGTTCATCCGCCGCTCCCGTCCCCCCTCCCTCTGGTCGACCTGGCCGGTCTGCCCGTGGGACGGCGGACGGCCGAGGCGGATCTCCTGATGGCGGAGGAGGCAAGGCGCCCGTTCGATCTGGGCCGAGGGCCGGTCCTGCGCACCCTGCTGTTCCGTCTCGGCGAGCGGGAACACCGGTTGCTCCTCAATTTCCATCACATCGCCGCCGACGCGTGGTCCATCGGAGTCCTCGTGGCGGAGCTGCAAGCGTTCTACGCCGGCCGGCCGGCCGCCCTCCCGGCATTGCCCGTCCAGGTGGCCGACGCCGCCGCATGGCAGCGGACATGGCTGCAGGGCGACGCGCTGGAACAGCTCCTCGGGCGCTGGACGGATCGGCTCCGCGGCGCGCCTGCCGCTCTCGATCTCCCCGCCGACCGCCCGCGGCCGGCCGTGCGCAGCGACCGCGGCGGAGTGCGCTCGGCCCGGCTGCCGGCGGCTCTGGCCGGCGCGGTCCGGGAGCTGGGCCGCCGCGAAGGCGCGACGCCGTTCATGGTCCTTCTCGCCGCTCTGGCCGCCCTGGTCGGCCGCTTGACCGCCCAGCGGGACTTCCTGGTGGGAACCCCGATCGCCGGTCGCGGCCGGGCGGAGCTCGAAGGCCTCATCGGGTTCTTCGTCAACACGCTCGTGCTGCGCTGCGATCTCGGCGCCGGCCGCCTTGCGTTCCGCGATCTCCTGGCGAAGGTCAGAGAAGAGAGCCTCGCGGCCTACGGCGCCCAGGATCTGCCGCTCGAGAAGCTGGTCGAGCGGCTCCAGCCGCAGCGGGATCCCTCGCGCAATCCGCTGTTCCAGATCCTGTTCGTCTTCCAGAACGCTCCGACGCATGCCGGCGCGGAGACGGAGGGGCTGTGCCTGGAGCCGCTGGAGGTGGAGACCGGGACGGCGAAGTTCGATCTGACGCTGGACGCCATTCCCGCCGGCGGCGAGATCCAGCTCCTGTTCGAGCACTCCACCGACCTTTTCGACGTGCCGACGATCGAGCGGCTGGCGAGCCACTTCCACCGGCTGCTGGAGGGTGCCGTGGCCCGGCCGGGCGAAAGCCTCGGCGACCTCGCCCTCCTTTCCCGAGCGGAGGGCCAGCAGCTCCTGCGCGAGTGGAACGACAGCGAGGCGAGCTACGGCCCCCTGGGATGCCTCCACGAGCTCATCGAGGCGCAGGTGGACCGCACGCCCGGCGCCGTGGCCGTGGTCTGCGACGGCCGGTCCCTGACCTACGTTGAGCTGGACCGCTGGGCGAACCGTCTGGCGCATCGCCTCCTCCGGCTCGGGGTGCGGCCCGAGTCGCCGGTGGGAATCTGCGCCGAGCGGTCGTTGGAGCTCGAGGCCGCGCTCCTGGCGATCCTCAAGGTCGGCGCCGCGTACGTGCCTCTGGACCCGGAGTATCCCCGCGAACGGCTGGCCTACATGCTGGAGGATGCCCTCTCGGGGCTCGCCGCTCCGGTGCTGTTGACGCAACGCCGGCTGCTGGCCGTGCTGCCCGAGACGTCCGCGCGCGTGGTCCTCCTCGACGAGACGCTGGAGGAGGAGCCCCATCATCGGCCGGCCGTCCCGGTCCACCTCGACCAGATGGCCTATCTCATCTACACCTCGGGCTCCACCGGCCGTCCCAAGGGCGTGATGAATTCCCATCGCGGCATCGTCAACCGGCTGCTGTGGATGCAGGAGGAGTATCGCCTGGATGCCTCGGACCGGGTGCTGCAGAAGACGCCGGCGAGCTTCGACGTCTCGGTCTGGGAGTTCTTCTGGCCGCTGCTCACCGGCGCGCGGCTGGTCATGGCCCTGCCGGGCGGCCACCGCGATCCCGCCTACCTGGCGCGCACCATCGAGGAGGAGGGGGTGACGACGGCCCACTTCGTGCCGTCGATGCTGAGCCTCTTCCTGGAGGCGCCGGAGGCGGAGCGCTGCACCTCCCTGCGGCGCGTCGTATGCAGCGGCGAGGCCCTCTCCTACGAGCTGCAGCAGCGCTTCTTCGCCCGCCTCGCCTGCCCGCTGCACAACCTCTACGGTCCCACCGAGGCGGCGGTGGACGTCACCTGGTGGGCCTGCCGCCAGGGCGGGCCGCCGGTGGTGCCCATCGGCCGGCCGGTGGCCAACACCCGCATCCTCATCCTCGACGCGAATCTCCGCCCGGTGCCGGCCGGCGTGGCCGGCGAGCTCCACATCGGCGGCGTGCAGCTCGCCCGCGGCTATTGGCGGCGTCCCGAGCTGACGGCGGCGCGGTTCGTGCCGGACCCGCAGGCCGAGAAACCTGGGGGACGCCTCTACAAGACCGGCGACCTCGCCCGCCCGCGTGTGGACGGCGCCGTCGAGTACCTGGGCCGGCTCGACGATCAGGTGAAGGTGCGCGGAGTGCGCATCGAGCTGGGCGAGATCGAGGCCGTGCTGGCCGAGCACCCGGAGGTGCGGGACGCGGTGGTCGCCGCCCGCGCGTCGAGCGGCGGCACGCGCTTGGTGGCCTGGGTGGTTCCCGCCGCGGGCGTCAGCCCGGACCGCCGCCGTCTGCGCTCCTATCTGGAGTCCCGCCTGCCCGAGGCCATGGTGCCCGCGGTCTGGGTGTTCCTCGACGCCATGCCGCTCACCCCGAGCGGCAAGGCCGACCGCCGCGCCCTGCCGGAGCCCGCGGAGGACTCCCGCGGCACGGACGCCGCCTTCGTGGCGCCGCGCACCCCGGTGGAGGAGGTGGTCGCGGGCATCTGGAGCGAGGTGCTGGGGGTCGAGCGGGTGGGGGCCGCGGACCATTTCTTCGCCCTCGGCGGCCATTCGCTGGTCGCCGCCCGCGTCGCCTCGCGCCTGCGCACGTCCTTCGGCGTCGAGGTGCCGCTCCGGCGGCTGTTCGAGGCGCCGACGGTGGCGGCGCTCGCCGGGGTGGTGGAGGCCTCGCGGCGGGACCCGGGCGCCGCGGCGGCGCCCCCCGTCGAGCCGGCGCCGCGGACGGAGCCCCTGCCCCTCTCCTTCGCCCAGCAGCGCCTCTGGCTCCTCGACCGGCTGGAGCCGGGATCGCCGGTCTACAACCTGCCGCACCCGTACCTCCTCGGCGGCGCCCTCGATCCCGTCTGCCTGGAGCGCGCCCTGGGCGAGGTGGTGCGCCGGCACGAGGTCCTGCGCACCACGTTCGCCGTGGCGGCGAACGGTGAGCCGCGGCTCGTCGTCGCCTCGCCCGGCGCCTTCCCGCTGCCGCGCGTCGATCTCGCCGGCCTGCCGCCACAGAGGCGGGACGCGGAAGCCGCGCGGCTGACCGACGAGGACGCCGCGGCTCCCTTCGACCTCGCGGCCGGCCCGCTCTTCCGCGCCATGCTGCTCGCCACCGGCGAGGCGGAGCACCGCCTGCTGATGAACATGCATCACATCGCCGGGGACGGCTGGTCCACGACGGTCCTGCTGCAAGAGCTGTCGGCGCTCTATCGCGCCTATTCCGAAGGGCTGCCTTCGCCGCTGCCGGAGCTGGCGATCCAATATGCCGATTTCGCCGTCTGGCAGCGGCGGTGGCTCGCCGGACCTCTCATGCAGGCCCAGCTCGACTACTGGCGGCGGCGGCTCGCCGGGGCGCCCGAGGCCCTCGATCTGCCGACCGACCGGCCGCGCCCGGCGGTCGAGACCTCGCGCGGCGCCCATTTCTCGACGCCCCTTCCTCCGGCCTTGGCGGCCGCGGTGCGCGTCCTCTCCCGGCGCCAGGGGGCGACGCTCTTCATGGTGCTGCTCTCGGGGTTCGCGGGCCTGCTGCGGCGCATCGCGGGGGAGACGGATCTCCTCGTCGGCTCGCCGGTGGCCGGCCGCGGCCGGGCGGAGATCGAGGGGCTCATCGGCTTCTTCGTCAACACCCTGGTGCTGCGCGCCGGCCTCGCCGGCGATCCGGACTTCCGGACCCTCGTCGCCCGCGTGCGCGAGACGGCGCTCGCCGCCTACGTCCACCAGGACCTGCCGTTCGAGCGCCTGGTGGAGGAGCTGCAGCCGCAGCGCAGCCTCGCCCGCAGCCCGCTCTTCCAGGTCGCCTTCGCGCTCGGCGTGGAGGAGGCGGTGCGCGAGCTGGCGCCGGGCCTGCCGCTCTCCGGTCTGCCGGTGGCGGCCCGCACCTCCAGGTTCGACCTCACGCTCGCCGTCGACGTCGAGGGCGACGCGTTGACCGCCCATTTCGAATACCGCACCGACCTCTTCGACCGCGCCACGGTGGCGCGCTGGGCCGGCCACCTCGTCCACCTGCTCGCGGCGGCGGCGGCCGGCCCGGAGCTGCCGCTGTCGAGCCTCGACCTGCTCCCCGCGGCGGAACGGCACCAGATCGCGCGGGAGTGGAACGACACCGCGCCGGCGCCCGCTTCCGAGGTCTGCCTGCACCAGCTCTTCGAGGCCCAGGCGGCGCGCACGCCGGAGGCCGTGGCCCTGGTCTCGCCGGACGGCCGCCGGCGCCTGCCGTACCGCGAGCTGGACGCCCGGGCGGAGGCGCTGGCCGGCCGCTTGCGCGCCCTCGGCGTGGGGCCGGAGGTGCTCGCCGGTGTGCTCGTGGACCGCACGGTGGAGCTTGTCGTCGCGCTCCTCGCCGTGCTCAAGGCGGGCGGCGCCTACGTGCCCATCGATCCCGCCTATCCGCGCCACCGCATCGCCGTCCTGCTGGAGAATTCGCGGGCGGCCGTCCTGCTCACCCGGCGGTCCCTGCTGGCCGAGCTCGGGATGAGCCTGCCGCCGGCGGCTCTGTCGGTGTTCGTGGACGAAGAGGAGCACGAAACCGTCCCAGACGGCCCCGCGCAGCCGAGCCCCGTACCCGCCAACCTGGCCTACGTCATCTATACCTCCGGCTCCACCGGCGAGCCGAAGGGCGTCGCCATCGCGCACCGCAGCGCCGTCGCCCTCGCCCGCTGGGCGCGCGAGGTCTATACGCCCGAGGAGCGGGCCGGCGTCCTGGGCTCGACCTCGGTCTGCTTCGACATCTCGATCATGGAGATCTTCGTCACCCTGGCCTGGGGCGGCAGGATCCTGCTGGCGGAGAACGCCCTCGCCCTGCCCGGCCTGCCGGCCCGCGATGAGGTGACGATGATCAACGCCGTGCCCTCGGCCATGGCCGAGCTGGTGCGGAGCGACCGGCTGCCGGACTCGGTGCGCGTCGTCAACGTCGGCGGCGAGGCGGTCAAGGGATCGCTCGCGCGCCGGGTCTACGAGCAGAGCCGGGCCGCGCGCGTCGTCGACGTCTACGGACCGTCGGAGGACACGACGTATTCGACGACCTCGCACATCCCGAGGGATGTGGAGACTCCCGCCGTCGGCCGGCCCGTCCACGGCTCGCAGGCCTACATCCTGGACGCCGGGCTGCAGCCCGTGGGCATCGGCGTTCCCGGCGCGGTATACCTGGCCGGCGACGGCCTCGCGCGCGGTTATCTCGGGCGGCCGGACCTCACGGCGGAACGCTTCCTCCCCAATCCCTTCGGCGCGCCGGGCTCCCGCCTCTACCGCGTCGGCGATCTGGCGCGCTGGCGCACCGCCGGGGAGATCGAGTACCTCGGCCGCATCGACCACCAGGTGAAGGTGCGCGGCTTCCGCATCGAGCTGGGCGAGATCGAGGCCGTCCTGGCGTCGCATCCGGCGGTCGAGAAGGCCGTCGTCGCCACGCACGCCTACGGTCCGGAGGACGTCCGCCTGCTCGCCTGGGCGGTGCTCAAGACGGAGGGGGAGAGCGTCGAGGCCGAGGATCTGCTCGCCTGGGTGCGGCAGAGGCTGCCGGAGTACATGGTGCCCTCGGCGGCCGTCGTGCTCGCGGCCCTCCCCCTGCTGCCCAACGGCAAGGTGGACCGCCTCTCGCTGCCCCTCCCGGCCGCCACCTCCCTGCCCGCGGCCGAGCCGCCGCGCTCGCCTCTCGAAGAGCTGGTGGCCGGCCTGTGGGCCGAGGTGCTCGGCTGCGGGAGGGTCGGCCTGCAGGACGACTTCTTCTCCCTCGGCGGCTACTCCCTGCTCGCCATCCGGCTGCTGGCGCGCCTGCGCGCCGCCACCGGCGTCGACCTCCCGCTGCGGACGCTCTTCGCGCACCCGACCGTGGCCGCCCTGGCGGCGGAGGTCGAGCGCAATCTGCGGGCGCCGGGCGCCGCGCCGCTGCCGCCCATCGAGCCGGCCGCCTCCGGCGGCGAGGCCCCGGCTTCCTCGGCGCAGGAGCGGCTGTGGTTCTTCCACCAGCTCGATCCCGGCGGCGCCGTCCTCAACGTGCCGCACCCGCTGCGGCTGAGCGGACCGCTGCAGCCGTCCGCGCTCGCCGCGGCTCTCGCCGAGATTGCCCGTCGGCACGGCTCCCTGCGGACCTCGTTCTCGTATGGCGACAAGGGGCTGCGGCAACGGATCGCGGAGCCCATGGACGTGGAGCTCCTCCTGGCGGATCTCGGCGCCCTGCCCGCGGCCCGCCGCGAGGAGGAGGCCCGCCGTTTGACGGAAGAGGAGGCGCGCGAGCCCTTCGATCTCGCGGTGGGGCCGCTCTGGCGCGCCCGCCTCGTCCGGCTGGGGGAGGAGGAGCACCGGCTGCTCGCCACCTTCCACCACATCGTCTCCGACGGCTGGTCGACTGACCTCTTCGACCGCGAGCTCGCGGCCCTCTACCCGGCCCTCCTCGCCGGCCGGCCCTCACCCTTGCCCGAGCCGACCCTCCAATATGCGGACTTCGCCGTCTGGCAACGCCGCTGGCTGACGGACGAGGTGATCGCGCCGCAGCTCGCCTGGTGGCGCCGGCAACTGGCCGGGATGCCGCCGGCGCTCGACCTGCCGGCGGACCGCCCGCGTCCCCCTCGCCAGAGCTTCCGCGGCGGTGCCACGGCCCTCTCCCTGCCCGCCGCTCTCGCCGCCGCCGTGAAGGAGCTCGGGCAGCGCGAGGGGACGACGTTCTTCATGACCGTCCTCGCCGCCTTCGCCGCTCTCGCCGGCCGCTACACCGGGCGCACGGACGTGGTCCTCGGCTCGCCCGCCGCCAACCGTCACCGGCCGGGGACCGAGGGGCTCTTCGGCTTCTTCGTCGGCAACCTGGTCCTCCGTCTCGACCTCGCCGGCGATCCCACTTTCCGCGAGCTGCTGCGCCGCGCCCGCGAGGTGGCCCTCGGCGCCTACGCGCATCCTGATCTTCCCTTCGAACGCCTGGTGGAGGAGCTGGATCCGGCGCGGGACAAGAGCCGCAGCCCCCTGTTCCAGGTGATGCTCTCGGTACAATCCGCCGCGGGCGAGCCGCTCCGCTTCGGCGGCCTCACCGCCGAGCCGGCCGAGGCGCACACCGCCACCTCGCAGCTCGACCTCACGGTGGCCGCCGCCGACGGCCCCCAGGGCCTCACCCTGGAGGCCGAGTACAGCACCGATCTCTTCGACGGCGCGACGGTGGACCGCATGCTCGCGCACCTCGCCCTGCTGCTCGGCGCGGTGGCCGCCGATCCGGAGCTGCGGCTCTCCGCGCTGCCCGCCGAGATCGCGCCCCGGCCCGCGAGCCGGCCCCTGCCTGCGGAGAAGAAGGAGGAGAAGGAAGTGAAGCGTGCCGATGCAGGGGACCGTGAAGCGCGGCTGGCCGAGCGCCGGGCCAGGCTGTCGGCCGAGCAGAAGAGCCTGCTGGAGCAGCGCCTGCGGTCGCGCGGTCCGCGGGCGGACGCAGCCCCCGCCGCGGCTTCCTCTTTGGTGCCGATCCAACCCGCGGGCTCCCGGCCGCCGTTCTTCTGCGTCCATCCGGCCGGCGGCGACGTCCTCTGCTTCCAGGCCCTCTCCCGCCATCTGGGGACGGACCAGCCCTTCTACGGCCTGCAGTCGCGGGGGCTCGGGGAGGGGGAGGCGCCGCTCGCCAGCATCGAGGAGATGGCGGCGAGCTATCGCGCCGAGCTCGCCCGCATCACCGCCGGCCCCTACTACCTCGGCGGCTGGTCGCTGGGCGGCGCCGTGGCCTTCGAGCTCGCCCGCCAGCTCGCGGCCGAGGGAAAGGACGTCGCGCTGCTGGCGCTCCTCGATTCCACGCCTGGCGGGGGAGGGGAGACCGCGGCCGAGGAGGACGACGCCTACTGGCTGATGGAGATCGCCGACTACCTGAAACGCCTGTGGGGCATCGATCTCGGGCTCTCCCGCGAGACGCTCCGGGCGCTGCCGCCCGAGGCGCAGATGCGGCGCTTCGTCGCGGGCCTGCAGAGCACCCCCTTCGCCGCGGCGGCCGGGCCCGAGCCGCTCCGCCGGCTCCTCGGGGTGTTCAAGACCAACGTGCGCGCCTTCCGGCTCTACCGGCCGCGGCCCTACCCGGGGCCGATCACCCTCTTCCGGCCCGCCCAGGCCAACGGCGGTCCGGAAGATCCGGCGGCGGCCGATCCCACGCTCGGCTGGGCGGCCCTCTCACCGCGGCCGGTCGGCATCGAGACCGTGCCGGGCGACCACATCAGCGCCCTCGCCGAGCCGCACGTGCGGGACTTGGCCGGGCGGCTGCGCGCCTGCATTGACCAGGCGCTGGAGATCAGTTCCCTCGCGTCAGCGGAGACTCCTTGACCCTATGAGATCCCGTCTATGGAAGTACCTGCGCCGGGCCGTCCTCGTCCTGGCCGGGCTGCTCGTCGTCCTCGCCCTGGTGTTCTACTGGCTCGTCCGCCGCGCCTGGCCGGAGGTGGACGGCCGCCTCGCCGTGCCCGGCCTCTCGGCTCCCGTCGAGATCGTGCGCGTCGAGCCCGGGGTTCCCCACATCTACGCGCGGAACGCCCACGACCTCTTCTTCGCCCAGGGCTACGTGCACGCCCAGGACCGGCTGTGGCAGATGGAGCTCAACCGCAATCTGGGAGCGGGCCGGCTCGCCTCCCTCTTCGGCGAAGGGGCCCTGGAGATCGACAAGGTGATGCGCGTGCTGGGCCTCTCCCGCGCCGCCGCGCTCGACTGGCGGACCCTCTCGCCCGCCACCCGCGCCCTCCTCACCGCCTACGCCGACGGGGTGAACGCCTACGTATCCACCCATCGGAGCCGGCTGCCGATCGAGTTCACCATCCTCGGCGTCGAGCCCCGCCCCTGGACGCCCGTCGATTCGCTCACCTGGGGCAAGCTGATGAGCTTGAACCTCAGCCTCAACCACGCCTTCGAGATCCTGCGCGTGCACCTGATCGCCAGGCTCGGCGAGCCGGTGGCGCGGCGCCTGGTCTCACCCTATCCGGCCACCGCGCCGGTGATCGTGCCGCCGGGCGTCCACGGCTATGCCGATTTCGCGGTGCCGCGCCGCTCGCGGACCGATCTCGCGGCGCTCCCCGGTCTCGCCATGATCTCCGGCGCGGGGACGGTCTGGGGCAGCAACGGCTGGGTGGTGGCGGGGAGCCGCACGGCGAGCGGCCGGCCGCTGCTCGCCAACGACACCCACCTGGGACTCCAGTTGCCTTCGATCTGGTATCAGGTCGGCCTGCACGGCGGCGGCTACGACGTGGCCGGCTTCTCCTTCCCCGGCATGCCGTTCGTCGTCATCGGCCACAACCAACGCATCGCCTGGGGGATCACCAACCTCTGCGCCGACGTGCAGGACCTCTACATCGAGAAGCTCGACGATGCGAAGCGCCCGCGGCGCTACCGGTTCAAGGATGCCTGGCGCGACCTCGTGCTGCGCCGCGAGGAGATCCCGGTCAAGGGCAAACCTAAAGTCCTCTTCGAGGTGAGGGAGACCCACCACGGGCCGATCGTCAACGACGTCCTCCCCGAGCTCAAGGGGAGCCCGCCGATGGCGCTGCGCTGGCCGGCGCTCGGAGGCACCCGGCTGATCGAGGCCCTCTCGGCCCTCGACCGGGCGACGGACTGGCCGTCCTTCCACCGGGCGCTGGCGGCCTGGGACACCCCGAGCGTCAACTTCGTCTACGCCGACGTCGACGGCCACATCGCCTATCAGTCGACCGCCCGCGTCCCCGTGCGCGCCGCCGGCCACCAGGGGCTGGTGCCGGTCCCCGGCTGGGACGGGCGCTCCGAATGGCAGGGGTTCATCCCCTACGAGGAGATGCCGAAGCTGCTCGATCCGCCGTCCGGCTTCATCGTCACCGCCAACAACAAGGTGGTGGGGGACGACTACCCCCATTACCTGGCCTACGACATGGCCGATCCTTACCGGGCGCAGCGGATCACCGAGCTGCTGGCCGCCGGCCGCCGCTTCACCCGCGAGAGCCTGCGCGCGGTGCAGGCCGAGACCCTGGGCCTGCCCGCGGCGGCGCTGCGGCCCGCGCTGCTGGCCGTGCCGCCGGCCGGCGAGCGCGAGAGGAAGGCGCTCGACGAGGTCCGCCGCTGGAACCTGCGCTACGAGCCGGAGGCGGCCGGAGCCTCGGTCTTCGAGATCTGGTACTGGTACCTGGTGGGGGAGATCCTCGGCGACGAGCTCGGCCCGGACGTGCTCAAGGAGTACCGCACCACGGGCTTGAGCCAGGTGCCGTCGATCGTCGGCCTGATGTCGAGGCCGGACGATCCGCTGTTCGACGACCGGCGGACCCCCGCGGTGGAGCACCGCGACGACATCGTCCGCCGCAGCCTCACCAAGGCCGTGGCCTGGCTCGCCGGGCGCTACGGCGACGATCCCGCGGACTGGACCTACGGGCGCACGCACGCCATCACCTTCGTCCACGCGCCCCTGGGGCAGAGCGGCATCGCCCCGCTGGAGCTCCTGTTCAACAGCGCCAGCTTCCCGGCCCGCGGCACCGCCTTCACGGTGAACGCCGCGATGGCCGACTCCACGCCGCCCTTCCCCGTGGTCTTCGGCACCTCGCAGCGGATGATCGTCGACCTCGGCGCGCTGGAGGAGTCGACCTGGGTCAACAGCACCGGGCAGGACGCGCAGCTCTTCCATCGCCACCGCGAGGACCAGATCCCGAAGTGGGAGGCCGTCGAGAGCTACCCCATGCGCTTCGGCAGGGCCGCGGTGCAGGCGCACCCGGAAGCGCGCCTCACCCTGGTGCCGGAGACAGGAGAACGGTGAGCCAAGGTCTCGACAGGTCTGTAGGGGCGCCCCTATGTGGGCGCCCTGGGGGGAGGGTGGCCACGCAGGACAGGGCGGCCACGCAGGGCCGCCCCTACATGGATGGAGAAGGATCGGCCGTATTTGCCCTACGGCGCGGTCGAGCTCTCCGCCACCGGCTCCCAGACCAGGAACTCGCGCACCTCGCGCTTCCAGACCTGGACCAGCGCCACCACGAGCAGCGCCGCGCCGCAGCCAAAGTAGATGAGCGGGATGTTGCGGTGGAGGAGGTCGGCGATGACGCCGGCCGTGGCGGCGGCCAGCGGCATGGTGCTGAACCCCAGCGTCTCGAGGAGGCCGAGCACGCGGCCGCGCATCTCGGCCGGCGTGGTGAGCTGGGCGAGGCTCAGGGTATGGATGGTGTTGAAGCCGCTCATCATCCCCGCCGCGAGGATCAGCGCCAGCGCCAGCCACGGCGAGCGGGGAAAGCCGAAGGCGAGCGCCGCCGCGCCGAAACCCGCGGCGCAGACCAGGAACGCCCAGGCGCGCCGCCGGCCCGTGAGGTTGCTGGCGCCGGCCGCGATGCTGCCGAGGAACGAGCCGCCGCCGAACGCCGCCACCAGGAAGCCGTACCAGTCCGGCGTCACGTGCAGGAAATCCTCGACGTAGAAGGGCAGCAGCACGACGATGGTGATCAGGAAGAAGCTGTCGAGCGGCGCCAGGAAGAGCAGGTAGCGCAGCCCCTTGCGGCCCGCCACGTAGCGCAGCCCCATCTTGAGCTCGCGCCAGAAGTCGGCGCCGGCCTCGCGCCAGCCGGCCGTCTTGGGCGAGGGGGGCGGCGGTGGAAACCGTACCAGCGCCTCGGAGATCGCCGAGAAGAAATAGGTCAGGCCGTCGGTGAGGAAGAGCACGCCGGGACCGATCAGCCGGAAGAGCACGCCGCCCGAGCCCTGGCCGAGGAAGGTGGAGACGTCGAGCGCCAGGCGGTTCACCGAGTTGGCCCGCGTCACCTCGGCCTCCGGCACCAGGTCCGGAATCGAGGCGCTGATCGCCGGCCGGAAGAAGGCGTCGCACACCCCCATGACGGCGGAGAGGAACAGCAGCCAGCCGAGGATCAGGCCCGACCGCCCCGGCACCGTCAGCACCAGGGCCCCCAGCGCCACCGCCGCGACGCCGCGCACCAGGTCCGAGAGGATCAGCAGCTTGCGCCGCGACATACGGTCGGCGAGGGTGCCGCCGAACGGGCCGAGGAGGATCGCCGGCACCCATTGCGACAGCATGCCGAGCCCGAGCAGCGTCGCCGAGTCGGTCTGGCGCTTGATCCAGAAGATCATCGCCACCGAGAACGCCTGCGAGCCCAGCATGCTGACGAACTGGCCCTGCCAGAGCAGCAGGAAGTCGCGGTTGAGGAGGCGCGCCGGCCGCTTGTAGCTCATGCGCTCGAGCCTTCCCTTTTACGTTTCGAGAGGAGCGACGATGAAACCAGCTTCAGAGATCCCGCGGCCGAAAGGCTCCCTCTTCTCCCACTCGGTGCGCTTCGTCAAGGATACGATGCGGTTCTACGAGGAGGTCTACCAAGAGTGCGGCGACATCTTCACGACGCGCATCCCGGGCCTCGGCAACTGGGTCTATCTCTGCTCGCCGGATCTCGTCCAGGCCATGCACGCGGCGCCGCCCGGGGTCCTGGGCTCCGACAGCGACGGCGATTTCAGCCTCACCCACGTGCTCGGCAAGGGCGCCACCTCCTCCCTCCAGGGAGACGCTCACCGCGAGCGCCGGGACGTTACCTCACCCTATCTCGGTGCGCAAGAGAGCCTGCGCCGCGTCGATGAGATCCGCCGCATCACCGAGCGGCGTGTCGCGGAGTGGCCGCTCGGCGAGCCTTTCCAACTCGTGCTGGCGCTGCAGAAGATCGCCCTCGAAGCCCTGATCAAGGTGTTCTTCACCACCGCCGATCCCGACAAGGTCCGGCGGCTCGCCGACCTCTACGAGGACTTCTCCTTCAAGGGCGTGCGGTCGCCGTCCGTCCCCCATTCCAGCCTGCAGGTGGACCTCGGCCCGTGGAGCCCCTGGGGGCGGGTCAAGAAGCGGCAGCGCGAGGTCTTCCGGGTGTTTTCGCAGGAGATCGACGCCCGCCTCGTCGCCGCCGATCAGCCGCGGGAGGACGATTTCGTGCTCGGCATGGCGCGGGCGCGGCTCGGCGACGGTGGCCGGATCCCCCGCGAATCCTTTGTCCCCGAGATCCTCGACCATCTCTTCCAGGGCCACGAGATGACCGGTGACTCGCTGACGTGGACGATGGGCGAGCTCCTCGCCCACCCGCAGGTGCTCGCGCGTCTGCGGCAGGAGCTCGACTCCGTGGTCGGCGCCGGGGACGTCCAGGGCGGCCACCTCGCCAATCTGCCCTACCTCGAAGCCGTGGTCTGGGAAGGCCTGCGCCGGCGGCCCACCAACCTCTACAGCTCGCTGCGGCGGGTGAAGCAGCCGTTTCCCCTCGGCGGCTATCTCCTCCCCGAGGGCACCTGGCTCGCCGTCTGCTATCCGGCCCTCTCCATGCGCGACGACCTCTTCCCCAATCCCCGCAGCTTCGATCCGGACCACTTCTACGGCAAGACGATCTCGCCGGACGTCTGGAGCCCTTTCGGCGGCGGCTCGCAGACCTGCGCCGGCAAGGACCTCGCGATGGTGATCCTGAAGACCGCGCTGGCGACGATCGTCCGCAAGGCCGAGCTGAAGCTCGCCCAGGACGAGTTCCATCCCGTCCGCCACGCCTACTACTACGAGCCCAACAAGGGCCTGCTGGTCACTCTGGAAAAGCGGCTCTGAAACGCCCCTGGCGCCCAAAGATTAGGCATTTTGGAGAGCGCTCTGTGCGCAGCTTGTGCTCATTGTGTCGCTTCGGGGCCGGATCGCGGGGCTGCGCGGTCAGGTAAAGGATGACCGGAGTCAGGCTGCGCCGTCGGAGGTGCGCGTAGATCGGAACGGTCTTGCCGCTGCGGAGACGCCTCGCCGTTGGTGTGACCGAACCGATGTCGATGATCGACTGAGGCGTCTCTACGGGCCCGTCGGCGATTTGGCAGAGGTTGGTGGTTCCGTGGAGGTTGTCGCGCGATCGGCAACACCGTCATCGCCCACGAAATCTCCATCCTCCGCTACGCCTCCACCGGTCCGTAGAGACGCCCCTCGCGCCAGGCCAAGCCTGGGAAGGGAGGAAGGAAAATGCAATAGACAGAACCTGAAACCCTTCGTCGTGGACCCAGTAGGTCCGAATCCTACCCGGCAAGGGCTGGCCACCCACCGGAA
>JBKPTH010000034.1:0-30678 GCA_046765915.1 Acidobacteriota bacterium | reverse complement strand
GAGCGCCCTGCAGCACCTCACCTCTGCACCCTGCGTTTGCCAAAGTCGAAAGCGCCATCATCCATCTCTGCGAGCAAGCGAGGCTGGCCGCATGAAACTTGACTCAATTACATCGAATTCGCGGGACCAAGGACTCTAGGGAGGCATCTTCGGTCGGTGCCTGAACCCCTCACTGGTGACGGCGCGGTCGCAGTAGCGACCGAGGGTCTTCGTTTAGCCGATTCGACGTCGCCCATTCCCACAACCTTCATAATCTATAGACCCGAACTTGCAAGGCTTTCGCGGGACCTCGGCTTCGAAACGCTCAGGCTCGCAAGGACAGTGTGCGCATGGCTTCACGCGGATGTGTACATTCTTGAGGGCCTTCTAGAGGCCGCTACGCAGGACCCGGAACCGCTTCCGCGCTACGTACCCCATATGCAGGAGCTCGCGGTCGGACTGGCTAGCCTGAGGACTAAAATTCTTGAACTTCGCTTGAGCCTCCGCGACGTGGTGCAGGAGAACGCCTTGGGTCGGTGCCTGGCCCGCGTGGATCAACTGTCTCTGACGTCGACGATAGGTGAGGAGGTCGTAAAGTCGCTCCGATCCCATCTAGGTATAGTCACCCGATGAATAGAGTTTGTCAACTCGCAGAAAAGGTAGAGCCGGCAGCACCTTAGGGTGGCCGGCCCCCAACGAGCCTCCTTTAGAGGATTCTTGATCTACTACCCAGTATAGAGTACCGACGCTTCTCTGTCAACCAGCCCCAGCAACCCTCCAACCCCCACGCCTGCCTAGAGGACGAAGTCAATGAAGATTTCAGAAGTCAGCCGGCGAAACATCCTTGACGCCTTACGTGTCCAGGCCGTCAACTGGTCGGGTCGCCTTGAGGAGTCGGAATTCCTAAGCCGTATCTTTGACCTGCACAGTCTACCTTCTCACGATTTTCGGTTTGAGAACGCGGCTGGCGATATCTGGCAGCACCGAATCCGTAATTCTGACTGGGACGATCACTGGGTTTTTTCCGATTCTCGTTTTGATCTGCTTCGATGCGACGACAGCACCTTCCTTCGGTTTCTTTGCGAAATGCTCCACCCTGTAGTCCGGGCTGACGCGCAGGAGGCCACATCCCTAGTCCAACTGTTCAACCAAAACCTAGCCCAAGACGGCTTTGAGATTGTAGAGGCGTCGCAGATGTCAGGCAGGCCAGTCTATGCTGCTCGGCTTAGGATATCTGGTCCACTTCCTAGCGTAAGGTCAGCCAGAACCCTGGCAACGGAATTCAACGCTGAGTACCTTACTACTCAGGTAACACGCTTGGAGGCTTCTATTCCCTACGATCCTGAGCTTGCTATCGGAACAGCCAAGGAACTAGTAGAAACTTGCTGCAAGACTATCCTCCATGAATGCGGTAAGCCTGCATCCAAGGACCTAGATCTACCTCAACTGGTGAAGCAAACCTGCAGAGAGCTTGGTCTTGCGCCAGAGGACGTGTCCGACCATGCGAAAGCCGCAGATGTTATCAAGCGCCTACTTAGCAACTTGGCAACCGTAACGCAAGGCATTGCCGAACTTTGGAACAGGTATGGTACTGGTCATGGCCGAGATGCAACAGCTCTCGGGCTGGGACCCCGGCATGCCAAGCTCGCGGCAGGCGCGGCGACAACTTTAGTGACCTTTCTCTTCGAAACTCATCGGGAGCGCAAGACGTAGCCAAAGGTAGGACACAACGATTGCGTCGTAAGATCCTCGACAGGCGGCGGCAAGGGGATCCGGGAATAACCCGAGCCCCATCTCCTCAAGAGATCTCGCCCGCAGGACTCCCCGCCCGGCTTGCGCAGGTCCTGGGTTGAGGAGATTCCCTCGGCCTTCCTCCCTTTGTTGGCGCCGAGACGGCGTTCCTGCTTGACTTCCCACTGCGCCTCCCCCTATGCTAGCGTAACTGCGTCGTAAAGCAGAGAAAGGGAGGTGATCCAGGCACAGCGTAGCTGCTTCGAAGATCGGCAGTACGTTCCGCGGCCCGGCGCGTGTCCGGCCTCAAAGAAAACGACCAGAAGGCGAGTCGTGAACTCACCCCCGGGTCTAACTTCGCACAGGAGGTCAGTCCCATGCGAGGCTCTAAGAATCGTAGCACCCCACCTCTTCTATTCAACGCATTCGATCCGTACTTCCTCCGTCGGCTCGGCGAGCGCGACCAGCCTCCCACGGTGGGCGAGGCTAACGCTGCCGGTCCTTGGGTCATCGAGGAGCTTTCCCCTCGAGTCTTTGGACTCAGCCGAGTCGGCATGGGCCATGCCCGCGGGTATGCTCCAACTGCGATTTTCATTGATCGCTGGCTGGCCTTGGTCGCGGCTGCCGTCCTTCCCGGTCTTGGACAGACCCCACTGCTCTTCCGCCGTAAGAGGGAAGATGGTCGGCCTGGTTATGAAGTGGTGCTGGATGGTGGAACCAAGGTCGGCAGCCTTGCGCCTGCCGCGAAAAAGCTGGTCGGCAGGATGAATGCCGCTATCTATCTGTTGAAGTCGCCCGAGTCCCTGGCGCGACTACTTGAAGCTGCCGGCGCGGTCGTCTTGGAACGGTCCGGGGCGATTCTCGACGAGGAACTCTCTGACGAGAGTGAGTTGGCGGAGTAGGCACGACCTATGGAGGATCGCCGCCGGCGTGGTGCTGGCCGGCGGCGCCTTCCTCGCGAAAATTCGCCTGGAATGAGGTCGAGGAGGCTGATCTGGAGAGGAACGCAGGAGCTATCCCAGTCCCATCTCCTCCAGAGATTTCGCCCGCAGGACCTTCCGGCCCAGTTTGCGCAGCTCCTGGGTCGAGGAGATTCCCTCAACCTGCCGGCGAATGGAGGTCGGGAGTTGGCCGAAGCGCTGAGACATTTGCTCGAGGAGCATTTCCCTTCGCGCTTGAAGCTGTCCTTCCCGAAGGCCTTTCCGGCGTCCTTCCCGAAGCCCTTCCCGGATTCTCTGGTCAGCTTCCCGGAGGACCTGGTCTCTCCACTTGATCAGCATCTCTTCGAGCATGGGAGCCTCCTTGAGGTTCATCCCTGAGGAATTATAGCGTCTGGCAAGACCCTTTGAACCACCCATGCGATCCAGGCGTGAACCGTTCGGCGTAGGGCTGAGTCCTCGGGTGGAAGGAGATCCTCCAGAGCTTGGTACAAGCCCGGCAAGGCCTCTGGAGCTTCATTGGTTTCCACTCGGAAAAGAGCGGCAATCGGATTGCTCTCCAGCTCGGGACGGTCCAAGTCGAGGCGGCGCTCGTCGAGAAGGAGGTAAGTCAGCCGAGGGAGATATCGCCTGAGGGGGCTGGGCACCGGCGCGAAGAGGGTCTCCAGCCGGAGGGGCGCACGCCAGCGGGTTCCGCCGTTGTAGAGCACCAGGGGCAGCACGGCCGGCAGGCGGTCCCCTGGCCTGAGCTTGTCCCTGCGGATGATGTCTTCGAGCAGCAGGCCGACGTAGGTCAGCAGCCGCACGGCCATGAAGGGGTCGGAGGTGGACTGGAATTCCAGCAGCAGGTAGAGGTAGACCCAGCGGTCGCCATCACCTCGCAGCCGCAGGCGCCAGATGACGTCGCTGTGGCGCTCGCGGAGGTCGGCGGTGACGAAGCTGCTGATGACTCGTTCGAGGGTGGAGAAGTCGAGCCGCTCCACCCAATCCCCTGGAAGGAAGCCCCGGAGCAGCTCCGCCACCAGGGTGGAGTGAAAGAAGAGCCGCTTGTAGCTCGGATCGTGCCTTGACGCGGGTTTTCTGCCGCGATGGAGTTTCGCCATGCCCTATAAAGACGGAAAATCGGTCGCTTATCTTGCAAAGGCCCGCCGGATAAGGGTTTGCTCGGGCGGTAATGGAGCGAACCGGGTACAGACGCTGTCGCGCCCCCTGGGCTTTTTTCACCCTCCCCTCTGAGGGGTCTCCCTCATTCCCACCATCGCGTCGTAGTACTACATCTTGGATGGGAGCCGGCGGCGTGGAGGTCCGCTGCGAACGTAGAATCGGGGTATGGCCCCCCGCGACGCTGGCGCCAAGAGAGACGAAACAGGTTTTGTGGAGGTTCGGGGAGTCCGCATGGAGGCGCGGTGGCTGGGTCCTTCGCCGGAGATGGCGCCCACTCTCGTGTTCCTGCACGAGGGGCTCGGCAGCGTCTCGTCCTGGCGGGACTTCCCCGAACGGCTGTCTCTGCTGACCGGCTGCGGCGCCTTCGTCTACTCTCGGTCGGGCTACGGCAAGTCGGCTCCGGCCTCTTTGCCGCGCCCCGTCCGCTTCATGCACGACGAAGCGGAGCTGCTGGCGGAGATCCTCGAGCAGATCGGCGTCCGCGACTCCATCCTCGTGGGACACAGCGACGGCGCCTCGATCGCCCTGATCTACGCCGGCGGCGGCAAGGCGCCCAGCCTGCGCGGACTGGTGCTCGAAGCGCCGCACGTTTTCACCGAGCCCTCCGGCCTCGCCAGCATCGCCCGCGTGGCCGAGTCCTATCGCGAGTCAGACCTGCGCGAGCGCCTGGCGCGGCATCATGGAGCGAACACGGAGACTGCCTTCCGGGGCTGGAACGACGTCTGGCTTCATCCCGACTTCCGCGATTGGAACATCGAGGAATTCCTGCCCAACATCAAGGTGCCGATGCTCATCCTGCAGGGCGAGGAGGACGAGTACGGCACCTGGCGCCAAGTCGAGGCGATCCAGCGGCAATCCGGCGGTCCCGTCGAGGCGGTGGCCCTTCCGGCCTGCGGTCACGTCCCGCACCGCGAGCATCCGGAACGGACCCTGCGCGCCATGGCGAGCTTCATCCTCAAGCTTCGACGGACCGTGCGCGCCAGCGGCGTTCCGTAGCCTTCAGCCAGAGCGTGCCGTTCGGAGCATAGACATCGGCCGCGACAGTGACCTCAACCTGGTAGGCCCGGCCCGCAGCCTGGGGCTTTTTCGCCCGCCGCTCTGAGGAGTCTCCCTCATTCCCTGTGCGCGTAGTAGCGCTACATCCTAGTGCTGCGGCGGCCCGCTCGGCGGGCGCCGCATTGCGGAGGAGGAGATCCCATGCGCTACCCATTCCGGACGATGTTGGCTCTGTCTTGCGCGCTGCTCGCGGCGACGCCCGCGCTGGCGCAAGACAGGTTGGACCACGAATCCGAGCAGACCGCTTCGACGTTCCCGCCGCTGCCGCTCGAGCCGGCGCTCTTGTCGTTCCCGAACGAGGACCTGCGCGCCGTGGCGCTACGCATCCAGCTCGGCATCGCCAGCATGCAGGAGCGGCGCTGGTTCTACCGCACCGCCGACCGCTTCGCGCCTTTCGAGGGCATGCCGGCGCCGGACTGGAAGCTGCGCGCAGCGGCGGCCGGCGCGGCGCTCGATTCGACGGCGGACGACACGATCTTCACCTGGTCGTCGCTCGGCCCCAACGGCAACTATGACGTCAGCACTCAGGAGGGCGATCCCGGATCGCGGGCCCAGGGCCGCGGTACCGCGGTATGGACGCACGTCGAGGGCGCGACGACGGTGAACAAGAACGTCCTCTTCGTGGGCTTCGCCGACGCCGGCGTGTGGAAGACCGTCGATGGCGGCGCGCACTGGACGCCGCTCACCGACTTCCAGCCGACGCTCTCAACCGGCGCCATCGACGTGCTGCCGGGCTCGGACCTGATGAATTACCGCGACGCCACGGTCTACGTCGGCACCGGCGAGGGAAACTTCTCGGTCAGCGACAAGGACGGCGTCGGCGTGCTGAAGTCCACCGACGGCGGCGCCACCTGGACGGTGCAGACCCTGCCCTGGCGCGAGGACGCCCGCGGCCTGCCGGGCCTCCACCGCATCCGCCGGTTGCGCATCGACCGCGGCGTGCCGAACGCGCAGAGCGTCTGGGCGGCCGGTGACGGCGGCGTCTACCATACCGCCGACGGCGGCCAGACCTGGTCGCTGGTGACCGGCCTGCCGTACTCCGGCGCGCCCGCGGACGCTGCTTACCCCGGCGGCTGCTGGTCGGAGTACCCGACCGACTTCGTCGTCGACGCCCAGGACCGGCCCTTGGGCCAGTCGACTCTCTTCGCCGCCTTCGGCCGCATCCAGGACAGCACCTGCGTCACTCCCAACACGGACGCGCGCAAGAACAACGGCGTCTACCGCTCGGTCGATGGCGGCGCGACTTGGACGAAGCTCACCGGCAACGGCTTTCCCGACGCGCCCGGCCTCGTCGGCCGCATCACCCTGCTCTCGGCGCCGAGCAACCCGCAGCACCTCTACGCGCTGATCGCCCGCACCGACAATCAAAACTCGCTGGGGATCTTCGACACTCTCGACGCCACCGCTCCGGCGGTGCAGTGGAGCGCCGGCTCGACGACCAACTACGCCTCGGCGCAGGGCTGGTACGATCTCACCGGCGCCGTCCATCCCACCGACGAGAACACTTTGATCGTCGGCGGTCTCGACAACTATCTCTCCCGCGACCGCGGCGTGACGCTGACCCAGATCTCCGGCTGGTCCGACTCCGGGCCGACCTGGTCGCACGCCGACCATCACCACGCGGTGTGGGCCGACGGCACCACCTACTACGACGTCAACGACGGCGGCGTCTTCGCCGGCACCATCGGCGCCAGCAGCGCCACCTGGAAGGACCTCAACGGCGACATCCTCTCGACGCTGCAGTTCTACGGCCTGAGCCAGAGCGCCAGCCATCCTTACAAGATCAACGCCGGCCTGCAGGACAACGGCCATGCCTTCTTCGACGGCGCGACCTGGCGCGAGACCTACGGCGGCGACGGCGGCTTCGCCTGCACCGATCAGCGGGACGACAGCCAGGCCTACGAGGAGTACGTCTACGCCGCCATCCGCCATTCCGACGACGGCGGCGCCAGCTTCCCGCTCGAGAAGTGCATGGAGAACTTCGGCGGCTGCACGGTGAACTGCAACCTGGTCGCCGCCTGCGTGCCGGACAGCCACACCGCCTTCATCGCCTGGTACATGCTCGACGAGCACAACCAGGACGTGATGTACGTCGGCACCAGCTACCTGTACCGCAACGTCGCGGCCTCCGCCGCCAGCCCGGTGTGGGTGCGCATCGCCAGCGACGGCGTCAACGGCGATTTCATCAAGGGCGCCACCAGCTCCCGCGCCTACATCAGCTTCATCCACACGCCGAAGGCCAGCCCGGTGGGCGGCGTGCCGGCGATGTCGCAGATCATCTATCTCGGCACCTCCACCGGCCGCATCTGGCGGACGGCCGACGGCGGCCTCACCTGGACCGACCTCACCAAGGCGCCGCTGCCCGTGAGCTCGCCGATCACCGGGCGCGTGGTGACCTGGATCGACACCGACCCCGCCGATGCCAATAAGGTCCTCGTCACCTACAGCGCCTTCAACGCCTCGACCGCGCCGGCGATCCCGGGGCACATCTTCCGCTCGCTGGACGGCGGCGCCACCTGGTCCGACGTCTCCGGGGCGCTGCCCGACGAGCCGTTCAACAGCGTGGCGGTGAACCCCAACGCCGGGGAGACGAACGAGGCCTACGTCGCCTCCGACAGCGGCGTCTACGTCAACACCGCCGCCTGGAGCGGCAACACCTGGCGGCGGATCAACAACGGCATGCTGCCGCACGTCTCGGTGAACATGCTGCAGTTCACCAACGCCACCGCTCCCAAGCGCCTGCGCGCCGCCAGCCATGGCCGCGGCATCTGGGAGATGGTGAAGACCTTCGATCCGATCCTCTCGCTCGACCGCGCCAGCTATGGCTGCGACGACGCGGTGAACGTGTCGCTGCAGACCGCGATCGTCGGCGCCGGCCAGCAGGTCGTCACCGTCACCTCGGTCGGCGAGCCGGCCGGGGAGACGTTGGCACTCGTCGAGACGCCGCCCGGCTCGGGCCGCTACACCGGCACGCTGCGGACGAGCGGCGCGGCGCCCGTGGCCGGCGACGGCCGCATCGGTGTGCGCAACGCCGATCGCCTGAGCGTGCGCTGGCAGCAGCTCGCCGCCGCCGCCGACGTCGACTGCAGCGAGTGCGGCACGCCGCCCTCGCCGGCCGCCGGCGCCAACCTGCGGATCGATCCGGCGAGCGTGGCGCTGTCGGTCAGCGGCGGCGACGGCGACGAGTTCCTCGACAACTGCGAGACCGGGCGCGTGCGCTTCACGGTGCAGAACGCCGGCGACCGCAACCTGACGAATCTCCGCATCTCGCGCGTCGTCTCTTCGAACCCGAACTTCAAGCTGCCGCGCCTGCCGGTGGCGATCGCCGCCAGCACGGCCTCGTGCTCCACGGCCCAGGGAGTCCTCTCCGTCATCGCCCAGGGCATGGCGCCGGGCGAGGTGCTGGAGCTGACGATCGAGGTGACCTCCGACGAGCTGGCGGCGGTGGGGCTCGCGCGCTCCTTCACCGTGCGCTTCGGCGAGGCCGAGCACGACTTCACGCTCACCGCGAGCAAGACCTGGTCCTTCGAGCAGGGGCTCGACGGCTGGCACACCGCTCGCGGCACCTTCGCCCCTGCGACCACCGGCGGCGGCGCCAACCTGAGCAGCGCCTACGTCGCCTCCTCGTCGCTCGCCGACAATGCCTGCGACGAGATCCGCTCGCCGATCTTCCGCCTGACTCCGGCCTCGACCCTGTCGCTCTACAACCAGTTTCAGATCGAGCCGCCGAGCGCGACGACCGATCCCGCCACTTCCTGGTTCGACCGCGCCAACCTCGCCCTCTTCGATCCCGCGGACGGCAGCCGCACGCCGGTCGCTCCCAGCGGCGGCCGCACCTATCTCGCGAGCGGTCCCAACGGCGCCTGCGTGACGGCGGGCCAGCCGGGCTGGGCGGGTCCTGGTCCGGCCTGGCTGCAGAGCACCTGGACGGCCGCGGACCTCGGCGCCGCGGGCCGCGCCGGCCGGCCGCTGCGGCTCGACGTCGGCTACGCGACGGACACCAGCGCCTCTCTCATCGGCTTCTGGTTCGACGACGTGACGCTGACCAACGTCGAGCTCCTGGGCGCCGACCAGCAGGGCGACGTCTGCCGCTTCTGCGGCGAGCTGGACGACAGCGATGCGTCGATCGAGTACACCGGCGGCTGGCACCGCAAGAGCGATCCGGCGGCCACCGGCGGCGGCTATTCGCGGCGCGTCGGCAACAACAAGAACGGCGCCGCGGCGCGTATCGTCTTCGACGCCCGCGACATCACCTATCTCTACGGTCTGACCCCGAGCGGCGGCACCGCAGACGTCTATCTGGATGGCATCAAGCGCCAGACGATCAACTACGGCGGCGCGGCGAGCTTCGGGCAGGCGGTGACCTTCTCGAACCTGGGCCCAGGCCAGCACGAGCTGAAGATCGTCCACGTCTCCGGCACGGTGATCGTGGACGGCTTCCGGCTCGACTGCGCGTCGGGCAGCGGCGCCAATCCCGCGGCGGTCGAGTACCGCTCGCAGACCGAGACCTCCACCGGCAGCGCGACCGAAGGTCCGCTGCTGGTGCGCACGGTCGAGGTCAAGCCCGGCGACGCGGCGGTCTCCGTGCTCGTCGAAGGGGCACCCGCGCCGCTCACCGTGCGGCTCCTCGATCCCGCCGGCACGCTGCTCTCGACCGGCGGCGCGCTCATCCCCGGCGTCTCGGCCTCGGGTCTCGATACCGCCGTCGCAACCGCGGGACGCTACCGGCTGGAGATCGTCAACTCCCTGCCGCTGGGCGGCAAGGTGAGCATCAGCGTGGCGCGGACGGTGCGGGTGCAGTAGCCTTCACCATGATCGATGTGGGGGCGGCCCTCTGTGGCCGCCCTGTTCTTTGAGGCCTCCCTCGTCGGTTATCATGGTTGCAGGAGGAGACCATGATCGCCGAACGAGCCCACGCCGAGGTGGAGGCGCCTGAGCCCACGGCCGCCGAGACGCAGAGCATCGTCCCCATCCAGTGGGGACTCGCCACACGAATCGCCTTCCGCTTCGTCTGCTCCTATTTCTTCCTCTACATCTTCCCCTTTCCGCTGGAGTACATCCCGTTCGTCGACAAGATCGGCGGCCCCTACCAGAACCTCCTGCACGCGCTCGCGACCTGGGTCGGCAAGCACGTGTTCGGGGTGGAGATCACCGTCTTCACCAACGGCAGCGGCGATACGACGTACGACTACATGGTGGCGTTCTGCTTCGCGGTGCTGGCCGCGGCGGCGGCGCTCGTCTGGACGCTCCTCGACCGCAAGCGCGCCAATTACACGCGGCTCCACGAGTGGCTGCGCATCTACGTCCGCTTCTTCCTCGCCGTGTCGATGGTCTCTTACGGCGCCTACAAAGTGATCCCCTCACAGTTCCCGTCCCCTTCCATCGACCGTCTGTTGCAGCCGTTCGGCGACGCTTCGCCGATGGGGCTCCTGTGGACGTTCATCGGCGCCTCGCGGGCCTACGAGTTCTTCTCCGGCGCCGCCGAGATGCTCGGCGGCCTGCTCCTCCTCGGCCGCCGCACCGTGCTGCTCGGCGCGCTCGTTTGCATCGGCGTCGTCGGCAACGTCGTCATGCTCAACTTCAGCTACGACGTGCCGGTGAAGCTCTACTCATCCCACCTGCTGCTCATGGCCATCTTCCTGGTGTTGCCAGACGCGCGCCGGCTCGCCGACTTCTTCCTGTTCAACCGCCCGGCGAAGCCCGCCGAGATCCGGCCGCTCTTCCGCAACGTCTGGCTCAACCGCGGCGCGCTGGCCTGCCGCACGTTCCTCCTCCTGGGCATTGCCGGATTCGCCCTGTCCCAGTCCTACGAGGGCATGCAGGAGTATGGCGACGAGGCACCCAAGCCGCCCCTCTACGGCATCTGGAACGTCGAGGAGCTCATGGTCGACGGTCAGGTGCGGCCGCCGCTGATCACGGACGAGGGCCGCTGGCAGCGCGTGATCTTCAATTACCCCCAGACGGTCGCCGTCCAGCTCATGAACCAGCACCGGGTCCGCTACGGCCTCAATCTGGATGCTCAGAAACAGTTGCTCGAGCTGACGAAGCGCGACGATCCGAAATGGAAGGCCGCTCTCACCTACAAGCACACCGGCCCGGGGCTCCTCGCGCTGGCGGGAACGCTGGACGGCAAGAAGATCCAGGCCCGGCTCCGTCGGGAGGCGAAGCCGGACTTCCTGCTCGTCGACCGCGGCTTCCACTGGATCAACGAATACCCGTTCAACCGGTGAGGGTCAGAACAGCAGATTTCCCTCGCCGAGTGTGAAGTCCACGCCTTTGCCGAGCTTGGCCTTGGCCGCCTTGAGATCGTTGAGGGCCCTTTGGATCAGTCCCTGGCGGACCTTCGACGATCGGGCGGCGATGGCGCCGCTGTTCTTCGCGATGGCGTTCTTGAGCAGCGTGACCGAGGACCCATTCAGCTTCCGCGCGCTGAGCACTTCGATGGCGTCCATGGCTTCGCTGCTGGAGAGAGCGAGCAGCATGTTGACCGTCTCGCGCGTGCCGCCGTTGCTCTTCTCCAGCGTCAAGGCGGCGTTGTTGCGCTGGATGGAGATCGCGGAGTTGAACGCCGCGTTGAGCACGCGCAGGAAAGCGCTGATGTCGAGGATGTCCTTCTGCGACAACGTCAGGGTGAATCCTTCCGCCCGGCCGAAGGCCTCGGTGGTGTAATGCGTCACCGCCTCCTCCAGGGTGACGGCGCTGTTGTTGTGGAAGAACGGCTCGGTGTCGGCCGCCTCGATCAGCGGCGGTACGTTGAAGGTGCCGTTGCCGAAGCAGTCGAGCGTGCGGTCGCCGTCGCAGTCCAGATTGGGATTGACCGCCGCGCCGAAGCCGCCGTCGTGCGGATGCGGCTCGGTCGCCTGGCTGGGATCGGCGGCTAGTTCGACGCCGTGCCGGAAGTTGGGATTGAAGTTGCCGGGGAAGGTGGCGCCGGCGTTGAAATGGCAGCCGTTGCAGCCGACTCTCAGGAACTGGAGCTTGCCCGCCTGGGCGGCGGCGTTGGTGAACGTGACGTTGAAGAGGTTGTCGAGGTTGTTGAGGCGGCCGCCGGCCAGCATGAAGGCTTCCATGTCGTCGAGCTCGGCGTCCGTCGGCGGCACGAAGTCCGTGCCTTCCGCCCGGTTGAGGCGCCTGGTGAAGTGCTGCTTGACGGCCGCGGCCGCGAGCAGGCGCAGCGTGCCGACGTCGCCGCCCCAGCCCGTGCTCTGGGGCTCGCCGATCGAGGTGGCGAGGGAGAGCGCGTGCGGCACCCCGCGCATGACGAACTTGCTCGTCGGATTCTCGAAACCGTCGACGTTCATCAGGATCTGGGCGTGGCCGCGCATCAGCGACGGCCGCTCGAGGCCCGGCACGCCGCCGGCTTCGGGCGGCAGCTCGGCGATGAACAGCTTGTCGCCGGCGGGCAGCGCCGAGACGAAATCGAGATCGAGCCCGAGATTGTTGTCCGCCCGGTGGCAGGTGGCGCAGGTGCGTCCGTTGCCGCCGAAAGTGCCGCGGAAGAAGAGGTCCGCGCCGGCGCCGACCGCCTGGCTCACCAGTCCGTGGTCGACGAGGACCTCCGTCGGGCCGGCTTCCGCCGCGCGCGGGCTCAGCCAGGCCAGCAGGGAGTCCGGCCCGAACAGCCGGGCGTTCCTCTCGCGCCTCGTCTCCCCGTCCACGCGGGTGCGGGTATAGAGGCGCTCGAAGTAAGGCCGCGCGCCCACCAGGACGCTGCTCTCCGCCGGCGTCCGGCCGGACCGCGAGACCACCGCGAGATCGAGCTCGAAGCCGCGGAAGAAGCGCGGCGCGAGCGCGGCCGAGACCGTGGCGACGCCGCCCACCGTCCGCAGCGAGCCGAGCTTGATCATCCGATCGCCCGGCTGCGGCCGCACCGTCATGCCGGGTCCCTCCCGGTTGTCCACCAGCCAGAGGTCGGCCGGTTGGCCGTCCAGGCCCCGGACCTCGGCGCGCACGGTGCCGCCGATCAGGTCGAGATGGACCCGGCCGCGGGCCTGGCTGGGCTCCGTGGAGAGGGCTCGCGCCCAGGCGACGGGGACGTCCACGTTGCGGTCGCCGCCGCGCGCGAGATACCGCTTCTGCCAGCCGAGGTAGAAGAGGTCCAGGTTGGACTGCCGGGCGACGAGAGCGCGCAGCGGGTCCCTGGCGGCCGCGGCGGCGGGCTCATCCGCCGAGGAAGAGAGGGTCGTCAACAGCAGGACCGGAGGGATTCCCAGCACCAGCAGCGTGCCGAGCGCGAGGGGGGCCAGTGTCGTCCGGCCTTTCATGGGATGGTCTCCTGTGAAAAGAACGGTACGCCCTCGAATCCCACGGCACGACGGCATCACCCTCGATCAAATCAATGGATTGGCACGAAGAGATTGTACATCAAGGACAGCCCTCCTCTCCCCTGGGGAGAGGAGGGAAAAAAGAAAGCGCGCTACCAGGCGCTCATCAGGCTGACCTGAACATTACCTCCGACATTCACGTCGCGGCCGAGGAACGAGCCCGTGGCCTGCGCGTGGTCCTTCAGCCAGAGCGTGCCGTTCGGAGCATAGATGTTGGCCGATACGACGTTATCGGAGCCGACCTCGACCGCCTTCGGAGTCGCGGCCAGAGTGCCGCTCGTGCCGTTGGTTCCTCCGACGTAGAAGACGATGGAGGCTGCCGTGGCCGAAGAGCCGGAGCCCGGTCCGATGGTGACCGTAACGCCGGTGCTCAGCTTCTGCTGCACCCGGATCCCGCTGGCGGCGGAGAAGAACAACCTGGCCTCGCGATCGACCTGGATCGAACGGAAGTGGTAGGTGCCGCCGGTGAAGGTCACCGTTGCTTTCCGTCCGACGATGAGATCGCGGTAGCTTCCCGGCGCCAGGGTCTGGCTGCCGTTGATGGCGACGTTGACGTCGGTGCTCCCCGGCGAAGCGCTCTGGAACGCCGGCAGGGCGGCGAAGACCGGGAGGCTCAGCGGCGTGTACTGCGCGCCGCCGATGCTGCCGTTGTTGGTGAGCTGGTTGTAGTAGACGTCGCTCGCCACGCTGGCGCCGCTCGCGACGGTCACGCGGTTGCCTTGGACGTCCCAGCCGGCCGCCGTGCTCGCGCCGCCGCCGCCGATGCTCACCTCGGCCGAGCCGAGGAAGGGCGCGCTGCCGGCTTCGTTGGCGACGACGTCGCCCGAGAGCACGTCAGCGCCGCTCTGGATCCAGACGCTGTGGGTGCCCAGCACCGCGACGTTGCCGATGGTGTCCTTCACCTGAACGCTGACCGTGGCGGTGTCCGTGGCCGCGCCGTCGCTGATCGTGTAGGTGAAGCTGTCGGAGCCGCTGTAGGTCGGCACCGGCGTATAGGTGACCGTGCCGTTGCCGTTGATCGTCGCCGCGCCATGGGCCGGCGTCGAGGCGGCGGTGACGGTCAGGGTATTGCCCTCGAGATCCGTGTCGTTCGCGAGGACCGCGATCGCGACGTTGCTCCCCTCGTTGGCGGTGGCGCTGTCGTTGATCGCATCCGGCGGATCGTTGACTGGCGCTACGTTGACGTTGACGGCCGCGGTGTCGGTCAGGCCGGCGGCGTCGCGCACGGTATAGGTGAAGGCGTCGGCGCCGAAGGTGTTCGGATTCGGCGTGTAGGTGACGGTGCCGTTTCCATTCTGCGCGACCGAGCCGCGGGTCCCCTGGGTCACACCGGTAAGGATGACCGCCTCGCCGTCCACATCGGCGTCGTTGACGAGAACGGAGATGATTACCGCCGCGTCCTCGTTGGTTGCCGTGGAGTCGTTCACCGCGTCGGGAGCGTCGTTGACCGCGGTGATGGTGATGGAAACGGTCGCCGTCGCGCTCCCGCCATGGCCGTCTCCAATCGTGTAGGTGAAGGAGTCGGACCCGTTGGCGTTGGCGGCCGGGGTGTAGGTGACGGAGCTGCCGGTAAAGGTTACTGAACCTCGCGCGCCCTGGGTGACGGCAGTGATCGAAAGCGTATCCCCGTCCAGGTCGCTGTCGTTGGTCAGAACGCTGATCGTCGTGGCGGTGTCTTCCGCGGTCGTCTTGGAATCGTTCGCCGCGACGGGTGAATCGTTGACGGCATTGACGATGATCGAAACCGTGGCGGTCGCGCTGCCGCCGTTGCCGTCGCTGATCGAATACGTGAACGAATCTGAACCGTTGAAATTGGCGTTCGGCGTGTAGGTGACGGAGCTGGCGTTGAAAGTCACCGCTCCGTTGCTCCCCTGGGTGACTGCGGTGATAGAGAGCGAGTCGCCATCGACGTCGTTGTCATTCGCCAGCACGTCGATCATGACGGCCGAATCCTCCGCTACATACGCGGTGTCGTCCATCGCAGCCGGCGGATCGTTGACGAATTCGATCACGGCGAGGTCGACGGCCGACCCGAAGTAATGGTCGAGGCTGGCCCGGATCGTCTCGCCGGACTGGGTCTCGAGCTGTCCGTTGAGGGGAACGGGGGAGGCCGCGATCACGGTCGGCAGCGAGCCCGTAAAGACCGCGGTGTCGGGACCGGTCTCCCACATGGCGACGTACTGTTCGTCGCCGGTGGTCACGGAAAGGACCCGGACCTGCAAGTAGCCCTGATACATCGGATCGTTGCCGTCTTCGTACTCCACGCGAAGGTAGACCGTGCCGCCTTCGGGGATGCCGGTCACGTCGGCGCCGGACGCGTCGACGATACGGATGAAGCCCGGGATCAGCGTGGCGGTGGCGGTGATGGCGCCCAACTCGGCCTCGACCGTGTCGTTCTGGTCGTTGGTGCGCCAGACCTGGAGCACGCCGTCGCCGACCACGGTAAAGTAGTGTGCCCGGCTCGGCATGGTGCCGGTGAAGACGGCGGTGTTGGGTCCGGTCTCGAAGAGCTGGAGCGTCTCGGTGTCCCGCACGCTGCCGGTGGACTGCCGGGAGCGCACGTCGATGGTCACGGTGTCGGCCTCTGCGGGGTTCAAGTTGCCGGCCGGATAGACCGCACGCACGCGGATGTCGCCGCCGACCATCAAGGCGTCGACCGCGGTCCCGAAGCGGTCGAGGAACCTGATCGGTCTCGTGTCGACGACGGCGCTGTCGGTCGAGGAAGAGAGGCCCAGGGGATCCGGATGGCTTGCGGTGATGGTGTCCAGGTCCTGGACCTGGAGCACTCCGTCGCCCGGGACGGCGGGGCCTATTTCGACGTCGATGCTCTGCCGGAAAGCGTTGATCGGAATGTAGGGATCGCTGAAGTCGGGCGGCAGGCTCACGGTCTCGGAATCACCGCCCTGGGTCACCACCGTGGCCGTGGTCGGAGCCCAGTAAGGAGCCCCGTGATCCCTCACCGCGATGTACAGCGGGCTGCCGGGAACCGCTTGGTCGACGTCCACCCGCTCGGAGTCGGTCAGCCGGATCGTGGAGCCGATCATCGGCACGGCGTCCGTGGGACAGGGCGGGGTGGAGCAGCTCTCGAGGAACGCGCGGATCGTGTCGCGCTGGAGGGGCGGCCCCGGGTTCTCGGTGACCTCGAGCCAGCCGTCCTGCGCAGGCGGATCGGTCGCAAGCGTGCCGGGGAGAGAGAGCGCGTAGGCACTGCTGATGAAGACACCGGGATTATTCGCGTCTTCCCATAGGGTGACCCACTCCTCGTCGCCACGCAGGTCGGAGGTGACCCGCACGGAAAGTGAGCCCAGGCCGGCCGAGCCGGCGTCCGTGGCGCGGAGCCGGACAGACGAGAATTCGTAGGCTTGTGAGATCGGCTGGCCGGAGTTGTCGACCCATTCGATCGTCACGGCCTGCCCGAAAGCCGGGCCGGCGAAGATGCAAAGAACCATCAACAACAGCCACCACCGTCGCTGTGACATAGCTCCCTCCCGAATAGATACAGCTAAAGTGCTCTTCCCGGCTGAAAACGAGTCACCGGACAGGTGCAGATCCCGGACCAAGCCGAGACGAACCGCAAGTGATTCAGAACAAAGGATCCCTTTCAAGTGTCTCCATTGCCGGTTCCATTTCTGCAACCCGGCACGCCCAGGGCGGTTCCAAATCTGGAACCTGCAGCGAGCTGTCACCAGCCTGCGTGCTACCATCCAAGAGTCAGCGCGGACATGGGTGCAGGAGGAAATCCGATGATCAGCGAGAGGATCTACGCCCGGGAGGAGTCGCCTGAGCCAGCGCCGATCGAGGGGACGTCGCCATTGCTCGAGCTGACCAAACGCGAGGATCCGAAGTGGAAATCCGCCCTCTCCTACGAGCGGCTCGGACCGGGCCGCCTCGCCCTCGCGGGAAAGCTGGACGGCCGAAATGTCCGCATCAGCCTCCGCCTGGACGCCAAGCCGATTTCCTGCTCCTCAACCGCGGCTTCCACTGGATCAACGAATACCCGTTCAACCGGTGACGCTGGAAAGACGCTGAAAAAATGTCGCTGATCTACGAGCACCGCGGCCAGCCCCTCGTTCCCCGCGCGGTCTTCATCCGCCGGGTCCTCCGCCATGCTGCCGCGGCCCTCGGCCTCGTCGGCGTTTCCCTGCTGATCGGCATGGCGGGATATCACCTTCTCGAGGGACTCTCCTGGCTGGACGGCTTTCTGAATGCCGCCATGCTGCTGGGAGGCATGGGACCGGTCGACGCTCTGCGGACGCCCGCGGGCAAGCTGTTCGCCGGTTTCTACGCGCTCTACGCCGGGCTGCTCTTCATCACCGTCGCCGGGCTCATCGCGGCGCCCGTAGCCCACCGGCTGCTGCATCGGTTCCACTGGGCAGCGGACAACCCGGGGGACGAGGACGAGCGCAAGCGGCCGGGCAGAGCCGCCGCTACGCGTTCGCGGTCCGGTGCCGGTCCGTCCACCAGGCCCAAGGAATGAAGCTCCAGGCGGCGAGGGCCGTCCACGCGAGCACCCGCTCGTTCGGCGGCGGCGGTCCGAGCAGGCTGGCGATCCAGAGGAGGAACAGCAACGCGAGCAGGGACCACATTCCCCAGCGGCCGATGGCGTCGCGCGGCCGCGTGGCGCGCACGTAAAGAAAGATCCCGATGGCGTAGAGCGCCGTCTCCAGCGGCAGGGCGATCCAGGGGACGTTCCACAGGCCGAGACCGACGGCAGGGCCGTCCGGCAGGATGGGCAGGTCGGGGCGGTGCACCAGGAAGTCGAGGATCCAGTGGCTGAAAACTCCCGCGCCGAGGAGGAGCGCGCCGCGCCGCCGCAACGCCGCCTCGGCCTTGCCGAACGCCAGGTAGCCGAGCGCGAAGAGGACCGACCAGCCGAGCGCGCCGACCAGGCTGTGAGTGATGGGGTAGTCGTAGAAGTCGAGCGGAGTGAGCCTGGTGATGCCCGGCACGATCCGCACGTGCTCCCAGCCCAGGAGCAGGAAGACCGGCCACAGCAGGTCGAGGAGCTGCACCGCCATGAGCCAGGTGCCGAGGGAGATCCGCGGCGTCTTCGACCTGCCGGCCAGTCCGACAGCGTGGTGTCCGACGAACATGATGGATCTCCTTGCGCTCGATCCTAGCAGGCCCGGCGCGGCGCGTAATCTTGCCGTTCATGGTGTCAATGTAGCCCTTGAACACGAAGTTGTTTAGTTGTACTATATATAAAACGAGTTCAAAAGGAGATAGCCATGAAAGCATTGATCTGCTCGGTCCTGCTGGCGGTCTTTGCAGTTTCCTTGGCGGCGGTGGCCCAGGCGCCACAGGCGCAGGCGAGCGCCCCGAAGACAGAGAGGAGGACGAACACCGGTGTGATGCTTTCCACGGCGCCTGCTGCTCTGGCGGCAGGGCCGACCACGTGCACGCTGACCATCTCGCCCAACACGGCGACGAACGGCGCCAATATTTCGTTCACCGTCAGCTATTCGCCTTGCCTGAGCGTCGCCGAGACCGAGATCTTTACGTTTCCTTGGGCCTCCAACCTCACTGGCTTCACGGAAGTCACGGTGCGCAAGAAGATCTTCAAGACTTCCACCGGATGCGTAGCCGCTTCCTTCGAAAACACCATCGTTCCCACGGCTACGGCGATCAAGGGTAAGTTCCTTGCCGATGTGATCGTGAGGGACACTGCGACGCAGGCCCTGATCTGCACCGCAACGGCGACGATGACCGTCAACTGATCTCTCTCGCAGCTCCAGCTCCGTGCGATCGAGCGGTGGCCGGCGTAATTTTTCTGCCCCGCCGCTCGTATCACACGCGTGACCCTTTTCTGGAATCCCGCGGAAGGGCGCCTCCGCGCCGGCTGGCGGCTGATCCTGCAGGCCTTGCTGATGGCGGCGCTGGCGCTGATCCCCATCTTCGGCATCGCCGAGCCGCTCACGGCGTTGCACCGGCGCGGCCTCTTCCTGCCGGGATACGGCCACGAAGCCTACGACCGGGTGATCAACATGATCGCCGGCCCGTTCCTCGCCGCCGCGGTGATCGGCAGCATCGCCGTCGCGGCGCGCTGGCTCGATCACCGCCGGTTCTCGGAGCTCTGCGGCCGCGTCGATCGTGCGTGGTGGTCTGGCCTCAGGCTCGGGCTTCGCGCTCGGCGGGCTGCTGATGACGCTGATCTTCGCCGCCGAATACGCCGCAGGCTGGATTCAGGTGAGCGGCTTCCTGATGATCCGCGTCGCGGACGTCTCGCTTGCTCTCGCGCTGTCGTTCTCGCTCGTCAAGGTGCTGTGCGTCGGCGTCTACGAGGAGCTCGTGTCACGCGGGTATCATCTGCGGAACCTCGCCGAAGGATTGAATCCGCCCGTCGCCGTCTTCGCATCGTCGGCCGTGTTCGCGCTCCTGCACGCGGTCAACGACAACGCGACGGCGATGAGCACGCTCGGGCTCCTCGTCAACGCGCTCCTCTTCGCCGCCGCGTTCCTGGCGACCGGCCGGTTGTCGGCGGCGATCGGTCTGCACGTGGCGTGGAATCTCTTCGAGGGCGCGGTCTTCGGTTTTCCCGTCAGCGGCGACAAGGAAGGCGCGAGCGTGGTTGCCATCCACCAGCTCGGGCCGCCGCTAGTGACCGGCGGCGCGTTCGGTCCGGAGGCGGGTCTCAGCGGCATCGCCGCATCGCTCCTCGGCATCGCCGTTTTCGTGGCCTGGAGAAGGCGCTCCATATAATCGGCGGCCATGCCTTGGTCGACGCGCGTCGCCGCTTCCGGCTGGGCGCGGTTGGAGTCGCGTCATTTCGCTGCGTCCCGATAGACGAACCAGCCGACCGGCAACCAGATGATCCCTTGGACGATCTGCGCCACCGCCGGTCCGAGCGGCGGGAAGATGATCGCGTTGAGAATTCCGACCGCGATGAGCCAGGCGCCCTGCCAGGCCGCGATGCGGCGAGCCGCCAGCGCGGCGATGCCGAGCGCGATGGGCGCCAGCATCTGGTACCAAAGCCCGCCCAGCACGTAGATCAGCGTGAATTGGCCCGTGTAGGCCATCATCAGCCATACGGCGGCGAAAAACGTGGCGCCCGCCACCGCCAGGACCATGACGATCTTGACGATGAGGCCGCGCCGCGTCGCGAGCCGGAAGATGCCGAACAAACCGGCGAGAAAGCCCACCGATTTCCCGAGCTGCAGCAGGCCATACGCCCACCGCTGGGCCGGCGGCGCGGCGGCGAACGCGGCGCCGCTGGTGAGGATCGGCCGCGCGAGCTCCCAGAGGCCGCTGCCGATCCCGGTAACCAAGGCCGCCAGGATACACGCGAGACCGAGGGTGCGCGGAGAGAGGCGATTCGGGTACGCAGGACTGAGCGATGGGTTGGCCACCATGATTTTCGGCTCCTTTCGCTGGAACAAGCTGTTTGAGAGAGGCTTCATCCATACTGGAGCGGCGGAGCGGTCGGACCATCGGAGTGACGGGGTTATACTAGGCCGCAATCCGGAGAAGCTTCAGGATGTCGACCCGTGCGGCTGGGCCGGCGCGTGCCGTTGCCGATCGCGGGGTTCAGGCATATTTCCTGAACTGTTACAATAAGTTGGATGGAAGGTTCCAAGTTGAAGGCGCGCTTCGTCGCGCTCGTCCTCGCCATGCCGCTCGCAGGCTGCCAGACGGGCAGGGTAGCCCCGACGGTGACGAGTGCCGAGGATCGGGTAGCGCCCGTCGTATCGGTCAAGAAGATCCTCGCCGTCTACGAAGGGGTGCTGCCCTGCGCCGACTGCCAGGGGATCCGCACCGAGCTGACCCTCTTTGACGGAGACTTCACCTATCGGCTCGTCGAGACCTACCTGGGAACGCCGGACGGCGACCGCACCGTCGAGTCCGACGGCAGGTGGAGCCTCCTGCGGCCCGACCGGAGAGATCCGGAGGTGGCGATCTACCAGTTGCGGCCCGACGAGCCCGGGGACGTCCGCAATTTCCTCGTCGTGGACGACCAGCAGATCCGGCAGCTCGACGGGAATGGAGAGATCGGATCGCCGGATGCTACGTTGAGAATTCGTCTTTTCCGTCCGTCTAACCAGGAAGCGCCTCCAAGAGCGCATCGGAAGCTGAGCTACGATGTGGGCGCGAAATGACCGGGAAGAACCGCTGGAGTCGGCTTGATTCGCTCACTCCACACCTCGCAGCAGGGAGGAGATATGGCCTCGGAGAAAACGATTGAACGCGTGCTGGATCTGCTCACGAAAGCGCCGCCCTCGGCGGTCGAATCCCTCGGCGTGGGCGCGAGCTCCCATGCCAGGTCCATGCGCCGGATCATCGGCACGAACAACGTGGTGGCGCTCGGCATCAGCGAGAAATTCACCAAGAAGAAGCCCACCGGAAAGCTCGCGCTGACCTTCTACGTCGAGCGCAAGGTGTCGCTCGCGAAGCTGCGTGCCGACCGGGTGATTCCGCCGACGGTGCCGGAGGCGCTGAGCGGGCCGGAAGCCATACCGACGGACGTGGTGGTCCTCGGTAAGATCCGCCCCGAGGTGAACGCCGTCAGGAACCCGGTACAGCCCGGCAACAGCATCGGCCACGTCGACATCACGGCGGGCACGTTGGGGGCCATCGTCACCAAGGGAGATGCCTTCCACCTCCTGAGCAACAGCCACGTGCTCGCCCGCAGCGGCTTGGCCAAGAAGGGAGACGCCATCATCTATCCGGGCGATGCCGACCAGGGATCGATGCCCGAGGACCTCGTGGCCAAGCTGGTGGATTTCGAGAAGTTCGTCACCGGCGGCGATTTCGTCAATCATGTAGACTGCGCAATCGCCAAGCCGACCGCCCCGCGCCTGGCCGACCTGGTCTCGGAGATCAAGGGTCTGAGCTTTCCGAAGGGTACCATCAAGCCGCAGCGCGGGATGAAAGTCGTCAAGGTCGGCCGGACGACCAACAAGACCAAGGGGGAGGTCCGCGACGTACATTTCCGCTTCGTGCTCGACTACGAAGGGGTCGGCGAGGTGGGGTTCGTCGACCAGGTGCTGTGCACCCGCTACACCAAGCCGGGAGATTCCGGCTCGCTTGTCCTGGACCAGGCGAGCGGGCGTGCCGTCGGGCTGCACTTCGCCGGGGCCAACGGCGGCAGCGTTTTCAACCCGATCGACGAGGTGCTCGCGGCGCTCGGCGTCAAGCTGGTCACCAAGACGATAGGTGGGCCGCAGGCGAAGCCAGCGAAAAAATCTGCGAAGAAATCCGCCAAGAAGTCGAAGAAGGCGGCGAAGTCGAAGAAGAAGGCGGCAGCGAAGAAGACAAAGCAATAATCGGCAAGGACGCGAACAGGTGGTGCCTGGTGGCAAGTGAAAAAGCAGCGAACCTCGCACGCGAGAAGCACTCCGACCTCTTGCGCGACCTTGGAGCGCATGGCATCACGGTCGATGAGGTCGGCGGCAAGGGAGAAAAGAGCTACGCGGTCGTCGCCTTCTTTGAGAAGAAGCCTAAAGGCATTCCCGACACCCTGGAGGTCAGGAGCGGAAAGAAGACGCTCCAGGTCCCTCTGGTGGCGCAGGTGGTGGAGAAGTTCAGACCTGAATGAGCCATTCTCTTCGAGAGGAGAAACGTCATGTCGCCGTTGCTGGTGACGGAAGATGCTGAAGTCGAGTCGCTCGGCGCCACCGGCTCGCTGGAGCTGGTGCCGCGCAACTGCACGTTGAAGGCGTACAAGAAGATCAAGCAGGTCCCCTCGTTCGAGGTGGAGAGCGATTTCATCGCCTACGCCTCGCCGGATTCGACGTACGCTGTGACCCGGCGCCTGCTGGATGCGGCCAAGAAGGAAATCATCATCGGCATCTATGACTTCAGCGCTGGTTATATGAAGGACATCCTGCTGAATGCCCTCCAGCGCGGCGTCAAGGTCTCCCTGATGCTGGACATCGACGGCAAGGTCGAGGAGAAGATCTTCGCGGAGCTCGCAAAGTTCGGCTGCAAGACCGTGCCGGCGCCCTCTTGCGCCAGCAAGAACGTCAGCTACTTCCCGTCGTCGCACGAGAAGGTGATCGTCATCGATGGCACTTGGACGCTCGTCCAGAGCGGGAACTACTCGAAGAACAGCATCCCGTTCAACGAAAAGGACGGCGGTGATCCCGATCATTTCGTAACCGGCAATCGCGACATGGGCGTCGCCATCCTTTCCAAGCCCTTGGCGGCCTTCTTCTCGAAGGTGTTGCGAAGCGATATGAAGCTTGAGCTCGACGCGGCCGGAGCCGAGGCTGTTGGCCGGCAGCCGCGAAGGCGGCCCGAGCCCGACCTCGTCGAGGCCGTTCCGGAGCTCCTGCCACCCAAGCTCTTCCCCAGCAAGAGGTTCAATCCGCAGGGCTCCATCAAGGTGACGCCGGTGTTGTCCCCGGACAATTACATGCAAGTGATACCCGGCTTCCTGGAGTCGGCCACCAAGTCCATCTATATCGAGCAGCAGTACGTTCGCAGTCAGCAAGCCGATATCGTCAAGCTGCTCGCCGCCATCAAGACGGCCAGACAGAAGCATCCGGGGCTGGACGTGCGGATCATCCAGGGCAAGCTCTTCGACGATGCCGACTTCGAGAAGGAGAAGAAGAACGTTGCTAACTTGGAGCAAAGCTTCAACCTGAAGCTCGGTGAGAATCTCCGCTATATCGATCTCAAGCGCTTCGTGCACTGCCACAACAAGCTCATCGTGGTGGACAAACAGGCCGTACTCGTGAGTTCTCAGAACTGGTCGGCAACGGGAGTCGGCAACAACCGTGAGGCGGGCATATTGATCGAGTACCCTGACATCGCGCGCTACTACGCTGAGATTTTCGAATCGGATTGGAGCACCGCGTTGCAGAAGATTCCCAAGCCGAAGGCCGGAGCCATAACGCCCGAGGCGGTCGCCAAGGGTAATTTCGTCGAAGTCCGCGCGGCGGATTATCAGGAGGTCTAGACGCCAACCCCGATTTGACCCTTCTTGCTTCGCTCCCTATGATCCTTCGCGGTGACCTCCACCGACACGGTTCCGCTCGTCCTCTTCACCCTCGGCGTGGCCGCGGCCGCCACGCTGCTCAACCTCGTTCCCGGCATCGCCGTGGCGTGGGGCCTGTCGCGCCCGGGCTGGCGGGGCAAGACCGTGATCGAGACCCTGGTCTCGCTGCCGCTGGTGCTGCCGCCGACGGCGGTGGGCCTCGCGCTGCTGCTGCTCTTCGGCCGCAACGGCCCCCTCGGCCGGCCGCTGTATGAGCGGTTCGGCCTCGACGTCGCCTTCACCTGGCGCGCCGTCGTGCTCGCCTCGGCGGTGGTGGCCTTCCCGCTCCTCGTGCGCAGCGCCCGCTCGGCCTTCGAGGAGGTGGACCCGCGCCTGCCGGCGGTGGCGCGGACGCTCGGCCACGGCCCGGTGCGCGCCTTCTTCGCGATCGAGCTGCCGCTCGCCTGGCGCGGCCTGCTGGCCGGCACGGTGCTCGCCTTCGCCCGCGCCCTCGGCGAGTTCGGCGCCACGATCCTGGTGGCGGGCAACATCCCGGGCCGCACGCAGACGCTGGCGCTCGCCCTCTACCAGCGGGTGCAGGTGGGGCAGGACCGCGAGGCGCTGACGCTCGCCGGCATCTCCGCGCTGCTCGCCGCCGCGGCCCTCGCCGTCGCCGAGGTCATGGCGCACCGGCGCGAGAGAACCCTCGCGGAGTGAGCCGTCCCGCCGTGCCCGGCTCCGGTTTCATCGAGATCGATCTCGCCTTGCGCCAGGGCCGCTTCGCGCTCGCCGTGGCGGCGCGCCTCGGCGAGGCGGCGGCGGTGCTCGGACCGTCGGGAGCCGGCAAGACGACGCTGCTCGAAGCGATCGCCGGATTGAAGCGCGCCCGCGGCCGGCTCGCCGTCGGCGGCGAGGTGCTGCAGGACACCGCGGCGGGAATCTTCCTGCCGCCGGAGCGGCGCCGGCTCGGCTACGTGCCGCAGGACGGCGCCCTCTTCCCGCATCTCTCCGTGCTGCGCAATCTCACCTTCGGCCGCTCGCGCAGGATCGCCGGCGACCGCGACTTCGAAACGCTGGTGGGATCGCTCGATCTCGAGCCGCTGCTGGCGCGGTATCCGCGGCACCTCTCCGGCGGCGAGCGCCGCAGGGTGGCGCTCGCCCGGGCGCTGCTGGCGCGGCCGCGGCTGCTGCTGCTCGACGAGCCCACGGCGGGGCTCGATCCCCTGCGCGCGCGCAAGGCCCTGGCCGGCATCCGCCGCGTGCGCGAGGAGCTGCAGGTGCCGCTGCTCGTGGTGACCCATAGCCAGCAGGAGGCGCTGGTGCTCGCCTCCGAGGTGGTGCTGCTCGACGCCGGACGGGTCGAGGCGGTAGGGCCGGCGCGCCAGACGCTGCTCGCGCCGCGGGTGCTGGCCCTCGATCCCGAGCGCCGCTGGGAGAACGTGACCGCGGCCCGCCTCGTGCGCCACGACGAAGCCGGCGGCACCAGCGAGGTCCGCCTCGACGGCGGCGGCACGGTGACCATCCCCTACACTCCCGATCTCGCCACGGATGCGGAGCTCGTCCTCTCGATCGACGCCGAGGACCTGCTGCTCGCCACCGCGCCGCCCGCCGGCCTCTCCGCGCGCAACGCCGTGGCGGGCCACATCGACGAGCTGATCCCCGTCGGCACCTCGGTCTACGTCCGCGTCGGTCCCTGGCTCGCGCACCTCACCCCCGCCGCCGTCGCCGAGCTGGGCCTCGCCGCCGGCGTGCCCGTCTGGCTGGTGGCGAAGACGCATAGCTGGCGGGTGGTGGCGGGGTAGCGAGGGCTCGGAGGGCATACCGCCGATAAATTCTCGCCAACCCTTGTCGCCTGCTCCCATCCTTCGCTAATCTCCCCCCGCCTCTTTTCTTTCTCAGGAGCCTGTTCTCATGCCCGCACGTAAATCTCGCCGCTGCCTCGCCGCCTTCCTGCTCCCGCTCCTGCTCGCCGCCGCAGCCCTCGCCGCGCCGGCCAAGCCAGCCGCCAAGCCAACCGCGAAGCCGGCGGGGCTCGAAGATCCGCCCGAGCTCAAGCCGCTCAAGTACCGGCTCATCGGTCCGGCGTGGGGCGGCCGCGTGGCGCGGGCGACCGGCGTGCCGGGAGACCCGAGCGTCTACTACGCCGCCACGGCCTCGGGCGGCGTGTGGAAATCGGTCAACGGCGGCGCGGCGTGGAACCCCGTCTTCGACGAGCAGCCGATCTCCTCCATGGGCTCGATCGCCGTGGCGCCCTCCGATCCCAACGTCGTCTACGCCGGCTCCGGCGAGGCCAACATCCGCGGCAACGTCGGCGCGGGCAACGGCATCTACAAGTCGATCGACGCCGGCAAGACGTGGACGCAGGTGTGGAAGCAGGAGGGGCAGATCGGCGAGCTGGCGGTGCATCCGAAGAACGCCGACGTCGCCTTCGCCGCGGTGCTCGGCCACGCCTTCGGACCCAATCCCGAGCGCGGCGTCTATCGCACCAGGGACGGCGGCAAGACCTGGCAGCAGGTGCTGAAGAAGGACGCCGACACCGGCGCCTCCTCGGTGGCCCTCGACCGCTCCAATCCCAACGTCGTCTTCGCCGGTCTGTGGCAGGCGCGGCGGCGGCCGTGGGAGATGACGAGCGGCGGGCCGGGCTCCGGCCTCTGGGTGTCGCGCGACGGCGGCGACACCTGGAAGCAGCTCGAGAAGAACGGCCTGCCGGAGGGGACCTGGGGCAAGGTCGGCGTCGCGGTGGCGCCCTCGGACGGCCGGCGCGTCTACGCGTTGATCGAGGCGGAGAAGGGCGGCCTCTTCCGCTCCGACGACGGCGGCGAGAGCTGGACCCTCGCCACCGCCGACCGCAAGCTCCGCCAGCGCGCCTGGTACTACACCACCCTGACGGTGAGCCCGGCCAATCCGGACGAGATCTGGGCCCCCAACGTGCCCATGCTGAAGAGCATCGACGGCGGCAAGACGTTCGAGATCTTCAACGCCCCGGGCCTCACCCACGGCGACTTCCACGACGTGTGGATCGATCCCCTGAACGCCAGGCGGATGATCGCCGCCGACGACGGCGGGGTCTACATCTCCAACAACGGCGGCGAGACCTGGATCGATCCGCCGCTGCCCATCGGCCAGTTCTACCACGTGTCGGCGGACAACCGCGTGCCCTTCCACGTCGCCGGCCCGCTGCAGGACATCGGCACGGCGCAGGGGCCGAGCGATTCGCTCACCCGCGGCGGCCTGCCCAACTCCCTCTGGCACGGCGTCGGCGGCGGCGAGGCCGGCTGGGTGGTCTCCGATCCGTCCGATCCCGACGTCGTCTACGCCGGCGAGTACCTCGGCTACCTCTCCCGCTACGACCACCGCACCGGCGAGGAGCGCGACGTCAGCCCGTGGCCCGAGAACCCCTCGGGCCACGGCGGCGAGGACATGAAATACCGCTTCCAGTGGGTGGCCCCCCTCGCCGTCTCGCCGCACGATCCCAAGGTCGTCTACTACGGCGCCAACGTCGTCTTCCGCACCGCCGACGGCGGCCAGACCTGGACCGCCATCAGCCCCGACCTGACCACCAACGACAAGTCGAAGCAGAAGTGGTCCGGCGGTCCCATCACCGGCGACAACACCGGCGTCGAGACCTACTGCACCGTCTTCGTCATCGCCGAGTCGCCGGTGCGGAAGGACCTGATCTGGGCGGGCAGCGACGACGGCCTGGTGCACGTCACCGAGGACGGCGGCAAGACCTGGAAGAACGTCACCGCCGCCGTGCCCGGCCTTCCGGAATGGGGCACGGTGGACATGATCGAGCCCTCCCACTTCGACGCCGGCACCGCCTACCTGGTGGTGGACGCCCACCGCCTGGACGACACGGCGCCGTACCTCTGGAAGACCACCGACCTCGGCCGCACCTGGAAGCGCCTCGACGCCGGACTGCCGCGCGACGTCTACCTCCACGCCGTGCGCGAGGACCCCGCCCGCCGCGGCACGCTCTATCTCGGCACCGAGCGCGGCGTCGCCTTCTCCCGCGACGACGGCGCCACCTGGGGTTCGCTCAAGCTCAACCTGCCCACCGTCGCCGTGCACGACCTGGTGGTGAAGGGCGACGAGCTGGTGGTGGGCACCCACGGCCGCTCGCTGTGGATCTTCGACGACCTCGCCGTGGTGCGCGAGCCGCTGCCCGCCGCGGCGAAGACCGCCGGCTTCCACCTCTTCGCCGTGCCGGAAGCCGTGCGCTGGGAGCTCCGCGGCGGCCCCGCCGATTCCTGGACCGGCCAGAACCCGCCGCGCGGCGCCCGCGTCTACTACTGGCTGGAGAAGGAGCCCAAGGGCGACGTCGCCCTGCAGGTGCTCGACGCCTCCGGCGCCGTGGTGGCGAACCTCTCCAGCAAGGTCAAGGAGCCCACCGGCGCCTACGAGTACGTGAAGGACGAGACCGACCAGCTCAAGGGGCTGGCGCTGCCCAAGGGTGAGGGCGTGCAGCGGGCGCTGTGGAACCTCACCTGGGAGGGCGCCGAGATGATCCCCAACGCCCGGCTCGACAGCGGCTATCCCGGCGCCGGACCCGCCGCCCTGCCGGGCAACTACACCGTGCGCCTCACCGTGGACGGCAAGACCGCCACGGCCCCCCTGGTGCTGCGGCCGGACCCGCGCCTCACCCTGCCGCAGGCCGACCTCGAAGCGCAGCTCCGCTTCACCCTCCAGGTGCGCGACGCCGTCACCCGCCTCACCCGCGACGTCGTGCGCCTGCAGGCCGTCCGCCGCCAGCTCGCGCAGCGCAACGAGCTGCTGGCCAAGGACGGGCGCGCCAAGCCCCTCGCCGACGCCTCCCAGGCGCTCATCGCCAGGCTCGACGACCTGGAGGCGCGCATGCACAACCCCAAAGCCGAGGTCTCCTACGACGTCCTGGCGATGCGGGGCGGCTCCAAGCTCTACTCCCGCCTCTCGCCGTTGATGGCCTGGGCGAGCGGCGGCAACGGCGCGCCCACACAGGGCATGCGCGAGGTCTTCGCCGGCCAGCTCGCCGAGCTGGAGGGCTTGGAGAACGAGCTCAACGCGTTGCTCCAGAAGGATCTGGCCGCGCTCAACCAGAGCGCCGGCCAGGAAGGGGTGCCGGGAATCTACGTGCCGGCAAAATAAGGACGGCGCGAAGGATGGCGGTTATGGAGGCATCGCGAAAACGCCTCCGCAACCTCGATCTCTGGCGGTGTCTCCAAGGGTCCGTAGAGACGACCCAGACGGTGTGCGACAACGGTTCGAAGGCGCCCAACGGCGGGTCGTCTCCGAAGCGGCAAGGTCGTTCCTATCCACGTGCACCTCCGGCGTCGAGATCCCCGGGTACGCGGCGACGAAACCGGCTCATGGAGCGGTGTGCATAAGAGTGTTGACACGAGGCGCGATTCTGCTCAAAGTTGAGAAGACGCTACAAGCCGAGGAGGGAGCTCTCGATGGCTACACTCTATGCATGGGCGAATCCGCTTTCCGCATGGCAGGGCGCCGATCACACTTGGGTGACGGACTATCCGTCACCCTTCCAGTGCCCTCCCAAGGCGGACTACTGGTACTGCTGGGGGGCCTGCCATCCAGCGGGGCCAGGGACCACCGCGAGACCTCTGGGTTCCGCTCAAGGCGATAGCGGTTTCGCGCGGTGCATCTGTCAGCCGAACAATTCAAACGCCCATGGTGGGATCAATCTCTATGGCATCGAAGGCGTCTGTTACCAACTGGCGAATCGGGTGCTCTATGCCACGAGCCCGTATGGAACGCCCCTGACCGTCAAGGGAGCCCACAAGTACTGGCTCTCGCATTTCCTGTTCGGCACCTATGGCACTACTCACACGGACTGGGCGAACCGCAAGAAGAAGTGCCAACCAGTTACAATGGGGGCCATGGCTGCTGGAGGCGGATCCGGAGCCGATCCGGATAGCTTGCTCTTCGAGCAGATGGTGCGCTCGTCGGCCCCAACTGCGGCCAAAGGTGGAGATTCCCTTGCGGCCCTTGAAAGGCTGCGAGCTCAACTGCTGGCGGAGAAGACTCCACTGGACGAGGCGGTACGATCCGGTACCATCAGCGGAGAAGAGTTCGCCAATCGTGTAAACGAGCTGGTGAGCTCGTATCTGCCTAAGATCGCTGAGATCGTCGGTCCAAATAACGTCGCGCGTATATTCGAGGCTTCTCCTGACGAGCGGGTGCAGGTGCTCGATCCCAAGATGGCTGCCGAGGCTGACTACACCGGGGAGACTGAGCCTGAACCCGGTTCCACTCCGGGAGTGGGGACCGGCTCCGGAAGCTAAGGAGACTCAGCCCGTTCAGATCTCGCCGGGGGAGGCGTCCTCAGACTCCCCCGAAGGTTCGCTGGCGCGGCTGGTTTGTGAAAAGTCGGGGCCTCCTCTTTGGCGCAACTCAGCAGTCCCCAAGCGGGAGCCCGGAGGGCGGCATACTTTTAGGGAATCTCTGATCAAGTCTGACGGTTTTTTGGTCTGTACTCAACGGCTTGCTCTGACCGAGGAGGAGATGGATGCGCGACCAGAAGACTTTGGCTCTGGCGGCGGGTTTCGAGACGTACTCCAAGACGACTCGCCGGTCG
>JBKPTH010000033.1:0-6498 GCA_046765915.1 Acidobacteriota bacterium | reverse complement strand
GGGCCGCCGCGGCGGTGCTCGCCATGGCCGCCCTGACGGCGGGGCGCAACCGGCCCGCCGGTCCGCAGCCGGCCGCCGAGACCCCGGCGGCGCCTGTCCCGGTGGCGGCCCCGGCGCCCACTCTCGAAGGGGTGAACCGTCCGGGCGCCCGCGTCTACCACATGGACGGCGAGGGGCTCTCGGTCTTCATGGTCTTCGACGAGAGCCTGGATGTCTGACCGGTGCCGCGATGCCTGGCTTCGCCCCTCTCGCCGGCCCGCGCGGCGACCGACGGCCGTCTCGCGGTAAGCTTCTGAGTATCTCCGTGTCTCTCGTGCGCCGCTCCATCGCGAGCCTTCTGCTGCTTTTGGCCCTCGCCGCGCCCCTGCTGGCGCAGGCGGACGAGGTGGTGGTGCGCGCCTACACCTTCAAGCACCAGCGGGCCAGCGAGGCCGTGCCGTTGATCTATCCTCTGCTGTCGCCGCGGGGCACCGTCGAGTACCAGCCGGCCGGCAATACCCTGGTGATCCGCGACACGCAGGCGGCCATCCGCCGCATCGTGCCGATGCTGCGCAAGCTCGACCACCCGGCGCTGCCGCTGCGGCTGGAAGTCTTCGTGGTCCGCGCCACCCGCAACGTGGTGTCGGGCCAGGTCCAGCACTCGGACCTGCCGGACTGGCTGACCAAGCGGCTGCACGACCTGCTGGCCTATGACAACTACGAGATGCAGGCGCAGGCCCAGCTCAGCGGCGCCGAGGGGCAGCGGGTGGTCTACGACCTGGGGCCGGAATACCGGGTGAGCTTCCGCTTCGGCACCCTGCTGGAGGGCCAGCGGGTGAAGCTGGCGAACTTCAGCATCTCCCGGCAGGCCGAGGGACGGCCGGAGACGAACCTCATCCTGACCAATCTGAACCTGTGGCTGGACCAGGCGATGAGCCTCGGCCTCGCCAAGAACGAAGCCAGCCGGGAAGCCTTGATGGTCGTGCTGACGTTACGAGAGGGGCGATAGGAGAGATCGATGCAGTTCACCTGTCGAGTGGGAACGCCGGACGGCCGGGTGCTGGAGGAGGTCTTCACCGCCAGCGACGAGACCTCCCTGCGCACCGAGCTGGGCAAACGCGGGCTTCACCTCTTCGAGGTGCGGCGCCGCGGCGTCTCGCCGGGCCGCGCCCTCAGCGCCTTCCGCATGGGGCGCCGGCGCATCCCGGTGCAGGAGTTCGTGATCTTCAACCAGGAGCTGGCGGCGCTGCTCAAGGCCGGCCTGCCCCTGCTGCAGGCGCTGGACCTGATGCTGGAGCGGATGCAGAACCTCCACTTCAAGGCGGTGCTGACGGACATCCGCGACCGGGTGAAGAGCGGCACGGACCTCTCCGAGGCCTTCGCCGCCCACGGCGACCTCTTCCCCCGGCTCTACCCCTCGTCGCTCAAGGCGGGGGAGCGCAGCGGCGAGCTGGAGCTGGTCATCCGCCGCTTCATCCGCTACATGAAGCTGGTGCTCGACGCGCGGCGGCGCGCCATCTCGGCGCTGATCTACCCGGCCGTCCTGGTGTGCCTGTCGATCGGCATGATCGCCATCATGGCCATCTACGTGGTGCCCAAGTTCATGGGTTTCTTCGCGGAGCTGGGAACCGACCTGCCGCTGATCACGCAGATCGTGCTGTCGCTGTCGAACTTCGTCAGCTCGAACTGGCCGCTGCTGCTGGCGCTGCTCGCCGGCGGCGCGCTGGCGCTGCGCTCCTGGGGACGCACGGAGGCGGGCGGCCTGACCATCGACCGGCTGAAGCTGCGGATGCCGCTCATGGGGCCGGTGCTGCACCGTTTCGCGCTGTCGGAATTCTCTCGCTCGCTCTCGACGTTGCTGGCGGGAGGCATCCCGCTGGTGCCCGCCTTCGAGATCGCCATCTCGTCGGTGGGCAACGCCTTCGTGCGCCACCGGCTGGAGCCGACGATCCAGATGGTGCGGGAGGGCAAGCCCTTCTACGCCGCGCTGGAGCAGAGCGGCGTCTTCCTCGACATGTCGATCGACATGGTGAAGGTCGGCGAGGCGACCGGCTCACTGGATGACATGTTGAACAGCGTCTCGGAGTTCCTGGACGAGCAGGTCGAGACCCGCATGCAGCGGCTGTTGAGCCTGGTCGAGCCGATGATGCTGGTGTTCATGGGCATCATCATCGCGATCCTGCTGATCTCGATCTATCTGCCGATGTTCTCGATGATCGGGTCGTCGAAGTTCTAACACTGTGCTGACAGGGCCTGCCGGGGTGCGGCGAGGCCCCTGGCGGGTATCGCGGAGAAAGATGCGAGGAGTCTGGCAATGGCGGTGATCAACGGCAGGACGGCGGTGCAGGAGAAGGAGCTCGAGGCCGAGACCGTCGAGCAGGCGCGCGAGCGCCTGGCCGGCGAGCGGCGCGAGGCGGAGGCCTTCGCCGCCCGCTACGGCCTCGAGTTCGTCGACATGACGCACTTCCGGATCGACAACGACCTCTTCCGCCGGGTGCCGTTCGACCTCATGCTGCGCTACGGCTTCATCCCCGAAGAGCAGCTCGACGGCCGCCTGGCGGTGGTGATGGCGGACCCCTCGGACGTGGTGAAGATCGACGAGCTCGAGCTGCTGCTCGGCCAGCCGGTCGAGGTCAAGGTGGGGGTGCGCTCGTCCATCGAGGAGATCCTGCAGAAGTCGGAGAGCGCCCAGCGCGTGCTCGACGAGGCCAGCGAGGACTTCCGCATCCAGCTCGTGCAGGAGGACGACGAAGGCGAGGAAGTCCTCACCATCGACCGCATCACCGCCGACACCAGCCCGATCATCAAGCTGGTGGACTCGACGATGTTCAACGCCATCCAGCGGCGGGCCTCGGACATCCACATCGAGACGCGCGAGAGCGAGGTCATCATCAAGTACCGCATCGACGGCGTGCTCTACCAGGCGATGGAGCCGATCGACAAGCGCCATCACCAGACGATCATCAGCCGCGTCAAGGTGATGTCCGAGCTCGACATCGCCGAGAAGCGCATCCCGCAGGACGGCCGCTTCAAGCTGCGTCTCAAGGGCCGGACGATCGACTTCCGCGTCTCCATCATGCCCTCGGTGCACGGCGAGGACTGCGTCATCCGCATCCTCGACAAGGAGTCGATGGACAAGGAGTTCAAGAACCTGCGCCTCGACATCCTCGGCTTCGACGGCGAGACGCTGCACAAGGTGCGCAAGTTCATCCGCGAGCCCTACGGCATGGTGCTGGTCACCGGCCCCACCGGCTCCGGCAAGACGACGACGCTCTACGCCTGCCTGTCGGAGATCCAGTCCTCGGAGGACAAGATCATCACCATCGAGGACCCGGTCGAGTACCAGTTGAAGGGGATCACCCAGATCCCGGTCAACGAGAAGAAGGGGCTCACCTTCGCCCGCGGCCTGCGCTCGATCCTGCGCCACGATCCGGACAAGATCATGGTCGGCGAGATCCGCGACCAGGACACGGCGCAGATCGCCATCCAGTCGGCCCTCACCGGCCACCTGGTGTTCACCACGGTGCACGCCAACAACGTGGTGGACGTGCTCGGCCGCTTCCTCAACATGGACGTGGACCTCTACAACTTCGTCTCGGCGCTCAACTGCGTGCTGGCCCAGCGCCTGGTGCGCAAGATCTGCCTGCACTGCAAGCACCCGGTGAAGATCCCGGTGCAGGTCCTCGAAGAGAGCAGCCTCGATCCGGCGGTATACTCCGAGTTCACCTTCTACGAGGGTAGAGGGTGCATCGAGTGCAACGGCACGGGATTTCACGGGCGCGTGGCCGTCTCCGAGCTGCTCGATCTCTCAGACCACATCCGCGAGCTCATCCTGGACCGCCGGCCGGCCTCCGAGATCAAGCGCGCCGCCAAGGAAGAGGGAATGACCTTTCTGCGCGAGTCGGCGCTCGAGATGGTCTTCCGGGGAGTGACGACTCTGCGTGAGATCAACAAAGTCACCTTCGTCGACTAGCGGGCGCCGCGGCGCCTGGTGGGCACGGCCGCTCGGCTTCGAGCCGGTGCCGGTGCCGCCGCACGTCTTCGCGCTGGACGACCAGCGGCTGCGCTACGGGCAGTTCGTCCGCGACCGCCACGGCTTCCGGCTGCGCGCCTGGCGCGAGGCGGCGTTGCCGCGCGATCCCTTCCAGCACGGCCCGCTGGGCGGTCCGCCGCGCGATCCGGCGGCGTTCCGCGAGCTGGTGGCCGGCCTGGTGGCGGGCATTCCGGGCGGCGTCAAGGACGCCTCGCTGGTGCTGCCCGACACCTGGCTGCGCGTCACCTTCAGCGAGAGCGGCGACCTGCCGCGGGCGGCGGACGCCCTCGACGAGGTGCTGCGCTGGAAGCTGCGGCGCCTGGTGCCCTTCCGGGTGGACGAGCTGCGCATCGACGCCACCGAGGTGTCGCCGATCCCGGGCCAGGAAGAGCCCCGCCGCCTGCTCCTCGGCTTCGCCGTCGAGCAGTTGCTGGCCCAGGTGGAGGAGGCCTTCGCCGCCGCCGGGACGCGCATCGGCCAGGTGACGAACACCAGCCTGGCGCTGCTCGCGGCCATCGCGCCGATTCCCGCCGGCTCCTTCGCCGCCCTGGTGGTGGTGGGGAGCGAGGGCTACACCCTGATCTTCGCCCGCCAGGACGAGCCGGTGCTCCACCGCTACAAGGGCTTCACCGGCAACCTGCCCGAGGCGGCGCGGGCGAGCTTCGTCGGCCGCGACCTCAAGCTCACCCGCAACTTCCTCGACGAGCACTTCCCGGGCGCCGGGCTCGGTCCGGTGCTGCTGCTCGCCGAGCCGGCGATCGAGCCGGCGTGGCTCGACCGCCTGGAGGAAGGGCTCGGCTCGCCGGCGGCGCCGTTGGACGGCCGGCACCTGCCGCCGCTGCGCGCCGAGGAGGCGGCGGTGCCCGCCTGGCGCGATCTCGCGCCCATGCTCGGCGCCGCCCGCCAGGAGGTGGCGTGAGCGCCCTGGACCAGACGCCCGAAGGCGCGGCCGAGCCGCAGCTCCCGCAGCCCCGGCCCGCGCCGGCGGCGGCGCCGAGCGTCCGGCGCGAGCGCATGGAGCCCCTCAACCTCGCCCGCCGGCCGTTCCTCAACAGCCGGCCCGTCGTGCGGGTGGCGCTCCTCCTCTGGGCGCTCGGCTTCCTCCTCCTGCTGGGCAACGTCTCGCTCTTCTGGGGCTATCTCTCGAGCTCCGCCGACAAACGCCAGCAGATCGCGCGCGGCGAGCAGGAGGTGGCGCGCCAGCAGCGGGCGGCGGCGCAGCTCCAGAGCCGCCTGGACGACATCGACCTGGTGCGGCAGAACGAGCAGGTCGACTTCCTGAACCAGAAAATCGAGGAGCGTACCTTCTCCTGGAGCCTGCTGCTCGACCGCCTGGCCGAGGTGCTGCCGAACGACGTGCGCCTCACCCGGCTGACGCCGCAGGCGGAGGAGCGCGCCGAAGGGGCGGGGGCGGGGACGTCCGGGCGTTCGCGGCCGGCGCGGGGCAAGCCGCGGCGGGAGGGCGAGATCCCGCTGCAGATCACCGGCGAGACCCGCAACGACGAAGCGCTGCTGCGATTCGTAGACAATCTGTTCGCGCATCCCGCCTTCGTGGATCCGAATCCGACGCGCGAGGAGCGGCTGGAGAACAACCTGGTGAGGTTCGAGCTGAACGTGCAGTACATTCCTGGCGGCGGCCCGGCGGGGCCCGCGGCCGCGGCGCCGAAGATCGAGGAGGGGCCGGCGACGGAGATCCAGAACCCGGCGCCGCCGCCCTCCGGAGGCCGGCCGTGAGATCGCCCGGCGAGATCTGGCGGCAGCGGCTCTGGGTCTGGGTGCCGGCGCTCGTCTTCTTCCTCGCCAACGCCGGCGCCTTCGCCGTCTACAAGCTCGGCTATGCCGGCAGGGTCGAATCCCTGCAGGAGACGCTGGACCAGCAGAAGCGCCAACTGCACGAGCTTTCGGCCCAGCAACGGAACATGCAGGAGATGCTCGCCCGCGTGCGCACCAACGAGCAGCAGGTCGAGCAGCTCTACGCCGAGCGCCTCTCCACCCGCAGCCGGCGGCTCACCGGCATCACCTCCGAGGTCAAGGAGCTGGCGCAGAAGAGCGGCCTGGTGCCGCGCGCGATCACCTATCCCGAGGAGGACATCGAGGAGTTCGGCCTCGTCAAGCGGTCGTTCGTCTTCTCGGTGGAAGGCACGTACGTGGAGCTGCGCCAGTTCATCAACCTGCTCGAGGTCTCCCGCTCCTTCCTGTCGCTCGACGAAGTGCGGCTGGCCGGCGGCACGGAGGGGCCGGAGCTGCGCATCGACCTGGCGATCTCGACCCTGTTCGCCAAGGAGTCGGAGGATGCCGGCGTGCCGGCAGCGCCGGTCCCGCCGGCTTCCGGAGGAGCGTCGTGAGCTCCTCCCGGCAGCGCAACCTCCTGCTCCTGCTCGGCGTGCTGCTGGTGGTCCTCGCCTGGCGTTATCTGCGGCCGGCGCTGGGCCTGGGCGGCGGCGGCGAGGCCGCCCTCCCCGCGCGCCCCGCGGCGGGGATCGACG
>JBKPTH010000032.1:0-17582 GCA_046765915.1 Acidobacteriota bacterium | reverse complement strand
CGCCGGCGGCGGCGCCGCGCCGCGCTGGCTGGACGCCTCGCTGCTGCCGCCCGCCGCCGAGCGGGCGCGGCGCGCCCAGGCCCTCCTCGGCACCCTCGATCACCTGGCCGTGCGCACCATCCACGCCTTCTGCCGCGGCCTCCTCGCCGATCATCCGCTGGAGGCGGGCGTCCATCCCGAGCTGACCATCGACGCCGACGGCCATCTGCTGGAGGAGGTCGTCCGCGAGACGGTGGAGGACTCCCTGCGCCAGGGCTACGGCGATCCCGGCGATCCGCACCTGCTGGCGCTCGCCGCCCGCGGCTTCGGGCCGCAGGAGATCGTCGAGGCCCTCACCGCGCTGCTCAACGACGGGCTGCCCGCCGCATTTCTCGACGAGGATCCCCTGTCGCCCGAGGCCGTGCGCGCCTTCCGCCTCCGCCTCGCCGGCGCCTGCCGCGCCGTCCACGAGCTGATCGCGCGCCGTCCCGTGCCGGCCCGGCTCAAGAACCTGAAGAGGATCGAGCAGGCGCTCGGCGTGCTGATCGCCCGGCTGGAGGAACCGGCCGCGATCTCTCCCGCCGTCCTCGCCGGCTGGCGGGCCGAGCTGCTGCCGGACAATCTCGTCAACCATCTGAAAGGCTGGGCCGGCGGCCTGGAGAAGACCGAAGCCGAGCTCCTCGGCGACGCCGCGCCCGAGCTGGCCGCCGCGTCCCGTGGGCTCGCCGGCCTCCTCGCGCACCTGGCGGAGCTCGATCCCGTGCTGCTCGACCATGGGCGCCAGGCCCTGCGCCCGCTGCTGGCGCGGGTCGAGAGCGAGCTGCGCAGCCGCGGCATCGCCACCTTCGACTTCCTCCTCGCCGGCGCCGAGTCGCTCCTCGCCCGCCATGCGGAGGTGCGGCGCCAGGTGCGGCGGCGCATCGATCAGCTCTTCGTCGACGAGTTCCAGGACACCGACCGCACGCAGTGCGAGATCCTCCGCTGGCTCGCCCTCGACGGCGCCGCGGAGGAGCGCCCCGGCCTCTTCCTGGTCGGCGATCCGAAGCAGTCCATCTACGGCTGGCGCAACGCCGACCTGCGCGCCTACGACGGCTTCGTCGGCCTCGTGCGCGGCGCCGGCGGCGAGGTGATGTCGCTGGTGGAGAACTTCCGCTCCGTGCCGGCGGTCCTCGACGAGGTGGCGCGCGTGATCGAGCCGGTGATGCGCGAGCGCGCGGGCGTGCAGCCGCCGTTCGAGCCCCTGCTGCCGTGCGACCGGAGGCGGGAGGACCCCGGCTTCCGCCGCGGCGGCGCCGCCGGCTGGGCGCCGGTCGAGCACTGGGTCTCCTGGCAGCGCGGCGAGGAGCGGGGAGCCTGGAGGACGCCCTCCGTCGACGCCGTGCAGCTCGAGGCCGCCGCCCTGGCCATGGACCTGCGCGCGCTGCACGCCGAGCACGGCGTGGCCTGGCGGGAGATGGCCGTGCTGCTGCGCGGCTTGAGCGACCTCGACGTCTATCTGGAGGAGCTGCGCCGGGCGCGGGTGCCCTTCGCCGTCGGCCGCGACAAGCAGTACTACCGTCGCCGTGAGGTGATCGAGGCCGCCGCCCTGGTGCGCTGCGTGCTCGATCCCGGAGACCACCTGGCGCTGCTGACCGTGCTGCGCTCCGCCGCCGTCGGCGTGCCCGACGCCGCCCTCATCCCGCTGTGGTATCGCCAGTTCCCCCGCCACATGACCGAACTGCGGTCCCCCTCCCCCGAGGCGCTCGGCAAGCTGCGCGAAGCCGTCGAGGGAGCGGCCCGGGCGGTGCAGCGGGGCGTGCCCGGCATCGAGCGGGTCAAGGGATGGGAGAAGGGCCTGCTCGCCGCCGTCGAGCACCTGGCCGTGCTGCGCCGTTCCTTCGCCGTCGAGCCGGCGGACGTCTTCGTCGAGCGCCTGCGCCGGCTCAGCCTGATCGAGGCCACCGAGGCCGCCCGCTATCTCGGCCCCTACCGGCTGGCCAACCTCGACCGCTTCTTCCGCCAGCTCCTCGCCGCCATCGAGGACGGCGGCGGCGACGTGACGGCCATCCTCCGCGCCCTGCGCAAGAGCGTGGCCGAGTCCCGCGAGGCCGAGGAGGGGCGCCCCAAGGACGGCGCCGAGGACGCCGTCCAGGTGCTCACCATCCACGGCGCCAAGGGACTCGACTTCGAGCACGTCTATCTCGTCCAGCTCCACAAGCAGCCGCCGCCCGAGCGCGGCACCGGCACCGAGGCCGGACGCCTGGCCGGCGGCTTCGAGATCCGGCTCTTCGGCGCGCCCAGCCTCGGCTTCGACCAGGTGGCCGCCGCCCGCCGCGAGGTGGAGACGGCCGAGCGGGTGCGCCTGCTCTACGTGGCGATGACGCGGGCCAAGGACCGCCTCGTCCTCACCGGCATCTGGCCGCAACAGGCCGTGCCGCGGCCGGCGGACCAGGTCCGCAGCCAGATGGACCTTCTCCTCTCCCGCCGCGACCTCCCTGCGAGCCTCCCTGCCCGTTGGGAGGCCGCCGAAGCCGGGGAAGACCGCGCCTGGGTCTTTTCCGACGCCGCGGCGGCGCTGTGGAAGTTCCCCGCCCTGCGTCCCGGCGACGAGGTCCGCCTGGCCGCCGAGCCGGAGCGCCCTTCCCTGCCGGGACCGGAGGAGATCGCCCTCGTCTCCGCCTCCCTGCGCGCCGCGCGCCTGCGCGCCGCGGCTCGCATGTCGCGCCCCTACGGCGGCACCGCCTCCGAGGAAGCGCACGCCCTCCTGCGCCAGCAGCAGGAGGAGAGACTCGCCGGCGAGGCGCCGGAGAGGCCGCGTCCGGAGCCCGGACCGGACCGCGAGGTCGCCATGGCCGCCGGAGGCGCCTTGCACCGGGCCTTGGAGGAGTGGGATCTCGAAGCCGAGGCGCCGGCGGAGGCCCGCCGCCAGCGGGGCCTGCTCCCCGCCTACCTGGCGTCCCTGACGCAGGGCGACGGGCTGGCGCGGGCTCTCCCCGTGGCGGAAGCCCTGGTGGAGACCTTCGCCGCGGGACCCCTCCTCGGCCGGCTGCAGGGCCTGCGGGAGCACATTCTCTCCCGCGAGCTGCCGGTGCTGCTGCCTCCCCGGCAGGAGGATCGCTCCCCGGTCGGCGTCGTCACCGGGACGATCGATCTGCTCTACCGCGATCCCGGAGACGGCCGTCTCGTGGTCGTGGACTACAAGACGGACGACGTGGAGGCCGCCGGCGAGATCCGCGACCGCGCCGCCGTCTACGCGCCGCAGGGAGCCGTGTACCTGCGGGCCGTCCAGGAGGCGCTGGAGCTCGCGGAAGCCCCGCGCTTCGAGCTGTGGTTTTTGCGGGCGGGACAGATCGTCGCGCCGGCGGTCGGTTGACTTCCCCCCTCCCGCAAGCTACCCTCCGCCACACGAATCCGTCGTTGCAATACTCATTTTCGTGGGGATTCCGAGGTCGTGCTGCGGGTACTGATCCTTGACGACGAGTCCATCGTGGTCGACACGCTGGCGGCCTATCTGCGTCTGCCGGGCCTGGCGCTGACCACCTGCCGGGAGATCGAGGCCGCCGAGGCGCTGCTGCGCTGCTTCCGCTTCGACGTGGTGATCACGGACCTCTCCGTCTCGCAGCTCGGTGGCCTCGACGGCATGCGGCTCGTACGCTTCGTCACCGCCAACTTTCCCGACACCGCGGTGTATGTGCTGAGCGGCTACGTCGACCAGGCGGTGCGCGACCTGTGCTCCGTCATCGGGGTGACCGCGGTGCTGGAGAAGTCCGAGGGCCTCTCGCGGCTGCGCGGCTACCTGCTGGAGCGCCGCGCCGCGCTGTTGCCGCCGGCCGCGGACGGCGAAGGCGAGGTGCAGCAGGTCGAGCTGCTGGAGGACTTCATGGCGGCCAACCCCATCCGCGCCGTCCTGCAGCCGGTGGTCAAGCTGCGGGAGGGAGCGCCGCGCTTCGAGGTCTTCGGCGTCGAGAGCCTGGCGCGCGGTCCGGCGAAGTCGCTCCTGGGCAGCCCGGCGGTTTTCCTCGCCTACGCGGCGCAGAAGGAGCTGCTCTTCGAGGCCGACATGATCTGCGTGCGCGCCGCCCTGGCCGAGGTGATCCAGCTCGGCAACGTGGTGACCACGTTCCTCAACGTGCAGCCGCGCTCGCTGACCAACCCCGACTTCGCCGTCCGGCTGTGCGACGAGGTGCGCGCCGTGGGCATGACGGAGAGCAACATCGTGCTCGAGCTCACCGAGCAGCAGACCATCGTCAATCCCGGCGCCTTCGCCGCCACCCTGCAGCGGCTGCGCGAGCGGGGTTTCCAGATCGCGCTCGACGACTTCGGCGAGGGCTCTTCGAATCTGAACCTGTTCCAGGATCTACATCCGGATTTTCTCAAGATCTCCGGCACCTTCTGCCGCGGCCTCGCGCACGATCCGTTCAAGCAGATCATCGTGCAGAGCACCGCCGAGATGGCGGCGCGCGCCGGCACCGCCACGGTCATGGAAGCCGTGGAGACGGCCGAGGACGCCGAGGTGCTCCGCCTGCTCGGCATCGATTACGCGCAGGGCTACTTCTTCCAAAGGCCGCTGCCCGGCCGCGAGCTGGCGCAACTGCTGCGCCAGGGAGGTTCGCCCGCCGATCACCCGGGAATCCTCGAGCCGCTCGGCGCCACGCCTTCGGCGCTCTGATTTTTATTCCCTGGAATCCGCGGCATTGTCCCGCTTGTAATAAGATCGGGCACCTACGGAACGGACGCGTACGCGTTCCTGTGGTGGTCTTCTAAATGCTTTACTTTCAATGGGGGAAATTAATATGATAGCACGCGTTACCTGACCTTCCGTTCCGAACACGCCGTCCTGCTGAAGCGTCTCAAAATAAACGGTTTCTTATCGGAGGGCTATCCCTCCATGCGGGGAGAACTACGCCAATGCACATGTTTGACTTCCATTCGAAGCTGTCGTCCAAGCAAGAGGGCGATCCGATGCTCGAGGCTTTGCGCAGCATGAGCCGGATCGAGGATCCCAAGGCGCTATTCAACATCTCAGACCCCATCATCCTTAGCGAATGGGCCCAGTGGCCCTCCATGGATGCGCACAACTCGGACGCAACTTCGAAGGGAGTTTGATCTCTGGCGTTAACGTTTCAGGGATCGGCGCGAAGTCTCTTTGCGGATTTCGTACCGATCCTTCCGGGAACCGGGAGGCCGCCGTGCCTCTCGGTTCCCCATTTCGAGCGTAGATCGGTTGGAGTTGCATCATGCAATTCGAGGAACTGAAACGCCGGATCCGAGAGATTCCTGAGGCTGGCACCTGGCCGCACATGCTCGCGTTCGTCGAGCGGGCAGTCCACAACGAAGGCTCCGTCTGGGAGTATCCGGCCGCCGCCTGCCGCGCGGTTGGTGGAACGGAGGAAGCGGCTCTTCCCGCGGCCGCGGCCGTCTTCTGCTCCGTGGCCAGCATCCGCCTGGTGGATGATCTCCTCGACGAGGATCCGCGCGGGCATTACCACACGATCGGCGCGGGACCGGCCGCCAATATGGCGCTGGCCTTCCAGGCTGCGGGACACCTGCTGCTGGACGATCCTGAAATCCCGGCCGCATTGCATCCAGTTCTCCAAATCAGTTTTGCCCGCATGTCGCTCGCCACTTGCTACGGGCAGCATCTGGATACCCGGGAGGCCGAGAGCGAGGAGGAGTACTGGCGGATCGTCGACAACAAGACGCCGCCCCTCTTCGCCGAGGCCCTGCGCATGGGCGCGTTGCTCGGCGGTGCCTCTGCCGGCGCCGCCGAGCAGCTCGCGTGCATCGGACGGGTGCTCGGCCGCTTCATCCAGGTCAGCGACGACGTGACGGATGCCCTGGAGGCTCCGGCGCGCGCGGACTGGCAGCGGCGGGGCAACAACCTGGCAATTCTCTATGCGATGACGGCACCGCACCCCGACCGCGCGGAGTTCCTGCGCTTGTCCACGCGGGTGGCGGATTCCGAGTCGCTGGCCGCGGCGCAGAAGATCCTCCTGCGCAGCGGCGCCGTGAGCTATTGCGCGCTGAAGCTCATCGAGCTCTCGCGAGAAGCTCAGGATTTGTTCGCGCGCGCGCAACTCAGCAATCCCGAGGCCCTGGGCCGGCTCATCGATATACATATGCAACCTTTGCATCGTCTCCTTGCCTCGGTGGGTTTCGAAAGTCCGGGTTGAAACGAAAGATTTGCGTCCGCCATGTGTTGATAGAGGTATACTGAGGGGCATTCCTTCAGTTTCGTCCGCGAGGACACCGGAGCCGCACATGGATATACCGTCGGCGCGATCACCGCCTCTCTTTTCAGCGATGATTCAACGATAAGCATTAACGTTTTCCCAATGGGAGAAACTTATGTTCATTAAAGAATTCTATCCGAAGTTCGAACAAGAGAGAGGCCTTCTGTTCAATGCCCTGCGCCAGATGAGCCGGCTGGAGAGGCCGATCCTCCTGGAGGTCGGAGAGAGAGGATGGCCCGAGTGGCCGATGGACCCGGATGGTCCCGGGTTACGGCTGAGAAGAGTTTAGGGATCGGCCCGGGTAGCCAAGCCCCTGCGACCGCGTCTTCACTTCAAGAAGCCCTTGCGCGCTAGGCCCCGGGCTCGGGGGTAAATCCTGGCCTGGCGCTGGACGGCGGTGGTGAAGCCTGCTATAAAATTCCCGGCTTAGCCCTGGAATCAGGATGGTTACCCGGCACTTTTCGCTGCGGAGGACGGCAGACCTTTTCCTGATCTTCGTGTGTCTGGCCGTTCTGTTTCCTTGTCTCTACTATCCCTACGCCGGCATCCATCCCGATTTCGGCTTCACCTTGAGCCAGGCCGACTGGACGATCGTCACGGCGCGTCCCTGCGAGGGGCCGCCCGAGAGCTGCCTCCAGATCGGAGATCGGCTGCTGGCGGTGGAAGGGGTGACGCTGCAGCAGTTCGCCCGCGACCGCGGGCTCTCGGTTCCCCGCCTCTTCGGCTCCGATGGCGTCGCCCGCATCCAACTGATGCGGGACGGCAAGGTGCAGACTCGCGACGTCCGGGTGCACGCTGAGCGCATCGCGCTGGGGCATCTTGCCGTCGTGGTGGTGACTCCCCTCATCTTCTGGCTGATGGGGACGGTCGCCGTCATTTTTCTGCGCCCTCGCGACGAGCGGTGGCTGGTGTTGGTGCTCTTCAGCTATGACACGGCCCTGTGGATTGCTGCCGGGCAGGCGCAGCGGACGGCGGGTGCCGCCTATGTCTTCCGCGCCGTCATCTGGTTTTTCCTTCCGTTGTGCGTCCACCTGCATACGATCCTCCCGAACGAGCTGTTCACGAGGAGGGTGCGCCGAGGTCTGCTGACCGCCCTCTACGGCATCTCCGCCGCTCTGGCGGTGCTCGACGCGCTTTTGTTGCTGGAGAGGTTCAAGGGTCTGCCGATCTGGTACACGCTGGCCGGCGTCCTCGGTTCGTTGATCCTGCTCCTCCTGCGGTTCGCCCTGCCGGCCGATGCCGCGACGAGGATCGCAGCGCGCATCATGATCTTCGGCGTGCTCCTGGGGTTGCTGCCGTTCCTGCTCCTGTTCGGGGTCTTCACTTTCTGGCTCAAGCACCTGGCCGAGACCGGCCGGAACATGAGCTGGTTCGAGGGCTACGCGGTGGCGATCGCCGCGACTTCCATGCCCAATCTGCCGATGGCTTACATCTACGCCATCTACAAGCATCATCTGGGCACCCTGGAGTTCCGGGCCAACCGCCTGCTGGGAATCTATACCTTCGCCACGCTCGTCTTCGCCTCCTATGTCACCATCTTCTTCGCGTTGAGCGGTCGCTGGGAGACCATCCAGCCGGACTTCCTGGCCGCGGTCTTCGCCGTTTCCATTCTCTTCATGGCGGCCACGCCGCTGCTGCGAGATCGGTTTCAGCGCTGGGTGGACCGGCACGTCTTCGGCATCAAACACGCGGCCGACGAGGTCATCGGCCTCGTCTCGGAACGCATCCCGACCGCCTTCGACCGCGAGGTCCTGGCGGGCGTCATCGCCGAGGAGATCCTCCCGGCCCTGCTGATCCGCCAGTCGGCTCTCTACCTCTTCAAGGACGGCCGTATCGAGACTCTCGTCGAGGAGGCGGTGCCGGAAGGCGAGCCCGCGCCGGCGAGCGAGGCGTTGGAGGGCATGCTCGCGGCGAGCGGACGGTACTTCTCTCCGGCAGGTCCGCGCGGCGCCGCGCCGCCATGGGTGCGCTTGGTGCTCCCGCTGGCCATCCAGGCGCGGACGATCGGCGTCTGGCTGATCGGCCGGCGGGATCCGGACGACTACTTCCCCGTCAACGACATCCAGTTGCTGTCCACGGTGGCGAACCAGATCTCTCCCATGATCGAGAACGTCCGCCTCTACGAGGAGGCGCAGCAGGAGATCGAGCAGCGCAAGGCCGCCGAGGTGGCGATCCGGCGCAGCGAGGAGCGTTTCCGCACCCTGTTCGAGGCCACCCTCGAAGGCATCGCCATCGTCCGCAAGGACACCATTCTGGAAGTCAACCACGCGCTGCTGGGGATCTTCGGCTACGTCTCGCAGGAGCTGATCGGCCGCCGGCTGTCGCAGCTCGTCGCGGATGAGGTGAACCTCGAGGGAGTGCCGCGGGAGACCACCGGGCTGCGGCGCGACGGCACGGCGGTGGACATCGAGGTCGCCGGCAAGCGCTACCTCTTCCAGGGCGAAGAGGTCTCCGTGGTGGCCATCCGCGACATCGCGCAGCGCAAGCGCGACGAGGCCGAGAACAAGATGCTGCAGCGCCAGCTCCAGCACTCGGCGAAGATGGAGGCCATCGGCCGCCTCTCGGCCGGCGTGGCGCACGACTTCAACAACTGCCTGCTCGCCATCTTCGGCTACAGCGACCTGCTGCTGGAACGCTATGGCGAAGACCCCTTCATCGCCCGCAACCTGGCGGGCCTCAAGGAGGCGGGACAGCGGGCGGCCTCCCTCACCAAGCAGCTCCTCGCCTTCGCCCGCCGGCAGCCGATGGAAGCCCGGGTGCTGAATCTCAACGGCGTCGTCTCCGGCCTGGAGAAGATGCTGCAACGGCTCCTCGGCGAGGACATCCATCTGGCCAGCGAGCTGCATCCGGAGATCGGCAAGGTGAGGCTCGACCCCGGGCAGATCGAGCAGGTCATCGTCAACCTCGCCGTCAATGCCCGCCACGCCATGGCCGACGGCGGGCGCCTGACGCTGCGCACCGCGCCCGTGCAGGTGACCGCCGAGGAGCCGGCGCCCCACTCCGACGTGCCGCCTGGGGAGTACGTCCTCCTCGCCGTGAACGATACCGGGACCGGCATGGACGCGGCGACGCAGGCGCGGGTCTTCGAGCCGTTCTTCAGCACCAAGGGCGAGGGCACCGGGCTGGGCCTCGCGACGGCGTACGGCATCGTCCGCCAGAGCGGCGGCTACATCTTCGTCAATAGCGCGCCGGGGCAGGGGGCGTGCTTCTCGATCTACCTGCCGGTCTCCCGCGACGTCGAGGTCCTCCGCGGCGGAGCGCTGCCGGGCGCCTCCGACCGCGGCTCCGAGACCATCCTGCTGGTGGAGGACGAGGAGGAGGTGAGGGCCGTCCTGCACCAGATCCTGCTCCGCAAGGGCTACCGGGTGCTGCAGGCGGGCTCCGGCGAGGAGGCCCTGGTCATCTCGCGGCTGCATCGCGGCGACGTCCACCTGCTGCTGACCGACGTCACCATGCCGGAGATGAAGGGACCGGAGCTGGCCCGGCGCCTGCGCGCCGAGCGCCCCTCGACGCGGGTCGTCTTCATGTCGGGATACAACGACGAGCGGCTCTCCGACGGCGGGCCGGACTCGCCGGTCTGCCTGCAGAAGCCGTTTTCCCCACAGCTCCTGGGAGAGACGGTGCGCGGCGTCCTCGACACGGCCGAGGACCTGCGGGCCGCCGGCTAGGGCGCGGCCGCCAGCACGTCCCCTCCCCACCTCTCAGGTCCCAACGCCTCCACGACGACGGCGATCTCCCGGACATGCGCCGGGGCCGCGATCCGCAGCGTGTGCCGCAGTCCCTTCGCCGGGTCCAGGCCGGGGAGGGTCTCGTGGTGGAGCTCGGCGGCGTCCCCGATCCCCTCGTCCGACCAGGCCCAGGAGACGCGGACGGGCCCCGGCGGCGCGGCCTCCGGCATCTCGCCGGGAGCGATCTCGATCCGCAGCTCCCAGCCGGCGGCGGCCTTCCGTAGAGCGGCGTGCAAAGGAAGATCGCCGCCGGCGCCGCGATGCGCCAGGAGATCTTCGAGACGCGCTTCGGCGATCTCTTCCGGCGTCGATGAACGGATCCACCCCGGCGCCCGGATCTGCCTGACTTCCATCGCGCCCGGCACGCTCGCTTCGAACCCCCAGAGGGCGGCGGCGATCCGCTCGCGGGCGCTCAGGCTCACCGCGAGGGGGTGGAGCCGGCCGTCCACCGGCGCGTCCGGCTCGGCGATCCACAGGCGCCATCGCCGGGAGAGCGCGGCGAGCGTCGGTCCGATCTGCTGCTCGAAGCCGATGACCGTCCCCGCCGTCGACCGGGAGAGGATGCGCAGCGCCGCCGTCTTGGGCTCGACGAAGAGATCGATCACGCCGGTGAAGGCGAGCGTCGTCTTCTTCGGCGGCCGGTGGGGCAGGATCGGCGGCACGCCGTTCTGGTGGTCCGACGGCGCGGAGCTCCCGCGGAAGATCTCGATTTCGCTCCGCGGCGCGATCTCGGGTCCGACGCCTTCCTTGCGCAGCGGGACGGGAATGGCGACCCAGCCGTAGGCCGCGAGGACACGGGCGGCGCGATGGAACACGGCGGCCGGCGTTCCCGCCGTCGCGCCGGCGGCATCCGTGCGTTCGAGGAGAGCGCTCTGCTGGGGCGACAGGTCGGGGCCGTCGGCGATGATGAAGACGGCATGGGGACCGGACGGCCGGCGGGCGGCGAGGAAGGCGAGGAGCTTGTCGAGCTGCCGGCGGATCCGGGGAGGTGAAGGTCCCGTGTCCGTCTTTGGCTGTCCTTCCGTGTGGTCCCGCTCGACCCGGGCCGCGGCGGAGAGGTCGGTGAGAATCTGCTCGACCCGTTTGGCCTCCCGCGTGGGCGCGAGCACGAGCCGGGGGTCCGGGCCGGCTGCCACCACCTCGACGGAGCCGACCCGGGTCAGCTCGCGGGCGCGATTCGCCAGCGCCAGCCCCGAGTAGAAGATCGTTCCGGGCCTGGCGAGGACCTCGTCGACGTAGAGGACGATCGTCCAGTCCCCGGCGGCGCGCTCGGCCCGCGTCACCTCGCGGGGCTCGCCGTCGACGAGCACCCGCAAGTTTGCGGGCTCCAACCCGTGGTCGCCCTGGTCGTCCGGCGGATCGACCAGGATCTCCCGCTCGCGGATGACCAGCTTCTCCGAGAACCTCTCCGGCGGCTGGGCGGGGAGCCCGCCGGTGGAGATGAGGAAAACGAGCAGCGGCCCTGCGGCGAGGCGGGATCTCCGTGCCATTGACAGCGGTAGAGGCAAGGGCCATGCCGCGCGCTCTCCCCCTGAAGAGCGCCGAAGAGCCGTCCGAAAAAAGCTACAAGCGTCAGGGCTCGGGCTCGACCACGCCGCCGATGCCGGAGCCGCGCGGGTCGGAAGCGGCCTCGACGCGGCCGTCCGGCAGCAGGTGAACGGCGTGGATCTTGGCCGAGACGGCGGTGATCTCGAGGGTGTGGCCCCGGCGCTCCATCTCGGCGCGGGTCTCGGGGGAGAGCGCGTCGGGCTCGGCGTCCAGCCGGTCGGGGAGCCATTGGTGGTGGAGCCGGGGGCGGTCGATCGCCGCCTGCAGAGGATCGCCGTCCACCAGCAGGTTGAGCACCACCTGGATCGTCTGGGTGGGGATGCGCGAGCCGCCACGGCCGCCGAGGGCATAGGCCTCCTTGCCCTTCCAGACGATCACCGGGCTCATCGAGGAGAGCATCCGCTTGCCGGGAGCGACGGCGTTGGCCTCGCCCTGGATGAGGCCGAAGAGGTTGGGCTTGCCGGGCGCCGTGGCGAAGTCGTCCATCTCGTTGTTGAGGAAGAAGCCGGCGCCGGGCACCCAGAGGCCGCAGCCGAAGAGGCCGTTGAGCGTGGTGGTGAGGGCCACCAGGTTGCCCGCGCCGTCCACCACGGAGAGGTGGGTCGTCTCGCCGCCCGCGGCGGGCGCCTCCGTGCGGGCGGCGCCGGGCCAGGGCTCCACCTGGGCGGAGGGTGTCGCATGCCTGCGGTCGATCTGCGCCGCCCGGCGGGCGATCCACTCGGGAGCGAGGAGCTGCGCCTCGGTGGCCCGGGTGGTCGCCGGATCGCCGAGCAGGAAACGGTCGGCGAACGAGCGCCGCAGGGCTTCGGCCAGCAGGTGGTCGCGGTCGGCGCCGAAGCGCGGCAGCTTGCCCCATTCGAGACGCTCCAGCATGCCGAGCGTCTGCCCCAGGATGACGCCGCCCGAGGAGGGGAGCGGCATGGAGGCGAGCCGCCAGCCGAAGGCTTCGAAGGTGAGCGGCGTCCGCCACGCCGGCCGGTAGGCACCGAAATCGGCGGCGGTGAGCACGCCGCCGTGGGCCTTCGACGCCTCCTCGACCGCGTCGGCGATGGGGCCGGTGGTGATCCCCTCCGGTCCTTGCGCCGCGTAACGGTCGAGCGTCGCGGCGAGATTGGGAAGACGCAGGAGGCTGCCGACGGCCGGCGGCTCGCCGTTGGGCAGCCAGACCCGGGCGCTCTCGGGGAAGCGCAGGAGGAGCTTGCGGTTCTCCTCCCTGCCCAGCACGTCGTGGAGATAGCGGCTGACCCGAAAGCCTTCCGCCGCCAGGCGCCGGGCGGGGGCGACGATCCGGGGCCAGGGGAGCTTGCCGTAGCGCCGGTGGAGCTCGTAGAGACCGGCCGGCGAGCCGGGCACTCCGGCGGCCAGGGGGCCCACCAGCGAGGCGTTCTCGACCGGCTTGCCCTGGCCATCGAGGTACATGTCCCGCCGCGACCGGGCGGGCGCCGTCTCCCGGAAGTCCAGCGCCGCCGTCTCGCCGTCCATCCTGGCGACCGCGAAGCCGCCGCCGCCGAGGTTGCCCGCTTCGGGATAGACCACGGCGAGGGCGAGGGCGGTGGCCACGGCGGCGTCCACGGCGTTGCCGCCGGCCCGCAGGGTGTCGAGCCCCACGGCAACGGCGAGGGGATCGGCCGCCGCCACGGCGCCGCCCGTGCCGATGGGCGCCGGCACCGACGAAGCTGCGGCGGGGAGGGGGAGGAGGAACGCCAGGAGCAGCGGCAGAGGTTTCCTCATGCGGAGCATTCTTTCACGGCTCCCGCTCAAGGCATGGGGCGCTCCCGCCGCAGCATCGCCTCCCGTGCGGCGAGCGCCCGCTCGAAAAGTTGCATCTCTCCGCTCTCGCGATAGCGCGCCGCCGCGAGCTTCAGCAGGGCGGCCGCCTCACCGGTGCGGCCCTGCTCGCGCCGCAGCGCGGCTTCGAACTCCAGCAGGTGCGCGTCCACCAGCAGGTCGCCCGTGCCGTTGGCGAGGCATGCGGCGGCGGCGCGCAGGGCCGCTTCCGCCTCCGCCAGCTCTCCCAGGCGCCGGCGGGCGTCGCCGGCGATGGCCCAGGCCCGCGCCCTCAGGTCCTCCACCACGGACGAGGCGTGCCGCGCCGGATCGAGCCGCTCCGCGCCGGCCAGCGTCAGCCCCGCCAGGAGCCCGGCCTCGGCGGGGTCCTCGGCCTCGGCGCTCCTGGCGAGCAGCAGCTCGCAGACTCCCCAGGTGTGGAAGCGGCCGTCGGTCCATAGTTGGTCCGCGCACAGATCGGGCGGCAAGGAGAGCAGCTCGGCCACCAGCGCCGGCGCCGCCGCGCGTTCGCGGTCGAGGTTGGAGCCGACCTGGCACAGATGATCGAGGAGCAGATCTTCCCCGTCGTGCTGGAGCCCGGACGCCGGCTCCGCGACGTCGAGCCCGCGACCGCTGGGATCGTCTTCAGCCATCGGTGTCTTCTCGAGCGGACCGTGCGGCCAACAGCGCAGCTTGAGACTTTTGGGAGCCCTACTCCACGAGTGCGCGGGCGGCGCGGAACCGGGACGGGAGACGGCCCGCGCCGCGGCTGCGGCCGCGGCGCCCTAGGCCGGCACCTCCTGCGGCGCGAGGCGCTCGGCGGTGGGCTGGTGGACGACCTGGCCGGCCCGCGTCAACAGCGCTCCGGCGAGGATCTCGTCGCCGAGATCGGGCGCCAGCTTGCCCTCCTTGTCGAGGAGGATCTGCAGCAGGGCGAAGACGTTGCGGGCGTAGAGCAGGCTCGCGTCGTGGGGCATGGCGGCCGGCAGGTTCGAGGGTCCCAGGATCAGCACGCCGTTCTCCATCACCTCGCGGTCCGCCTGCGAGAGCTCGCAGTTGCCTCCCTGCTCGACGGCGAGATCGACGACGACCGCGCCGGGCCGCATCGCCCGCACCATCTCGGCGGTGACCAGCCGCGGCGCCGGTTTGCCCGGCACCAGGGCGGTGGTGATGACGGCGTCGGCCGCCGCCAGGTGCCGCTGCACGATCTCCCGCTGGCGGCGCAGGAAATCCTCCCCCATCTCGCGCGCGTAGCCGCCCTGGCCCTCGCCGCTCTCGGCGAGCGGCAGCTCGATGAACCGGCCGCCCAGCGACTCGACCTGCTCCTTGACCGCCGGCCGCACGTCCGAGACCTCGACCACGGCGCCCAGCCGCTTGGCGGTGGCGATGGCCTGCAGGCCGGCCACCCCGGCCCCCATCACCACGACGCGCGCCGGCTTGATCGTACCCGCCGCCGTCATCAGCAGCGGCAGGTACTTGGGCAGCCGCCAGGCGGCGAGCAGCACCGCCTTGTAGCCGGCGATCGACGCCTGCGACGACAGGGCGTCCATCGGCTGCGCCCGCGTCACCCGCGGCAGCAGCTCGAGGGCGAAAGAGGTGACGCCGCGCGCGGCGAGGAGGCGCACGGCGTCCAGGCTGCGGTGCGGCGCCAGGAAGCCGATCAGCACGGCGCCGGCCTTGAGCCTCTCGGCCTCGTGCCCCGGCGATCCCTCGAAGCCGTCGGGCGGCGTCACCTTGAGCACCACGTCGGCGGTGCTCCAGGCCTCGCCGGGATCGGCGGCCAGCCGCGCCCCGGCGGTCTCGAAGTCGGCGTCGCCGAAGAGCGCCGCCGCGCCCGCCCCGGCCTCGACCACCACTTCGAGGCCCAGCTTCGCCATCCGCCGCACGGTCTCGGGGGTGGCGGCGACGCGGGTCTCTCCGGGGCGCCGTTCGCGTGGAATGAAGACCTTCACCATAGAGACGTTGAATCCTACTGCGCGGCCGGCGGGGGCGCAAACGAGCGGCTCATCCGCCGCTCTCGGGAGGGCCGGGACGCAGCAGGGAGATGACGATGGCGGCGGTGAGGAGCGCCAGGACGATGCCGAGCGAGATCTCGATGGGGATCTCGAACCAGTCGTGGAGGAGCATCTTGGCGCCGACGAAGATCAGCACCAGGCCGAGGCCGTAGCTCAGGTACTGGAACTTGTGCATCAGGCCGGCGAGCAGGAAATAGAGCGCCCGCAGGCCGAGGATGGCGAAGATGTTCGAGGTGAAGACGATGAAGGCGTTGCGCGTCACGCCGAAGACCGCCGGGATCGAATCCACCGCGAAGACCACGTCCGTCGCCTCCACCACCACCAGCACCAGCATCAGCGGCGTCGCCTTGAGCCGGCCGTCGTCGTGGACGAAGAAGCGCTTGCCGTGGTAGCGGTTGGTCAAGGGAACGAAACGCTGGAAGAGCTTGAGCACCGGGTTCCTCTCCGGATGCACCTCCGTCTCCTTCTGGATCAGGATCTTGACGCCGGTGTAGACCAGGAAACCGCCGAAGACGAAGATGAGCCAGGCGAAGCGCGTCAACAGCGCCGTGCCCATGGCGATGAACACGCCGCGCGAGATCAAGGCGCCGAGAATGCCCCAGAAGAGCACCCGGTGCTGGTACTGCGCCGGCACCGCGAAGTAATTGAAGATGACGATGAAGACGAAGATGTTGTCGAAGCTGAGCGAGCGCTCGATGATGTAGCCGGTGAGGAACTCGAGGCCGATCCGGGAGCCGAAGCGGTAATAGATCCAGAGATTGAAGGCCAGGGCGACGAGCGTCCAGACGACGCTCCAGAAGAGCGCCTCGCGCAGGCCGATGCGGTGCTCGCGGCGGTTGAAGACGCCGAGGTCCAGCGCCAGCATGGCGAGGACCAGGGCGAAGAAGAAGCTCCATTGCAGGGGAGTGCCGACGGTTTCCATGATCGGTTTCCAGGCGCCGCTTGCACCACGGGCGGGCGGAGTCTATCCGAACGGCGGCCAGGCGCCGGCGCTCGGCGGCCCTTGGGAAGGGAGGTCCGGGGAGGTGGATCGCGGGGGCGCCCTCGGCTGGCGGAGCGCCCCGCGCGGCGTTTTCGGTCAGCCCTTTTTCAGGTGCTCGTTGACGTGTTTGGTCAGCTCGAACATGGTGACCGAGTCCCTGCCGCCGAAGACCGGCTTCAGCTTGGCGTCGGCGCGGATGGTCCGCTTGTCCTTGGGATCCTGGAGGTTATTGGCGCGGATGTAATCCCAGATCTTCTTGGTGACTTCGGTCCGCGGCAGCGGCTGGCTGCCGATGACCGCCGAAAGCGCCGCATCCGGCTGCAGCGGCGCCATGAAGGCGCTGTTGGCGGCTCCTCCGCCCGACTTCGATTTCTTCTCGGCCATTGAATTGCTCCTCCACGATCTGAAGGTTAAGTTTGCACGGCTGCTCGCTGCACGCCGGGGGACTCTATGCAAAACTCCGGCCCGTGCGCTCCCTCCCGGTGAGGGTTTCACATCGACTCTATCGTATCCGGTTTCCGCGCGCCGCGCGCGGCCTTCATGGTAGTTTCCCCCGCCATGCCGCCCCTGTTCATCACCTTCGAAGGGCTCGACGGCAGCGGCAAGTCGACCCACCTGCGCCGCGCCTCCGCCTGGCTCAAGGAGCGGGGAGTCCCCCACCTCGTGACCCATGAGCCGGGGGGCACGCCCCTCGGCGACGCGCTGCGCGGCGTCTTCCTCGATCCGCAGTGGGGCGAGATCGACGGCGTGGTCGAGGTGCTCCTCGTCTTCGCCAGCCGCCGCCAGCACCTGCGGGAGGTGATCGATCCCGCGCTGCGCCAGGGCCGGCACGTCCTCTGCGACCGCTTCACCGATTCGACGCGCGCCTACCAGGGCTACGGCCGGGGCGTGCCGCTCGACATCATCGACCAGGTGGACCGCCTGGCGACGGGCGGCCGGCGGCCGGACCGTACGCTGCTCTTCGATCTGCCGGCCGAGGCGGCGCGGGCCCGCGGGCACTCGCCTTCCCGCCGCGAACGGGGCGCCGCCGACCGGTTGGACGCCGAGGCCCTGGAGTTCTACGAGCGGGTGCGGTGCGGCTTTCTGGAGATGTCCCGGCAGGACGCGCGGTTCCACGTCATCTCCTCGGCGGGAGCCGCCGACGAAACTCAGGGCGCGGTGCGCCGGGCGCTGGCGGACCTGGTGGGGCGGCCCGCTTGAATCTCGCCGCCGCTCTCGCCGCCGCCCGCCAGGGACGTCTCTACCCGTCGGTGATCCTCGACGGCGGCGACGCGGCGGCGCGCCGGGCCGCGGCGCTGCAGCTCGCCCGCACCCTGCTCTGCGAGGCGGCGCCCGCGGCGCGGCCCTGCGG
>JBKPTH010000031.1:0-50847 GCA_046765915.1 Acidobacteriota bacterium | reverse complement strand
TGCGACCGTACTCCCCAGGCGGGGTGCTTAACGCGTTAGCTAAGGCACCGCAGGGGTCGATACCCGCGACACCGAGCACCCATCGTTTACAGCGTGGACTACCAGGGTATCTAATCCTGTTTGCTACCCACGCTTTCGCGCATCAGCGTCAGAACCGGTCCAGGTAGCCGCCTTCGCCACCGGTGTTCCTCCCAATATCTACGCATTTCACCGCTACACTGGGAATTCCGCTACCCCCTCCCGGCCTCAAGCCTGACAGTTTCAAAGGCAGTTCCTCAGTTGAGCCGAGGGATTTCACCTTTGACTTATCAAGCCGCCTACGCGCCCTTTACGCCCAATAATTCCGAATAACGCTCGCCCCCTCCGTATTACCGCGGCTGCTGGCACGGAGTTAGCCGGGGCTTCCTCTGACGGTACCGTCAAGCAGCCGGATTGTTCACCCGGCTGCCTTCGTCCCGTCTGACAGGAGTTTACGATCCGAAGACCTTCATCCTCCACGCGGCGTTGCTGGATCAGGCTTGCGCCCATTGTCCAATATTCCCCACTGCTGCCTCCCGTAGGAGTCTGGGCCGTGTCTCAGTCCCAGTGTGGCCGATCACCCTCTCAGGCCGGCTACTGATCGTCGCCTTGGTAGGCCATTACCCTACCAACTAGCTAATCAGCCGCGGGCTCCTCTGGGAGCGCTAGCTTGCAAGCAGAGGCCAGCTTTCTTGACGAGTCCGTAAACCCGCCAACGTATGCGGTATTAGCCCGAGTTTCCCCAGGTTATCCCCCGCTCCCAGGCAGATCACCCACGTGTTACTCACCCGTTCGCCGCTCTCCGGTGGCCGAAGCCACCTTCGCGCACGACTTGCATGTGTTAAGCACGCCGCCAGCGTTCATTCTGAGCCAGGATCAAACTCTCCAGTTTGAATCCTCATCCGGCTGGGCAGGCTAACCACCCGCCGGCTTAGCTTCTTCGGAATCCTTCTCGTTTCGAGAAGTAAAGCCGCTGACTCTTTCTCTATCCAGTTTTCAAAGAACCGACGCCCCGTCGCCCGAGGCGAACCCCGAGTTTACCGGCACCCCCGGCGTCTGTCAAGCCCGGAGACACCTCTTCTACGGCGCGTGCTGTCCGGTCAAGGAACCTGCCCAACGGTTCGCGGGCAGTTGCGGCTCCCGGATGGAAGCCCCTGTCAAGGGATGCGGATCGTAACCCCTCGATCCCGTCCTGTCAACCCCCCTGCGCATCCCGGGTCGCGGGAAGGATAACCGGCCCTCGGTCGCCCCTATTCCCATCCTGTAGGGGCGGCCCTATGTGGCCGCCCTGGGGGGAGGGCGGCTACGGAACAGGGCGGCCACGCAGGGCCGCCCCTACAGATCCGTCTCCGAAGAGGAGGCGTCTTCCCTCGATCCGCCAGGGCTCGGTCAGCAGCCTCCGCAGGGCCTCGGGGTAGGCGCGGTGCTCCTGCTCGAGGATGCGCGCCGCGAGGCTCTCCGCGGTGTCGCCGTCGAGCACGGGCACGGCACGCTGCACGACGATGGGCCCGCTGTCGAGCCCCTCGTCCACAAGGTGGACCGTGCAGCCCGAGACCTTCACCCCATGAGCGATCGCCTGCGCCTGCGCGTCGAGGCCCGGGAAGGCAGGCAGCAGGCTGGGATGGATGTTGAGGATGCGCCGTCGAAAGGCGGCCACGAAGTCCGGCGACAGTCGGCGCATGTAGCCGGCGAGGCAGATCCACTCGGCGCCCGCCTGCCACAGCGCCGCCAGGACCTTCTCTTCATGGGTCCGCCGGCCTGGCTCGCCCTGATGGGGGACGGCCGCCGCCGGCAGCCCCAGCTCGCGGGCCCTGGCGAGCCCCGCCGCGTCCGCCGCGTTGCTGAGGACGAGGACGATGCGGGCCGGCACCTCGCCGCGCTCGATGGCGGCGTGGAGCGCCAGAAAATTGCTGCCCCGGCCCGACAGCAGAACGGCGATGGGAGCCGCCATCAGTCTCCGGCGGCAGCCTCTTGGGCGCCGAGATCGTAGATGACACCCGCCCCTCCAGGCTGTACGGTGCCGATGAGCCAGCTCTTCTGCCCTACGGAGCGCAGGAGGCCGAGGACCTCGGCGAGGCCTGCCGGTGCGACGGCCAGGATCATGCCGATGCCCATGTTGAAGACGCGGAACATCTCCTCGGTCTCGATCTCTCCCTTCTCCTGCAGGAAGTGGAAGAGGTCGGGCACCGGCCAGCTCCCGACGCGGATCAGGGCGTGGCTGCCCTCCGGCAGGACGCGCGGCAGGTTGTCCGTGATACCGCCGCCGGTGACGTGGGCCATGCCGTGCAGCGCGGCGTGGCCGAGGAGCGGCCGGAGCGGCTTCAGGTAGGAGAGGTGAGGCTCCAGCAGCTCCTGCCCCACCGTCCTCTTCTTCCGCCACGGCGCCTTGTCGGCGACCCCCAGGCCTTCCTTCTCGAAGACGATGCGGCGGGCGAGGGAGTAGCCGTTGGTGTGGAGTCCCGAGGAGGGAAGCCCCACCAGCACGTCGCCGGGCCGCACCCGCGAGCCGTCGAGCAGCTTGGGGCGGTCCACGAGGCCGACGATGAAGCCCACCAGCTCGTAGTCGCCCGGCTGGTAGAAGCCCGGCATCTCGGCCGTCTCGCCGCCGAGGAGAGCGCAGCCGTTCTCCCGGCAGCCGTCGGCGACGCCGGAGACGAGCTCGACCATCTTCCCGGGCTCGAGCGCGCCGGCGCCCACGTAGTCGAGGAAGAAGAGCGGCTCGGCCCCCTGCACCAGGACGTCGTTGACGCAGTGGTTGACGAGATCGCGGCCGACGGAGGAGTAATCCCCCGCCATCCGCGCCACCGCCAGCTTGGTGCCGACGCCGTCCGCCGAGGCCACGAGCACCGGCTCGCTCATCCCCGCGAGGTCCGGCCGGAAGAGGCCGCCGAAGCCGCCGATCTCGGAGAGCACGCCGGGGGTGAAGGTGGACTTCGCCAGCTTCTTGACGCGGGCGAGCCCCTTTTCCTGCGCGTCGATGTCGACGCCGGCGGCGGCGTAGGCGCTCCCCTGCGTGGTCCCTTTCACGAGGGTGAACTATAGCGCGCAGGGGAAAGCCCCGGCCGTCAGACCAGGTCCTTCGCGATCTGGTTCACGACCCCGAGCAGGTCGTTGACCTCGCCGGCCCAACTCCCGGCGTCGTCGAGCCGGTCGAGCGACGCGCTCAGGTCCTGGATGCCCGCCGAGAGCACCGAGGACTCCTGCGCGAGCTGCTGCCCGACCGCCTCGTTCTTCTCGGCTTCGAGCTGGTCGATGAGCGAGGTCAGGGAGAGGCGCGCCGATACGAACGACTGCCGCTGCTCGTCCGTGAGCTGCTTGACCCGGTTCGCCGCGTCCTGGCTGTAGAGCTTCGCCTCGAGCGCCCGGAGCCGCGTCAGTCCGGAGGCCGACGAAGAGGAGCTTGGGGATGACTGTTGGCCGGGTTGGGTCATTGAGCTTTCCTTTCTTGACAATCGGTAGAGTTGGAGTTGTCGCTCTGGAGCGCGTCGATCGAGGCGAGCGGGGTGCGGACCGCCTCCAGCGTGCCGGTATCGAGCTCGTTGGCGAGCAGGCTCGTCCAGGCGAGCCGCAGATTGGCGGCGGCCTGGACGGCTTCCCGCAGCGAGTCCGGAATCGGCATCTGCGTCAAGCCGCACCGGCGGGCATCCTTCCAATTGGATGACGGGGAACCGCTGAGGAAGGGAGCGACGACTTTCTGCTCGTAGTCTTGCTGGTTGAGGAAGCCTTGCGCGCTCTCCGCCTCTTCCGCCAGGGCCTTCAGCAGCTCCGCCTGCTGGCGCAGGACCCGGGCGATGTCCTTACCGCGGGTCTCGAGCTCCTTGCGCAGGAGATCGGCCTGAACTCCCTGGACGGCGATCTTGCCCACATCGCTCACCACCGACCCGACGGCGCTCGCGTCCGTGGCGAGCTTGTTCGTGTCTCCCAGCGTCTTCGCAAGAGTGCTCAGCGAGCTGCCGATATCGCCGAGCTGACCGGCGATCTGGCTGGAGACCGTGTCCCCTGCATTGCCGGAGGAGTCACTCTTCTGGCCGGAGGAGTCGACGCCTGCGAGGTTCGCCAGGACGGAGAAGTACTCGCCGAGGAGATCGACCTGCCGCTGCAGCAGCCGCAGATCTCGCACCTGCCGCCGCATGTTCTCGTCCTGTTTGCGGAAGTCCGCCTCGCTCACCGGCGCCAGCTCCTGGCTCTCCAGCAGCTTGAGCGAGTTGGCGTCGATCAGCAGGCCGGAGGTGTTGGTGAGCAGCGTGCCGACAGTCTGGGTGTACTTGGTGCCGTCGGTGGCGAACGTCTGGAAGCGATCGATGGTCGCCGTGGAGCCGCAGCCGGCGGAGGCCAGCAGCAGCGCGGCGACGACAAGAAGATGAAATCCTTTTCTTTGCATAACTCCTCCCGTTCTTGAGCAGTGCCTCTCGCCTCACCTCTTGGTTGTGATCGGCTCTCGCAAGCTACGTGCCCGGCGGAAATCCACTTGAAGGACAGCTTCGCATGACGCCAGTCAATGTCGCCGACACAGTTCGACGTTGCAGCGACATTGACGGCGTACCGCCGACATTCGTATTGCTCTGGTTTTCGTAGCTATTCGCGTCTGGCACGGCGGTTGCTCAGCTTCGGCGCAGTTCCGCTGAAGCGAGCCGCTGGAAGCTGAAGCCGGCACGATCTTTAAAAGGTTGTAGAACCCGAGATCGAATCCCACGCGATTCGCTCTCAACAATCCAAAAGGAGGAACCTATGTCAAGCCTTATTCCCGACGGTCAGAGTTACAAACAGATCAATATCTCTGTTGGCGCACAATTAACCCAAGACAGCAAGACTTCGCTCACGATCGATCCCGGCGAAGACAGCAAGGTGGTTTCCAAGGTGGTCTCCGAGTCTGGAGATGACCAAATTAAAGTCTCGGCTTTTAGCCGATACACACGGATCGTCCTAACCCCTATAAGCGGTACGTTCGGCTCGCTCTACCAAGGCTCCTCACTGCCGACGGGTATGCTGTGCCAGCCTGTAACCCAAGGATCCTCTAATATCACCCTAGATGTCTGCAATACCAACCACTCCACCGACGCAGTTCCTGCAAGTTTTCTGGACAATACGTCGCTCAATGGATGCACGGTGGGCATTCTGATTGAAACTCCTGCGTATCAACAGGTGGACGTGACCTACAACGGTTCTTTCAGCTACGCAGGAGACATCACCTTTCCCGCCGGCCAACCGCCCGCGATCACGTTCAAACGCCCGGGCGCTGCCTACTTCACGCTCACGGGCGCAACCTTCGCCTCGAAGCCTTTCTATTGGGACGACGGCGAGGATAACTGCATCATCGACGAGGGTGAAGATGGAAGCCATGCGATTCTCACCAATCTGCACGAGGATACGAACTCGCACAGCTTCTATCTACAGGTAGTGGACAGTCAAGGGAAGACAGTTAAGTCGCCCGACCCGACCGTCGTCAACGTCCAGCCCCCTCCCGACTAAGCTGGGGCGCGAATTGCGATCTGGAATCAGCGCCCGGATCGTTGCGCCAAAAGATCGCCGAATTCGGGCAAGGCACGGAGGGAATCGAACCAGGGAAACGTGAACCACCTCGGATCGATGCCTCTGCGAAGCGCCTCCTCGCCACTGGCAAAGGCGGAGGACAGGTCGCCGACCAGAGCATAAATCTGTGAGACTTCCAGGGCGGCTTGGGCGTTACCCTGGGCGAGGCGGAGCACCTGTTGCGCGGCAGCGGCCGCCTCGCGCCGTTTCCCCAAATGGGCCAGTGCCTGGGCGCGGACGGAGATGAGTTGCCAATTCGAGGCGGCGGGATCCTGCTCGACCATCTTGAGGAGACGCCGGTAGAGATCCTCCGCCTCCTGCTTCTTGCCGCGGAGCAGGCAGACATCCGCCAGATTGAGACCGACGAACGGGTTGTTCGGTTCGAGCGTCATGGCTCGGCGCAGGGTCGCCTCGGCCTTCGTATACCGTCCGAGGAGCATCTGCGCCGTGCCCAGATTGATAAGTTCGGTCACGCCCGGGGAGTTCCGCACCAGCTCCGAGTAGAGCTCGGCGGCGCGCCGGGGGCTGCCGAACTGGAGCTCGATCTGGGCCAACAACGACTGCGCGAAGGGATAACCGGGCGAGCGCCGCAGGATCTCCTCGAGATGGCTGCGGGCCGCATCGGTCTCTCCGAATCTATACTCCATATCGGCGAGCCGCGAGAGGTGGCTGATGGCCGGGAATCGGCGAACGGCCTTGCGCATGAGAGCGAGGGCCTGGTCACTGGCTCCTTGGCGTTCGAGCAGGCGAGCCCGCAGGGCGAGGATCCGGGGATCTCCAGGCTGGAGACGTTCAAGCCGCGACACTGCCTCCTGGGCCAGATCGAGCCTCTCCCCATGAAGACCAAGCTCGAATTCGGCAACCCACGGCCGCGGATCGGAGGGCGCCAGCTCGCGAGCGCGGGCGAGCGCGCGAAAAGCTCGATCGAGGTCAGCGCGGTCACGGCGATCAAGGAACCGCAGCCGCAAGATGTCGGCCTCAAAGACATAGGCCTCCAGGAAGCGTGGCGAGCTCGCATGGATATCGTCGAGACGAGCAAGGATATCGGCGTCCGAAAGGCCGGCTTTACGCGACTGTCTCTCCTCGAGCAGGCGCAAATACTTCGCGTAATCGTCAGGCCGGACCTCAAGCTTCGAGATCTCGGCCCGGATGCGGCGGCCCGCAAAGCCGTCTTTGAGGTAGCCTTCGACGGCCTCGGCGAGAAGATATGGTTTGTCGATCGGAGCCGAGAAGGATTGCGTCCAAGCCAGGGCTCCGTCGGGACGAATGCGGCTCAACGCGATCTCGCAGGTCTCGCCGCGGCACTCCATGCGAGAAGTCACCACCTCGTCGGCCGCCATGGCTCGCGCCACCTGGACGGGCGGACCGGAGGCGGCATCGACCTGCTCGGGCGCGAGAGGCGCAATACCTTCCAGGGAAAGGAGTCCCCGCAGGAGCGCCGTGCGCAGGCCGAGCGCCAGCAGATCCACGCCGGCGAGATCACTGCCGGCGGCGACCTCGGGACGGAGGACGGCGACATGGAGCACCTGCGGCGGCCGCCGCAGGAGCACCACCGCCAGACCGATCGCCAGGACCGCCAGAACTCCTACCGCAACGATCCAGCGCCAGGCGCGCAGCCGAGCCGGCCGGGTGGAGACGGCCTTATCCACGGCATCCTTGAAAGGCTTGGCGCCATAGGTCCAAGTCGACTCCTCGGTGCCAGGAACTTCGGCCGCACCCGCCCCCTCCATCACGCTCGCCAAGGCGGCCGCCACCTCGCGGGCGCTCGCGGGCCGCAGCGCCGGGTCCTTCTCCAGGAGGCGATCGATGAGGGCGGACAATCCGCTGGGCAGCTCGGGCCGCACTCCTCTCGCCGGAGCCTGCCGGGTGGTGCAAACCCGCGCGATGGTGTCCGGCGCGGAGGGACCGAGGAAGGGTGACCGGCCGGTCAGCATCTCGTAGAGCAGGACGCCGAAGGAGAAGAGGTCGGAGCGCGCGTCGAGCGGCAGGCCGCGCGCCTGCTCGGGGGACATCGAGCGGAAGGTGCCGATCACCGCGCCGCTGTGCGTCAGCGAGGTCTCGCCCTCCAGCCGCCGGGCGAGTCCGAAGTCGAGGATCTTGGCGTGGCCTTCCGCGTCGATCATGACGTTCTCGGCCTTGAGGTCGCGGTGCAGCAGGCCGCGCGCGTGGGCCGCGGCGAGCCCTTCGGCGATCTCGCGGCCGAGGCGGACGGCTTCGCCGACGTCGAGAGGTCCGGCCTGAATGCGGCGCGCCAGGAGCTCGCCCTCGACGAGCTCCATGACGATCGCTTCCTCCTCCGCGGAGGTTACGATGTCGTGGATCTGGACGATGGCGGGATGGCTGAGCGCGGCGGCGGCGCGGGCCTCGCGCCGGAAGCGCTCGCGCGCGGTCTGGTCCTGACAGGACTCCGGGCGGATCAGCTTGACGGCGACGGAGCGCTCGAGCCGCTCGTCCCAGGCGCGCCAGACCTCTCCCATGCCGCCCGCGCCCAGGCGGTCGGCGAGCCGGTAAGGCCCGATCTCGCGCGGCCCGCCGCCGCTCATGGTTCTCCGGGCTTCAGCTCATGCCGAGCTGCGTCATGCGCCGCTGCAGACCCCGCTTGGAGACCTCGAGCGCCTCGGCCATGGCGTCCAAGTCGCCGCCGCACTGCTGGCAACATGCATCAATCTCCTGCCGGCTGAGATCGGCCGCCTTTCGGATGTTCGCGCTTTTGTCGATTCTATCGTACAGCGAGCCGCGCGAGATGCCGAGCTGCGCCGCCGCCGGCTGCAACCGCCAGCGGTTGGCGCGCAGGGCCGCGAGCAGCTCCTCCTCGCCGACCTCCTCGGGCCGGCGGTAGGGCTTGCGCGCCGGCTCGGGCGCGGCCGGCCGGAGGGTCTCCTCCAGATCCGGAGGATGCGGGGCCGCGGTCTCGCGCAGGATGCCTTCGACCTGCAGCCACATGCCCGGCTCGCCGGCGTCGCGGCCGGCGATGACGATCTGGCGCACGGCATTGCGGAGCTGCCGGACGTTGCCCGGCCAGTCGCAGCCGGCGAGCCGCGCCACCAGCGGGGAGGGAATCCAGGGCCGGCCTTCCGGCGAGGTCGCCAGGCGGCCGGACTCGCCCAGCTCCGCGAGATGCTGGCGGAGGAAATGGAAGAAGAGCCGGCCGAAGTCGTCCCGGCGCTCGCGCAGCGGCGGCACGCGGATCTCGTAGCCGGCGAGGCGATGGAAGAGCGGCGCGCGGAACCGGCCGGCCGCCACGGCTGCCTCGAGGTCGGCGTCGGTGGCGGCGATCAGGCGCACGTCGACGCGCCGCAGATCGTCGCCGCCGACCGGCTGAATCTCCCCGCTTTCGAGCACGCGGAGGAGGAGGGCCTGCACCTCCGGCGGGGTCTCGCCCATCTCGTCGAGAAAGAGCGTGCCGCCGTCGGCCCGCTGGAAGTAGCCGCCGCGCTTGCGGTCCGCTCCCGTATAAGCGCCGCGGGCAGCCCCGAACAGCTCAGCCGCAGCGAGGGTGGCAGGGATCGCCGCCATGTTGACCGCGAGGTACGGCCGCGGGCGGCGAGGGCTGGCGTCGTGGAGGGCGCGGGCGATCAGCTCCTTGCCGGTGCCGGTCTCGCCGCGCAGCAGAACCGGCACGTCGAGGCCGGCCACGCGCTGGATCTCGCGGCACAGGGCGATCATGGACGCGCTCTCGCCGACGAGTCCGAGGTCCGGGGCTCCGGCCAGGCCGACGGGATCGAGCCAGGAAAGGACGAGGACGATCCGATTGGCAAGGAGAAGGACCACGCCGCGCTCCAGTCGCGCCGGCGGCAGCTCCAGCTCTCCGGCGACCGGCTCGCCATCCGCCACCACCGTGGTCCCGCTCTCGCCGCGGACCAGCCTGACGGCCGCCGGCTCGGCGCCCGGTCTCAGGCGGATCGGCCGGCGGCTCAGATAGGGATCGGCCAGCGGACGCGGAGAGCTGCTCCCGGGCAGGGAGAAGGCGGGTTCCAGACGCGACAGCAGCTCCTCCCGTCCAGATAGGAGATTGGCGAGAGACGCTCGCTCGCCCACCCTGGCCGCCTCCGGATGGTGAAGGACGGTGAGGCCGGGAACGAGGAGCGAGCGCGGCGGCGGGGCGCTGTCGCTCTCGGCCCGCGTATCGACCTGCAGCAGCCGCCGCAGGTCGTCGCTGTCATCAGGCACGCGCGAAGTTTAGCGCCTCGCGCCCGAGTGTGCCAGATCGTCAGACCACGTCCGCGGCGATCTGGTTCACGACCTCCAGCAGGCCGTTGATCTTTCCGGCCCAGCTCGCGGCGTCGGTGAACCGGTCGAGCGACGCGTTCAGGTCCTGGATGTCCGCCGCGAGCGCCGAGGATTCCTGCGCGAGCTGCCGCGCGACCGCCTCGGTCGCGCCGGCTTCGAGACGATCGATGGCGGAGGTAAGGGAGAGGCGCGCCGAGACGAAGGACGTCCGCTCCGCCTCCGACAGCGACTCGACCTGGGTCACCATGTCCTGGCTGTAGAGCTTCGCCTCCAGAGCCTGGAGCTGCAGGAGCCCGGAGACGGAGCCTTGGGGTTGGGTCATGGCGTTCCCTTTCCTTTACTTGCCAGAGGAAGAAGAGGTGGAGCTCTTGCCCTGGAGGGCGTCGATCGTGGTCAGGGGCCGGCGGACCGCTGCCAGCTCGTCGGCGTCGAGCTCGTCGGCGAGCAGGCTCGCCCAGGCGATGCGCAAGCTGGCGGCGGCCTGGAGAGCCGCCTGCAGCGACTCGGGGATCGGCATCTGGAGGAGGCCGGCCAGGCGGTCCTGCTCCCAGGTGGACGATGTCGTGCCGGCCAGGAAGGGCGCCACGACGTTCTGCTCATAGCTCTGCTGGTTGAGGAAGCTCTGCGCCCGCTCCGCCAGCGCGGTCAGGGCCTTGAGCATCTGCGCCTGCTGGTGCAGGACGTTGGCGACGTCGGCGCCGTGGGTCTCCAGCTCCTTGCGGAGACGGTGGGCCTGCACCCCCTTGACGACCACCTTTCCGGTGTCCTTCGTCACCGTGCCGACGAGGGTCGAATCGGTGGCGAGCGTGTTGGTGTCCCCCAGCGTCTTCGCCAGGCTGTTCAGCGAGCTGCCGATGTCGCCGAGCTGATTGGCGATGGCGTCGGAGGTGTCGCTGTCCGCCAGGCTGGCCAGGGCCGAGAAGTACTGGCCGAGCAGGTCGACCTCGCTCTTCAGCAGCCGTAGATCGAGGAGCTGCCGCCGCATGTTGGCGTCCTGCTGGCGGAAGTCCGCCTCGCTCACCGGCGCGAGCTGCCGGCTGTCCAGCAGCCGGACCGAGTTGGCGTCGACCAGCAGAGTGGGCAAGCCGGAGGCATTGGAGTCGGAGAGCAGACTCCCGACCGTGGTCGTGTACTGCGTGCCGGCGTCCGCGAACGTCTGGAAGCGTTCGAGGGTCGCCGTGGAGCCGCAGCCGGCGGCGGCGATCAGCAGCGGGACGCACAGAAGAAAGCGATATTCTTTGCTTTGCATGGCTCCTCCCTCGGTCTCCTGCGCGCCGCGCCAGAGGACCTCCGGCCGGGCGTCAATCCCGCTGCTTTACTGCGAGCTCTGGGCGGTGCACGTCGCGGGCACCGGCATGATCTGTGCCACGAGGTTGTTCAGAGCCGTTTTGACGGCTGGAGCCGCGGCTTCTTCGATGGTTTTTCCGAGAAGGTCCGCGGTCTCCGAGAGGATCGGATCGAGGACGTCTGCGATCGGAGCGTAGACGACGTCCGAAGTGTTCACTTTGCAGTTGATGCCCGTGAGGTTCATCTTGAGGTCTCTCGCCTTCAGATAGTCCAGCGCCGCGAGGCCGGCGTTCACGGAGCACAGACCCCCGCAATATTCGGCCGTCTGCACGGTGCCGGTTCCTCCGCTCGCCGTACAGGTCACGCTGCCTGACCAGAGCGTTTCGGTGTAATTTTCGACGCCCACCAAGGCGCACTTCGCCTTGAGCGCAATGCTGCTCACCACGATCTTGGCCTGTCCGTTGAGCTTGACGTTCCCGGTCGCGGTACCGTAGAGGCTGCAGCCGAAAGATTGCACGGGGTAGGGGCCGCTCGTATAGTAGGGGCATACGGTCCCGGCCTGCTGGTTTTGCGTTTCCAACGTCAAGCTCGTGATCGAGAGGTTGGAGAGGCCGTCGATCTCCGAGATATCCACGTCGGCATAGAACTCGGAGCACGAGGAGGCCTGCACACCGCAGTAGGCGTCCCCGATGCCCTCGAGCCCGCAGCCGAGGTTCACGCTCCCGTCGTAGACGTTTTTGAGCGGGTCGATGCCCGTGTCGACCGCGACGGTCGGCCAGGCCTTGTTGAACGGAGCGACGAAATCGGTGAGCAGCGTCTGGGCGACGCCTGCCACATCCGAGCAGGCGTTCTGGGCGTTCTGAGCCGCCAAAGGCTGGGGAGCTCCGGCGCAAAGCGCGAGCACGGCACCGATCAACCACGCGCGTCTTTTAAACATGTTATCCCCTTTCCTTTCCTGTTTGCGTTCGTCCAACGTCAGCTGCCGCAGAAAGCTGCTACGCCCGGCCTCCACCACGCCCCGAAAAATTGAGGCATGGCTATAAATTGTTGTCTATCAATACTTCATTTTAGTCTAGGCGCCCGCTGCCGGCGATGTCAATTGGGACAGGCGCAACGAGATCGTCTTCGGCGTTAGTCTTATTTGAATGTGAGCATTTCTTGTCGCGGCCTGCCGAGGGAGGAGACGACGACATTAAACGCCAGAGAATTTCCTTTCCATCAGGGCGCCAAATAATTTGGCATCTTTTTTGCGAGGGCTGCGCAGTCGAGGGGCGGACTTGATAGGTCACCCTGTAATCACAACTTGGATCAACGAGGAGTTCAACTATGTCACCGCTCGGTCGTCGTGTGTCTTTCGTGCTCGCAATCGTTCTCGGCGTGCTCTGCCTCCCCGGCGGCGCGCGCGGCGCGGAGCTCCAATACACGGGCCCCGTGGACCAACAGGGCGCCGGCCTCGGCCACGTGGCCACGGTGCTCACGATCCAAGAGAAAGGCGTCGAATCGGGTTGCGTCTCCTGGAACGGCAGCGGGGACGCCATGGGCGGGCCGGCGTGCCCCAGCGGGATCGCCGGCGGCAACGAGAAGACGGGCGCCTCCCAGACCCTGACCCGCACGCTGGCCGAGCTCGGCAACCCCACCGCTGACACGCTGCAGATCATCTTCAATCCCAACGAGCCCGGCTCGAACCGCCCTCTGCGGCTCGAGGCGCTGTCGCTGCGCATCTCCTCGCCCTCCGGAGCGATCCTCCTGGAGGCGGCGCTGGGAGCGCCGATGGACATCGAGGCGACCGACTCGGGCACGGGGAGCGCCGGCTGGGCCTTCGGCCTGGTCAATGCGGCCAACGCCGCCGACGCCTTCGCCAACGGCGACAACCGGGTGGGCCTCGCGGCCACGGTGAGCGATGCCGACGGCGGCCCCGAGACCTTCTTCCTGGCGCAGGCGGGCAGCGGCAACGGCGGAGGCAACGGTGGCGGCGGAGGCGGCACAGGGGGTGGCTCGACCCCCGCCGCCGATCTCGACATCGCCGCCGCGGCTGGAGCCGAGTGCCCGCGGGCGCAGTTCAGCGCGCAGGTCCACAACGCGGGCCCCACAGGTGCCGAGAACGTCGTCGTGCAATTCTTGCCACCCGCTGGAACAATTCTCCTTTCCGCCACCGCCAGCCCCGGCGCCTGCGAGACCGGCGCGACGGTGACCTGTCAGATCGGGACCCTCGCCGCGGGCGCCAGCGCCTCGGTCTCCGTGGCGCTCCGCACCAGCAGCACCAGCACCCCGAGCCTGACCGGCGAATTCCAGGCGACCAGCAACACCGCCGATCCCGATACGGCGGATACGCACGCCGCGGCGACCGTCAGCCTCGATCCGAGCTGCGGCACGACCGGCGGCCTCGGCGACGACGGGGACGGCGACGGCGAGCCCGACCTCTCCGACAACTGCCCGCGACTGGCGAATCCCGATCAGGCGGACGGCGACCGCGACGGCATCGGCGACGCCTGCGACAACTGCCCGTCGGTTGTCAACCCGGCCCAGCTCGATGCCGACGGCAACGGCCTCGGCAACGCCTGCCAGTCCACCGGCTCCACTGGGGTGCCGGCATGCCCCGCCGCCGGCGGCGGCGGCTGTCTCGTCGCGGTGCGGCCGGCGGCGACTCTCCTGGTGCCCTGGTTCGGCGTCGACCTGGCCTCGCGGGATGGCTTGACGACCCTCCTCTCGATCACCAACGCCGACTCCCGCCCGCACCTGGTGAGCGTGACGCTGTGGACCGACTGGGCGATCCCCAGCCTCACCTTCAACCTCTACCTGACCGGCTTCGACATGGAGACCCTCAACCTGCGCGACATCCTGCAGAACGGCGTGCTGCCGAAGACGGGGGTCGCCTTGAGCCCGCTGGGCGCGCTGTCGGACGGCGCCGTGAGCTTCCCCGGCTGCGCCACGTCCGTGGCCGCGCAGCCCGTCGCGGCGGTGCCGCTGCAGCGGTCTCACCTCGGCCTCAAGGTCCGCGGCTCCTGCATGGCCAGCCAGCGCAAGGACCTCATGGCCACGGGCTACGTCACCGTGGACGTCGTCAACTCCTGCTCGCCGCTCAACCCCTCCTCGCCCGGTTACTTCGTCGCCGGCGGCAAGGGCGTGGCGGCGAACGACAACGTGCTGCTCGGCGAGTACTCCTACGTCGACGGCCGGCGCAAGACCGCCGAGGGCGAGCAGGCGGTGCACATCGCCGCCGACGCCACGGCGTTCGCCGCCGGCTACACCTTCTACGGGCGCTACGTCGACGGCGACGGCCGCGACAACCGCCAGCCGCTCGGCGCGCGCTTCGCGGCAACCTACGCCCAGGACGCCAAGCAGGGCATGGCGACGGACCTCATCATCTGGCGCGATACCAAGAGCGCCGGCGCCGCTCCGGTGGCCTGCGGCTCGGCGCCGGCCTGGGCTCCCCTCGGCACGACGGAGCAGATCCTGTGGGACGAGCAGGAGGACGTGACCTCGCTGTCGGCCTCCAAGGCCCGCTTCCCCCTGGCCACCCAGAGGATCAAGGCCGGCAGCGGCGCGCTGCCCATCGCCAGTCCGTTCGGCTGGACCGAGATCGACCTCGGCCACAACGACACCGATCTCTTCGGCAACGTGTCGCAAGGCTGGGTGACGGTCATCAAGTCCAAGAACCAGGGGCTGTCGACCGGCGTCGACGCCGCGATGCTCGACAGCGTCTGCAGCTTCCAGTAGCGGGGGATACCGCGGGGCGGGGAGGCCAGGTGGAGCCTTCCGCCCCGCGGCTGCATCGAGGCAAGCGCCTCGTCAAGTCTTATCGTTCAGCGGCTGAAGCTGAGCTCGCCGGCTCACGCGGACACTTGCTCTGCATACGAGTCCTGGCCCGGATCTCGGCGCGCAGCCGCTTCCAGCGCTGGGGAACGGTGGGGTGGGCGGAGCGGAACAGGAGGCGGAAGAGCCGGCTCGCGGCGTGGCCGAGGCGCCAGCTCCGTGAGGCGAAAGCGGCGGCGAGCAAACGGTCCAGCGCTTTCACTTCCATCTCGGTTTGCCGCAGCTCGCCGGAGTGGCGGGTCTCCATCTCGCGGAGCTGAAGAGCGTTACGGGCCTCCAGCTCGACCGCCTCGCGGCACTGCAGGGTGTTGCGAACCTCGAGTTCGGCGATGACGCCGTCGCGGTAGTCGATCTCCGACCGGAGCGCGCGCCGCTCCGCGACGGCTCGCCGATGGGCGGCCAACGCGTCGCGCGCGCCGGCTGAGAGCGGAGGCAGCGGATCGAGAGCGAGGGCGGCGCCGCTCTGCAGAGATTCCAGCAGCTCGAGCTGAGCGGCGTTGAGGTAGCCGGGCTGCGCCGCGGAGTCGCATGGGTGGCGGTCCAGGGCGGGATCGAGGACGCGCCGGACCTCGGCCTCCTCCGGCTCCCGCAGACCTTCGATCCCGAGCCGGGCCGTCTCCTCGCGCAGGCGCCGCAGCGTGGCCATGGGAGCGGCGATCAGGTCGTGATAGGAGACGAGGACGCGGGGCAGGCCGAGCGAGCCGGCCAGCGCCGCGCGAACGTACAGCTCCCAGAGCGCGATCCCCAACGGGATGGCGAGACCGTCGCGATCCTGCAGCGAGCGGGCGACCGGCAGCGGATCGCGGTGGACCAGCACGCAGAGGGGTCTCTCCAGGAGGCTTCTCCAGAACGGCAGGAGGAGGCAGAGCCGCGGGTCCGCGAAGATCCACGGGCCCCGGCCCTCGCAGCTCCAGACGAGCTCGCGAGCCCGTGTCTCGAGGGCGGAGCGCTGGGGCTCGGAGAGCCGGCCGAAGTCGAGATCGTCCGCCTCGGACCAGCTTGCGCCGAGCGCCGCCAGCAGAGCGTCGTCGAAGATCGCGACCTCGCGGTCTTCCGGGGCTCCATTCGCGGCGGGACCGGCCTCCGGAACCATCAGGTCCAGCAACCGCCCCACCACCGAGATTCCGGCTCTGTGCATGCCGAGCACGGCGATCTGCGGGTGCGGGCCGGCCGCCGCCCTCGCGCATCCGCCCCGGCTCCTCTCCCGGCGCCGGCGCTGGTTGAACATCTCGCTGCGCATCCGGGCGAGCGGATAAGGCGACGGCAGCAGATCCCCGGCGGAGTCCACGAGATCGTGGTAATGGAGGATGGCGGGATCGCGGGCGAGAAACCCCGCGGGCGGCTCGAGGTGCGTCGCGTTGAGTTGATAGTTCAGCTCCACCGAGGCTTCCTCGAAGGGCACCGGGCAGGCCGCCAGGGCGAGGCTCAGGCTGGCCTGGTGGAGGTGGCGCTCACAGGGATAGACGAGCTCGGGGCGTTCGGCGAGCCGGCGGTTGAAGTCGCCCCAGACCGGCACCAGCCGCCGGGCCAGGTCGCATGGAATGAGGATCATGCCGCCGTTGAAATAGGGGATCGTCGGCGTGCGGGTCCATTCCATGACGTGACGGCGCGGCGGCAGCGGCAGCCCGAAATGGCGGAAGAGACGCACGAAGACATCGTGCGTCACCGTCGGCAGCGCCTCGATCTTCGCCTGCAGCCGCCCGGGCCGCAGCAGGGGGAGGGGATCGCGCACGACCAGCGTGTCGCAGTCGAGGACGAGGAGCAGCTCGCGCTCCATGTCCCAGGCCTCTTCGAAGAACCGCAGCCGGTTTGCGGAGCCGTTCTTTTCGTGGAAGCGCCGGACGACGCGCACTTCCGCGCCGTAGCTTTCGAGCTCCTGCCGCGCGGAGTCCGCGATCCCCTCCACGGCGCAGACCAGCAACCGCGCCTGCGCCAGCCCGCCGCCAAACCAGCGGATCGAGCGGACCAGCCGGCAGGCCTGCTCCAGGTACTTCGGGTTGTCCTCGGCGACGCAGCCCACGAGCAGGTCGCGCGCGGTCACGGCCTCTTGCGGTGCCGGGGCGATCATGGCGGACCGCCGGCCTCCGCCATGACCCGGCGGAGGGCAGCCGCGAAGCGCGTCGCGGCGAGAGGCGCGTCCCGATGCTGGCGGACGAACCGGGCGGCGGCGCCGGCCATGGCGCTGCGTTCCTCGCGCGAAGCGGCGAGCGCGAGACGGAGCGCCGCCTCGAGCGCCGCGGGATCACTCGGCGGCATGAGCCAGCCGCTGACGCCGTCCGCGATGACGCTCGGGATGTCCCCGACCGTAGTGGCCAGCACCGGGACCTCGAAGGCCATCCCTTCGAGGACGGTGCGCGGCATCGACTCGCGTTCGCTGGGGCAGACCAGGAGATCCGCCATTCCCAGCCAGCGATAGGCCTCGGCGCCCATCGGCTCGATGAACACCCGGTCGCGGAGGCCCCGCGCGGCGATCCACTGCTCGATCGTCTCCGCGAGCCGGTCGCGGCGCGAGCCGACGAGAGCCAGGCGAAGGTCGGGTTGCTCGGCGGCAAGGGTGGCGAACGCCTGTACCAGTTGCGGCGTCCCCTTCTGCACGAAGACGGAGCCCAACCCCAGCACCAGTCTCGCGCCCGCGGGCAGGCCGTAGGCCCGGCGCGCGGACGCCCGATCGAAAGCGGCGCGGAAACGGTCGATCCCCGAGACGTCGATCGCTCCGGGGATGGTCAGCAGGCGCTCGGGCTCGGCCTTCGCGAGGTAGTCGCGGCGGCAGGAGTCCGAGTCGAAGACGATCAGCGAGCAGCGGCGCAACGCCTCCTTCGTCTGCTCGCGCGCGTAGGCGGGCCAGTTCAGCTCGAGCTCCGGCGAGAGGTGACCGGGGGACACCGTGCCCTCGTAGACCAACCATAGGCTGGGCAGACCCAGCCGCGAGGCCAGGTCGATGCCCGGGCTCGCCGCGAGCGTGCTGGCCAGCACCACGTCGAAACCCTGCGGACGGCACCACATCGCCAGCTCGGCGATCTTCCCCTCGTAGAGGATGACGTCGGCAGGGATCAGCGAGCCGCTGACATGACAAAGCGCGCCGACGGACTCCAGCTCCTGACGAAGCGGACCGTCGCCGGGGCTGACGACCACCGCCTCCGCCGTCCCTTGGGCGACGAGCTCGCGCAGGCGCTCGAGCACGATGAGCTGGCTGCCGCCTCGATCGAGGCTATGAATGACGACGAGGATCCTCAACCGTCCATCCGGACGGCGAGGCGGCACCGGTTGGCGTCCGAGCAGGACCTCGAGACGGCGGTGCAGCTCGTCCCGGCGTTGGTCTTCGGCGGCATTGCGCGGCGGCAACTCGGTACCGTCGACGGCGACACTCGCGGCGCCGAGGGAGACGCGCTCCCCGTCGCGCGCGTGCGCCAAGGCTTCGATGCGGAGCGAGCGCCGGCCGGCGGCGAGGGCGTGGAAGTCGAGCAGGCAGTCCCAGCCCCCGAAGAACGCGCTCGCGTCGCCCAGAGCGTCGGCCACGTCAGGCCGCGGCAGGCCGAGGCGGGCCCGAGTTACAAGCTCCCCGTCGATCTCGATGTCGACCGCCACCGAACCTCGCCGGTCGACAGCCCAGCCGGCGGCCTGGAAGACTCCCGGGCCGATGGCGGCCCCCGGCCGCGGCGCATCGAGGCAACCGCGCGGCGCTCCCGCGGCGAGTGAGCCCGCTTGCCCGGGATCGACCTGGGTCCGCCGGAAGCCTCGCACGATCGGCGCATTCTAGTCGAGACGGCGACCTGAAGGGCCTATCCGGGCGTCCGGATGCGGACGCAGGAGACCTTGCCGTCCAGGTTGCCCGAGGTCAGGCGCTCGACCTTCAGGAACTCGTCCTCGAAGCCGCGCTCGAAGCTGCCGAGCTCGTAGCGGGCGATGCTCCGTTTCACCGTGATCCGGGTGTGGTCGTCGTTCGTCCGGCATTGGCCGTCGTCGAAGACCTCGATCTCGGTTCCCGCCGCCACTTCGTAAAGGAGTAGGGAGCGCGCTTCGTCATTGTCACAGGCGCGGGCGTTCCCGGGCACGTCGAACCTGTAGTCGGCCGCCGCGGGCGGCAGGCCGCACACCCGGTCCCCCTGCACGCCGTTGTCCTCGAAGAAGGTCAGCGCGCCGGGCGCGCGCCGGCCCGGCCCGAGCCGCCAGAGATCCCCCGCGCTGGCGCAGCGCAGCACGCGTAGCGTCTGGCCGTCGTCCTGGGCGTTCAGGCACTCGCAGAAACCCCGCGGATTGGAATCGCCCGGCCCGGGTACCTGGTGGCAGAGGGGCTCCTTGGTCTGCAGCTTGACCCGCCCGGTCGAGGTGAGCTGCGGAAACCACTTCTGGCGGTCGGTGCCGTCACAGGCGGCCTGATCGACGCCGCCGTTGGCGGTCCGCCGCAGGCATTTCTGGCTGTGCTCGGCCTGCAGACGGAAGAAGCCGTCCGCTTCACGAATGAGACGCCAGCGCTGATTGCGGCCGTCGTTGCAGGGGTACGCCTGCACGATCGCGTTGTTGTCCTGGCTCAGGCCCGCGACGTCCAGGCACCACTGGCGGTCCTCGTTGATCACGGCGGCGAACGCCGCGAGAGGCTGTTGCAGGCGGAGCTCGAAGTTCTGGCGCTCCCAGCGCGCGCGGCTGAAGCGCACCGCGCCCGGGGTTGGATCGCAGGCCACCAGATCCATGCGGTTGTTGACGTCCGAGACGTGAAGGCAGCGGTCGCGCGCGATTTTCGGCCGCAGGCGAAAGCGCAGCGTCTCGGGATCCTCGAAGAGCTGCCAGCGCTGATTGTCGCCGCCGTGGCAGCGGAACTGCTGCACCGTCGACGTATTCGGAACGTCGAGGCAGCGGTGCGTGCCCTCCGACTCCAGGATCACGAACCCCGAGAAGTCGAAGCGCAGGAGCCAGCGCTGGTTCGACCCGCCGTGGCAGGGGAACATCTGCAGGTACAGTTGATCGTCGGGTTTGCCGTCGGGGACGTCCAGACACATCTCGCGCGTACCGTCCAGCATGCGGACCTCGGCGGTCAGCGGATCGGGCACGAAGCCTTGGGCTAGGGCAGGCAGCGGCGCGAGCACGACGAAGGCGGCGATCAGGAGTCTCTCGGTCATGGGACACCTCCTCTTTCCTCCTTCTAGGCGACGCTGCCGGGTCAGGCACAACGGGAAGGAAATGAAGGACCCAAAGGACGACAAGGACTGCAAGGACATCCTTGCCGTCCCTGTCGTCCTTGCTGTCCCTGCTGTCCTTTTTTGTCCTTTTTGCGGAGCGGCTATTTCAGGTGCAGCGTCTCGCCGAGCCAGCCGAGCGCGCGCTCGAGCACCTCGTCGCGACCCTCGCGGAGGCCGCGCAACGTGGGCGTGACCGGCACGTCGGGCACGATCCCCACGCGCTGCAGTTGACGGCCGTCGGCGTGGCGCACGTCGTGCCCGGTGAACGTCACCCAGGCTCCGCCGGGCAGCGGAAAGTTGGTGATGTCGCCGTTGGCGCCCGCCGTCGGCGAGCCGATGAACGTCGCGCCGGCCGCCTGTTCCATGAAGAGTGCGGTGTGCTCGGACTGGCTGATGGCGCGTTCGTCGAGGAGCATCACCACCTTGCCGCGATAGGTCCAGGAGCGCGGCTCGGGCAGCGGCTGGGCGAAGAAGTAGCCGCTCTCTGACTCCTCAGCGTCGAGGCCGCTCACCTCGCGCCGACGGAAGATCGCCCCGACCTTGGCGCCGCGCACGTTGAGCCGTGCGGCGAGGGGCCAGGCGGTGCCGTTGGGGTAGCCGCGCAGGTCGAGCACCAGGGCGTCGGTGTCGCGCAGCTCCTCCAGCATGGCATCCACCTGATCCGTCTGCAGGCGCGTCAGGTCGGCGTAGCCGATGCGCGGCCGCAGGCGTTTCCACGGCGAGCCCTCCGATTGCGCCGGCCGCCAGAAATTCTCGTCACGCGGCACGTCGATCTTGCGCGTCTTGCCGTCGCCGCCCATCACCTCGAGATGCGCCGTCGAGCCCTTCGCACCGGCCAGCGCCGTCCGGGCCGCGCGGGTGCGCTGGGAAAGCTCTGTCGAACCTGGGGTGAGCGGCAGCAGGCGTTCGATCCGCTTCGCGATCGGCTCGCCGTCGACTCCCACGATCACGTCCCCGACCGCGAGACCGCTCAGCGCGGGATCCACCGCGGTGACCGCCACCCGGCCCTCCACGAGGCGTATCTCGACGTGGGGCCAGGCCTCTCCCAGGAGCTGCTGAACGCCAGGGTTCCCCCAGACGCCGGTGTGACCGTCGGCGACGTGCGCCATCAGCTCGAGCAGCGCCCGCGCATAGGCAGCCTCATCGGCGGCTGCGGTGAGCGCGGGCAGGCTCTGGCGGAAAGCGGCGTCCCAATCGCCGATGAGATCGAGGTAGGGATAGAAGTAGTGGATGACGCCCCAGGCGCGGCAGCCCGCGAGCAGCCGCAGACCTGGCGGCGGCAGGGCCGGCTTGGGATAGCGGTTCTCGAGGCGGCGCACTGCGGATACCTCGGTGGGCGGAACCGCCGCCTGTGAAGCAGACCACGGCTCGCCGAGCAGCGACCGTGCGGTCGCCAAAGCAGCATCGCCGCCGTCGGTGGCCTTCGGCGCCGCCGCGACCGCCAGCGGAGGTCCGACCTGCTCCACCGAGCGGACGTGCGCCAAGAGCCCCTCCCCGAGATCCACCCCGACCGATCCCAGAGTCCGGGCCGGATCGAAATCGCCCTCGCTCACCAGCCTGGCATCGCCGCTCGCCACCAGCGCCCGGACGACATCCACCAGCCAAGAGTGCTCGTTGACCAGGAAGACGACGCGCCAGCTTCCTCCCTCGCCGGCCGGAGCGAACGCCTCCGCCGGAGCGGTCACCAGCCCGCTGCGGTAGCCGCCGGACGACGTTCCCCGCTGCGGCTCGTATCCCCAGCGCACGATCCAGCGCAGCGCCGACGTCTCCACTCGCCGCGGCACGAGCTGCGCCGCCGCGGCGGTCAGCGCGCGGCCCGCCCAGAATGCGTTTTCGTCTTTTCCGTACCGCAAGTCGACGATGACCCCACGCGCCGCCGGCAGCTCGGCGGCGAGCCGCTCGCCCAGGCCGTTCAGGGAGTAAGGACCCTTGGCCCGCTGGAAGCCGGGGAGATCGACGAGCAGGAGGCCCTCCTCCAGCTTGCGCACGAGCTCCGGCTGCGCGGCGGATTCCGAGGCGGCCGCTCCTTTCGGCACCGGAGGAGCCGCGACCTCATCGGGTTCGGCCTCGACCATCGTCGCCGGATCCTTCAACAACCCGAGCATCTGGGCCGCCGTCGCGCGGTACGCAGCGGTGTCGCTCGTCCCGTCGATCGACGTAGCGGCGGTGACGAAGGCGGCGTCCCAATCGAGATCGCTGCTCCACAGCGTCGGATGAAGATATTTGGCGGTGTTCCAGGCCCGGCAGAGCCCCATCAGGCGATCGATGCGGCGGGTCTCGGAGGCGGGCGGCGCCTGCGCTAACCCGGCGCCGGCGAGCAGAAACAAGCCGCAGGCGAGCGCCACTCGTGGCTTGGGGTGGAGAATCAGCATAGAGAATGGACCTCCCGAAAGCCTGACGGAGGGCCAAACGTAACACAAGGAACAACCTCAGTCTGTCCGCGTGGTTAAGGTAGCGTGGGATGCGTTGCGCCGCGGGATTTCCACCACCCCCAGAGCACAGCGGCAAAGACGAGGTTCAAAGCCAGCCCCAGAATTCCGACCTCGGGTCCATACACCGCGGTGTTCTTGATGCCGAGCGCGCCGACTCTGGTGCCGAAGCCGAAGAGCACGTAGGCGCCGCCGTTCCACAGACCGTGGCTCACGCTGGCGACGATCACCGAGCCGGAGATCCATCGCAACAGGCCCCAGATGGCGCCCATGACGGCGGCGTTGACCATGAACACGGGGATCTGCTTCGCCGGCAGATCGAAGCCCGTATGGAGCGAAACCGCCGACAAGTGCCACAGCGCAAACGCGATGCTGCTCCAGACCAGGATCTGGCCCGATTTCAGGCCAGCCCGTTCGAGCGATGCCCAGAGCCAGCCGCGGAAGAAGCCTTCCTCCGTGACGGTGACGACGACGGCCGTCGTGGCCGCGACGAGCGCGAAGTTGAGGCAAGCCTTCGTCCAATTGGTTTGGCCGAGCTTGGCGGCTCCGGCTATCACCGTAACGAGGATGAGCACTCCGAGCACGACGAGCGGATACAGCGCCGCCAGACCGTAGTGGCTCCATCGTCCCCACACGAAGCCCACGCTTCGCCGCGGCAGCCGCTCGAGATACCAGAAGAGGACCATCAAAGGGAGAAGCGGCAAGGCGCTGAAAGCGGAAAGCCCGCTGGCATCCATCGCCGTCGTGATGGCGATCGCCGCGAGCACTCCGAGAATCGGCCATCTCAGGGCTGAGGCCATGATGGGTCTCCTGTGATGCAACGGGATACGAGTGCCGAGACCTCCAAGTTTCTCGATCAGGAGCCAAATGGCCCGGCGAAGCTCGAGGGCGCGTACACTGGAGGGACTCCGCGCCAAGCTCGCGGGACGCTTCGGAAGGAGCAAGCCGATGGCCGAGAACGAGACCCCGGTCCCCACGCCGCCCGAGCGGCCGCGGGCGGTGCGGCTGACGATCGCATACAGCGGGGACCGGATGGAGCTGGTCTCGCAGCAGAGCGTCACGATGAAGGCGCCTCCCTCCGACCCCATCGAGGACGTCGCGGAGCGCGCCGGTTTCATGCTGGATCTCAAGGACGAGCAGGACCAGACGCTCTACCGCCGGGTGATGCACGATCCGATTCAGCGCGACGTCGAGGTCTTCTCTCCCGATCCTCGGCAGACCATCCAGCGCGCGTCCGTGGCCGAACCGCGGGGAGTCTTCTCCGTGGTCCTCCCCGAAATGGAGGCGGCGCAGGCGGTGTCGCTCATCGGCCCGCCCCCGCCCTCCGCCGAGCGGGGGTTCGGCGTCGCACGGACCGAGGCGATCCAGGAGCCGGCGCGGGAGATCGCCCGCTTCGAGCTCAAACCCAGGCGTTGACGGCAGGAGATCCGAGCGTGGGAGCCAGGGACGGCAGGATAATCGGCACGACGAAGATCGTCGACAACGGCGACGCCGCGGAGCGCTGGAATCTCGCGATCGTCGCCGAAGGGTACCGCGAGAGCGAGCTGCCACAGTTCGCGGCGGACGCCCAGAGCTTCGTCGATACCCTGACCGTCATGCCGCCGTTCGATGGGCTGATGGGGGCCTTGAACGTCTACCGGCTGGACGTGGCCTCGACGGACAGCGGCGCCGACGATCCCAGAGCTTGCGGCGGCAGCGGCGCGGCGCCCGCGACGTTCTTCGACGCCTCGTTCTGCGCCAACGGCATCCAGCGCCTGCTGGTGGTCGACAATGCGGCGGTGTTCAATGCCGTCAACGCCGAGGTGCCCGAGTGGCACATGGTGCTGGTGATCGTCAATTCCACGGTCTATGGCGGCTCAGGCGGCCCGGTGGCCGTCTTCTCGCTCGCCGCGGGAGCCAACGAGATCGCCCTCCACGAGATGGGCCACACGGCGTTCGGCCTGGCGGACGAGTACGAGTTCTACGCCGGCTGCGGCGTGGACACCGACCGCGATCGCCACCCGCGTATGGAGCCGACCCAGCCCAACGTCACCCTCGACGCCAACCGCGCGACGATCAAGTGGCGAAGCCTGATCGACGCGGCGACGCCCGTTCCCACCACCTCGAATCCGAATTGTGTACAGTGCGATCCGCAGCCGTCGCCTGTGCCCACGGGGACGGTGGGCGCGTTCGAAGGTGCGCACTACCATCATTGCGGCGCCTTCCGGCCGGCCTTCGACTGCCGCATGCGCGCCCTCGGCCAGCCGTTCTGCCCCGTCTGCCAGCAGCGCATCCGCGAGACGCTCGCGCCGTTCCTGCCGCCGCCTGAAGATCCTTCGGAAGATCCCGTCTGCGAGCCTGCCGGATAGCCGCTCCGCCAAAAGGACGACAGGGATAACAAGGACAGCAAGGACAACAGCTTGAACCGTGCCTGTCCTTGCAGTCCTTGTAGTCCTTTGGGTCCTTTCAGATCACCGGCAGGTGCACGGCTCATGCACCTTGGTACATGGCGCAGGAAGCCACCGAGGCGACGGCCCCGCCGCGCCGCCGGCGAGAGGGTGCTAGCATTCCCCCCGGGGTGAACTCTCTACAAGGATCTCTATGTCCAACGAGCTGCTCTTCGGTCTCTACATCTTCGTCCTCGCGGGCTTCCTCGGGCATTACGTCATCTCGAAGGTGCCGCCGCTGTTGCATACGCCGCTGATGGCGGGCACCAACGCCATCTCCGGGATCTCGCTGGTAGGCTCGCTGGTGGCCGCCGGCGGAGGATACGGCAAGCTCAGCACGGTGCTCGGCTTCGTCGCCGTGGTCTGCGCCACCATCAATACGGTGGGCGGCTTCCTCATCACCGACCGCATGCTGCGGATGTTCAGGAAGAAGCCCACGGAAGGCGGCCGCTCGTGAGCTGGCCGGCGCTGATCCCGGTCAGCTATCTGATCGCCTCGGTCTGCTTCATCCTGGCGCTGCAGGCGCTGTCGTCGCCCACCCACGCCCGGCGGGGGAATCTCCTGGGCTCGCTCGGCATGCTGGTGGCCGTGGTGGGGACGCTGCTGCACGCCGAGATCCTCACCTTCCGCTGGATCGCCATCGGCCTGATGATCGGCTCGGCCATCGGCGCCGCCATGTCGATCTGGATCCCGATGACCAAGATGCCGGAGCGGATCGCGCTCTCGCACTCCTTCGGCGGCCTCGCGGCGGCGCTGGTGGGCGTCTCGGAGTACCACCACCGGATGAGCGAGGGCGGGCTCGACCGCTTCACCATGGGCGCTCTGGGGCTGGAGGTGTTCCTCGGCTTCCTCACCTTCACCGGCAGCCTCATGGCCTTCGGCAAGCTGCAGGGTCTGATCACCGGCGCGCCTGTGACTTACAAAGGTCAGAACGCCGCGAACATCACCATGTTCTTCAGCGCCCTCGCACTGCTGGTACTCCTGGTGATGGATCCCAGCCGCGCCGTCCTCTTCTACGCCATGGGGGTCATCGGCCTGGCTGTAGGCGTGCTGGCGGTGATCCCGATCGGCGGCGCCGACATGCCGGTGGTGATCTCGCTGCTCAACTCCTACGCCGGCCTGGCTTCGGCCTCCACCGGCTTCGCCCTCAACAACTACGTGCTCATCATCGCCGGCGCGCTCGACGGCACCTCCGGCTTCCTGCTCTCCCTCAAGATGAGCCAGGCGATGAACCGCTCGTTCGCCAACGTCCTCTTCGGCGCCTTCGGCAAGGCGCCGGAGAGCGCCGCCGGCGGCGAGGCCGCGCCCGCCGCCAATTACAACCTGGCGACGGTGGAGGACGCGGTCGGCGTGCTGCAGGCGGCGCAATCGGTAATCGTCATTCCCGGCTATGGCATGGCGGTCTCGCAGGCGCAGCACACGGTGCGCGAGCTGGCGCAGGTGCTGGAAGCCAATGGCGCTGCGGTGAAGTACGCCATCCATCCGGTGGCCGGCCGCATGCCGGGGCACATGAACGTCCTGCTGGCCGAGGCCAACGTGCCCTACGATCAGCTCTACGACATCGAGGACATCAACGACGAGTTCGCGCGCACGGACGTGGCGCTCGTCGTGGGCGCCAACGATGTGGTGAATCCGGCGGCGAAGACCAATCCGGGCAGCCCGATCTACGGCATGCCGGTGTTCAACGCCGACGAAGCACGCGCCGTCATCGTGCTCAAGCGCAGTATGAGCACCGGCTTCGCCGGCATCGAAAATGACCTCTTCGTGCGGCCGAACACGATGATGGTGCTGGGCGACGCCAAGAAGACGCTGCGCGAGTTCATCGCCGGAGTGAAGGAGGAGGCGGCGTAGGCCCGGCTCGATTTCCTCTGAAATCTTTTCTCTCCGTGGGCATCTCAGGGGACATAACGACATGCCCCCAAGGAGAGAAAAAATGTTGCCAAATCACCGCCTTTCATCCTTCGTCCTCCTCGCGCTCACGGGTGATTACGCCTACGCGACCGGCTATCTCACGGCGACGGGAACCTTCCTGAACGGCGCCGGTGTGGGAGTCTACGTCGGCGTCGTCTGCCAGCCGTAGGAGACGGGAGTATCGTAGCGGCGGCCCTACAGGCCTGCTAAACTTTCGCTCCCTCCTATGACCCTGGCCTTCCGTCCCGACGAGACCAGTCCGCTCACCGACGCCCTCCTCGCCGAGCTGGGCGCCGCGCCGGCGCGCGCCATCGACGCCCGCGACGAGATGCTGGGCTTCCTCGCCGCGGCGCAGGCGGGCGACCGCGAGCGCGGCCTCTGCCAGTACTTCCGCTCGGGAGCGAGCATCGCCGATTCCCTCGGGCAGGTGCTGCGCTGGCGCTTCGGCGAGACCGGCCGCCCAGTCAGGGTCCTCGACTTCGCCAGCGGCTACGGCCGGATCACCCGCTTTCTGGTGCGCGAGATCCCCCCGGAGCGCGTCTGGGTGGCCGACGTCTATGCCGAGGGCGTGCGCTTCCAGGAGGAGCGGTTCGGCGTGCACGGCCTCGTCTCCACCGTGCGGCCGGAGGACTTCTCCTGCGGCGAGCGGTTCGACGCCATCCTCGTCACCTCGCTCTTCACCCACCTGCCGGAGGAGCGCTTCGTGGCCTGGCTGCGGGTCCTCCTCGGCCTGCTCGAGCCGGGCGGCATGCTCGCCTTCAGCGCCCACTCGCCCGCCGTGCTCCCCCCCGGCGTCGAGATGCCCGAGGGAGGGTTCCTCTTTCAGGAAACGAGCGAGAGCGGCTCGCTCGACACCAGCGACTACGGATCGACCTGGGTGACGGAGGGGTTCGTGCGCGCCGCGCTGGAGAAGGCCGCCGGAGCCGGCGCCTCGCTGCACCGCATCGACCGCGGCCTCTGCAACTTCCAGGACCTCTATCTCGCCGTCCCGGAGCCGGGCGTGGACTTCTCCTCGCTGTGCTTCCATGGCGAGCCGCACCTCTTCCTGGAGAGCGCCCGGCTGGAGCCCGGCCGGCTCGATCTCGCGGGTTGGGCCGCCGTCCTCTCTGGCGAGGTGCGCGAGGTCGAGGCGGTGCTCGACGGCAAACGGCTCGCCGCCGCTCCCGTCGACGAGCCGCGCCCGGACGTCGCCCGGTACCTCGGCGGCGAGCGCTTCCTGCGCACGGGCTGGCTCCTCTCCTGCGCATTGCCGGAGGGGACCTCGCGCTCCGCCTCCGTCCTGGTGCTGCTGGCGGTCGACGCGCGGGGCGTGCGCCATCCGGTCTGGATCGGCTCGCTCGATGCGGCCCTCCTCGACTCGGCGCGCAACGAGGCCGTCCGCTTCGGTCGCGAGCTGCGGCACGCGGAGGCGGTCCTCGCCGAGGAGCGGAGGCGGGCGGCGGCGGAAGCCGAGGCGTTGCGGGCGCGCATCGCCGCCATGGAGGCCAGCCGCTTCTGGAAGCTGCGCAACGCCTGGTTCCGCTTCAAGAAGCGCGTGGGGCTGATCGAGGACGCCGGCTGAGCGGCCTGGATGGGTTATCCTGCTGACGTGCTTACGATGGCGGCTCCCCCGGAAGTCCTCACGGAGGCGGAACGCTCTTTGCAATCGCACGGGCGTGTGGTGCTGTGCCAGATCGTGCGCGCCGAGGGCTCGACCCCCGGCAAGGTGGGTTGGAAGCTTCTGGCACGGCCGGACGGCTCGTTCTTCGGCAATCTGGGGGGCGGCGCGTTCGAGGCCCTGGTGAAGGCGGATGCGCTCGCCAAGCTGCGGGCGGGCGCCAGGGTCGGCGCCTCGGAGGTGAAGCGGTACTACCTCACCGAGGAGGCGGTGAGGGGCGAGCCCACGGGGATGGTCTGCGGCGGCATGGCCGAGGTCTTCCTCGAGGTGATGGTGGCGGCGCCGGTGCTCGTCATCTGCGGCGGCGGCCCGGTGGGGCAGGCGCTGGCCAAGGCGGCGGCCCTCGCCGGCTTCGAGTGCGTGGTGGCGGACGACCGCGCGGAGTTCCGGCGGCCGGAGACATTCCCCGCCGGCACCCGTCTCGCCGAGGTGGACCGCGAGTACGGCGAGGACTTCCTGGCGCCGGTGCGCAACCGCGAGCTCTACGTCGCGGTGGTCACCCGCTGCTGGGAGACGGACGTCACGGCGCTCGCGGCGGTGCTGGGTCAGGCGACCGCGGAGCTGCGCTATCTGGGGCTCATGGGCAGCCGGCGCAAGGTGGCGCGGGTGCGCGAGGAGCTGGAAGCGCTGGGCTTCGATCTGTCGGGAGTCCGGCTGCGCGCGCCGATCGGCTTGCCGATCGGCGGCGACAGTCCGGGTGAGATCGCGATTTCGATTCTGGCGGAGGTCATAGGTACGCGTTATGAGAAGGTCGAGGATGACTGATCGCATCGCAACCGTCCTGCTCGGGTCTCTCCTGCTCGCGGCGGCCGCCGGAGCGTCTCCCGCCGATTGGCGCTATCTGCCGATCTGGGGCGGCGACGTGCGCACCGTCGCCTTCCAGCCGGAGGACCCCGACCGCGTCTTCGCCGGCACGGCTTCCGGCCAGGTCTACGTCTCCCACAACGCCGGCCGCACGTGGGCCAACGCCGGCCCCCACCTGCCGTTCCCGGGCTGGGTGGTGAGCGACCTCCGCTTCGATCCCAACAAGCCGTCCCGCCTGTGGGCGGCGCTGCGGGGCGTCTGGGGCGGCGGTCACGTCGCCTCGTCGGACGACATGGGGAAGACCTGGATCTCCCGCGCCGCCCAGGGCCTGCCGAACGAGCAGGTCTACACCCTGGCGCTGGTGCCGGGCCGCGAGGGCCGCCTCTACGCCGGCACGGCGTCCGGCGTCTACGGCACCGACGATGGCGGCCAGTCCTGGCGGCAGCTGACGACCGCTCTCCCCGAGGTGCAGAAAGTCACCAGCCTGTTCGTCGATGCCGCGCAGCCGGACACGGTGATCGCCGGCACCTGGCGCCGCGCCTATCGCAGCGACGACGGCGGCGCGACGTGGGCGGGCGTCTTCGAGGGCATGGTGCTCGATTCCGAGGTCTTCACCCTCACGCCGGTCCCGGAGCGGCCGGGGGAGATCTGGGCCAGCACCTGCGGTTGGGTTTACCATACGGCGGACCGCGGCGGAAAGTGGGAGCGCTTCAAGGACGGTTTTGAGGAGCGGCGGACCACCAGCTTCGCCGCCCTGCCGAGCGGGCGCCTCCTCGCCGGCACCGTCGCCGGCCTCCACGTCTCGGACGACGGCGGCAAGACCTGGCGGCGGGTGGGCGATCCCGGCATCTCCGTGCTCTCGATGGCCTACCATCCGGCGCACCCGGAGCGGGTGATCCTGGGCACCGAGGGCGCGGGCACCTGGATCTCGGAGGACGGCGGCACCACCCTGCGGCCTTCCGGCGCGGGGATGATCAACACCCGCGTCTCCGCCTTCGGCACCGTCGGCGACGAGGTGCTGGTGGCGGTGAGCCATGCCGGACCGTTCTCCGGCGTCTACTCCTCCCATGACGGCGGCAAGAGCTTCGGCGGCTTCGTCTCGCTGCCCACGGTGCTCGACCTCGCCGTCCACCAGGATCGCATCTTCGCCGCCACGGAGCAGGGGCTCTTCGAGCGGCGCGGCGCCGGCTGGCACTGGGTGCGCGACATCGGGACGGGCCGGGTCGAGCAGTTCATCGCCGACGGCTCCCGGCTGCTCGCCCGCACGCCGGACGCCCTCTACGAGCTCAAGGGAAAGCTCTTCGCGCGCCGGCCGTTCCAGCACGGCACGCCGCGCTCGGCCGCCCTCTACGGCAATGCTTTGTGGGTGAGCAGCGCGGAGTCCGTCTATCGGCTGACCGCGAACGACAACCACACCATCGCGGCGCCTTTCGCCGGCGGCCGGCTGCAGCAGATCGGCGCGCAGCTCCTCCTCTGGGGACCCGGCGGGGTGTTCACCCGCACCGCCGCCGACGGCGAGTGGATTCCACTCCTCGGCGAGTCCTCCCGCCTGCTGCCCACCGGCGACGAGCGCCGCTCGGCCCTGCTGGTGAGCGGCGACACCGTCCGCCTCTTCGACCGCGAGAGCCGCAAGTTCGAGGTCGTGGACGTCCCCATCCCCGCCCGCGACATCTCCGCCGCGCGCGTCGTCAAGGACGAGCTGTGGATCGGCACCTCGGGCTACGGAGTCCTGGTGAAGGCGCTGGGACCGGCGGAGAAGGAGACGGTCGCCGCGGGCCGATGACGGATACGGCGCCGCTGTACCTCCACATCGGCTGCGGCAACCAGCGTCTGGAAGGCTGGGTCAACGTCGACCTGCAGAACCTGCCCGCGGTGGATGTCGTGGCGGACGTCACCGAGGGGCTCCCCTTCACCGGCGCCGCGGCCGTGTTCGCCGAGCACTTCCTCGAGCACCTACGCCTCGACCATGGCCTCGCGTTCCTCCGCGAGACGCACCGCGTGCTCGCTCCAGGCGGATGGCTGCGCCTCTCGACCCCCAACCTCGAATGGGTGCTGAGCACCCACTACGACCTGGAGTCCGCCGCGGAGGAGCGGCGGGCGATGGGGCTGCAGCTCAACCGGGCCTTCCGCGGTTGGGGGCACCAGTTCCTATGGAACCGCCATCTGCTCGCCGACGCGCTGCTCGCCTGCGGCTTCACCGATCTGCGCTGGTGCGGCTGGGGCGAGAGCGAGCACGAGCTTTTCCGTGGCCTCGAGCGGCACGAGACATATACGGACGAACCGGGCCTTCCCCACGTGCTGATCGTCGAGGCGCGGCGCGGCGAGCCACAGCCGGAGCGCTGGCAGGCGGTGCGGGCGATGTTCGAAGAGAACTTCCTCTTCTACCTGCGCAGCCCGCGTCATTGGCTCGACCCATACCGAAGCCGCATCGTCGCCCGGTTTCCCGTGCGTGGTCCGCTCGCCTTTCTCGTCCGCGAGCACGTAGTGCGCGTGACGGAGCTCGCGGGCACCATCGTCTGGCATCCGGAGGCGCCGGAGGCGGCGGAGATCGAGATGACGGTGCCGGCAGACGCCCTCGCCGTGGACGAGCCCGCGGACCGCCGGGCCCACGGGCTGCGGCGGTTCCCGGAACGCCTGCGCCAGCGTTTTCGCTACGCCATGATCGCCTGGCAGCTCCATTCGGCCGCCCATCCCACGATTACCTTCCACGCCACGGGAGTAACACGTCTCGCGCCGGGTCGCTACCGGATATGCGGTGATCTGACACTGCGCGGAGTCACCCGTCCGGTGGAGACTGAGGCAGCGATTACGGTCGCCGGCACGGAGCTGCGCGCCGAAGACAAGATCGCCCTGCGGCCGAGCGATTTCGACGTTCCGCCGTACCGCCAGGGCCGCGGCCTGCTGCACGGCCGCGACCGGGTGGAGCTGTCTTTCGCGCTGGTGGCGGTGGCCAGCTCGCCGACCTAGCATCTCCAGACCATGGTGATGCCTTCACGCAGCCCGCTCGGCAGGAGCCTGTACACAGCATTCTTGAAGGATCCCAGAGCCTTCCGTCCCGCGGCCTCTCCGGATTCGTGATGCGCGAAGCGCGCATCGAAGTAGAAGGACACCGTACACGCTTCGACGCGAAATCCCAGATCCGCCGCTAAGCCTTGGAGCTCCTTCTTTGTGTACTCCCGGAAGTGGCCAGGATTCATCGGCTCGGCCCGGATCATCTCGTATGGATTCCGTCCGAGAAGCAGCTTTATTCTCTTTGGCAACGAGGCAGCGTTGGGGGTTTGCAGAACGAGACGCCCGCCGTCCGTCAACAAAGTGCGAACGAAGCTCAGCACGAGTTGAGGAGCGGTGTAGAGATGCTCGAGGACCTCGGCCATGATCACGAAGTCGTATTGCGGCAGGTCGCGCCGCCAGGCATCACGCCGTTGAGCCAGGTTCAGATCGAATCCGAAATGTCGGCCTTCACGCGCCGCCCGGTCCTCGCCGAATCCCAGTGAATCGACCGCGATACCGAACCGCTCCCGGATGAGCGTGGTCAAGCACGAGGGACCGATGTCCAGAACCGACGAGTCCGTTCCGAGATCGTGTCTGGCGAGAACCTCCAGCAGATAGGCATAGCGCGGCGCGTGATAGGCCACATACCCCTGGTCCTCGCCGCGGATGGCGCGTGCTGAGAGACTCGCCGCCTTTCCCATTTCGGACAGCTTCAATCCCCGCCCTTGATCCCCGCCTTCTTCGCGTAGTAGCGGAACGAGCGGAAGCTCATGCCGAGCAGCTCGGCGGCCTGGGTCTGCACGCCGCTGGTGCGCTCCAGCGCCTGCACCATGAGCTGCGCGCGGATGGACTCCAGGTAGGCCTCGAGGTCCAGGCCCTCCTCGGGGAGCTGGATGAGGTCGGGGTTGGTCCGCCGGTTGGTGAGGAGGTGGACCGGCAGGTCGCGGGTGGTGATGGTTTCGGAGTGCGAGAGGGCCAGCACCCGCTCGATCAGATTCTCCAGCTCGCGCACGTTGCCCGGCCAGTCGTAGGCTTCCAGGATGTGCATGGCCTCGATCGAGATCTGGCGCGGCGGCAGCTCCATCTGGCGGCTGTACTTCTGCAGGAAGAAGTCGACGAGCAACGGCACGTCCTCGCGGCGCTGGCGCAGCGGCGGCAAGTGGATGGGCAGCACGTTGATGCGGTAGTAGAGGTCCTCGCGGAACTCGCCGGTCTGCAGCCGCCCCTCCAGGTCCTGGTTGCTGGCGGCGATGATGCGCACGTCGACGGGCTCCTCCGCCGTGCCGCCCACCTTGCGCACCACCTTCTCCTGCAGGGCGCGCAGCAGCTTGACCTGCATCGTCGGCGCCATCTCGCCGATCTCGTCGAGGAAGAGGGTGCCGCGGTCCGCCTCCTGGAACAGCCCCTTCTTCTCGCGCACGGCGCCGGTGAAGGCGCCGCGCTCGTGGCCGAAGAGCTCGCTCTCCAGCAGGTTCTCCGGCATGGCGCCGCAGTTGAGCGAGAGGAAGCGGCGGTTGGAGCGCGGGCTGGCGAAGTGGATGGCGCGCGCGATGAGCTCCTTGCCCGTGCCGCTCTCGCCGTGGATGAGCACCGTCGAGCTGGTGCGCGCGATGCGCTCGATGAGCGCGAAGATCGCCTGCATGCGCGAGCTCTTGCCGATGATGTTGTTGAAGGTGTACTTCTGCTCCAGCTCGCGGCGCAGGTAGACGTTCTCGTCCGCCAGCTCGGCCCGCTCCAGCGCCTTTTGAGCGACGATCTTCAGCTCGTCGACGTCGAACGGTTTCGAGACGTAATCTGCGGCGCCAAGCTTCATCGCCTCGATGGCCGACTTGGTCGAGGTGTAGGCGGTCATCATGATGACCGGCGGGCTGCCGTCGCCGCCCGTCTTGATCTCGCGCAGCAGGTCGAGGCCGTTGCCGTCCGGCATCAGGATGTCGCACAGCACGAGGTCGGGAGTGGCGGCCTCCAGGCGGCGGCGGGCTTCCTCGACCGAGCGCGCCGTCGTCACCTCGTAGCCCTCGTCCTGGAAGAGGATGGAGAGGAAGTCGAGCAGGCTCGCCTCGTCGTCGACGATGAGCAGCCGCCGGCTCATACGGAGGCCTCCGCGGACACCAGGGTGACGCTGGCGCGGCTGGTGGGCAGCTCGATGGTGATGGTGGTGCCGGCGCCCGGCCGGCTGTCGACGCGCAGGCGGCCGCCGTGGTCCTGCACGATGCGGTAGACGATCGCCATGCCGATGCCGGTGCCGCCGTCGAAGAACGACTGGAAGGGATGGAAGAGGTTGGCGCGCTGCTCTTCCGACATGCCGCGGCCGGTGTCGATCACCTGCAGGCGGTAGCAGTCGCCGGCCAGGCGCCCGACCACCCGCAGGGTGCCGCCGTCGGGCATGGCGCGCAGGGCGTTGCGCGCCAGGTTCCAGAAGATCTGGCTCACCTGGTCCGGATCGGCGAACAGCCGCGCCGCGGGCGGCTCGAGATCCACCTGCAGGCGGTGCCGGTCGGAGACCTCCTCGCTGTTCTTGAGCAGCTCGAAGTTCTCGGCCAGCAGGCGGGCGACATCGAAGTCGACGCTCGAGCGCTCGCGCGGGCGGGCGAAGCGCAGGAAGCCCTTGATGGTGCGGTCGAGACGGTGGCTCTCCTTGAGCAGGATCTCGATCAGCTTGCGCTGCGAGGCGTCGGCGGCGGCGGCGCGCGAGAGCATCTGCACCGAGCCCGAGATGGCCGCCAACGGATTGCCGACCTCGTGCGCCAGGCCCGCGGCCAGCTCGCCCACCGCCACCATGCGGTCCTTGATGCGCAGCTCCTCCTGCATGCGGCGCCAGCGGGTGAGGTCCTGGAAGATGATGATGTAGCCGCGGTGGTTCCCCTCGGCGTCGGTGAGCCGGGAGATCGAGAAGCCGACGTAGCGGAGCTCCTTGTCGCGCGCCAGCTCCGTCTCGGAGCGCATCCTTCCCGTCTGCTCGCTGGCGGCGGTCGCCTCGCGCCACCGCTCGGCCGAGAAGAGGCCCGAGCGCTGGATCGGCGCCCCCACCAGCTCCTCCTCCTCGCGGCCGAGGATCTCGAGGCCGGCGAGATTGGCGCTCGTCACCGTGCCCTCGAGATCGGTGGTGAGCAGGCCGCTGCTGATCGACTGGATGACGTCCCGGTGCACCACCTGGAGGTCGGCCAGGTGCTCTTTCTTCTCCTCCAGCTCGCGCTCGGCGCGGGTGACGTTGTGCGCCAGGTAGTAGGTCAGCAGCGCTACGGCGTAGAAGCCGAAGCCGTGCACCGCCAGGTTGTAGCCCAGGCGCCAGCCCGACATCACCTCCTGCGCCGCCGTGGCGGGCCGCAGCCAGCCATAGGAGAGGCCGACGATCATGCCGGCGTACATCAGGAAGGCGGCGCTCGCCACGGTGACGCCGGCGCGGCGGCGCAGCAGCGTCGAGGCCACGGCGATGACGATCAGGTAGAGCAGCGAGAAGGGGCTGGTGGCGCCGCCCAGGAAGTAGACCAGGCCGGTGATCAGCACCAGGTCGCCGACGAACTGGATGTAGGCCTGCGCCGTGGGGGAGCGCCGCAGCAGGCGGAGCAGGGCGATGTAGATCAGCGTGGCGCCGAACGTCGCGCCCCCCAGCAGCCAGACGACGTTGCCCGGCAGCAGCTCCGGTCCGGGCGGCTGGGCGAGGACCTGCGAAGGCGGCTGCGGGCCCGCGGCTCCCTGCGCCGCCGGCAGCATCCAGATCTGGAACAGCCCGAACGGCAGCAGGACGCTGACGATCGCCACCACGCGGATGGCGATGTACCAGCGGAGCTGACGGGCCAGGGGGGTCATGGAGAGATTATCGCCTGCCTCGTTCCCCCTCTCCAGCTCCGCTGGAGAGGGGGCCAGGGGGTGAGGTTTCGCAGGGCATGCCGCCGATAAAACCCCCGACCCTCCGAGAGAGGAGGATCGGGGCGGGGATGGTGAAGCCTACGTGATCTTCGTCAACACCGAGTACAGCGGCAGGTACATGGCGGTCACGATCGTGCCGATGATCACGCCCAGGATGGCGATCATCACCGGCTCGATCAGCTTCATCAGGCCGGCGACCGCCGTGTCCACCTCTTCCTCGTAGAAGTCGGCGATCTTCCCGAGCATCTGGTCGAGGGCGCCGGTCTGCTCGCCGACGTTGATCATCTGCACCACCATGATCGGGAACACCTTGGTCTGGGCGAGCGGCTCGCTGATGCTCTTGCCCTCCTCGACGCTCTTGCGCGTCGCCATGATGGCGTCCTCGATGATGGCGTTGCCCGCCGTCTTGGCGGTGATCTCCAGGCCGTCGAGGATCGGCACGCCGGAGGAGGTCAGCGTGCTCAGCGTACGGCAGAAGCGGGCGACGGCGATCTTGCGCAGCAGCATGCCGATGACCGGGATCTTGAGCAGCGCGCCGTCGAGCACCCGGCGGCCGTGGGGCGTCTTGTGCCAGCGGTTCAGCGCCACGATGCCGAAGATGATGATCGCGATGATGAACGGGAAGTAGCTGCCGACGAAATTGCTGGCGCCGATCACCATGCGGGTGAGGAAGGGCATGTCGCCGCCCAGGCCGGCGAAGAGCTGGGCGAAGACAGGAATCACGAACTTCAGGATGACGAACACCACCACGGCGGCGATGACGATGACCGACGTCGGGTAGATGAGGGCCGACTTGACCTGGTTGTTCAGCCGCACCACCTTCTCGATGTAGACCGAGAGGCGCTGCAGGATGATGTCCAGGATACCGCCCGCCTCGCCCGCCGCCACCATGTTGGTGTAGAGGTTGTCGAAGACCTTGGGATGCTTGCGCATGGCGTCGGCCAGCGTCGAGCCCGCCTCGACGTCGCCGCGCGTCTGGTTGATCACGGCCTGGAAGGTGCGGTGCTCCTCCTGCTCGCCGAGGATCTCCAGGCACTGCACCAGCGGCAGGCCGGCGTCGAGCATGACGGAGAACTGGCGGGTGAAGACGGCGAGGCGCTTGGCGCCGACGCCGCGCGGGATGCGCGGCATCAGCTTGATCTCGCGCCCCCGCTCGCGGATGCTGGTGATCTGGATCTGCTGGCGCCGCAGCACCGCCACCGCGGCATCGCGCGAGTCGGCCAGCAACTGGCCCTCCTGGATCTGACCGCTGCGGTTGCGACCTTTCCACACGAAGCTGGGCATGCTCGAGCTCCTTGCTACGACGTCAGCGCGGGATTCATGGTGGTGGGACCACGGTTGATCATCTCCTGCAGCTCGTCGGGGAACGACGAACGGGAGAGCGCGGTCTCCAGCGTGATCATGCGCTTGAAGTAAAGAGAGGCCAACGACTGGTTGAACGTCTGCATGCCGTGCTTGGCCTGCCCGGCCTGCATCATGCCGTAGATCTGGTGCACCTTGTCCTCGCGGATCAGATTGCGGATGGCGGGGCTGGGGGTCAGGATCTCCATCGCCAGCGCCCGGCCCTTGCCGCCGGCCTTGGGCAGCAGCGCCTGGCAGAAGATGCCCTCCAGCACCAGCGAGAGCTGCGCCCGGACCTGCCCCTGCTGGTGCGACGGGAAGACGTCGATGACGCGGTTCATCGTCTGCGCCGCCGAGTTCGTGTGCAGGGTGGCGAAGGTCAGGTGGCCGGTCTCGGCGATGCGCAGCGCCGCCTCCATCGTCTCCAGGTCGCGCATCTCGCCGATAAGCACGATGTCCGGGTCCTGCCGCAGCACGGAGCGCAGCGCCGCGGTGAAGCCGTGGGTGTCGGCGTTGATCTCGCGCTGGTTGACGATGCACTTCTTGTGGCTGTGCAGGTACTCGACCGGATCCTCGATGGTGACGATGTGATCGCTGCGCTCGCGGTTGATCTTGTCGATCATCGCCGCCAGCGTCGTCGACTTGCCCGAGCCCGTCGGCCCGGTCACCAGGATCAGCCCGCGCGGCTTCTCGCACATGCGCTCGATGACCGGCGGCAGGCCCAGCTCGCGGAAGCCGCGGATCTCGTAGGGGATCTGGCGGAAGGCGGCGGCGATGGCGCCGCGCTGGTGGAAGATATTGGCGCGGAAGCGGGCCAGCCCCTTGATGCCGAACGAGAGGTCGATCTCCAGGTCCTCCTCCAGCCGGTGCTTCTGGTTGTCGGTGAGGATGGAGTAGGCGAGCTGCTTCGTCTCCGTCGGCGTCAACGGCGGCAGGTTGAGCGCCCGCAGGTGGCCGTCCACCCGCACCTGCGGCGGCGAGTTGGTGGTGATGTGGAGGTCCGAGCCCCCCTGCTCCACCATCGACTTCAACAACTGGTTCAGTGTCGGCGGCATAACCACAGACTCCAACAAGCAAATTGGGCAAGACTGGCGGGAAGTGTACACCATTCAGGAAATAGAAGGAAGGGTATAAGGTAGGTCCCATCCCGCCGTACCCGCTCCTCCGGCGAATCCCCAACCACGAAACCGTCGAACCTTCTAGAATCCCCCCAATGCGACGCTCCCGCCGGCGGCTCGCGGTCCTGATCCTCGGCCTGCTGTTGACGGTGCTGGCCTCGACCTTCCTCTACATGTGGGGCATGGCCGCGCTGGAGGGGAAGCCGCGCACCTTCTGGCAGGGCCTGGAGTGGTCCGCCGAGACGCTCAGCACCACCGGCTACGGCGCCGACTCCGGGTGGGGCCATCCGGCCATGGTGCTGCTGGTGGTGACGGTCCAGTTCCTCGGCGTCTTCCTGGTCTTCCTGATCTTCCCGATCTACCTTATTCCGTTCCTGGAAGAGCGGTTCGAGACGCGGCTGCCGCAGGAGGCCGGCAAGGACCTCGAAGGGCACGCGGTGATCTACCGCTACGGGCCGGCGGTCGAGACGCTGCTCGGGGAGCTGGCCGGAGCGGGGATGCCCACCCTGATCCTGGAGACGGACGAGGCGGTGGCGCGCCGCCTCGTCGAGAGCGGCGAGAAGGTGGTCCTGCGGGGCTTGAGCGACGGCGCCCTGGAGGCGGCGCGGCTGGGCAGCGCCAAGGCGATCATCGCCAACAGCAGCGACGACGAGAACGCCGCGCTCATCCTGTCGGCCCGGCAGCTCGGCTACACGGGCGCGATCCTGGCGCTGGTGGAGGAGCCGTTCCATCGCCAGCCCATGATGCTCGCCGGCGCCACGGCGGTCTTCACGCCGCGCCACATCCTCGGCGCGGCGCTCGCCGCCCGCGCCTCCGTCCGCATCAGCCCGCGGGTCGGCGGGGTGCAGCAGCTCGGGCGCAATCTGGAGGTCGCCGAGATCCGCGTCCATCCCGAGAGCCCGCTCGCCGGCTACACCCTGGACGAGACCGCCATCGGCGCGCGCACCGGTGCCACGGTGATCGGCGAGTGGGTCGGCGGCGAGCTGAAGGTCCCCGACCGCTCCGGGCTCCGCCTGGCCGCCGACGGCATCCTCGTGGTGGTGGGGAGCCACGCCAGCATCGACCGCCTGCACGACCTGGTGGGGGGCGCGGTCGACGTACGCCGCGCCGGACCGTTCGTGGTGGGCGGCGGCGGCGAGGTGGGGCGCAAGGTGGCCGAGCTGCTGCGCGTGGTGGGAGAGGAGGTCAAGCTGATCGACGTACGGCCCGGCGGGGAGGTGGACCTCGTGGGCGACGTGCTCGACGCCCGCGTGCTGGAGTCGGCCGGCGCCAAGGAGGCCCAGGCGGTGATCCTGGCGCTCGATACCGACAGCGCCACCCTCTTCGCCACGGTGATCCTCAAGGATCTGGCACCGGACGTGCCGGTCATCGCGCGGGTCAACCAGGCCGAGAACGTGGAGCGCATCCACCGCGCCGGCGCCGACTTCGCCCTCTCGATCAGCCAGGTCTCCGGCCAGATGCTGGCGCAGAAGCTCCTGGGCCAGGAGGCGGTGGCGGTGGATCCGCAGCTCAAGGTGCTGAAGGTCTCGCCGGACGGCCTCGCCGGACGCGCTCCCGCCGATCTCGGCATCCGCGAGCGCACCGGCTGCTCGGTGGTGGCGGTGGAGCGCGGCGATGAGGTGATCGTCGAGTTCGGGCCGGAATTCCGCTTCAACCCGGAGGACGCCGTCTACATCTGCGGCAGCGGTGGCGCGGTGCGGCGGTTCAGGGAGGTGTTCGGCAGGACGCCGGCCGAGGTGTTCCGGTAGATCGACAGATAAGCCTCCAACGCTTCGAGGGCCAAACGGTCGGCCGGCGTATTCACCACCCGCACGCCGCCGTGGCGCAGGTGGCGGGCGAGGCGCCGGTTGGCCAGCAGGATCTCCAGGCTCGCCACCTGCGCGAAGGCCTGCGCCGGGGTGTCGGGCGCCGCGGAGGCCAGCCGCCGCAGCTCGGGATCCTCGAGATTCAACAGCAGCGCGCGGTGCCGCCGGCCGAGGCGCAGCAGCGACTCGCGCAGGAGCTCGGCGGCGGCGAGGTCCACGACGGAGGTGAAGAGCACGGCGGTGGCGCTGCGGGACTCGACGCCGAAGGCGGCTTCGGCCGCGAGGTCGAAGGCCGGCTCAGCGAGCTGGGCCTCGACGTCGTAGAGCGCCTCGTAGGCGAGGCCGACGCCGCGGCCGCCGGAGCGCACCCGCACGCTGCGCAGCACGCGATCGGCGAAGGCGATGACGGTCACCTGATCGCCGCGCGCCGCGGCCACCCGGGCGAGCGCCAGGGTCGCCGCCAGGGCGTAGTCGAGCTTGCTGCGGCGGCCGTCCATGGAGGCCATGGCGCGGGCGCAGTCGAGCAGCACGATCAGCCGGCCGCTGCGCTCCCAGGTCTCTTCGCGGCTCACCGGCCGGCCGTGGCGGGCGGTGGCTTTCCAGTGGATCTTGGCGAGGGGATCGCCCGGCAGGTATTCGCGCAGCGCGTAGGGCTCGGTGCCGACGCCGTGCATGCGCAGCGGGATCTGCCCCATGCGCCGGCGCTGGGCGAGGACGAGGAGCTGTCCGACGCGCCCCTCCCACCTCACCTGCGGATAGACGCGCACCGCTTCACCCGGCAGCAGCTCGCGCTGCGCCCAGGCGAGCTGCCACGGCCCCAGCACGCGGACGGTGAGCGGCCCGGTCCGATGCTCGCCGCGACGCCGCGGCGTCAAGCCCCAGGTCCAGCGGACCTCCCCGGGACCGCGGATCTCCAACCGCCGGCGCAGCGGCCGCTCCGCCAGGCCGGGATGCAGGGCTTCGCGCACGAGAAGGAAGACCGGCCGCGCCGCCGTGGTGGCGACGCTCACCGCCACTTCGGCCGGAGTCTCCTGCACGAGCAACGGCGGCCAGCTCCGGGTCGCCGCCAGCGGCGTGCGGCCGGCGCGCCGGAAATCCACCACCGCCGCCGCGGCCACGATCGCATCCAGCGCCAGCGCGGCCCAGGCCAGCCGCGGCTCGAGGAACGACGCGACCAGCAGCAGCGTGCTCAGCGCGAGAAGCCGGAAACAGCGCGCGGCGGGCATGATCTCAGTGCGGCACCGCCACCGCCGCCGCCACTCCTTCCAGGATGCGGCCCGCCGTGAACCCTTCCAGCTCGGACTCGGGAGTGAGCAGGATGCGGTGCGCCCAGCACGGTGCGAGCAGGCGCTTCAGATCGTCCGGAACGAGGAAGCCCCGCCCTTCGAGCAGGGCGTTGGCGCGGCCGGCCTCCAGCAATCCGAGGGCGGCGCGCGGCGAGACCGGCAGGTCCACCTGCGGCGAGCGGCGCACGGCGTCCGCGAGCTGGGCCAGATAGCCGAGCAGCTCGTCGGCCACGTGAACCCGCCGCGCGGCGTGGCGCAGCGCCAGGGCTTCGCCGGGACCGAGCCGCGGCTCCGGCAGCGCGCCGCCCCAGTCGGCGAGCTCGCCGGCCACCGCCTTGCGGTAGAGGTCGAGCTCCGCCTCGGGCGCCGGCAGACCCATCTCGATGCGTACCAGGAAGCGGTCGAGCTGCGCCTCCGGCAATGGATAGACGCCCTCGAACTCGATCGGGTTCTGGGTGGCGATGACGAAGAAGCCCGGTTCCAGGCCGAGGGGTACGCCGTCGATCGTCACCTGGCGCTCCTGCATCGCTTCGAGCAGCGCCGACTGGGTCTTGGGCGGCGTGCGGTTGATCTCGTCCGCCATCAGGATCTCGGTGAACACGGGCCCGCGCAGCAGCCGGAACGAGCCCGTGGCGGCCTCGTAGACGTTGGTGCCGATGACGTCGGCCGGCATGAGATCGGGGGTGAACTGCACGCGGTTGAAGCGCACCCCGAGACTGGCGGCGAAGGCGCGGGCGAGCAGGGTCTTGCCGATCCCCGGCACCCCTTCGAGCAGGGCGTGCCCGCCGGCCATGTAGGACGCGAGCAGGGTGTCGACCGCGATCCGCTGTCCGAGCACGGCGCCTTCCAGGGCGGTGGCGAGGTCCTGCGCCGCCTCGATCAGGCGTTCGGTGGGGATGGCGGACGGCTCGGCGGGTTGGGTCATCGATCGTTCTCCGGTTGGTTTGATCGCAATCGCGCCACCTCTCGCGCCAGCCCGGCCAGCTCGCGGGGTCCGGCGCTCCCGGCGCGGCGCTCCAGCTCCTCCGGCACCACGAGGTTGCGGTCGAGTTCCCGCGTACGGTCCAGCAGGCGTCGCGCCGCCTCCCCGTGATGGCCCAGGCGGTGATGGAGCGCCCCGAGGCCGAGCAGGAAGGAGCCCGCCGAGCCGGCCATCACCGGCGGCTCGCTCCAGGCGGGGCCGAACCGGCGGGAGAGCGTCAGCAGGGCGGCCAGGTAGAGCACGGCGAGGTGGAGGAGGATGAGGTCGAGCGTGCGTCCGAAGGCGGCGCTCTCCACCGTCCGCGCGGCGGCCAGCCCGTGGTGGTATTCGTCGAAGGTCCACCGCTTGCCGAACCGGCGAAGCATCGTCTCCAACAAAGCCGCGTTGCCCGGGTTTCCCAGCCGGGCGTTGGCCAGGGCATCGGCGGGCAGCAGCCAGATCGGCCCGCGGCTGCCCCGGTAACGCTCGAGGACGACGATCGCCGGCGCGCCGGCGGGAGACGCGAAGAGAGCCTTGGAGCCCTTGGGGATCTCCGGCGCCCAGCGCGGCGCCCACACGCGCACCGGCTCGGCCTTCAGGCCCGCGGCCGGACGCAGGTCCCACTCCTCGCGGGCGAACCGCCGCCAGCGCAGAGGATTGAGGACCGGCCTTCGCTTCTCCTCCAGGGACAGGCCGAGCCCCTCCATCGCCACCAGCTCGGCGGCGTTGCCGATGCTGCCGGAGTAGGCCAGCACGAGGGCGCCGCCGCGCCGCAGGTGGGCTTCGAGCTGCCCGGCCGCCTCCGCCGAAAGCCCCTGCTGCCAGGGAAAGGCCGAGACCAGCACGCCCGTTCCCGCGAAGCGGTCCAGGGGCTGAGCGAGCAGCGTCACCTTCGCGCCCCGCGCTTCGAGGTAGCGCCGGGCCGCGAGCCAGCCGCCCGGCCCGCGCGAGAGCGCGCTGCCGCGGGCTTCACCGCCGCCTCCCGCCAGCAGGGCGCCGACCAGGATCAGCAGGAGGAGCAGCGCGCCGCCGAGGAGCAGCCGGTTGCGGACCACCGCTTTCACGAGAGGACCTCTTCCAGCCCGCCGACGAGGCGCCGCAGCTCCTCCACGGCGGGCCGGCGCGGACCATAGGTGAAGGCGTCGAGGCGGCGCACGAGATCCCGCAGATCCTCGCGCCGTGACCGCGCCACCAGGTCGCGGCTGGTCCAGGCGGGCTCGGCCTGGCCGGCGGCCACCGAGCGCGCCAGCCACCACCAGAGGGCCTCCAGCGCCTCGGCGATGTGCCCTTCGGCGAGGCGGCGCTCCAGCTCGGCGCGCCAGGCGTCGGCGCCGCGGGCGGCGGGCGGGAGATCGATCCCGGCGACGGCTCCTTCCTCGCGCCTCGCCTTGCGGCGCCGCAAGCCGGGAACCAACAGCCGCAGGAGGAGGACGGCGGCAAGCGCGGCGAGGCCCAACGCGATCGCCTGGTAGACCCGCCGCGGCAGGTTCAGCATCTCGCCGCCCCTGGCCAGCAGGTTCATGACAGCCCTCTGCGCCATGCCGGAGAGCTCTCCGAAGTAGGACGCCTCCGGCGGCGCGGGCATCCGCTCGACCTTGCTCTCCGCCAGCACGCGATCGAGCACCGCCCGCTCGGCGGGGACGATCCGGACCTCGGCGGCGGCGAGTGGCGCCGCCGCCAGCATCAGCAGGAGAAACGCCGAACGATGTCTCAGAGCGGCTGTTCTCCAGGAGGAGGAGGGCCGCCGAAGATCGCATCGATCTCGCCGAGGAGGTCGGCCCCCTCCTTGCGCGCGCGGGTGTCGAAGTAGAGCAGTGAGATTCCAAAGCCCATGTAAAGGTAGATGGCGGAGCTGACCAGGGCGTTGAGGAACTGGGCCGGCACCTGCAGCCAGAGCCAGGTCGGCATCCTCTGCACCACCTCCTCCCCCGCCGCGGCGCTGCGGAACATGTCGATCCACATGGGAATCTGGAAGGGCAGGGCCACCAGGAGCCCCAGGACCCAGGAAAGGAGCACGCCGACGACCAGGAACAGGAGGACTTTGACCCAGGGACGTTCGAAGAATCCGCGCCCCGGGTCATACATGGCCAGATCCGAGCTGCGAGAGATGGCATCGAAGCCGAACCGCCCTTCCTGCGCCATCACCGGCGAGACGAAGGAGAGCAGGGGGACCACGAACAGCGCCGGGATGCAGCAGCACATCACGGAGGCTATCTCCATGGCGCCGCACAGCAGCAGGACGATCAGGACCTTGCCTTGCAACGCGAACCGCCAGGCCCGCTTCATATCCACGGGCCGGTCGGTGAGGGCATCGATCGTGCCCACCTGCAAGGCCATCACCGCAATCGTGAGGAGCCCGGCATTGACCAGCGCCAGCAGGTAGATCTGCGGCGCCCAGAAAGGCATGCGTAACGAGCCGGGATCGGCGGTCAGGCGCGAGAGCCACACAGCCTGCGCCGCCGCCGTCAGCGTGGTGCCCACCGCCAGCGGTATCGCCACCCAGGGGTAGAGGGCGCGGAAGTGCCGGCGAGCCTGCCGGATGGCTTCGTCGAGGATCAGGCGGAAAGGCATGGGACCGGGACTGCGAGACACGGGCTCAGCCATCGGCGGGCTCCGGAGGAAGCGGTCGGAAAGCGGTGAAGAGGAAAAGGGTCTCGAGAGCGAGCCCCAGAGACGCCTTCAGCGATACGGGCAGTTGCGGCGAGGGCGAGACGAAGACCTCGACCAGGGCCAGCACCACGAACCAGGGCAGGCAGCCGAGCAGCACGGCGAGGGCGTCCCGGCCGGCGTCGCGCACCGCCAGGGCGCGCGGCAGATCCCCCGCCGCCACCAGGGCGCGGCCGATGGCGAGCCCGGCCGCCGCGCAGACGAGGATCAGGGTGAGCTCGAGCGGCCCATGGGCCGAGATGAACTCCAGCAGCTCGCCGGCCATCGAATAGTGGAGCGTGACGCCGACGATGGCACCCAGCATCAAGCCGTTGAGCAGGATCACGTAGAGGGGCACGATTCCGGCCAGGAGGCCGCCGCTCCAGGCCGAGAGCGCCACCGAGATGTTGTTGGTGGCGATGCCGGACGACGAGAAGGCCGGCGGCACCGTGGTGACCAGGGATTCGGTCCACAGCTTCCCCTCCTCCAGCTTCTGCACCGCCTGCGGCCCGAGCATGTTCATGCCGAGCGCCGGCCGCAGCACGGCGATGACCAGTCCCCAGAGCATCGCCAGCAGGAAGAGCGCGAGGGCGAGCGCCAGGACGTCGAGCTGGCGCTGGAAGGCGCGCGGGAAGGTGCGGGAGAAGAACCGCAGCAGGCCGGCGCGCTCCCCCCGCTCGCCGGTGAGCCGGCGCGTGCCCTCGACCGCCAGCGACTGCAGGCGCCGCGCCGCCGCCGTGCCGGGGAACCGCGCCGCGGCGAGCGCGTGATCGTGCAGCACCTGCCGGTAGCGCAGGGCCATCTCCTCGAGCTCGCCGTAACCGAGCCCGCGCCAGCGATCGCGCACGGCGGCGAGCTGGGTCTCGAAGGCTTCCCAGACCGGCCGCCGCAGGCGCACGAAGCGCGCGTAGTCCATCAGCCCTCCTCCGCCTGCAGCGCCTGCCGCAGCGCCGCGATCGGATCGCGGTGCGTGTCGACGCCGGCGAGCAGCTCGGGAGCCTCGCGCCGGATGCGATCGAGGATGCGGTCCGCCATCGCCCAGGCGCTCGCGGTGTCCTCCAGGGTGCCCGCCCGGGCGAGGAAGGATTCCACCGCGGCGAGCTCGCGCGCTCCCCAGCCCGGCGGCACCCGGCCCAGCAGCGCCGCCGTCTCCCGCCGGCGATCGTGCACCACCAGAGTGCCCGCCAGACGGTCGCCCAGCCGCCGCGACCACGGATCGACCGCCATCAGCGGCACGCCGAAGACGAGGTCCACGGTCCGCACCAGGTTGCGCATCAGCAGGGCGCCCGCGCCCGGGCTGCCGCCTTCGGCCGTCACCACCCGCAGCCCCAGGGCCATCTTACCGACGGTACGGCCGCCGGTGCCGATCTCGAGGCCCGCGAAATAGCCCCAGTCGAGAAGGAAGATGCCGACGATGAGGAAGACCGGCACCAGGCCCGGCCACAGGGCGCGGATGGCGAAGGCGCAGAACAGGATCCAGAGAAGCACCATGACGATGACGACCAGATAGTCGAGGAAGGCGGCGAGCGAGCGGTTGCCGACGCTCGCCACCGGCAGCTCGAGACGGATGTTGTCCAGCCCCAGGATGCTCTCGTCCCGTAGATCGGCCACCCGACGACCTCACTTCGATTTCGTAAGCGTATAACGGGAGAGATCCCCAAGGGTGAAAGGACCCAAAGGATTACAAGGATGGCAAGGACAGATGCCGTTCGGGCGAGCCTCCTTTGTCCTTGCTGTCCTTTCTATCCTTGCTATCCTTTTCGTCCTTTTGCGGTGCAGCTACCCCGGCGGCTCGCGGCGCTGCGCCTCGCCCGTCATCGGCACGAAGAGGACGGGCAGCACGCGCTTGCGGTCGAAGCCGCCGTCGCGGCGCCGGGTGATGACCCAGAGGTCCTGGTAGGCGCCGCCCACCGGGATGACCAGCCGGCCGCCTCTCTTGAGCTGCCGCAGCAGGGGGTCCGGGATGCTCGGCGGCGCGGCGGTGACGATGATGCCGTCGAAGGGAGCCGCCGACTGCCATCCCTGGTAGCCGTCGCCGATGCGGAGGTGGATGTCGCGATAGCCCAGCTCGGTCAGCGTGCGGCGCGCCCGCTCGCCAAGCACCTTGACGATCTCGATCGAGTAGACCTCGGCTCCCAGCTTCTCCAGGACCGCAGCCTGGTAGCCGGAGCCGGTGCCGATCTCCAGGATGCGGTCGCCCGGGTGGACGTCGAGCTGCGAGGTCATGAAGGCCACGATGTACGGTTGGGAGATCGTCTGGCCGGCGCCGATGGGCAGCGGCGTGTCCCCGTAGGCTTCGCCGCGCTCGCTCTCGGGAACGAAGAGGTGGCGCGGCACGGTGGCCAGGGCGGCGAGAACGCGGGGAGCCGTGACGCCGCGGGCGCGGATGTCCTCGACCATCCGCTGGCGCTCGGCGGCGAGCTCGTCCTTCCGCGGCACGGCGGCCGTCAGCCCGGCGGCGATCGCCGCCAGGAGCAGCAGAAGCGGCAAGGCCCCTCTCTTACCTGCTGCCATCTTGCGCCCTTCCCGTCATCGGCGAGAGCCGGACCGGGATGACGGCCCGCTTCTCGGTCCCCTGCGCGGTCTTGGTGATCACCAGCAGGTCCTGGAAAAAGCCGCCCACCGGCGCCACCATCTTACCGCCCACCTTCAGTTGGTCGAGCAGGGGCTTGGGGATCTGCGGCGGCGCCGCGGAGAGCAGGATGGCGTCGAACGGCGCCTTGTCGGGCCAGCCGCGGTAACCGTCGCCCCACCGCACCTCGACGTTGTGGTAGCCGAGCACGCTGAGCCGCTTGCTCGCCTGGTTCGCCACCGGCTCCACGATCTCCACCGAGTAGACCTCGCGGGCGATGCGCGACAGCACGGCGGCGTGATAGCCGGAGCCGGTGCCGATCTCCAGCACCTTGTCGCCGTGCTTGAGGTCGAGCAGCGCGGTCATCAGCGCCACCACGTACGGCTGGTAGACCGTCCGCCCCTGGCCCAGCACCAGCGGCTGATCGCTGTAGGCTTTCTCGCGCAGCGAGTCGGGCACGAAGAGGTGGCGCGGCACCTGCTCCATGGCCGCGAGCACCTCCGGCTGCGTGATGCCGCGCTGCCGCACCTGCTGCTCCACCATCGAGCGGCGCAACGACTCGAAGCCGTCCGCCGCGCCGGCGGGCGCGACGAGGGCCACCACGGCGAGCGCCAGCGCCAGCCCGCGGGAGAAGGTTGACCGGCGGCCCCGCGGGGCGCCTCGTGTCACCGCGCGCTCCCCCTCTCGTGGACCACCTGGCCGTCCACCACGGTGTAGTCGATCTCGGCGCGCGGGATCTCCGCCTCGGGAACCGTCATCGGATCGCGCGCGAACACCACCAGGTCCGCGCGCTTGCCGACCTCCAGCGAGCCCACCTCCTTGTCGAGGAACAGCGACCAGGCGGCGTCGAGGGTGAAGCCGCGCAGGGCCTCCTCGCGCGTCAGCCGCTCGCCGGGGAACCAGCCGCCCGGCGGATTGCCCTGCAGGTCCTGGCGGGTCACGGCGGCGTAGAGCCCGAGCCGCGGGTCCGCGGATTCCACCGGAAAGTCGCTGCCCAGGGCCAGCCTGCCGCCGGCGTTCAGCACCTTGCGCCAGGCGTAGGCGCCGGCGAGCCGCGCCTGCCCCACGCGGTCTCCGGCCCACGGCATGTCGGAGGTGGCGTGCGTCGGCTGCATGGAGGCGATGACGCCGAGGCGGGCCATGCGCTCGATGTCCTGCAGGCGCAGCACCTGCGCGTGCTCCAGCCGGAAGCGGGCCTCCGGACGCGGACCGCCGAGGGCCCGCTCCATGGCGTCGAGCGCCACCAGGCCGCCGCGGTCGCCGATGGCGTGGATGGCGACCTGGAAGCCCTTCGCCAGGGCGCGGCGGGAGACCTCCTCCAGGTGCGGGCCGGTGCTCACCAGCAGCCCGAGGTTGCCGGGATCGTCGCTGTAGGGCTCGACCAGCGCGGCGCCGCGGCTGCCCAGCGCGCCGTCGATGTACATCTTGACGCCGCGCACGGTGAGCCGCGCTTGCGGATCGATCTCCGGCCCGCGCTCGAACCAGCGGGCCAGCAGCGCGTCGTTGTCGGTGAGGAACAGCGCGGCCCGCAGCGGCAGCTCGCCGGCCTTCTTCAACGCTTCATACGCGCGGTAATCGCCGTCGCTGATCCCCATGTCGGTCACCGTCGTCAGGCCCACCTCGGCGCAGTGGCGCGTCGCCAGGCGCAGCGCGTGTTGGCGATCCGAGTCCGTCGGCTCCGGCATCTTGCCTTCCACCACGTCCATGGCGTTGTCGACCAGGACGCCGGTCGGCCGTCCCGACGCGTCGCGCAGGAAGCGGCCGCCGGACGGATCCTTGATCGCGGCGTCGATGCCGAGGATCGCCATGGCGCGGGCGTTGACCAGCGCCGCGTGGCCGTCGATGCGGCTCAGCCAGACGGGGTGATCCGGCACTGCCGCCGACAGCGCCTCGTGGGTGGGGAACGCCTTCTCCGGCCAGTCGTTCTGGTCCCAGCCGTGGCCGCGGATCCAGGTGCCGGCCGGCGTGCGCGACGCCGCCTCGCGCACCCGCGCGACGATCTCCTGATAGGTGGCGGTGCCCACCAGATCGACCTGCTGCAGCGCGCGGCCCAAGCCCATGAAGTGCGAATGGGCGTCGATCAGGCCGGGCGTGACGGCGCGGCCGGCGAGGTCGATGAGCCGGGTGCGCGGACCGCGAAGCTTCTCGGCCCCGGCGTCCGGCCCGAGATAGACGATGCGCCCGCCGCGCACGGCGAGGCTGCCTTCGACCCGGCCCGGAGGTTGCACGGGATAGAACACGCCGCGCCTCAGAATGAGGTCGGCACCGTCCTCTGCGAAGGAAGGGCTCGAAGAGCCTGCGACCGCCATCCCGAACAGCACAGCCCACAGAACAGGCGTAAGCCTCAGAATCATTTCGCTTTCTCCCCCCACGCACCCACCCATGGCCGCAGCCATGGGCTGCAAAGTCCAAGCCACGGCAAACCATGGGATGGGCGCATTTTCGGCGTCCTGTTTGGCCCTGCGTATCGAGGATCAGGGCGTTGTCGAAACCTGCTTCTACGCTATCGTCTCGCGGCCCTCGATGTACACTCCCGCGGATGTTCCCCGACGGTCCCGTGCGGCTCGACGTCATGGTTTCCCGGCTGGAGCACCTGCTGGCGCTCTCGCCGGCCGAGATCACCGAGATCTCGTGGCTGGAGGTGCGGCGCGGCCAGGAGAGCAACGGCAAGCGCCGGCGGGACAGCTACGAGCAGCACGAGCGGACCGTGCTGCTGCGGGTGCGGGAGTCCGGCCGCACGGGGATGCACCGCACCAGCGCCTCCGGCCTCTCGGACCTCGAGAACGCCCTGCGCGAGGCCCTCGCCGGCGCCCGTCTCTCGCCGCCCACGCCGCCGCCGCTGCCGCCGCCGGGCCACGACGCGCCCGTGGCCACAGCCGGCCTGTGCGATCCGGAGCTCGCGCGCATGGCGCCCGGCCGCGCCCGGGAGACGCTGCAACGCCTGGCGGAGAAGGGCGAGACGGCCCGCCTCGGATGGTC
>JBKPTH010000030.1:0-7920 GCA_046765915.1 Acidobacteriota bacterium | reverse complement strand
GATGAAGTCCGTACCGCCGTTGAACAGGCCGCCGTTGAGGTAGCGGGCGCCCATCGTGGTCGGCAGCGCCTCGCGGGAGTCGATGTTCCAGCCCACCCCGCCGTCATAGCGACCGTAGAAGGTGTGGTTGTTGGGCGGGGTAGCATCGATGCCCACCAGGTCACAACTGATGTACTGGGAGCCCGGACGGGCGGGCGAAGGCTGCGGGGAGGCTTTAGGCCCGCCGCAGGACTCGATGTGGACGAGCGCATCGCCTTGAGCGAAGTTCTCCGCCGCGTTGACGTAGAAGTAATCGCCCCACAGCGTGTTCTCGTTGGTGATGACCCCACTGTACCCGGTTAGCATCTGCGAGGGGAACAGCACGCTGCAGTCATTGACCGTGTCGACGGTCACGTAGCCGCGGAGGATGCCGTCCTTTTTCTTCGAGCCGTAGCACTGGTTGGGCGCGCTGGGCGGCGAGGGCGACGCGTTGCCCTGGAGGACGGCCTGCAGGTGGGCGCGGAAGGGCCCGTTGATCGCCGGGTTGACGTACGGCAGGATCGTGTCGCAGACCGGCATGAAGTCGAATTCTTGGGAAATCGGACCCTGCGGGCTGATGGTGTCCTTCGGATCCTGGCCGGCGGAGGCGGTCTGCGGCAGCATGCCCCAGACCAGAACCTCGTTGAGGTTGATCGTCTGCACGTCGTAGCCGGTGAGGTAGACGTCGAAGTCGAGCACCGGGATCGACTGGTCGCTCCACACCGTCACGTGCGCCAACACCGCCGCGTCCGAGGCGTTGTTGATCGAAAAGAGCGTATTGGCCTGCTGTCCCTTCATGGCATCCACCTCGAAATAAGGCAGCAGCAGGGTGGCGGCAGGTACGACGTCGGCTGTACCAATCACCGCGGAGGCTGGGCTGCCCAGTCCCAGCAGGCCCACCAAGGCGAGGCAAGGAGCGATTCTTCGCATGGAAAGCCCTCCCGGAATAGCGTTCCAGCACAAGCGTCGAGAGCGTATCCGATCCGCCCGGCGTCGGCAAGGGCCTGTCTACCGCCGCGTAGATCCTCCATGGAACGGGAAGCCCGACGGCAGCCGCACCATCTCGAACAGCGAGGCGACCAACTCCTTTCTCGCCCCGGCCCGATGCGGGTTGTAGAACTCCCAGACGGTGCGGCCGGCCGCCGTCACCTCGAGGGCGCGTCCGTTCTGGGACTCGGTGATCAGGGTGTTGCCGTTCGGCAGCCGCTGCGCGGAGCCCAGGGTCTTGGTGAAGAGGTCCACCGCCGGGGTGCCGCCGTACTGCCAGACGATCCTGCCGCTCACCGGCTCCATCTCGATCACCCGTGACCGCTCGCCGCCGGCTCCGAGGTTGTCGAAGACCAGCAGGTGGCCGTTGTCCAGGAAGGTGGGCTGGTGCTGATGCCGCCAGACGCCGGCCCTCGCCCACACCACCGTCTCGCGGTCGGGATCGAGCACCGCCACGGTGTTCAGGACGAAGACGGAGAGCAGCAGGTTCCCCTGGCGAAAGGCGGGATCGAGGCCGGCGAAACGGCCGTCCAACATCTCGATGGTGTTGGTGTGGAAGATGTCCCCCTGGCGTAGCGGCATGGCCGCGACCAGCCCGGCGTAGGGCGACCGCTCGAAGCTCTTCAGGATCGAGATCTTGCGCAGCAGCCGTCCCGAGCGGCTGAGCACGGTGACGAAGTCCTCCAGCACGCCGTTCTGCGGATTGATGCGGGGAATGACCTTGCCCTCGCGGTCGAGCACGTAGATGCGGCCGTCCGCCGCCACGAAGAGGTCGTGATGAACGCCGCCGCGATAGGCCCAGAGGACGCGCGAGCGGGTATCCAGCTTGACGAGCCCCTGACCCTCGTAGATGGCCAACAGGTCGCCGTTGGGAAAGAGATAGGCGCGCCGGAAGTACTCGAGCTTCGCCATCTCGGGGTTGCGGGCGAGGTCCGGCCAGAGCCGGCGCAGGGGATAGCGCCAGCGGTGGAGGGTCCTGCCGGACATGTCCATGAGCACCGCCTCCGCCGCATGGCCGGAGACGTACAGGTTCAGTCCCCGGTACGCGGCGCCGGGATCGTGCTCGACCACCACCGGACGGTCCTCCGCCGGACGGTAGCCCTGCAGGTAGGGAAGCGCCTTGACGTCGGCGGCGGATTCAGGAGCCGGTGCGCCGGAGGGAAGGCCGCGAGCGACGCTCCATTTCCCCTGCCCCGCCCCGGCGTCGGCCGGCTCCGGTTGGGAGGTTGCGGACTCCGCGGGCGCCGGCGGCGAAGACGTCTCCGGACCCTGGCAAGCAGCGAACAGCGGGAGTGCGGCAAGGAGCAAGAACCCCAAAGACTGCAGGGACAGCAAGGACAAGCCCCCTCCGGTTGAGCCTCCTTGTCCTTGGTGTCCTTGTCGTCCCTTTCGTCCTTTTCGCGGAGCGGAGAAAAGGACGGCCCTTCCCGGAACAGAAAAAGACGCCGGCCGAAAGACCGGCGGCCCCGCCGTTACCGAGACCGGGGAAGAGCGCCCCCGCCGGCTACCGCACCTCACCCTGGATGTAGGCCGGATCGTTGGTGAGGTTGTTGATCACCTGGGCGGCGCTCAGCACCTTGCCGCTCTTGACCACGATCTGCACCGTAAAGCCGCCGTCGAGGCCCCCGGCGGGCAGCGGGTGCTGGCCCGGGCTGAACTGACGCAGCTTACCGGCGCCCAGCCGGACGTTCACCGGGCTGCCCAGCGGCGTGCCGTCGAGGCGCCGGTAGATGACGTCGTACTCGGCCGTCCCGGTGCCGTTGTTGTAGACCCAGAACGTCGTGCGGTTCTTGGCGTCCTGGCGCAGGCCGGCCAGGTACTGCCCCTGGCCGGCGCCCGCCGAATTGGCGTCGCTGACCGCCATCATCGACTGGCCGAAGCGCTTCGCCGGGTCGGTGTTGTCGTAGCTCTCGCCCTGGACGATCGGGAAGGCGCCGCCGGAGGTGGTGGCGACCGTCAGCACGCCGATGCCTCCCTGCTTGATCCCCCACTGCCCGTCGATGACGTTGGCCAGCCGCTGGGTCTCACCCGGCTTGAGCGTCAGGTGCAGCGGCGCCGTCGTCGTGCCGTTGAGGCCGACGCTGGTGAAGGTCAGGTCCGCCGTCACCGTCTCGGTGCTGGGGTTCGACAGCAGCGCGTCGGTCTGCCAGAGGCTGTTGTTGAGGCCCTGCGTGCTGAGGACGCCGATCAGGTACACCTTGGCGGCCCGCGACGCACCCGCCAGGATGAAGGAGGGATCTTCCGAGGCCAGGCGCAGGTTCGAGGCGTAGGGAACGAGGCCGCCGCCCGTTTTGGTCTCGATCTCGACCCGGTAGTCGTCCGCGTTCGAGACGCCGAAGTCGTCGGAGATCTCCTTCGACTGGAACTGCCGCTGGCCGAAGCGGGAGACGATGAAGTCCTGGCTGTCGCTGCCGATCTGTCGGCCGGTCTTGTCGAAGAAGCGCAGCTTGTAGGTGGCCGGCGCATCGCTCGGATTGCTGATGCCGAAGTAGGCCAGGCGCTCGCTGTTGCTGATCAGTCCGACGAGGTTCTGGAGCTTGTCCTCGGCGGCGCTCGCGCCGCTGGCCATCGGCACCCCGCCCACCGTCTGCCCGAACTCCTTGCCGTCGTTGTCGAACGTGGTATTGAACGAGGTGATGACCGGCGCCACGCCCTCGTCCACCGTCAGCGAGATGAAGCCGGCCACGTTCTCCTTGTTGAAGAGCTCCTTCAGCACGTCGCCGGCGTAGAACGTCGCACCCGGCTGAATGGTCTTCGTGGCCTTCGGCGGATTCGACTCCGGAACGCCGCGCTTGCGGAACTCCAGCGTCACGTTCATCGGCGTCGTACCCGGGTTGTGGACGTAGAGATCGCTCGACTGCAGCAGCGCGCCGCGGGTCTGCGCGATCCAGGGCAGCACGATGCTGCGCGTCTTCGCCGCCGGCCGGTCGGCGATGTTGAACGGCTTCGACGTGGTGGCGGTCGTGCTCCCCCGGCCGACGGTCAACGCCACGGTGAAGCTGCCGCCCGCGGCGAAGACGTGGCTCACGCTGGCGCCGGTCGCCGTGCCACCGTCGCCGAAGTTCCAGCTCCAAGTGGTCGGACCACCCTGGCTCTGGTCCTGGAACGTCACCGTCTGGCCGGCCTCGGCCGAGCAGAGGACGAAGCCGAGCGAGTCGATGCAAGTGGCGCTGGTGGTGAAGGCGGGGATCAGCGGCTGCTCGCCGCTGCCGACGACTACCGTCTTGGTGGTCGAGGCCGCGCAGAAGGGAGCCGGCGGGCAGCTTCCGGTTCCGGTCACGGTGAGCTGCACCTGCTTGTTGCCCGGCGTCGCGAAGGTGTGCGTCACCTGCGCGCCGGTGACGATGGGCGAGCCGTCGCCGAAGTCCCAGGCATAGCTCGTTGGGCTGCCGGTGGAGCTCGCGCCGTTGAAGCTCACCGCCTGATTGACGTTGGGCGCGCTCGGCGAGAACGTAAATTCGGCCTTCAAGCCTGCCGGCGGTGGTGGCGGCGGCGGTGGTGGTGGTGGATCGCTGCTGATCTGCACCGACTTGCTGCCGCTCACAACGCCGCAGGCGCTGTTGGTGGCCGTGATCGTCTTGCTGCCGGTGCCAGACCAGGAAATGGTCACGTCGGCCGCGTTACCGCCAGTCACCGTGCCGCCCGTGGCGGACCAGCTCCAGCCGTTGGCGCTCGGGCTGCAACTGCCGCCGCCGGAAGCGGAGAAAGCGAGCGCCTGGTTGGGCTGTCCGGAGCTCGGGCCGCTGATCGTGATGTTGCCGGGCGTCGGCGCGCTCACCACGAGAGTGAACGGCAGCGTGAAGGTAGCCTCCTCGCTGGCGCCGCGGCGCACCCTGAGCACGGGAGTGAAGCTCCCCTGAGTGGCGAACGTGTGTGAAGCCCGGGGCGCCGTGTTGTTACTGTCTTCGTAGCCGTTTACACCGTCCCAGTCGTAGTCCCATAATTCCGCCCCCGTCGACTGGTCGGTAAAGGAGACCGGAGAACCAGCGTTGACGAAACAAAAACCTCCGCCGCACAGGGCGTTTACGCTGAAGAGAGCCGTGAGCGGCGTGATCTCATTGATCGTGACGTTGAGGATAGCGCTGGCCTTCTCCCCTTCGACGCAGTTCTTGATGGAGACCTTGATCGCCTTCACGCCTTTGGTCGTGTAGTTGCACGAGTGGACCGGTCCGGTCACCGGATCGGTGACGTACCCCTCAGGGCCCGATCCGCAGTCCCAATTCCAGGCGGTAGCGCCGGGAATGTTGACGCTCAACTGAGCCACTCCGGCCGGCGGCGAACCGTTCGTGCAGTTCGTGCAAGTGGGCGTGAACGTGCCGTTGCCGGGTAAGGGCGCGAGCCCGCCGAGCGTGAAGGTGGCGCTCTTGCTGGCTGGGGGACCGAAGCTGTTGTTCACCGTCACCGTCGCGGTATAGGGCCCCGGCGTGCTGTCCGCCGTCGTGTTCCACACCAGCGGATTCGCGTTCGTCGGGCTCGGCGCCGGTGAGGCACCAGGGATATCCCAGGAGAATGTCAGCGTCGGCTTGCCGGTGACGCCGGTGGCCGTGAAGGTGATGGGCTGGCAGATCACCGGATTCGGCGGCGAAACCGTCACGGCGGTGATCTTCGGTACGGGATCGAGCACGGTGAGGGTCTTGGGCGGCGTCGGCGCGCTCCACCCTTGCGCGTTGCGGCTCCTCATCGTGATCTGGTGGGGCCCGACGTCGGTGAAGGACACCAGCGGATTCTGCAGCGAGGAGGACGGCGCGCTGGCGTCGCTCGTAAAGGTCCAATCCCAGCTATCCGGCGCCGGGTTGCCGGTCGACTGGTCCGTGAACTGCACCTGCGTGCCAGGATAGATGTCGGTCTGCGGTGACCAGGTGAAGTTCGCCGTCGGCGGCAGCGCGAGGGCGAGCTTGTGGACGTCGAGGATCCCATAGGCCGCCCGGTAGAAGTTGTTGCCGTAGAACCTGCCCATCTGAGGATAAACCCAGTTGAAGCCGGTCGCGCAGGGCTCGTAATACCAGCCCCAATAACCATCCGGATGGACTTTGGGGGTAATGTCCACAGGGTTGGCCGGATTGCTGACGTCGAAGAGATACTCCGCCTGCGGCTTGCAGGTCAGCTCGAAGCTGCCCATGTAGAGGTAAGGAACTCCCGCGCCCGTCCTGGAGACCGTCACCCGGGAGAGCGCCGGGATGCCGTTCGGCACGTCCAGCACCTTCAGCGGCGTGGGCGCGGCGCAGGAGCCGCCGGCGATGCACGACACGTCGTAGAGGTAGAGCTGGCCGAGGTTGCCCACCGCCAGGTAGTAGGACGATCCGTCCTGCCACATGGCGACGCCGCGCGCCGCCTGACTGCCGCTCATCACCTTGACCGCCGGCGAAGAGGGTAACGTGGAAATGTTCCAGATCTCGAAGCCGCCGCTGCCGATCTTGGCCACGGCCAGAAAGTTGCCTACGCCGTGGATGGCCCCGCCCGAAAGCGTCGGGCTCCCCGCGATCGCCTTTCCCTTGTAGACCCCGCTGCAGGGAAGAGTGGTGGGGCTGGTGTCGAGGCACTTGGCCTTCGTCTTGGCGGCGTTGAGGTCGTAGTAGTAGACGCCATCGCCGCCGGCGGCGAAGGCGTAGGGCGTGCCGCCCAAGATGGCGCTGTAGACGGAGAACGACTGTACTCCTTCGTCCTGATAGTGGACGGTGGGGGAGCTCTTGTCGGAAGTGTTCCACACCATGAAGCCCTGCCCCCAACCGGCGACGGCAGCCATGGTATCGATCCCTGGCGGGGCGTCGACGTCCTCCAGGAACCAGTCTTCGTCGGAGTGATAGAACACCGGCATCAGGTCGGGGCCATAGCCGTAGGCGGTCCTGGGCGGGGAGTCGGGATTGCTGTTGGTATCGTAGATCTGGAAGCCGCGGCCGGTGACCGCGAACAGCCAGCCGTTCTCGATGTCCACGCCGAACCAGAACGGCTCGTTTCTATCGGGATCGCGCTGGAACGCGAACTTCGTGCTGTCACCCAAAATGCCACCCGGTCGCAGGGCACCCCAGCGTGCCTCCGGGACTGCTTTCGCGGGCGTCTTGGCGGTTTCGTACGCCCAGGCACCGTGAGCCCCGAGGACCAGGGCCAACCCCAGAATCAGCAGCAGCGCACTTCTGCCAAGGCGGGCACGCGCACGGCCGGGTACTTGGGAGAGAGAGAGATCAATGTACATAAAGCTTACTCCTTCCTAAGGGAGCCCTCATCTCCTGCGCAGCAGCCATTCCCAACCGGTTTGGTGCATGCTGACTTGGCGATTCGGCTTCTTCCGCACTGCCTCCTGGTCATCGGATCGAGGGGACACTGCGCACGCGCCGCCCGGCTCCGGTGGAGCGTGGGCGCTGTTCCCAACAACAGCGCCCACGCCTCGATGGAGGGTCCTACTCCGGTCCCGACGGCTTACGGGATGGTGCCCGTCGCAGCATTGGCGTTGTCGAACGCCACGCCCTGGAAGCCGACGCTGAACCGGCCGCTGGCGTCCATCACCGTGCTGAGCCACATCTGGATGTGGCCATCGGTATACGGGCTGGTCGCCACGGTCGTATCCTGCAGGTTCAGATACACCCAACCGAAGTCGAACGGTGTACCGATGTCGACGCCGACGCTGACCCGCTGCGCCTCGTTGGGGATCAGGATCTCGGTGTTGCAGGGGAAGCCGGAGGGACAGGTCTCGGGAGTGACCACCTGCTCCTCCTCGTCGAAGACGACGATCTGCGTCGAGCCCAGCGGATACCAGGAGGGTCCGCTGGCGCTGCAGCTGTAGCTCCCCGCGGAAGCCGGGCCGCCACCCTCGCGCCAGATGATGAAGTCCGTACCGCCGTTGAACAGGCCGCCGTTGAGGTAGCGGGCGCCCATCGTGGTCGGCAGCGCCTCGCGGGAGTCGATGTTCCAGCCCACCCC
>JBKPTH010000029.1:0-1181 GCA_046765915.1 Acidobacteriota bacterium | reverse complement strand
GGATCGGAGGCCTGGACGATGATCTCGGCGCGGGCGAAGGAGCCGGGCCGCAGGCTGCCTTCGCGGTTGGGCACCTCGGCCTCGACGAGCAGCGTGCGGTTCTCCTCGCTGATCGCCGGGCTGATGCGCGCGATGCGGCCGGTGTAGCGGGCCGGATCGCCTTCCACCGTGAGCTGCACCGGCTGGCCGATCCGGATGCCCGGCGTCTCGCGCTCCGGCACGGCGAGCCGCAGCCGCAGGGGATGCACCCGCACCAGCACGGCGATCGGCGTGCCGGCCGCCACGTAGTCGCCGGGGTTGCCCATGCGGTCGCGGATGGCGCCGTCGAAGGGCGCCGTGAGGATGGAGTCGGAGAGCTGCTGGCGGGCGATGCCGAGCTCGGACTTGCGTTGCGCCAGCAGGCCCTGGCGGGTGCGGGCCGTCTCGATGGCTTCCTGGTAGCGCCCGTCCGCCACGCCGAGGGCCGCCTCGGCCGCGTCGAGGTCCGAGCGCGGAATCAACTGCTCGTCGAAGAGCTTGGCCATGCGGTCGCGGGTGAGCTGGGCCTGCTTCAGGGTGGCGGCGGCCTGCTTGACCAGCGCGGTGGCCTCGGGAGAGACCGTCTCGTCCGAGCCGTGGGCGGGCAGCCCGAGCTGGCTGCGGACCTGCGCCAGGGCGCTCTCGGCCTGGCGCACCCGCAGATCGAAATCGGTCGGCGCCAGGCGGGCGATGACCTGGCCGCGGCGCACGCGCGAGCCGATGTCCACGTAGAGGCGTTCCAGACGGCCGGCCACCTTGGTCGCCAGCTCCGCCTGCTCGTCGGCGGCGAGCGTTCCGGAAACGGAGATCGTGCGCGCCAGCCGGCCTTCCTCGGCGCGCGCCAGCCGCACCTCGCGGGCGGGTCCGCCGCCGCCCTCCTTGCCGTGGCCTCTGCCGCCAGCCGCCGCCGAGCTGTCCCCTCCGCAGCCGGCGAGCAGGACGGGCAGGACCGTCACCAACCCGATCGCGAACTTCCTCAACATCTTGTCTCCCCAGGAGTCCTCTGCTGCAGCAGAGATAAAGAGGTACGTTCCCGTGCCTCCAATGTTCAACCCCGAGACTCTAGCGGAGATTCCAGGACCCTGGCTGTTACAGGATCGTAGCGGCGGCCCTACGTGGCCGCCGTAGAAAGGTTCGATGAAGGACGGCGGCCACGTAGGGCC
>JBKPTH010000028.1:0-37777 GCA_046765915.1 Acidobacteriota bacterium | reverse complement strand
CTCAAGGCCGGAGCTTCCGGGCTCATCTCCACCCGCGCTTCGAACAGCTCGGCGAGCGAGCGCAGAGGCCGGCGCTCCTCCCTCGCGCCACCCCACTCGACGAGCAGTTGGTGGTGCTCGGCCGCGCTCAGCAGCGCCAGCCGCGAAAGAGCCCGATCCGGATCGCAGGCCGCCTCCTCGGCCAGGTTCCACAGGTGCTCGCTCAGCCGTTGAATCGTCGCCTCGTCGAACAGATCCGTGCTGTACTCGAACGCCCCCGACAGCTCGCCCGGCGCGGCCTGCAGCGCCAGCGTCAGATCGAACTTCGAGCTCGCCGACCCGGGCCCCCAGTGGCTCGCCTCCAGACCCAGAGTCTCCCCGCGCTCCGGAGTCGCGTGCAGCAGCACGAAGGAAACCTGGAACAACGGCGAGTGGCTCAGGCTGCGCGTCGGCTGCAGCTCGTCGACCAGCTTCTCGAACGGCATGTCCTGGTTGGCGTACGCCTCCAACGCCAGCTTGCGCACGCACCGCAGCAGCTCGCGGAAGCTCGGATCGCCCGGCAGATCCACCCGGATCACCAGCGTATTGAGGAAGAAGCCGATCAGCCCCTCCACCTCCAGCCGGTTGCGGCCCGTGATCGGCGTGCCGACGCTGATGTCCTGCTGCCCCGAGCTGCGGCGCAGCAGCGCCTGGAACACCGCCAGCAGGGTCATGAACAGCGTCGCACTCTCGCCCCGGGCCAGCGCCTGCAGACCCTCCACCGCCGCCGGCGACAGACGCAGCGGGCGGTGCGCGCCGCGCAACGTCTGCACCCCTGGCCGCGGCCGGTCCGTCGGCAGCTCCAGCACCCGAGGCTCCGGTCCCAGCCGCTGCCGCCAGTAGTCGAGCTGCGACTCCAGCACCTCGCCTTCGAGCCACTGCCGCTGCCAGACCGCATAGTCCGCATACTGGACCGGCAGCGGCGGCAGCGGCGAGGGCAGACCCTGGCTGAAGGCGGTGTAGAGCGTCGCGATCTCGTGCCAGAGAATCTCAAGCGACCAGGCGTCGCTGGCGATGTGATGGACCGTCGCCAGCACGGCGTGCTCCATCTCGCCCAGCCGCACCAGGGTCACCCGGAAGACCGGCCCGCGGGCCAGGTCGAACGGGCGCGCGACCTCCCGGCGGGCCAGGCGTTCGGCCTCCCTCTCCCTCTCTTCGTCCGGCAGGTCCTCGAGGTCGACCAACGGCGCCGCCAGCACCGACGTCCATGGCGCCACCACCTGGACGGCCACGCCGTCGAGCGAGGCGAACGAGGTCCGCAGCACCTCGTGACGGCGCACCACCTCCCCGATCGCCCCCCGCAGCGCCGGAATGTCCAGGTCGCCCGCGAGGCGCAGGTTCAACGGGATGTTGTAGGCGTACGTCCCCGGATCGAGCTGGTCGATGAACCACAGCCGTTGCTGGGCGAACGACAGCGGCAGCTCCCGGTCCCTAGGCACCGGCACGATCGCCGGCAAGGGGACGCCACCCCCGCGCGTCAGCGCCTCGATCCGGCGCGCCAGCCCGGCGACCGTAGGCTCCTCGAACAGGTCGCGCAGCGGCAGATCGATCTCGAACGCCTTGCGCACGCGGGCCACCACCCGCGTCGCCACCAATGAATGGCCGCCGAGCTCGAAGAAGTTGTCCAGCGCTCCCACCGACTCGACGCCGAGGACTTCCTGCCAGATACCGGCCAGCATCTCCTCGACTGCGTTCCGCGGCGCCGTGTACGCCGCGGCGCGCCCCGGCTGCATCGCCTCCGGCGCCGGCAAGGCCTTGCGGTCCACCTTGCCGTTGGGCGTCAGCGGCAGCGCCTCCAGGATCGAGAACAGGGCAGGGATCATGTAGGGAGGCAGAATCCCGCTCAGAAAGGCCCGCAGCTCTGCACTGGAAACCTCCACGTCGGGTGGGGGAACCAGATAGGCGACCAACTGCCGTCCTCCCGCAGCGGAGCTCTCCCAGGGGACGACGGCGGCCTCCTGGACCTTGGGATGCGCCAGCAGCGCCGCCTCGATCTCTCCCGGCTCGATGCGGAAGCCCCGCACCTTGACCTGGTGGTCGATGCGGCCGAGGAACTCCAAGTTGCCGTCCGGGCGCCACCGGACGAGGTCCCCGGTCCGATAGAGGCGCCCTCCGGGCTCGGCGCCAGCGAAGCCGTCCGGTACAAAGCGCTCCCCCGTCAGGCCCGGCTGGTTGAGATAACCGCGCGCCAATCCGGCGCCCCCGAGCAGGAGCTCGCCCGCGACCCCCATCGGCACCCCCTGGAGGTGGCGGTCGGCCACGTAGACCGCAGTGTCGGCGATCGGCCGGCCAATGGGCGGCAGGACGGGCCAGCCTGCCGGCGCGCCGGCCAGGATGAATTCGGTGGCCACGTGGGTCTCCGACGGCCCGTACTGGTTGCGCAGCAGCGTCCCATCGAGGAGCTGGTGGAGGCCGGCGATAGCAGGCGTCACTTGCAGACGCTCGCCCGCCGTGACGATCTCCCGCAGGGGCGGCGGGGGGTCGCCGGAAGCGGTCAAGTGCTCGGCCAGTTGGTGCAACGCGACGAAGGGGAGGAAGAGACGCTCGATCCGCTCTTCGGTGAGGAGGCGCGCCAAGCGCGCCGGATCTCTCCGGCACTCGTCCAAGATCAGGACCAGAGTCCCCCCGGCGCACCAGGTCGCGAAGATCTCCTGTAGCGAGACATCGAAGCTCGGCGAGGCGAACTGGGCCGTCCGCGACCCGGCGTTCTCCGGCACGGTCGCCATCTGCCACAGGATGAGATTCGACAGCGTGCGGTGGGGCAAGCCGATGCCCTTGGGCCGGCCCGTCGAGCCCGAGGTATAGATCAGGTACGCCAGATGATCCGCCCCGACCGCAGCCGGGGGCGGCGCGGCCGGCTCGTCCACGTCCGCGAGGATCCTGTCCACGAGCTCGACGCGGGTCTCCGCGGGCAGCTCGGGCAGAGACGCCAACATGCTTTCCTGAGTCAGCAGCAAGGGCACACGCGCGTCGGTCAGAAGAAAGACGAAGCGGTCACGCGGATAGGTGGGATCCACTGGCAGATAGGCCCCTCCGGCCTCGAGCACCCCCAGAAGGGCTGCCGCGAGCCAGGGCCCCCGCTCCACGCAGATACCCACACAGACTTCGGGGCCGACACCGAGAGTGCGGAGATGCCACGCCAAGCGGGCCGCGCGAGCCTGGAGATCCGAGTAGGTCCAGCGCCCCCCCTCCCACTCTACGGCCGGAGCCTCGGGCGTACGCCGGGCCTGCTCCCTCACCATCTCGTGGACGCAGGGGAAGAGAGCCGCCGCCGGCCGGGTATCGTTCCACTCGACGACCAGTTGCGTGCGCTCGGCGGGCCCCAGCAGAGGCAGATCCGACACCCGCGCGTGCGGCTCGCCAGCCACCGCCGCGAGCAGGACCGCCAGTTGCGCGAGGAGGCGGTCGACCGTGGTGGGGTCGAAGAGATCCAGACTGAACTCCAGCGAGCCGCTGATCCCGCCGGGCTGCTCCGCGAGAGTGAGGAGGAGATCGAACTTGGAGGCGCTGGTGCTCGCGGTCAAGGGGCGCAGCCGGAGCTCCGGCATGACGAGAGACTCTCCCTGCGGAGCGTTCTGCAAGACCAGCATCACCTGGAACAGCGGCGTGTGGGCCAGACTGCGCTCGGGCGCGAGCTCCTCGACCAGCTTTTCGAACGGCACCTCCTGGTGCATGTGGGCCGCCAGAGCCGTCTCCCGCACCCGGCCGAGCCACTCTTGGACCGTGAGCTCGCCGTCCAGGCGTCCTCGCAGCACCAGCGTGTTGACGAAGAACCCGATCAGCCCCTCGAGCTCTAGGTAGTTACGCCCGGCGATGGGCGAGCCGACGCTGACGTCGGTCTGCCCGCTCCAGCGCGCCAGCAGCGCCTGGAAACCGGCGAGCAGGGTCATGAAGAGGGTCGTCCCGGAACGGCGCCCGAGATTCCGGAGCTGTTCCGCCAGAGCCGGCGGGAACCAGGCATCCCGCCAGGCGCCGCGCCAGCTTTTCACGGGAGGGCGCGACCTGTCCGTGGGGAGCACGAGGAGAGCGGGAGCTCCCGCCAGTTCGCCGCGCCAGTATTCGATTTCGCGTTCGAGGATCTCGTCCCTCAGCCAGCTCCTCTGCCAGGCCGCGAAATCGGCATACTGGACCGGCAGGGGCTTGAGCGGCGACGAGTCGCCAGCAGCGCAGGCTGCATAGAAGCCCGTAACTTCCCTCACCAGGATACCCATGGACCAGCCGTCGCTCACGATGTGGTGCATGGTGACTTGGACGACCAGATCGTCGGCCGCCAGGCGCAGCAACCCCGCCCGAAGGAGCGGGCCGCGCGCGAGGTCGAACGGCCGTGAGGCCTCCGCCGCCACCAGATCGTGCGCCGTGGCCTCCCGCCGCTCCATGGGCAGAGCCGAGAGATCCACCATCGGCAGGACGAAGGGTTCCGCGGGCAGGACCACCTGGACCGGCTCGCCCTCGGTGGGACGAAACACGGTCCGCAACGCCTCGTGACGTTCGACGACCTCGCCCAGAGAGCGCTCCAGAACCTCCGGCCGCAGCGGCCCTTCCACACGCAGTGCGACGGGGATGTTGTAGGCGGGGCTGTCCGGCTCGAGCTGATCGATGAACCATAACCGCTGCTGCGCGAACGACAATGGCAGCGGCCCGTCGCGCCTCACCCTCACCAGCGGCGGCAGCGACAGGCCTCGCTCCTCCCGCTGCAGCCGCTCGACCTCCAGCGCCAGATCCGCCACCGTGGGCGACTCGAACAGCCGCTGCAGCGGCAGCTCCACCGACAACACGCTGCGCAACCGCGAGATCACCTGCGTGGCCAGCAGCGAATGGCCGCCCAGCTCGAAGAAGTTGTCCTCTATCCCCACCCGCTCCAGCCCCAGCACCTCCTCCCAGATCTGCGCCATCAGCTCTTCGACCGGCGTGCGCGGCGCCACATAGCCCCCCGCCGCCCTCACTACCGCCACCTCCGGTGCCGACAGGGCCTTGCGGTCCACCTTGCCGTTCGGCGTCAGCGGCAGCGCGGCGAGCGGCACGAACAGCGAGGGCACCATGTAGTCCGCCAGGCTCTGCTTGAGAAAGGCCCGCAGCTCCCGCGCGAGCTCGGGAGAAGCGCCGTCCGTTTCCACAAAGGCGATCAGGCGGTTGTCCGTGGCGCCGGGCTCCGGCGCGGCCAGGACCGCGGCCTCCCGCACCTCGGGATGGCGGCTCAGCGCGGATTCGATCTCGCCGAGCTCGACGCGGAAACCGCGCACCTTCACCTGATGGTCGAGACGGCCCAGGAAGTCCAGCTCTCCCATGGGCAGCACCCGCACCAGGTCGCCGACCCGGTAGAGGCGCGAGCCCGGCGGCCCGTACGGGTTGGGAATGAACCGCTCCGCCGTCAGCTCCGGGCGGTGCAGGTAGCCGCGGGTCACCCCTTCACCGCCGAGGTACAGAGCGCCCGGAATCCCCAGCGGCACCGGCCGCATCTCGCCGTCGAGCACGTAGGTTGCCTCGCCAGCCACCGGCCGGCCGATCCGCGGCTGCACGCCGCCGCGCGGCACCACCGAGTAGGTCGAGAACGTAGTGTCCTCCGACGGACCATAAAGGTTGATCACCCGCTCGACGCTGGGCAGCCTGGCGTAGATCTCTTCGACCAGCGAGGCTTTGAGGGGCTCGCCGCCCAGATTCACCGTGCGGATCGACGGCGGCAGGCCGCCCAGTCGCAAGAGCTCCGCCATGGCCGATGGCACGGTATCGACCAGCACCACCTCGCCGGCCGCCTCCAGCTCCGGCAACGCCAGGGCATTCTCGGCCAGCAGGATCCTGCCTCCTTCGCCCAGGGTGGCGAAGATCTCGAACACCGACATGTCGAAGCAGATGGAGGTGGAGGCCAGCATGCCGGCGTACTCCGCCGGCGTATAGAGCGTGCGCGCCCAACGGATCATCGCCACGGCGCTGCGGTGCTGGATTGCCACCCCCTTCGGCACTCCTGTCGAGCCGGAGGTGAAGATGACGTAGGCGAGGTTATCCGGCAAGGCGCGCCTCTGGATTTCCGCCTCCGCCACCGGTTCGCTTTCCCAACCCGGTTCGAGGGATACCGTACGCAGCCCCGCCGGCAGCTCGTTGCCGAGCGCTTCGGCGAGGCCGCGCCGGGTCACCAGCACGGCAGCCCGCGAGATCTCCAGCATGAGGAGGACGCGCTGCCGCGGATAGCTCGGATCGAGGGGCGCATAGGCGCCACCGGCCTTGAGCACCGCCAGGAGAGCGACGACGAGGTCCGCCGTGCGCTCCATCAGCACGCCGGCGAGCACTTCCGGGCCAATGCCCATGGCCCGCAACCGCAACGCCAGCCGGTTGGCCCGCTCGTTCAGCTCGCGATAGGTCAGCCGGACACCCCCGGGCGCGACCAACGCCAACCGGTTGGGAGAAAGCTCCGCCCGCGCTTCGAAGAGCTGGTGCAGGCAGAGCTCGGGCGCTGCCAGCGCATGGGCGAAGGCGCCGGCTCCTTGGGCCCCGGTCCAATCCTCGATCCGGTCGTTCCATTCGCGGAGAAGTTGGTGCTGCTCTCCTGTCGTCAGGAGCACCGTGTCCCAGGGGTTGCGGGCTGGATCGCGCGACATGTCATCCAACAGGTTCTGGAAGTGCCCGAGCATGCGCGCGATCGTCACCCCATCGAACAGGTCGGTGTTGTACTCCATGACCCCGGCCAGGCTCTCGTCCCCTTCCCAGAGCATCAACACCAGGTCGAACCGGGCTTTGGTGTTCGGCAGCTCAACGGGGTAGAGAGTCAACTCCTGGAGCTCCAAGGCGTGCCGAGGGGTGTTTTGCAGCACCAGCATGACCTGGAAGAGCGGCGAATGGCTCAGGCTCCGCTCCGGCTGGAGCTCTTCCACGAGCTTCTCGAAAGGCACCTCCTGGTGCAGGTGAGCCGCGAGCGACGTCTCACGGATCTTGCTGATCACCTCCCGGAGCTCGTGGACCTCATGGAAGTCCGTCCGCAGAACCAGCGTGTTGACGAAGAACCCGATCAAGTCCTCCAGCTCGACGTGATTGCGCCCGGCGACCGGTGTTCCGACACTCACGTCCAACTGCGCGCTATAGCGCGCCAGCAGGGTCTTGAACGCCGCCAGCATGGTGATGAACAGCGTGGCGCCCTGCTTCCGGCTCAGCGACTGGATCTCTCGGGTCTGGGCTGTCGACAGCCGGAATGGATGGGCTGCCCCGGAGAAGCTCTGGATCGCGGGCCGCGGCCGATCGGTCGGCAACTGCAGGACCGGGGGCGCGCCGCCGAGATGCTCCTTCCAAAAGGCGAGCTCTTGCCGCAGCACCTCTCCCTGCAACCAGTCCCGCTGCCAGACCGCGTAGTCGGCATACTGCAGGGTCAGCTCGGGAAGCGGGGACGGCTCGCCGGCGAGGAGAGCCTTGTACAGGGTCGCGATCTCCCGGACGAGAATCCCCATCGACCAGTAATCGCTGATGATGTGGTGCATCGTGAAGAGGACCGCGTGCTCCTCCTGGGAGAGACGCAGGAGAGCCGTGCGGAACAGCGGCCCCTGCCGCAGGTTGAAGGGACGTTCCGCTTCCTGGGCGGCCAAGCGGACGGCCAGCGCATTGCGCCGCGGCTCGGCCAGGCCCGACAGGTCGATGACGGGCAGATGGAAGGGCGCCACGGGCTGAATCACCTGCACCGGCCGGCCGTCGGCCGTGTTGAAGATCGTGCGCAAAGTCTCATGGCGCCGCGCCACCTCGCCGAAGCTCCGCTCCAGGGCGCGGACGTCCAGGCGTCCGGCCAGTCGGAGCCCGATCGACATGTTGTAGCCGGCGTTTCCGGGAGCCAGTTGATCGATGAGCCACAACCGCTGTTGGGCGAAAGACAGGGGTGGGGGACCGTCGCGCCGGTCCCGGGGCAGCGCGACGATCGGCGGCCTGGCGACGGCGGCCCCCGCCCGCATCAGCTCCTCCACCCGGACGGCAAGCCCCGCCACCGTCGGCTTCTCGAACAGATCGCGCAGCGGCAGCTCGATGCCGAACGCGCGCCGCAGTCGCGAGAGCACGAGGGTCGCGAGCAGGGAGTGTCCGCCGAGATCGAAGAAGTTGTCCCGCAGGCCGATCTGATCCCGTGCCAGGACCTCACACCACAGGCCGGCGATGATCTCTTCGACCGGAGTCCGCGCCGCAACCTGGAATGTCTCTGCGGATCCTTCCGCCACCGGCGCGATCTGCAGGAGCGCGTGCCGGTCCACCTTGCCGTTGGGGTTGAGGGGCAACGCAGCCAGAAAAACCCAGGCGGCGGGGACCATGTGCTCCGGCAGGCGACGCCGGAGGAAGGCGCGGAGGAGGGCTCTGGCCACCGGCTCTTCCTCCCGCGAGACCACGTAGGCGGCCAGACGGATCTCCCCGGCCTCGCCATCCTCCCGCGCCAGGACCGCGGCATCCTGCACCGCCTCGTGCTCGCGCAGGACCGACTCGATCTCGCCGAGCTCGACGCGCACTCCCCGGACCTTCACCTGGTGATCGATCCGGCCCAGGAACTCGAGGTTGCCGTCCGGCAGGTAACGGCCGAGATCGCCGGTGCGGTACAGCCGTCCGCCGGGCGTGCCGGAGCCGGCCAGAGGATCCGGGATGAACGCCTCGGCGGTCCGCTCCGGCTGGCCCAGATAGCCGCAGGTCACGCCCGGCCCGCCGATCGCGATTTCGCCGATGGCACCGAGGGGGGCGAGCCTCAATGCGCGGTCCAGAACACGAACCGAGACACCTGCGATCGGCCGCCCCACCGCCACCAGCTCCGAGGCCGCCAACGGCCGATCTTCCCGGGCGCTCGTCGCATGGTAGGTCGACGTCATGGTGCATTCGGTGGGTCCGTACTGGTTGACCACCCGGGCTCCGGGCCCGAAAACCTCCCGCGCCCTCTCGGCATCCGACGCGAAGAGCCGTTCGCCGCTCACCAGCACACAACGAACCGAGGGATAGACCTGCCCGCGGGCGGCGGCAGCTTCGGTCAACCGGCGCAACAAGGAAGGGACGATGCTCGGCAGGCAGGTGACACGATGCTCCGCAATCTTGTCGAGCAGAGCGTCAGGATCGCGCGCCACGTCCCGCGGCACGATCACGATCCGCCCGCCGACGATGAGAGGTCCCAGCGTGTCCCGCAGGGAGGCGTCGAAGGTGACCGGGGCGAGCTGCAGCCCGGTGTCCTCGGTGGAGAGCGCGTACGTGCCGGTCATCCACAGGAGGTAGCTCACGGCGCCACGGTGGGTGGCCACGATGCCCTTCGGCCGGCCGGTCGATCCCGAGGTATAGACGACGTACGCCAGGTCGGAGAGGCCGGCGAGACCTTGCCGGCCCGGCAGGCCTCCCTTCTCGGGATCGAGGTCGCCGTGGGTCTCTGGCCCGGAAATGTAGAGCGTCTCGGAGATCGAGTCCGGGAGAGCGCCGTCCAGCGCCTGCTGCGTCAGCAGCAGACGGGGACGGGCATCCCGCAGGATCTGCTCCGTCCGGGCCTGCGGCGACTCCGGATCCAGCGCCAGGTAGGCCGCGCCGGACCTGAGGACTCCCAGCAGCATCGCGGCCATGGCGGGAGAGCGTTCCGCCAGGATGGCCACCAGATCGCCGCGGCCTGCGCCGGCCTGCGTGAGCTGGCCGGCGATCCGGCGGCTCCACCGTTCGAGCTGCCGGTAGGTGATGCGCTCGCCTTCGTACAGGATCGCCACGGCGTCCGGGCTGCGGCGGGCTTGCCGCTCGAACAGCTCGTGCAGGCTCCGCGGCGGCAAGCCCTCAAGATCCGCCGGCAGCGGTGGAGCGTCGTGATTCCACTCGAACGCCAACTGGTGGCGCTCGGATGCGGGGAGCAGGTTCAGCTCCGAGAGACGCCGCCGGGGATCGGCGGTGAGCTCCGCGAGCAGAGTCTCGTATTGCCGCAGCAGCCTCTTGATGGTGACGGCGTCGAACAGATCGCTGGCATAGCCGAGGGCGCCCAGGAGACGGCCCTGGCTCTCGATCAGCTCCAGGCTGATCTCGTACTTGACGGTCCTGCTCTCGGCGCTCATCGGCGACAAGGTCAAGCCGCGCAGGCGCGGCGACCGATCGGCGTCGCTGGCGAGGGCGAACAGCGCTTCGAAGAGCGGCGAATGCGAGGGATTCCGCTCCGGCCTGAGCTCTTCGACGAGGCGGTCGAAGGGCAGGTCCTGATGCACATAGGCGTTGAGCGCCACCTCGCGGACCTGGCGCAGGGCACCGCGCAGATCGGGATCGGCGGCGAAATCGGATCTCAGGACCAGAGTGTTGACGAAGAACCCGATGAGGCCCTCCAGCTCCAGGCGTTGGCGCCCGGCGATCGGCGCGCCGACGCTCACGGTGGCCTCGCCGGTCTGGCGGGCAAGAAGGATCTGGAACGTGGCCAGGAACAGCATGAAGGGAGTCAGGGCTTCTCGTCGCGCCAGCCCGAGGAGGCTTGCCGAGAGCTCGCGTGACAGCGCCAGGCTCTCCTGATCTCCCCGCCCGCTCCATCGCGTCGGCCGCGGCCGATCCGTCGGCAGCGGCATGGTTGGCGGGAAGTTGCCCAGCCGCTCCCTCCAGTACGCCAGCTCGCGCTCCAGGACCTCCCCTTGCAGCCAACCCCTCTGCCAGGCCGCGAAATCGGCATATTGAACCGGCAGCTCGGACAGTGAGGACGGCAACCCCTCGGTCAAGGCCTGATAGAGCACCTCGACCTCATGGATGAGCACCTGCATCGACCAGCCGTCGCTGACGATGTGGTGCATGTTGAGCAGCGCGACGTGCTCCTCGTCTCCGATACGGAGCAGGCTGGCCCGGAACAGCGGACCCCGCACCAGGTCGAACGGGCGTTGCGCCTCCTCTCCAGCCAAGAATGTCGCCACCCTCTCCCGCCGGCTCGCGGACAACTCCGAAAGGTCGACCAGCGGCAGGACCCTTGGCGCGGCGGGTAGGATGACTTGCAAGGGCGTGCCGTCGACCTCGGTGAAGACCGTACGCAGCGCTTCATGACGCCGCACGATCTCGCTCAGGGCCCGCTCCAGAGCCCCAGCCTGGAGAGGACCGGTGACCCGCAGGGCGACCGGCATGTTGTAGACGACGCTGCCCGGCTCGAGCTGATCCAGAAACCAGAGCCGCTGCTGGGAGAACGACACCGGCAGGCCCCCGGTGCGCGGCACCGGCACGATCGGCGGCGCGGCAGGGACCCCCGACCGCATCGCCTCCTCCACCCGGCCGGCGAGCTCCGCCACCGTCGGCGCCTCGAACAGGTCTCGCAGCGGCAGCTCGGCGCGGAACGCCTCACGCACTCGGGACACGAGCCGGGTGGCAAGGAGCGAATGCCCTCCCAGAGCGAAGAAATCATCGGCGACGCCCACCCGCTCCCGCCCCAGGACGTCCGCGAAGAGACCGGCCAGCACCTCCTCCGTGGGAGTCCGGGGTCCGCTCCAGCCTTCCGGTGTGACCGGCTGTTCGAGCTCGGGCACGGGCAGGGCCTTACGATCCACCTTGCCGTGCTGGGAGAGCGGCAGCGCCGGCAGCACCATGCAGGCGGCTGGCACCATGTAGTCGGGCAGCTCGCCGGCCAGGAAGGAGCGCAGCTCCCCGGCCGCAGGGACCTGCTCCGGCTGTGCCACGACATAGGCCACCAGGGAGCTGTCGCCCCCGGCCGGCGCCCTCAACACGACCACCGCTTCCCGCACTCCCGGGTGCCGCAGCAGCACCGACTCGATCTCTCGGAGCTCCACCCGGAAGCCGCGCAGCTTCACCTGATCGTCGACCCGTCCCAGGAACTCCAGATTCCCGTCCGGTCGCGCGCGGCCCAGATCGCCCGTCCAGTACAGGCGAGATCCGCCTTCGGTGCTGAACGGATCCGGCAGGAATCTCTCCGCCGTCAGGTCCGGCCGGCCCAGGTAGCCGCGCGCCAGACCCTCGCCGCCGATGTAGATCTCCCCCGCCACGCCGATCGGCACCGGTCGCAGGGCGGAATCCAGGATGTAATGCGGGGCGTCTGCGATCGGACGGCCGATCGAGATCCGGCGGGTCCCTTCCAGCTCCACGGCGACCTCATACCAGCTCGAAAAGACCGTCGTTTCGGTCGGCCCGTAGAGGTACAACAACTTGTCAGGTGCACCGCCGACCAGCACCTGCTGGAAAAACACCGGCTCCACCACCTCGCCGCCCACCAACAGGCGCCGCAGGCCCGCGAAGGCTTGCGGCTCCTGGCTCGCCGTCTGTCTGAACAGCGCGGCCGTCAGGTACATCACCGTCGTGCCGTCCTGGCGCAGACGCTGCGCCAGGTCCCGCGGTGAGATCATCACCTCCTTGGGAATCCCGACGACGCGCGCGCCGTTCACCAGCGCCCCCCAGAGCTCGAACGTCGCCGCGTCGAACGTGTGCGTCGAGCCCTGCGCGAACCGATCCTCGCCCCCCGGTCCCACGTACGACAGCGTCGCCAGGAACCAGCCGATGGACCGATGCGGGACCGAGACCCCCTTGGGCTTGCCCGTGGATCCCGAGGTGTACATCACGTAGGCCAGGTTCTCTTCGGCAAGGACGACCCCGAGGCGGGCCGGACTCTCACCGGCCAGCTCCTCCCAACCCGGCTCCACGAGCACCGTGGGCAGGCCGTGCTCGGGCAGCGCCCCCTGCAGCTCCGCCTGCGTCACGACCACCGACGACTCTGCATCCGCGAGCAGGAAACCCAGCCGCTCGCGTGGGTAGGAAGGATCCAGCGGCAGGTACGCACCCCCTGCCTTGAGGATGGCCAGCAGGGTCGCCAGCACCTCCAACGAGCGCTCCAGACAGACCCCGACCCGCACCTCGGGTCCGACCCCCAGCCGGCGCAGGCGGCGGGCGAGCTGGTTGGCCCGCTTATCCAACTCGCCATAGGTCAAATGCCGGCCTTCGTAGACCGCCGCGACCGCCTCCGGCGTACGCTCCGCCTGCTGCTCGAACAGCTCGTGAACCAGGGTCCCGGATCCACCTCCCTGCCGGGCCCTGGCGTTCCACTCCACCACCAACTGCTGCTGCTCGGGCTCCGAGAGCAGGGGCAGGTCCAGCAGAGCGCGGTCCGGCCGCGCGACGGCGCCGGCCAGCAGCAGCTCCAGATGGCGCGCCATCCGGACCGCCGTCGTCTCGTCGAACAGGTCGAGGCTGTACTCGAAAGAACCGGCCAGCCCGCGCTCCGTCTCGGAGAGGGACAGGGTCAGATCGAATTTCGCCATCCTGGTCCCGACGCTACGCAGCTCCAGGCTCAATCCTCCTGCCTCGACCCTCTCCCCCGGCGCGTGCTGCAGCACGAGCACCACCTGGAACAGCGGGTTGTGCGACAGGCGCCTCTCCGGCCTCAGCTCCTCCACCAGTCTTTCGAACGGCAGGTCCTGGTGGACATAGGCCTCCAGGGCCCATCCCCGTGCCCGCTCGACGACCTCGAGGAAGCTCGGCTCGTCCGCCAGCTCCATGCGCAGGGCGAGAGTATTGACGAAGAAGCCGATGAGACCTTCCGTCTCCAGCCGTCCGCGTCCGGCGATCGGCGTACCGATCACGAGATCCCGCTGGCCCGAGTAGCGCCGCAGGAAAGCCGCGAAGCCGGCCATCACGACCATGAAGGGAGTAGCCCCCCGAGACCGGCCGAGCGCCGCGAGCGCGGTGGCGAGATCGGCCGCGAGGAGCAGCGGGGCTTCGGCGCCGCGGAAGCTGGGGACCGCCGGCCGCGGTCGGTCGAGCGGCAGATCGAGGACCGACGGCGCTCCCCTCAGCCGCCCGCTCCAATAGGAGAGATGCTCCTCCAGCAGCCTCCCCGACAGTCGCGCTCGTTGCCAGACGGCAAAATCCGCATATTGCACCGGCAGCTCGGGAAGAGGGGGCCGCAACCCTTCCGTCAGGGCTGCATAGAGCGTCCCCATCTCGCGCGCCAGGACTTCCATGGACCAGCCGTCCGAGGCGATGTGATGAAGAGTCAGCAGGAGCGTGTGCTGCTCTGGGTCGGCCCCGGTGATCCCCTCGCTCACGCGCATCAGCAATGTGCGCAAAGGCGGCCCTTGCGACAGGTCGAAGCCCCTGGCCGCCTCCTCCTGGATCAGCCGCGCCAGCTCCTCCTCCCGGAGGTCCGCCGGGAGGTCCTCGAGATCGACCAACGGCAGGGGGACGGACGCCGGTTGTGCGATCACCTGGATGGGCCTTCCCTCCACGACCCCAAACGAGGTGCGCAGCGTCTCATGCCGGGCGACTACGGCGGAGAGGCTCGCCGCCAGCACCGGCACGTCCAGGACACCGCGCAGGTCGATCGCGACCGGCATGTTGTAGAGGGCCGTGCCCGGGTCGAGCTCGGCGATGAACCAGAGTCGTTCCTGGGCGAAGGACAGCGGCAGCTCGCCCGTTCGCCGCACGGGCGACAGCGGCGGCTCCTCGTCCCTGCCTCCCGCGAGCAGCGCCGCGAGCTGATCGGCCAGCTCGGCGACCGTGGGTTTCTCGAAAATGGCCTGCAGAGGCAAATCCAGGCCGAACGTCCGCCGCACCCGGGAAACGACCTGGGTGGCCAGCAGCGAGTGCCCGCCCAGCTTGAAGAAGTCGTCTTCCACCCCGACGGCCTCGACGTGCAAGACACCGGCGTAGATCCCCGCCAGCAGCTCCTGGACAGGGCTGTGGAATCCGTGGCGGGACACCCCTCCGGCTGCCCTCCCGGGTCGCAGCTCCATCTGCGCGAGGGCCCGGCGGTCGACCTTGCCGTGGGGCGTCAGAGGCAAGGCATCGCAGAGGACGAAGTGCGCGGGAACCATGAAGTCCGGGAGCTTCTGCGCCACGAGCTGCCGCAGCGTCTCCGGCGAGAGGGCGATCCCCTCGTCCGGAGCGATGCAGGCCACCAGGCCCCGTCCTCCTCCAAGGTCCTCCCGCAGCACGACCGCCGCCTCGCGGACTCCGCGACAGGCGCTCAGGACGGCTTCGATCTCTCCCAGCTCGACGCGGAAGCCTCGGATCTTGACCTGGCCGTCGATCCGCCCCAGGAACTCGATCTCGGCGGTCGGCAGCCAACGCGCCATGTCTCCGGTCCGATAGAACCTCCTCCCCGCCACGATGGGGTACCGCTCGCGATTGAGCTCCTCGCGGTGGAGATACCCGCGACTGACTCCCGCACCGCCGATCCAGATCTCCCCACGGACGCCGATGGGCACCGGAGCACCCTCGCGATCGCAGAGATGGAGCTCGGCGTTGTCGAGAGGCCTTCCGATCAGTGCTCGGCTGGGCCTCTCACCAGGGGGAACCGCCCAGCTCGAGGCGATGATCGTCCCCTCGGTCGGGCCGTAGAGCACGACAAGCTCGGCCTCTGGAAAGCTCTCCTGCAGGCCGGCCAGCAGGTCCGCCGGCACCGAATCTCCCCCGGTGAAGAGCATGCGGAGGCCCGGATACCTCTGGCCAGATTCCTTGACCGCCTCCACCACCTGCCGCATCAACGCCGGCACGGCGTGCAGCCTCGCGACGCCGTGCAGACCCTCGGTGAGGCGGGCGATATCGAGGCCGGGCGAGAGGGGCAGCAGATGGCAGAAGCTGCCCGCGAGCAGCGGGTTGAGGAGCTCGAAAAGGAAGATGTCGAACGAGAACGGCGCCACACAGGCGATGGAATCGTCGCCGGTCCAGCGGAACTGTCTCTGGCTGGAGGCCAGCACGTGGGCGAGGTTCCCGTGTTCGACGATCACCCCCTTGGGCTTGCCCGTCGATCCCGAGGTGTAGATCAAATAAGCGGGATCGCCCGGCGCGACGACGCTCTCCGGATCCGCTCCGCTCTCCTCGCCGAGGGCTCGCCAGTCGGCGTCGAGCCGGATCGCCGCGGGGCCCGGCGGCAGTTTCCACGCCGCGCTCTCTTGCGTGACCAGGACTCGCACCGCGGCCTCTTCGACCATGAAGGCGAGGCGCGACTCCGGATAGGCGGGGTCCAGCGGGATATAGGCGCCCCCGGACTTGAGGATCCCCAGAAGCCCTACGACCAGCTCCGGCGAGCGCTCCATGCAGAGCCCCACGACGCTTCCCGGTGCGACGCCCTTTCTCCTCAGGTGATGGGCGACCTGGTTGGCGCGGCGGTTCAGCTCACCGAACGTCAGGGTCCGACCCTCGAAGATCAGGGCGACCCTCTCCGGTACGCGGCGGGCGCGGTCGGCGAAGGCCTCGTGGGCGAGCGCGAAGGGGAGGCCGTCGCCAACCGCCGCGGCCGGGGCGTTCCACTCGCGCAGCAGTTGATGGCGCTCGGCCTCGCCGAGCATCGACACTTCCGAGAGCGGCCCGGAGTGATCGACGAACCTCGCCAGGAGAGCCTGGAGATGGCGCAGCTTGCGATCGATCGTCGCGGCGTCGAAGCGGCTTGGGTCGTAGGTGAGCCGGATCGGCATCTGTCTCCCCGGCTCCGTCATCACGCTGAGCGGGTAGTTGGTGCTCTCGACGAGATCGATGGCCTCGACCTCCAGTCCGCTCTCCTGCCCGCTCGCCCTGATGTCCACGGGGTAGTTCTCGAAGACCAGCAGCGAGTGGAACAGCGGTCGCCCGAGAGGTACGTCGCTCCATCCCTGCACCTGGGCCAGGGAGCTGTGCTCATACTCCCGCGCTTCCGCCTGTCGCTCCTGCAACGCGAGCAGCCACTCGCGAAGCGGCGTCTCGGGATCCGCATCGACGCGCACCGGCAAAGTGTTGATGAAGACGCCCAGCATCGACTCGATGCCCTCCACGGCCGCCGAGCGCCCGGAGGACACCGAGCCGAAGACCACGCTTCTCTCCCCGCTGTACCGCCCCAAGAGCAACCCCCAGGCCCCCTGCACGACCGTGCTCAACGTCAGCCGGTTGGCCCTCGCCCAGGCCTGCAAGGCCTCCGTGGCCGGAGCCGGCAGCACGGCGTGACGGTAGGTCTGCTCGACCTCCTGCGTGGGCGGCCCTGCCCACGGCTCACGGTCCGCGGCGAGCGGTGTCGCAGCGGAGAAGCCGGCGAGCTCCCGCCGCCAGAAGCCTTCGGCGGCACGGGTGTCCTGCCGGCGCAGCCACGCGATGTAATCGCGGAAAGGCCGCGGCCGCTCGGTCGCCGGCGGCTGATCGAGGCGCAGAGACTCGTAGAGGGAGAACACATCGGAGACCAGGAGGTTCAGCGACCAGCCGTCGAGGACAATGTGATGGAAGCTCCAGATGAGCTCGCAGGTCCGATCCTCCAAATACAGGCAGGCCAGCCGCATCAGGGGCGGATCGCTCAGCTCCAAGGCGCGTTCACGGTCGCTGCGGCGGAAGGAGTCCAGAGCCGCCTCCTTCTCCTGCCACGGCAGCGTGCGGAAGTCCCGGCTCTCGATCCGTAGCGCGGCCCTGCGCACCACCACCTGCAGCGGCTCGCCCGGAACCTCCCAGACGAAGGCCGTCCGCAGGATGGGGTGCCGCTCGATCGCCAGCTCGCAGGCTCTCTGCAGAGTGCCGGCGTCCAGATCGCCACGCCATCTGCTGCTCAACTGGCGGAAATAAGCCCCCGCGCCCGTGGAGCCGATGCTGTGGAACAGCAGCCCCTGCTGGAGGGGCGAGAGCGGATAGAGATCCTCGATCTCCCGCTCGGAGAAGGCCGGAACGGAGAGCAGCCGGTCGAGGTCGTCCTGGGCGAGTCCCGCCAGAGGGAAGTCCGAAGGTGTGAACCCCGTCCTCTTCACGGCGGCGCAGTGCGCGATCAGGTCCCGCAGGCGATCGATGAACCGCGCTGCCAGGGCTTCGATGGTGGACCGGCGGTGGACGTTCTCACTGTAGCCCCAGCTCATCCGCAGACGGCCGTCGGCGATCAGTCCGGCCACCTCGATCAGGAAAAAGCGCTGCTGGCGTCGGCTGCGGATGGGGCCGTGGTATTCGTCCGCCGGACGGAACGGAGCCGAGCCGCCGAGCACCTCCTCAAAGCGCCCGAGGTAGTTGAAGCCCAGCTCCGGAGTGGGCAGGCTCCCCTGCCACTCCTCTGCCGCGGCCTGCCGCATGAACTGCAGGACGCCGTACCCGATGCCGTGATTGGGCACCCTCCGGAGCTGCTCCTTCACGGCAGCCAGCGCCCGGCCGATCTCTCTCTGGTCCGTGAGATCGAGCAGGACCGGGATGAAGGTCGTGAACCACCCCACGGTCCGAGAGAGGTCGACACCCGCAGCGATCTCCTCCCGCCCGTGTCCCTCCAGCGCCACCAGGAGGCGCGTTGTGCCCAGCCAACCCGCACAGGCGTCCACCAGGGCCGTCAGCAGCGCATCGTTGATCTGCGAGTTATAGGCCCGCGGTACCACCTGCAGCAGAGCCGCGGTCTCCTCTGCGGTCAGGGAGACCTCGACCTCGCGGAGCGAACCGGCGGTGTTGAGCCCTCCATCCAAATCGACCGGCAGCGCCGGTGACGAGCTCCCCAGGGTCGACCAGTACGCAATCTCCGCCGCGAGAGCAGCGGAGCGGGAGTACTCCACCAGGGCCTCCGACCAGGCTTTGAAGGAAGTCGTCTTCGCCGGCAGCTCGCTCGGGTCTCTCAGGGCGGCTGCGAGATCCTCCAGCAGAATGCGCCAGGAGATGCCATCGCTCACCAGGTGATGGATCAAGAGCAGGATACGTGCAGGCTCGTGAACCCCGAGGTCGAAAAAGGCGAACCGCAGCAGCGGCCCGCGGGTCAGCTCCAGGCTTGCCTGGAGACTCGCCGCCGCGGGTTCGAGCGCAGCCCTCCTCCGCTCGCTCGGCAGCCGCGAGAGATCGATCCAGGTCAAAGGCACCTGCCCGTCGGGCTCGCTGTTCCACTGGACCCAGCCATCCGCTGTCTGCTCGAATCGCATGCGCAACGCGTCGTGATGGCGCAGGATCTTCTCGACGGCCCTTCTCCAGGCGACAGGCTCCCTGGACACCGATGGCTTCCGGTCGGGAGCGTCGTCTACCCGCATCTCCAGCAGGAGCGTCTGGTTGAAGAACTCCGGATCACAGCCGATGCGGGAAAAGAAGAACCGCTGGATCGGCGTCAGCGCGACCGGTCCCGCGACGATCTCGTCGTCCTGACGGCCGGCCATCTCCGTCGCGATCGCCGCGAGCTCCGCCACGGTCTGGTACTGGAAGATCTGCCGCGGCATGAGCCGCAGGCCCGCTCGGCTCGCCCGCGCGGCCACCCGGATGCTGATGATCGAATCACCCCCGAGGTGGAAGAAATTATCGTGAGCTCCCACCTGCTCGACGTTGAGCAGGGAGCTCCAGATCTCGGCGATCACCTTCTCCCGATGGGTCCGCGGGGGGATGAAGCTGGCCCTGGATCTCCTCCTGAACTCTGCCGGGTCCGGCAGGGCTTTGATCGCCACCTTGCCGTTCAAGGTCAACGGCAGCCTGTTCATCGGGATGAACAGCGACGGGATGGCCTCCTCCGGGACATGGCTCGCAAGAAATCGCCGCAGCTCCTCCTCCTGGAGGGTCCGCCGGTGGACGTAATAGGCCACCAGGCTCACTCCATGGTCCTCGCGCACGGCGATCACCACGCTGTCCCTGACGTTCGGATGACGGTTGATCGCATCCCGGATCTCGCCGAGCTCGATGCGATGGCCGCGGACCTTCACCTGCTCATCCGTACGCCCGATGCAATCGAGCACTCCTTCAGGCAGCCAGCGCACGAGATCGCCGCTCCGGTACATCCTCTCCCCGTCCTGGAACGGGTTGGCGATGAAACGCTCCGCCGTCAGGTCCGGCTTGCCGAGGTAGCCGATGGCAAGCCCGTCGCCGGCGATACAGAGCTCTCCGATCTCCTGCTCTGCGACCGGCCGCAAGGTCTTGTCCAGCACGTAGAGCTGCACGTTGGCGGCCGCCCGGCCGATGGGAACGAATCCCCGCCCGTCCTCGCCGCGGACGAAGCGGTGCAACATGCAGCCGACGGTGGCCTCGGTCGGGCCATACTCGTTGAAGATCTCGACCTCGCCGCCGAAGCTGTCCTCCACCTGCCGCGCCAGCGCGGCGGGCAGGGCCTCCCCACCGACGATCAGGCGTCGGATCCGGCTCCGCCGGTTGTCCCGCTCCTTGATCAGCTCGAGATGGCTGGGGGTCAGCTTGACGATCTCGACACGGTTGTCCTGGACGATGTCGAGCAGGGGGTACTCGAGCTCCCGCTTGGGGTAGAGGATCAGCAGGTTGCCGGTGACCAGAGGCAGATACAGCGACGTCTTGGTGAGGTCGAACGCCAGGGAGGTATAGAGCGGGAATGCCAGCTTTTCACCGCACAGATAGACGTCGGCCGCCCAGGTGATGTAGTTGACGAGAGCCGAGTGGGAGACCTGCACCCCTTTGGGCTCGCCCGTCGAGCCGGACGTGTAGATGGTGTAGCAGACGGCTCCGGCGCTCTCGGCCCGCGCGGGCAACCGCGACGGGCTCTGGCGCGCGATCGCGGCCCGATCGGCGTCCAGCAAGACGAGCTCGGCGCCGTCCGGCAGCCGCTCCTCGAGCGAGCCGACGGTGATCAGCTTGCGGGCACCGGAATCAGCCAGGAGATACTCCAACCGCGCCTTCGGATGCTCCGGATCCAAGGGTACGTAGGAGGCGCCGGATTTGAGCACTCCCAGCACCGCGATGACCATCTCGAACGAATGCCACAAGCAGATCGCGATGCGGTCTCCGGATTCCACCCCCGCGTCGGCGAGGTGACGGGCGAGTTGGTTGGCCTGCTCGTCGAGCTCGCGGAAGGTGAGCCGCCGGCCGTTGAGCTCGACGGCGACGGCCTCGGGGGTCCGCGCCGCCTGCTCCTCGAAGAGGGCATGGATTCTCTTGTCCTTGGGATAAGCGGACGCGGCCTGGCTGAACGCCTGCAGGAACCGCTGCCGGTCCGCGTCGTCGAGCAGCTCCAGATCGGCGACCGCGCCTTCCGGGTTGGCGAGGAGCCGCGACACGACCCGCTGAAAGTGTTTGACGACGACGGAGATCGTCTGCTCCCTGAAGAGCCGGCCGTCGTATTCGACCTCCCCCCATATCCGGCCCTCCTCCTTCCGGAACGTGAACATGACGTCGACGTCGATCTGCCCGGCGTGCTCACGCTCATTGATGTTCTCCAGCAGGACCAGAGCGGTGAACAGCTCCGGCTGCCCCGGCCGGACCTTTTCCAGCAACTCCAGGAGGCGTCTGAACGGGAACTTCTGGTTTTCATATGCCTCCGCCAGGGTGTTCCTGACACCAACGAGCACCTCCCGGAGGGTCGACCTGCCGTCGATCCTGTCGTGGATCGCCAGCACGCGGTTCATCGACGCGACCTCGCTGTGCTGGCGGTGGATGGTGGTGCCGACGACGATCTCCTCCAATCCGGAATACTTGTGCAAGAGGATCTTCGTGGCAGCGATCAGGACCGACAGGATCAGGGTGTCGCGATCGCCGCAGACCTCGATCAGGCGGCGGGCCACGGCGTCTCCCAGCTCCAACAGAGCCACCTGCTTCGCTTCCGGAGCGTGCTCCGCGCGCGGAAAGTCCGCGGGGAAGGCGGAGAGAGGGAGATCTCCTGACAGCTTGCTCAGCCAGTACTGACGCTCCTTGGCAAGCATCTCTTCCAAGATCGGCAGCGTCTCGGGCCGGATGTTCTCTGACAAGTCCGACATCTGGATCGACTCCTGCGCTAGAAAAGGAACTCGGCTTCCAGCTCGTCCACGGCCACATCCTGACGGAACAGGACCTCCTCCTCCTGCGAAAACATCTGCAATGTATCCAGAGGAGCGCTCGGATCGGCAACGGCCTGCGCCAGGAGGCGCTCGAAATGCCGGCCCATCCTGGCGATCGTGGACGGCTCGAACAGATCGCTGTCGTATTCGATGGCCTGCATCAGACCGAAGTCGTTCTCCCAGACCGTGATGGTGAGATCGAACTTGGCGGTACGGTTGTCCACCTCGCCGGTGAAAATGGTGAGCCCCGCCTCCGGCCGGTCGAGAACCGGTAGCGGAGCGTTCTGCATCCCGAAGACCACCTGGTACAAGGGCGTATGGCTGAGGTGGCGGCCGGGCCTGATCTCCTCGATCACCTTCTCGAGCGGTAGATCCTGATGGTCGAACGCCTCCAGGACCTGCTGCCTTACCTGTTTCAGCAACTCACGGAAGCGCGTGGTCCCCAACAACCTCGTACGCAGAGGAAGGGTGTTGATGAAGAACCCGATCAGGCCTTCGGTCTTCACCAGCGGACGATTGGCGACCGGCGTGCCGACCACGATGTCCGTCTGCCCGGAGTACCGGTACAACAGCGTGTTGAGAACTGCAAACAAGGCCATGAAAAGTGTCACCCCCTCCTGCCTGCAGAGATCGCGCAGGACGGCGGAGAGCTCCTGCGAGATCTGGAAATACTGCCGTTCACCGCGGTGTCCCCGTACCTCGGGCCGCGCTCGGTCTACGGGCAGCCTCAGCATGTCCGGCGCCCCTTGGAGGTTGCACCGCCAGAACGAGAGATACTTTTCCAGCACCTCGCCCGTGAGCCACGAGCGTTGCCAGTGCGCGAAATCTGCATACTGGATGGGCAGCTCCGGCAGTCGAGACGGCTCGCCAGCGGAGAAGGACTCATAGAGCGAAGAGACCTCCCGCACCAGGATCCCCAGAGACCAGCCATCCGAGATGATGTGGTGCATGGTCAGCAACAGAACCTGCTCCTCCGTTCCGAGAAGCACCAGGGTGCACCTGAGCAGAGGGGCTTGCGCCAGCACGAACGGACGCCGGGCCTCGTCCAGGCTCAAGCGCTCGACCTCCAGCTTCCGATCGTCTTCTCCCAGGGTCTTGAGATCGACCACGGGCAGCTCGAAGGAGAGACCCTCCGCGATGACCTGGAAGGGCTCGCCGGCATCGGCAAGGAAGGAGGTTCTCAGCACCTCGTGACGGCGCAGGACTTCTTTCAGCGCCTTCATCAGGGCGCCGACTTGCAGGTTTCCCTGCACGGTCAGCGATAGATTGGTGTTGTAGGTCGGACCGAGCGGCTCGAGCTGGTCGAGGGTCCACAACCTCTGCTGTGCGAAAGAGAGCGGCAGCTTCCGCTGACGGGACACGGGCGCGAGCTCCGGAGGCTGCACGGTCATCCTCTGCCGGCGCAGCTCCTCGATCTTCTCGGCGAGGGCCATGACGGTCGGTGAAGCGAACACGTGGTTCAGCGGCAGGTCCACGCCGAGAGACTCCCGGACGCGCGAGACGAGCTGGGTGGCGATCAGCGAATGCCCTCCCAGGTCGAAAAAGTTGTCCCCCATCCCCACCCTGTCCACCCGCAGCACCTCGCCGAAGACCCCCGTCAGCAGCTCCTCGACCTGCGTGCGGGGCGCGGCGAGGCCCTCCTCCGCCCCTCTCTCCGTCAGGTCCCCTTGCGCCAGAGCCTTGCGGTCGATCTTCCCATTGGGGGTCAGTGGCAGGCGGTCAAGGAACACGATGCGCGACGGGACCATGTAGTCCGGGAGTCGAGCCCTGAGACGCGTCCGCAACTCAGCATCCGTCAGGCCCGCCCCCTCGCCAGACACCACGTAGGCCGTCAACGTTGCGGACGGCTCGCCCGTAACCGCGACGGCGACCTCATGCGTCCCCGGGCACTCTGCCAGGGCGGCCTCGATCTCCCCCAGCTCGATGCGGAAGCCCCGCACTTTGACCTGCTGGTCGAGGCGGCCCAGGAACTCCAGCGTCCCGTCCGCCAGCCAGCGCACCAGGTCCCCGGTCCGATACAGCCGCTGTCCCGGTCTGTCGGACAGCGGGTCCGGCACGAAGCGTTCGGCCGTCAGCTCCGGCCGCCCCAGGTAGCCGCGCGCCAGCCCCACCCCTCCCAGGCAAAGCTCCCCCGGCGAACCGAGCGGACATAGCCCGCCCTGCCGATCCAGCACGCAGGGTTCGACATTGGCGATCGGCCTGCCGATCGGCAGCCGGCTCTCTCCCCCATACCGCCACACCGTCACACACACCGACGCCTCGGTCGGGCCGTAAGCGTTGAACAGCCGCCGCCCCGGCCACCAGCGCCGGGCCAGCTCCAGCGGGAAGGCCTCTCCCCCCACCAACAGGACCCGCAGATCGCGGAGCTGGTCGGCCTCTTCTGCGGGCAGCACCCACAGGGCCGAAGGCGGCAAAAGCAAGGCCGTGACCCGCGAGGTGCGCAGCACATCGAGCAGATCCGGGCCGGGCAGCAGCGCAAGGCGCGGCGCCAATACCAGCTTCGCGCCCGCCCACAGCGCCATGGCGATCTCCCAAACCGACGCATCGAAGCTCAACGAAGCGAACTGCAGGACGCGGTCCTCGGCACCGATGCCGAACAGCTCGACCGTCGCCGCGCTCAGATTGGCGAGGCCCCCGTGGGGCACCATGACTCCTTTCGGGCGGCCCGTCGATCCCGAGGTGTAGATCACATAAGCGAGGTCGGAGGCTCCTGGGGCGCAAGGCACCGGGGCGTCGCTCTCCCCGCCGACGATCTCCAGCATCGGGTCCAGCGCCACCGTCACGCCCCTGAACCTGGGCAGCTCCTCCGCGAGGGCCGACTGGGTCAGGACCACCGAGATCCCCGAGTCCTCGAGCATGAGCGCCACCCGTTGCATCGGGTAGCTGGGATCGATCGGCAGGAATCCGCCACCCGACTTGAGGATTCCCAGGAGCGCGATCACCGCCTCGGGAGAGCGCTCCATGAAGACTCCCGCGAGGGCACCCGGGCCCACGCCGAACCCGACCAGGTATCGCGCCAGCCGGTTGGCGAGGCGGTCCACCTCACCGTAGCTCAGGCTGAGGTCTCCGAAGGTCATGGCGATGGAGTCCGGCCTGCGTGCGGCGTTACCGGCGAAAATCTGATGCAGGCAGGGCGCCTCGCGCAGGTCCACTCCTGCGGTGTCGTGCCATGCGAACGTGAGTTGGTGCCGCTCGGCTGCAGAGAGCAGAGGCAGCTCGGAGACCCGTGCCTCGGGCCGCGCAACGATCGCGTCGAGCACCACCTCGAAACAGTGGGCGATCCGCATCACCGTCGTGGCATCCAGGATGTCGGTGCTGTACTCCCAAGCGCCCGCCAGATCTCGCGGTCCCTCGGCGAGCGCAAGAGTGAGATCGAAATTGGTGCTGCGCCGGTCCACCTCGACGGGCTCCAGGCGGAGCCCCGGAAGATCGAGCCGTCCGATCGATAGGTTCTGCAGGGCAAGCTGCACCTGGAACAGGGGCGCATGAGAGGCGCTACGCTCCGGCTGCAGCTCCTCGACCAGCTTGTCGAACGGCAGGCCCTGGTGGGCGTAGGCCGCGAGAGTGCCCTCCCGCACGTCCGCCAGCAGCCGCGCGAAAGCCGGGTCGTTCGTGACCCTGGCGCGCAAAGCCAGGAGGTTCACGAAGAACCCGATCAGCCGCTCGACCTCCAGGCGGCCACGGTTGGCCACCGGGGAGCCGACGACGATGTCGTCCTGCAGGGTCAGGCGGGACAGGAGGGTCTGAAAGGCTGCCAGCAGCACCATGAACAGGGTCGCGGTCCGAGCGCGGCACAAGCTCGTGAGCCCGTCGACCCGATCGGCGGAGAGCACCACGGGGATCCGGCCGCCCTGCAAACTGGGCTTCGCCGGGCGGGCCCGATCGAGCGGCAGGTCGATCACCGTCGGTATTCCGGCCAGGCGATCCCGCCAGTAGGCGACGTGCTCCGCGAGCACGTCGCCGCTGAGCCACTGGCGCTGCCACACGGCATAGTCCGCGTACTGGAGAGGTAGCGGCGGCAGGGATGCCCCCGTGCCCTGCAAGAACGCTCGATACAGCTCGCCGACCTCCTGGACCAGCACCCCCATGGACCAGCCGTCGGAGACGATGTGGTGCATGGTGAAGAGCGCCACATGATCGCTCAGGCTGGAGCGCAGGACCAAGGCTCGGAACAGCGGACCCCAGGCCAGGTCGAACGGCGACCGCGCTTCCGTCGCTGCCCGATGCGCGATCTCGGCCTCCCTTCTCGCCGCGGACAGACTGCTCAAATCGATGAGCGGGATCCGCGCTTCCCCCGGCGGCATCACCACCTGCCAAGGCTTGCCGTCCACGGTCTGAAACCGGGTACGGAGCGCTTCGTGGCGGCGCGCGATCTCCCCCAGGGCCGCTTCCAAAGCCGCCAGGCTCAACTCGCCATGGAGCCGCAGCCCGACGGGCAGGTTGTAGGCGACGTTGCCCGGCTCGAGCTGTTCGATGAACCACAGGCGCTGCTGGGCGAAAGACAAGGGCAGGAGACCGTCGCGCTCCAAAGGTACCAGCGGCGGGACTTGCACGGACTCTCCGGCATGCATCCGCTCCTCGATGGCCGCGGCCAAACCCCGCATCGTCGGCCGTTCGAAGACCGCCCGCAACTGCAGCTCGACGCCGAAGACCGCACGCACCCGTGAGACCAGTTGGGTGGCCAGGAGCGAATGACCGCCCAACTCGAAGAAGTTGTCATCACGACGGATCCGTTCGCGGCCGAGAACCTGGGTCCAAATACCGGCGAGCAACTCCTCGACCGGGGTATGGCCGCGGTCGTCGTGCCCCTCCCCGGCACCTTCCACCGGCTCCGGCAACGGCAAGGCGTTGCGGTCGAGCTTGCCGTTGGGATTCAAGGGCAACGCTGCGAGGACCGTGATCGTCGCCGGCACCATGTACTCGGGAAGCCGCTTCTGGAGGTGAGACCGGACCTCCTTGAGATCCGCAGCGGCGATTTCCGTGACGGCGGGGGCAGGCACGACATAGGCGACGAGCTGCCGGTCCCCGGACGGTGTCTCCCGCACGACCACGACCGACTCCCGGATCGCCGGATGGTTGTCGAGCGCCGCTTCGATCTCACCGAGCTCGATGCGGAAGCCGCGGATCTTGAGCTGGAAATCGGCCCTTCCCAGGTACTCGATCTCACCCCCGGACAGACGTCGGGCGATGTCCCCGGTCCTGTAGAGGCGTGCGCCGGGCCGCTCGCCGAAGGGGTCGGGCAGGAAACGCTCGGCCGTCAGGTCGGGCCGTCCCAGGTAGCCGCGGGCGAGACCGACGCCGCCGATGTAAAGCTCCCCGGCGAGACCGACCGGCGCCAGGTGCAGGCTGCGGTCGGCCAGATAGATCTCGGTATTGGCGATCGGCTGTCCGATCGGCACCGTCGCCCGGCGGTCGTCCGGCCGGCAGGCCCAGGACGTCACGTCGATGGCCGCCTCGGTCGGGCCGTACAGGTTGTGCAGCTCAACCCCGTCGAAACGCCCGAAGAACCGCTCCTGCAGGCCGGGAGAGAGGGCTTCGCCGCTCGCGATCACCCGCTGCAGCGCCCGACAGGCCGCCAGTCGCTCGTTGAGCAGGAAGACCGCCAGCATGGAAGGCACGAAGTGGAGGGTGGTGATCTCCTCGTCCGCGATCAGGTCCACCAGGTAATCGCTGTCCCGGTGCCCCTCGGGGCGGGCCATCACCAGGCAAGCGCCCGTGATCAGCGGCCAGAAGAGCTCCCAGACCGAGACGTCGAAGCCGAACGGGGTCTTCTGGAGCACCCGGTCCGCGGCGGTGAGGTTATATACATCCTGCATCCACAACAGGCGGTTGCAGAGCGCGCGGTGGCAGTTGATCACTCCCTTGGGCCGCCCTGTCGAGCCCGAGGTATAGATCACATAGGCGGCGAGGCCCGGATCCATGGCAGGCGAGGGCTCCGTGGCCGATGCGGGCGCGGAAGCGAGGAGCTTCCGGTCGAGATATACGGCCTGCACGTTCTCGGGCGGGTGCAGCGACAATCCCGGCTGCGCGATCACCAGCCTCGCCTGGCTGTCCTCCAGCATCAGCCGCAGGCGATCGTCCGGGTAGGATGGATCCAGGGGCAGGTAGGCGCCCCCGGCCTTGAGGATCGCGCACAGGGCGATCACCAGCTCGAGCGAGCGCTCCATGGCGACTCCGACGACGACATCGGGGCCGACGCCATGGCGGCGCAGGCAGCGGGCCAGACGCGAGGCTTGCAGATCGAGAGACCCATAGGTCAGGCAGCCGCCTTCGCACACCACCGCCACCGCCTCGGGCGTACGGGCCACCTGATCCTCGATCAGCGCGTGCAGACACCTGTCGATCGCGAGCGGGGCTTGGGTGGCGTTCCACTCGCAGGCGAGCTGGGCGCGCTCCGCGGCGCTCAGCAGAGGCAGGTCGAGGATCCGGCTTGCCGGCTCGCCGACGACGCCGGCGAGCAGAGTCTCGAAGTGCGCCAGCAGGCGGATCATCGAGGGACCGTCGAACAGATCGACGTCGTAGTCCAGCACGCCGGCGACCTGATCGCCGAGATCGGACATCGTCAACAGCAGATCGAACTTGACCGTCCCACCCCCGAGCTCGATCAGGTCCGTGTCGAGCTCGTACAGCCCGCCGTCCCAGGCGGGGGCGTTCTGAAAGGCGAGCATCACCTGAAAGAGCGGGGACCGCCCCAGGTCACGCTCCGGCTGCAGCTCCTCGACCAGCTTCTCGAAGGGCAGGTCCTGGTGCGCGTGAGCTTCCAGGGCCGTCTCCCGCACCTGCTTGAGCAGTTGCAGGAAGCCCGCTTCCACGGGCAGCTCGGCCCTCATCACGAGAGTGTTGACGAAGAAGCCGATGAGGCTCTCGATCTCCAGACGGTTACGGCCGGCGATCGGCACGCCGACGCTGACGTCGTGCTTTCCCGACCAGCGGCCCAACAGGGCTTGGAGAGCTGCCAACAGGGTCATGAACATCGAGGCCTTCTCGCGACGGCACAGAGCGCGAAGCCCGGTCGTCAAGCCCTCGGACAGAGCCAGATACCGGCGCGTGCCGCGATGCTGCGGCACGGCCGGCCGCAGGCGGTCGGTCGGCAAATCGAGGGCGGCCGGGGCCCCCTGCAGCCTGCGCCGCCAGACCGCGAGATGCTCCTCCAGCACGGAGCCCCGCAGCCAGTCGCGCTGCCACTGTGCGTAGTCGGCATACTGGATCGGCAACTCGGGCAGGGACGAGGCGCGGCCCTGGCAGATCGCCTCGTAGAGGATCGCCAGCTCGCCCGTGAGCACACCCATCGACCAGCCGTCGCCCGCAATGTGGTGCAGGCTGAAGCACATCGCGTGCTCGCGCTCCGCGAGGCGCAGCAGCACCGCGCGCAGCACCGGCCCGTTCGCCAGATCGAAGGGATTCCTGGCCTCCTGGATGGCCAGTTGGAGGGCGACGCGCTCGCGTTCGTACCGCTCGAGCCCGCTCAGGTCGACGACCGGCAGAGCGGGCGCGAACGGCGGCAGGACGACCTGGAAAGGCTGGCCGTCGATCGCTTGGAAGACCGTGCGCAGCACCTCATGACGCCTGACGATCTCGTGCAGCGCACCCTTGAGCGCGCCGACCGACAGCTCGCCGCGCACACGGACCGCCACCGGGATGTTGTACAGGGAGCTTGCCGGTTCGAGCTGGTCGAGGAACCAGAGACGCTGCTGGGAGAACGAGAGCGGCAACGGCCTGTCTCGCGGCACCGGCACCAGGGGAGGCGCCTGCTCTATCGACCCGCCCTGGATCGCCAGCTCCACCGCCTCTGCGAGCTCTGCCAGGGTCGGCCGTTCGAAGACCGCCCTGATCGGGATTTCGGCATTGAAGGCGGCCCGCATGCGCGAGACCAAACGGGTGGCGATCAGCGAGTGCCCGCCCAGCTCGAAAAAGTTGCTGGTGCTCCCCACTTCCTCGACGCCGAGAACCTCGGCCCAGATGTAGGCCAGCATTTCCTCGACCTGGGTGCGCGGCCGCCAAGTCCCCGGTCGCGCCGAGGCGGCGGGAGGGGCGGGCAAGGCGCCGCGGTCGATCTTGCCGTTGGGGGTCAGGGGCAGGCGATCGAGCTGGACGAAGGCTGTGGGCACCATGTGCTCCGGAAGCCGCTCGAGCAGGAACTTCCGGACCGCGAGGGCATCCAGGGGAGACGCCGGCACCAGGTAGGCGACGAGTTGCCCCTCGCCGGAGCCGGCGACCCTGATCACCACGACCGCCTCGCGCACGCCGGGGCAAAGCGCCAGCGCGGCCTCGATCTCGCCCAGCTCCACACGATGGCCGCGCACCTTCACCTGGAGGTCCCGGCGGCCTACGAACTCGAGAGTCCCGTCCATCTGCCAGCGCCCCAGGTCGCCCGTCAGGTAGAGGCGCTCACCAGGCCGGCGCGCGAACGGATCGGGCACGAAGACGGCCGCGGTCCGCGCCGGATCGGCGACGTAGCCGCGCCCTACGCCGATGCCTCCTATCGCGATCTGGCTCGTGCAACCCATGGGCACCGGGTCGAGCTGCGGGTCCAACACATACATCCGGAGTCCTGCGATCGGACGGCCGACCCCCACCCGGAGCGCTTCGGGAGGCAGCGTCCGTAGCACCTGGTGGGTGGTGTCGTCCGAACATTCCGTCGCGCCGTAGGTGTTGATCAGCGGTATTCCGGCGAAGTGATCGAACCACCGCCGGCTCAACGGCACCGGCAAGGTCTCCGCATTGGAGATCAGATGGGTGAGGCTTGGCAGCTCGACCCTTTCTCCTCCCACCGCGAGGTCATCCGCCGCCTGCAGCATCGGCTCCAGCAGGCTGGGGAGGGTCTCCAGGACCGTCACGCCGTCCCGGCTGATCGCTCGCAGCAGAGCCAAGGGATCGATCGCCGTCTCGTCGGGATAGATCACCACCCGGCCTCCCTGGGCGAGGGGGGCCAGGAACTGCCAGACCGAGATATCGAAGCAATGGGAGGCGTTCTGGACGACCACGCTCTCCTCATTCAGAGCCAGCAGATCGACCTTCGCCTGGATGTGGTTGTCCATCCCGGCGCGCTCGACCATCACCCCCTTGGGCGCTCCGGTCGAGCCCGAGGTGTAGAAGATGCAGGCAAGCTGACACGGGTCCGCCGTCACCGGGAGGGATCCGGCCGACCACCCTTCGGCTGCCGGCGACGAGTCCCAGCAGAGCACGGCCGGCGGGACGTCGATAGACCGCGCCAACTGCAACGCTCGCGACTCCAAATCCGTCTGGGTGGCAAGGAGGCGAAGCCGCCCCGTCTCCAGGATCTGGAGCAATCGTGCGTCGGGGTGCCGGGGATCGAGAGGTACAAAGGCGGCTCCGGCCTTGAGGATCCCGAGCAGGGTCGCCAGCATGCCGTCGCCGCGCCGGCCGAAGACCCCGACCCGATCCGCGCTCCTCACCCCCTGCTGCCGCAGGCGCGAAGCGATGAGATCCGCCTGGCCGTCCAGCGCCCGGTAAGTCACCTGAATGCCCTCGCACTCCGCGGCAATGCGATCTCCGGCCCGCTCGACCTGGTCCGCGAACAGCTCGAGCAGAGCCTGTTTGCGAGGCTGGGGCGCGCCGGTGTGGTTCCACTCCGCGAGGAGCTGGTGCCGCTCCGCCGCGGTCAGCAGCGGCACTTCCTCGAGCCGCTGGTCCGGGCTGCGCGTGAGCCCTTGGAGCAGCACCCCGAGGTGGCCGATCAGGCGCTGCACCGCCGTATCTTCGAAGCGACGGCGGTCGTAGGTGACACGCAACGAGAGGCCCGGATCAGTCACCAGGGCGAGAGGGAGGTTGTCCATGTCGATCGACTGGACCTCTTCAGCGCGAAACTCACCGTTCCGCCGCGGCAGGCTGCGATCGAGCGGGTAGTTCTCGAACGCCACGAGACTCTCGAAGAGAGGCATGCCGCGCTCCAGGTCGCTCCAGGTCTGGACCTGGGCCAGCCGGCTGTACTCGTACTGCCGCAGCTCCAGTTGGCGATCCTGCAGGTCGCGCAGCCAGGGCAGCGATGGCTGCGTCGGCTGGACCTCGACCCGGCAGGGCAAGGTGTTGATGAACAGCCCCACCATGGACTCGACACCCGCCAGGGAGGGTGGACGCCCCGAAACCGTCACGCCGAACAGGACGTCTTGACGACCGCTGCAGCGCGCCAACAGCAGCGCCCACGCTCCCTGCACCAGCGTGTTGAGCGTGAGCTGATGGCTTCGCGCCCAGTTGCGCAGCGCCTCCGCATCCTCTTGCGGCAGCGTTCGGATCTGCTCGCCGTGCCCGCCGCCCGGAGCCAGCGATCTCTCGTCACCCGGGAGCGGGGTGGGCGATGTGAAGCCCGCCAGCTCCGCGCGCCAGTAGGCTTCGGCCCGTTCCGAGCTCTGCTGGGCCAGCCACGCGATATAGGCACGAAAAGGAGGCGAGGGCGGCAGCTCCAGCGTTTCACCCCGGCGCTGTGCCTCGTAGAGCAGGAACACCTCCGCCAGCACCTTGGAGAGGGACCAGCCATCGAGGAGGAGATGATGGTGCGTCCAGAGGAAACGGTGCCGGTCGTCCGCCTCCCGAATGAGCGTGAGCCGCATCAGCGGCGCCCGGGAGGGATCGAAACCGGACTTGCGGTCGCTCGCCAGGTAGGCCTCCCAACGCGCCTGCCGCTCGGCCTGGGAGAGGTCGCTCCAGTCTTTCTTGGTCAGCGGTAAGGCCACCTCGCGACCGACGACCTGAAAGGATTTATTCGTGCTCTTCCAGGCGAAGGCCGTCCGCAGGGCGGGGTGCCGCCCGACCACTCCCCGCCAGGCGATCTCGAAGGCCGGCGGGTCGAGAGGGCCGACCAGGGTACAGGTCAGTTGCGAGACGTACACCTCCTCCTCGGGCTCGTAGAGGACATGAAACAGGATGCCCTCCTGCAGCGGCGACAGCGCATAGATGTCCTCGATGTTGCGCGGATTCATTCAATCTCCATGCATCTCGAAGTCGACCTCGCCGAGGATCCCCTGGAATTCCTGCCAGTTGATCCCGGCCAGAGGAAAGTCCGCTGGCGTGACCTCGGCTTGCCCCGGCAGGCGATGGTGCTCGATCAACTTCTGCAGGTTCGCCAGGCAGTCGGCGCCGAGCGCTTCGACGGCGTCGGTGCGCAGCACGGACCCACTGTAAAAAAAGGACACGAAGAGTCGACCCGAGCCGACCAGGGCGCTGACCTCGAGCAGATGGCGCAGCCTGGCTCGCGGGCTGCGGGCAGGCCCGATCGGCTCGCTCGCCGGCTGGAAGCGAAGGGATGGCTCGCTCCCCCCGTTGTCGACGCGGCCCAGGTAATTGAAGACCACCTGCGGCTGCGGGCCCGCCCGCAGCCGCGCGACGACGGCGGGATCGGCGTGCAGGTAGCGCAGCAACCCATAGCCGACACCGCGGCCGGGGATCGCTCGCATCTCGTCCTTGATCCTGGCCAGGGCCCGTCCGGGATCGTCCCCGGGCCCCGGATCCAGCCACACCGGGAACACCGAGGTAAACCACCCGACCGTCCGGGTGAGGTCCACGTCCTCGAAGATCTCCTCGCGCCCATGGCCCTCCACGTCCACCAGCAGCCCCGGCCGGCCCGTCCACCTCCGGAATGCCAGGGCCAGCGCGGTGAGCAATACCTCATGGACCTGGGCGTGCGAGGACGCGGCGACCTCGTGGAGCAGCGCCTCGGTCTCCTCGCTGTCGAGCGAGATCTCGACGGTGCGGGTCGAGCCGACCAGATTGCGCGTCAGGTCCCCATGGACCGGAAGGGGCTCGCTGCTTCCAGACGGCCGGGCCGACCAGTGCTCGTCCAGCTCCGCCAGCAAGGCCGGGGAGTCGGCGTGCGCCATCAGGCGTTCCGCCCAGGACTTGAAAGAGGTTGTTTTGGGGGGCAGCCGCACCGGCTCGCCGCGGGAGAGCTGGGCGTAAGCGGTCTGGAGGTCTTCCAGGAGAATGCGCCATGAGACCCCGTCGATCACCAGGTGATGGGCGGCCAGAAGAAGTCTCAAACCGGCACCGGCCCCAAGTTGGAAGAGGCAAACCCTGAGCAGGGGGCCCTGCTCGAGGTCCAAGCCGGCCTGCGCCTCCGCGGCGGCAACCTCCATGGCAGTGACTCCCTCCCGCGGCGGCAGCGACGTCAGGTCGATCCGGCAGAAGGGGACGGCGCCGCCAGGGGCGTGGAACTGGCGCCAGCCCCCCGGCTCGCGCACGAAGCGCAGGCGGAGCGCGTCGTGATGGCGGAGCAACCCGTCGAGCGCCTCCTCCAGCAGCCGGCAGTCCGGCAGGCTCTCACAAGCGAAGAGCAGGGCTTGATTGAAATGATGGGGATCGACCGGGTCGTCCTCCAGAAACCGCCGCTGGATCGGGGTCAGCGGCACGGGGCCGGTGATGGGCCCCTGCTCCGCCGTCCGAGGAGCGGCGGGCAGGGCGACCCTGGCCAGCTCGGCGATGGTCTGATGCTCGAAGATCTGCCGGGGACTGAGCGCAAGACCGGCCAGGTGCGCGCGCGCAACGATCTGGATGCTGAGGATGGAGTCCCCTCCGAGATCGAAGAAATTGTCGTGCACACCGACCTGCTCCACACCGAGGACCTCGGCCCAGATCGCGGTCAGCACGGTCTCGATCTGCGAGCTCGGCGCGACGATGGCTTCCTGCCGCTGCGGACGCTCCCGGAAGGGGTTGGGCAGGGCCCGGAGATCCACCTTGCCGCTCGCGGTCAGCGGCAGCGCCTCGAGAGCGACGAAGGAGGCCGGCACCATGTAAGCGGGCAGACTATGGCTCAGGAACGAGCGGAGATCCGTCCCCGCAACCTCCTCTCCCTGCCGCGGCACGACATAGGCCACGAGACGCCGTTCAGCGGCGCGGTCCGGTTCTTCGCTTTCCCTGGCCAGGACCAGCGCGGAGTCGACCTTGGGATGGCGCAGCAGCGCCGCTTCGACCTCTCGCGGTTCGATCCGGTAGCCCCGGACCTTCACCTGGCGGTCGGTTCGCCCCAGGTATTCGATCCTGCCGTCGGACCGGTAGCGCGCCAGGTCTCCCGTCCGATACAGGCGCGCGCCCGGCGTGGTTGCCCAAGGCGAGGGCAGGAACCTCTCCGCCGAGAGGTCTGGCTTTCCGAAGTAGGCGCGGGCGAGCCCCTCGCCGCCGATGTACAGCTCCCCAGCCACGCCCGGGGGGACGGGCTGCAAGGCCCGATCGAGCAAGTAGAGGGAGGTATTGTCGACCGGCCGGCCGATCGGCACCGGCTCCGACCCCTCGCCCTGGTGGCAGCGCCAGTGGGTCACGTCGATCGAGGCCTCCGTCGGCCCATACTGATTGCGCAAGGTGGCCGTCAAGGCGCTGAAGAATCGCTCCTGGAGATCGGACGCGAGGGCTTCTCCGCCGGAGAAGACCGTTCTCAGGCAGTCACAGGAATGGAGGCCCGGCTCCTGCAGGAAGACCCTCAGCATGGAGGGGATGAAGTGGGTGACGGTGACGCCTCGCGCGGCGATGGTGTGCACGAGGTAGGAGCTGTCACGTTGTCCGCCCGGAGCTGCCAGGACGACGCGCGCACCCACCGCCAGAGGAGCGAAGAGCTCCCAGATCGAGAAATCGAAACTGAAGGGAGCCTTGTGGAGAACGCGGTCGCCGGCGTCCAGGGGATAGACCCGCTGCGCCCAGAGCAGGCGGTTGACGAGCCCCCGGTGATGCAGCATGACTCCCTTTGGACGGCCGGTGGTGCCCGAGGTGAAGAGAATGCACGCGAGATTGAGGGGGCCGCCGAGGGTGGTCAGACGATCGTCCTCTTGTCCTCGGACGCACTCGTCCCATGCGTCGAGGCGGAGCCGCGGCTCCCCGCCCGGGGGCAGTCTCTCCTCCAAGCCTCGCTGGGTGAGAATCAACGAAGGCCGCACGTCCGCGAGCAGCAACTCCAGCCGTTCCCGTGGAGTTTCGGGATCGAGGGGTACGTAGAGTCCGCCGGCCTTGAGCACAGCCAGCAGGCCCACGACCATCTCCGGAGAGCGTTCCATCGCGATCCCGACGGGGACCTCCTGCCCGACCCCCAAGGACCGCAGCTTGCGGGCGAGGCGATTGGCGCGCCGCTCCAGCTCGCCGTAGCTCAGGCTCATTTCCCCGAGCTCCAGCGCAATGGCCTCGGGCGCTCGATCGGCCTGGGCCTCCACCAATTCGTGGAGACAGGAATGCAGCTCATGCCCGGTCGAGGTGTCATTCCACTCCGCGAGAACCTGGGCCGCGGCAGCCTCGCTCATCAACGGCAGCTCGGAGAGACGCCGCTCCGGATCGCGGCAGGCGCCGGCGAGCAGGATCTCGAGCTGGCCGAGCATGCGCTCCGCGGTCGCGTCATCGAACAGGTCGCGGCGAAAGACCAGGCTCGCCGCGAGCCCTGACTCGCCCTCCTCGACGGCGAGCGTCACGTCGAACTTGGCGGCGAAGTCTCCGGCATCCTCGCCCGCGAACGGAGCGAGCGTGAGCCCCGGCAGGACGAGCACTTCCCGCGCTGTATTCTGCAGCACGAACATGGCCTGGAACAGCGGCGAGTGGGCGAGGTTCCGCTCCGGGTGCAGCCGGTCGACCAGCAGCTCGAAAGGGAGATCCTGATGGGTATAGGCGGACAACGCCGCACCGCGCACCCGCCGCAGGAAATCGAGGAACGACGGATCGCCCGAGAGGTCGGCGCGCAGCACGAGGGTGTTGACGAAAACTCCGATCAAGGATTCCAGCTCCAGCCGGTTGCGGCCCGCGATGGGGGTGCCCACGACCAGGTCGTCCTGCCCGCAAAGGCGGCCGAGCAAGGTCTGGAAGACCGCCAGCAGCAGCATGAAGGACGTGGCGCCCTCGCGGCGGCCCAACGCGCCCAGCGCCTCCGAGAGCTGGACGGGCAGCAGCGCGCTCCGTTGTCCCCCTCGCGGGCTCCGCGCCGCGGACCGCGGACGGTCAACAGGGAGGGCTAGCACAGGGGGAGCGCCGGCCAGCCGCTCGCCCCAGTAGCCCACCTGCCCTTCGAGGAGGTCGCCGGAGAGCCAGCGGCGCTGCCAGACCGCGAAGTCGGCGTACTGGATCGGCAGATCCGCTAGGGGTGCGGGACGTCCCGCGAGGAGAGCGGCATAGAGCAGGCTGACCTCGCGGACCAGCACGCCGACCGACCAGCCGTCGGAGACGATGTGGTGCAGCGTGAGCAGGACCACGTGGTCGGTGGCGCCGAGCCGCAGCACGGTGGCCCGCAGCAGCGGACCCAGGGCCAGATCGAAAGGTCGCAGCGCCTCGGCCGTCGCCAGGTGCCGGGCCAGTCTCTCCCTTCCCGGCAGGCCGCCCAGATCCACCACCGGCAGCGCCACCTGCCGGAGAGGATCGATCACCTGCTGGGGCTTGCCCTCCACCAACTCGAAGCGGGTGCGGAGCGCTTCGTGCCGGCCGACGACCGCGGACAGGGTCAGCGCGAGCACCTCGAGATCCACAGGACCGGACAGCCGTAGCGCCACCGGGACGTTGTAGGCCGGGCTGCCCGGCTCCAGTTGATGAAGGAACCACAAGCGCTGCTGTGCGAAGGAAAGCGGCAGCTCGCCTTCCCGGGTCACCGGCGCGAGCGGCGGCAGCTCCGCCTTCTCCGCTCCCTGGAGAGCCGTCTCCACACGGAGCGCCAAGCCCGCCACGGTCGGCGATTCGAAGAGCGCCTGCAGCGGCAGCTCGACCCCGAAGACCCGGCGCAGCCTCGAGATCACCCGCGTCGCCAGCAGCGAGTGCCCCCCGTGCGCGAAGAAGTCCGTTTGCGGTCCTACCGCTTCCGCTCCGAGCACCTCGCCGAAGATCCCGCCGACGAGATCCTCGATCGGGCTTCGAGGGATGTCCGGCTCCGCATCCGGGGGCCGCTCCACCTCGCCAAGAGCCAGCAGGGCCTTGCGGTCGACCTTGCCATTGACGGTGAGCGGCAGGCACTCGAGAACCACGAACACGGAAGGCACCATGTACGCCGGCAGCCGTTCCTTCAGGAGCTCCTGCAGGCGAAGGGCGTTCGGCTGCTCGCCGGCGCGACCGACCACGTAGGCGACGAGCCGCCGGTCGCCGTCGGCTCCGTCCCGCACCAGGACGACGCTCTCGCGCACCGCCGGATGAGCGGCCAGCGCCGTCTCGATCTCTCCGAGCTCGATGCGGAACCCGCGGATCTTGACCTGATGGTCGAT
>JBKPTH010000027.1:0-34936 GCA_046765915.1 Acidobacteriota bacterium | reverse complement strand
GCCTACGTGCCCGCCGTTTTACCGTTCGCGTACCACCAGGCGGCGGGCACGTAGGCCCGCCGCTACGACCGCTCTCACGGCCTCTGCCCTCCGCCGCCGGACGTACCACCACCCGATCCGCCCTGACCGCCGCGCTGCTGCTGTTGACCGCCGCCGAGCATGCCGCCGCCGGCGCGCTGGCGCATGCGGTCGGTGAACTCGGTCTGCTGCTGCTTCAGCCGCGCGACCGAGATGAGGTAGACCTCGGTGTTGGGCTCGAGCCCGCGGATGACCTCGGTGTAATCCCAGTCCGAGAGTCCGAGCATGACGAACTTCGGCTCCGGACCTTTCGCTCCCTTGACGAAGATCACGCCGGGGTGCACGTCGCCGCTGGCGCCGGAGCCTCCCTGGCCGGCCCGGCCTGTCCAGCCGCCGCCGCCAGCTCCACGACCGCCTCTCCAGCCGCCCTGTCCACCTCCGGACCGGCTTCCGCCGGAGGCACCGCCCGCGCTGCCGCCGCCCTGCCGGCCTCCCTGGCCGCCGCTCCGCGCCGGACGCATCTGCGCCATCTTCTCGCGCAGATCGTCTTCGTTGAGGCCGAGGGCCGCTCCGGCCGAGGCCGCGTCACGGACGCTCGCCACCGCCTCGTTCGGCACCGTGAGCACGTTCGCGCGGTGGGCGATGGAGACCGAGACCTCGGAGTTCATGCCCGGCTTGAGCAGCCGGTCGGGATTGGCGAGCTCGATCAGCACCGGGAACATGGTGACGTTCTGGTCGACCACGGCCTGGGGCTCGATCTTCGACACCGTGCCGCGGAAGGTGCGCCCGGGATAGGCCTCCACCGTGACGGCGGCGGCCTGGCCGGGCTGAATGCGGCCGATGTCCGTCTCGTCCACCAAGGCGCGGGCCTGCACGGTCGAGAGGTCCGCCATCTTCACCAGCGTCGTGCCGCCGGAGACGTTGCCGCTGGCCGAGGCGATGATCTGCCCCTGCTCGACGTCCTTCTCGATCACCATGCCGGAGATGGGAGCGCGGATGTCGACGTCGCCCATCTTCTCCTGCGCCAGTTGGAGATTGGTCCGCGCCTTGACGAGCGAGGCCCGGGCGTCCGTCTCCTGGAGCTGCGTCGTCTCCTGGTCCTGTTTGCTGAGCACGCCTTCCTTGGCCAGCCGGTCGGCGCGCCGACGCTGCGCCGTGGCGTTGGTCACTTGCGCCGTCGCCAGCGCCATATCCGCCTGCGCCTGGGCGAGGGCGTTGCGCAGGTCGCGCGGATCCACCAGGCCGATGAGATCGCCCTGCTTGAGCTCCTGGCCGGTCTCGACGTCGATCTTCTGCAGCTCGCCGGAGACCCGCGACTTGACCTCGACGACGCGCAGCGGCTCGATGGTGCCCGAGGCGTCGGCCGAGATGTCCAGGTCCCGGCGTTCGACGCGCGCCGTGTCCGGCGTCGCCTGCTTCTCCTGCCCTTCGCCCTTGTCGCAGGCGGCGAGACCCGCGGCGAGCGCCAGGGATAGTGTCAGGGCCGCAGCCCATTGCATCCATTTCTTCGCTTTCATCTCTGATGACCTCACGGCTTGCCTCCTTCACCCCTGCCCTTGCTTTTCTCGGAGTCGAAGCGGCCTTCCATGCGCCGCCAGCGCTCCGCCATCAATCGGTCGTATTCGGCGAGCTGGCCGGGGGTGAGAACCTTGGCCAGGTCGCTCCGGGTGCCGGCCACCACCTGGTTCAGCCGCGGCTTGACTTCGCTCCACACCTGCGCGGCCTCGCTCCGCCGCCGTTCGAGGATCTTCTCCGCCTCGGCCTTCTGCCGCCCGTCGAGCCGCAGCCGGTCGAGGATCTCGGCTTCGTGCCGATGCCGCCCGTGCGAGCGCGGATCGAGCGCGCGGTCGGCGGCGGCGCCGACGAGGACGCCGGCGGCGAAGACGACGACGAGCAGAACGGCGCTGAGGAGGCGGGCCCGGCTCATGGCTCCTCTCCTTGCACGGCGAACGCCAGATCCGCCACGGTCGGCGGCTGATCGTCCCCGAGCCACAACGCGATGGGCGCCGGCAGGCGCAGCGCGTCCACGGCGACGGCCGGCTCCGGCGCCCCCGCCGGGAGGAGCAGCGTCAGGGCGCCGCCGGCGCAGAGCGCCAGGACGGCGGCCGCCGAGAGGGCCGGCCGGAACCAGCCGACGAGCACCTGCAGCGGGCTCTCCGCCGCGGCGGCGCGCCGGGCCAGCTTCGGGGCCGCGAGGGCCACGATCGCGGCGATCCGCCGCTCCCACCGCTCGCGGTCGAGCGTCGGGTCCAGCGGCGTGAGATCGATCGGTCGCTCGTCCATCCTCATCCTCCTTCTTCCAATTCCGTCCGCAGCCGGCGGCGGGCCTCGTGGAGGCGCACCCGCACGGCGCCTTCCGACGTGCCGAGCAGCTCGGCGATCTCGCGGTGCCGCCAGCCTTCGAGATCGTGCAGCAGCACGACCTCGCGCTGCGACTCCGGCAGGCCGGAGAGAGCGGCGAGCAACCGCTCGCGCGCCTCGGATCTCTCGGCCTCGCGCTGCGGATCGCCGCTGCCCGACTTCCCCGCCGCCTCTTCCAGGGGAACGCCCTGGCGCAGGGAGCGGCTGGCGCGGAAGTTGAGCGCCCGGTTGCGCACGATGCGCATCAGCCAGGCGGCGAACCGCTTCGGGTCCCGGCACTCCTCCAGCCGCTCGAGGGCGGTCAGGAACGCGTCCTGGCAGACGTCCTCGGCGTCGGCCGGATTGCCCAGCACGCCGAGCGCCACGGCGTGCGCGGACCGCAGGTGGCGCCGCACCAGCTCCTCGAACGCCCGTGTCTCCCCCGCCAGCGCACGCGCCACGAGGCGGGAGTCGGTGCCGGCCACATTCATAAGGACAGGTCAGGGTGCAGAAGTGTTAGGTAGAGGAACTGTTCTGTACCGAAGGGTACATCCCCGAATCCTCCTCAACCGTATCCTCTCCTGAAACCACCTCGGCCAGCGCGGCATCCAAAGCCTCGGAGGATTTTCATGCGCGATTGGGAAACCCTGGGAAGCGTCGATCCTCGCCAATTGACCGACGCCCGGCTGCAGCTCCACTGGATGGCCCAGGCGGCCACGGCGGTCGGCAAGCGGCTGCTGCCTCACCAGCCGGACTACGGCGAGCAGAGCTTCCAGTGGTCCCAGGGGCTCAGGGCTCTCGTGCAGACGCCGGTCGAAGCCGCGCGGCCGTTCCGCGCCGGGCTGCGGCCGTCGCCGCCCGCTTTGCTCCTGGCCAGTGACGGCGACGAGATCCTGCGCGAGCTTCCCCTGGAGGGCCGCACGCTGGAGGAGACCTACGGCTGGATGAGCGAGCAGGTCGAAGAGCTCCTCGGCCAACCCCTGACGCAGCCCCTGGAGCGTCCCGGCGAGCTGCCGCGGCACCCGGTCGGCGGCGGCGTGCCGTTCTCGGTTCGCGACGCCGAAGCCTGCGCCGAGATCGCGCGGTACTTCGCGGACGCGGACCGGCTGCTGCGCCAGGTGCGGGACGAGAATCCCGGCGCCTCGCCGGTGCGCTGCTGGCCCCACCACTTCGACGTCGCGACGCTGATCGCACTCGAGGCAGGGGCCGACGCCGAGTCGGCGCGTTCCATCGGCGTAGGTTTGAGCCCCGGCGACGACCGCTTTAGTGAACCGTACTTCTACGTGTTACCCTGGCCGGCACCGAAAGGCGACCTGTCTGAGCTGGCCGGCGGCGGCTGGTGGCACACGGAGGGATGGACCGGCGCCGTGCTGGAGGCGAGCCGCTTCACCGGAGCAGCCGACCAAGCCCGGCAGGTGGAGGATTTCCTGCGCTCGGCGGTGGCGGCCTGCCGGAAATTGTTGGGAGGATGAACATGGACGACGCGCGCTGGCACGACCTGGGCCCCATCGAAGAGCTGACGAGGAAGCCGCTGCAGCAGATCACGATCGGCCGCAACAAGATCGCGCTGACCTACAAGGACGGCCGCTTCGGTGCCATCTCCGGCGCCTGCAACCACGTCGGCGGACCGCTCGGCCAGGGAACGCTGGACGGCGATTACGTCGTCTGCCCCTGGCATCACTGGAAGTTCCACCACCGCACCGGTGAAGGCGAGCCCGGCTTCGAGCAGGACTGCGTGCCGCGTTACGACCTCCGGGAGGAAGGCGGACGCCTGCTCCTCAACCTGCGGCCGGCGACGCGCCGCAACAAGCTGCCGCACCAGCCGCATCCCCTGGCGCGCCCCGTGCGCCGAGAAGACGGGCCGGTGCGCGTGCTGGGGATCTCGACAACGGTGATGGATCCGGCCCATCCGCGCTACTCCACCTCCGAGGCGCTGCTGGAGACGGCGCTCGCGGCGGCCGCGGCGGATCTGGGCGCGGATACCCGCTGCCTGCGCCTGAGCGACCTCCGCTTCCGGCCCTGCGAGGGCTACTACTCGAAGAGCGCCCACGCCTGCACCTGGCCGTGCTCGATCACGCAGATGGATCCCGCGGACGAGCTGACGGAGGTCTACGAAGGAATCGTCCACTGGGCGGACGTCATCCTGGTCTCGACGCCGATCCGCTGGGGCTCGGCCAGCTCGCTCTACTACAAGATGGTCGAACGCATGAACTGCGTGCAGAACCAGGTCACCCTGCACAACCGGGCGCTGCTGCGCAACAAGGTGGCGGCGTTCATCATCACCGGCGGCCAGGACAACGTGCAGGCGGTGGCCGGCCAGATGCTCGGCTTCTTCGCCGAGGTCGGCTGCGTCTTCCCGCAGTTCCCCTACATCGCCCATTCGCGCGGCTGGACGGCGGAGGACATGGAGCGCAACGTCGCCTACGTGCAGCAGAGCGAGTCGCTCCACCAGGGCGCGCGCGAGCTGGCGGCGCGGGCGGTGACGATGGCGAAGGTCCTGCTCACCACGCAGGTCGAGCCGGAGAAGGTCTGCCGCGGCGGCCGCAAGGGCTCGCGGCCGATGGCGCCCGAATCGCCGGCGGAGATGGCGGCGGCGATGGAGATGAGCTAACCAGCATCGCGCCTTGACAGCATGGATGCCGGACGCTAGGTTCCGCCTATGATCCTCCAAATGCCAAAGAAGGTGGGCCTCCCCGTGTCCCTCGAGGCCATTTCGAGCTTCTGCCGCAAATGGTCCGTCGATGAGCTGGCTCTATTCGGCTCAGTGCTTCGAGACGACTTTTCATCTGCGAGTGACGTGGACGTTCTGGTCACCTTCTCGCCGGAAGCGGGCGTCAGCCTCTTTGATTTCGTGGAGATGCAAGACGAGCTCGAAAATCTCTTCCAGCGCAAGGTGGATCTTGTCAGCAAGGGGGGGCTGCGCAATCCTTTCCGGCGGCATGAGATCTTGAATACGCGTCAGATCGTCTATGCAGCCTGACCAACGAGACGCTTCCTACCTGTGGGACATGCTGGAGGCCGCTCGCGAGATCATCGGCTTCACTCGCGGGACTACGACGACGACGTTGCTGGCCCGAGCCGTGAAACCTCCGGCACGGTTTTACGTAGCAAGGGCAGGTACGAAGTCCTGAAGGCGCGCGAACGGCGGGGGTGGCCGGCGAGTGAGGCCGGCCACCCCTGACCGCATTTGCGGTGATCGCAGCCCCTGCTCCCCTCCTCGTCACGGCTGCTGCACGATCTTCACGTCGTCCACCGCCGCTTCCACCCTGAAATAGAAGGGTGTCCCTCCTCCCGCCGCGCTGAGCCGGCAAGGAGGAGCGCCGGTTGTGGAGACTTCGGAGTAAAATAGAGCCTCAGATCTTCCCCTATGAAGATGCCCTTCCGTCTCGGCCTGCTCCTCCTGACCGTGCTGGCGTGCGCCGGCTGCGATCAGGCGGCCAAGGCGCTGGCGCGCGGCGCGCGGCGCGCTGGAGTCTTCGCCGCCGGTGTCGCTGCTCGGCGGCGCCGTGCGGCTGGAGTACACCGAGAACCCCGGCGCCTTCCTCAGCCTCGGCGCCAACCTGCCGCCGACGGCCCGCTTCCTGGTGGGAGTGGTCTTCGTCGCCGCGGCCCTCGCGGCGTTGCTCGTCTTCACTCTCCGCGGCACCGGCCTCTCGCCGCGGCAGAAAACCGGCATGATGCTGATCCTCGGCGGCGGCCTCGGCAACCTCATCGATCGCCTGGTGAACGCCGGCCAGGTGATCGACTTCGTCAGCCTGAGCATCGGCCCGCTGCGCACCGGCATCTTCAACCTCGCCGACGTCGCCATCACGGCGGGCGTGCTGCTGGTGTTCCTCTCGTTCGGCAGGGCGGACGGTGCCGACCCGGAACCGGCGGAATAGGGCCCGAGTCGCCGGAAAACGACGCGGGCACCGGATCGCCCCGGTGCCCGATCGCCCCGCCCCACTCGCGGCCTAGTGGCAGCTATAGATGGCGCTATAGCCGTTCTTGTCGTCGCTCGCCAGGGAGGAGAGCGAGAAGTCGCAGGCGGCGACGGAGGGATACATCGTGGCGCCCTGGACGTTGGTATGGCCGAGGCCCACGGCGTGGCCGAACTCGTGCGTGGCGACCCCCGCCAGATCGTAGCCGCCGGAGCAGCCCGCGGACTTCTGCCAACTGAAAGCGTTGTTGAAGCGGACGTCCACCTCCTGGAAGCGGTACAGGAGAGTGCCGTTGCACACCTGCGACTGCGAGGTGTCGGTGGAGACGTAGTTGGTGACGCCGAGCGTGGTGCCGCCCAGCTTCGACCAGGAGATGGCGTTGACGCCGTCCTTCCTGGCGCCGGACTTGGTGGTGGAGCCGCCGGAGCTGGCGATGCCCCAGGCGTTGATGCCGGAGACGATCTGGCTCTGCTGTTCGCTCGCGGTCAGGCAGCAGGCGGGACCGTTGGCTCCGTTGTAGTAGAACCTGGCCTCGCCGCTGGTGAACCACTTGCGGCCGTTCAAGGTGTAGCCGAAGAGGGAGGACGAGAGGCACAGCAGCGCCGCGTACAGGACGATCTTCTTCATTGTGTTTTCTCCTCGTGGAAGCTCATTTCACCGTTCACCGCGGATCAGTTCTCGAAGCGGCCGGCGGCGGCGCGTACGGCCTGCCGCATGCGGTCGAGGGGCACCTGCTCGACCGGGGCCTCCTCGACTCCCAGCATCTCCAGATCCGCCAGCTCGCGGGTGATCCACGGGGAACCCGCCTTGTCGCGCGCGACGTTCCATTTGCCGAAGGCGAGGCCCAGGGTGTGGTACTCGCCGTCGATGTCCTCGAGCTGGACGAGCACCTTCTCGCCCAACCGGTACCGCGCCTCCCCCACCGTCTCCACGTTCACGCCGTCCAGGCTGCCGCCGAAGGCATGGAACGAAAAGATCTGCCCGGGCTCGGCCGCTCCCTTGAGCCGCTCCTCAACCAGGAGATCGACGCGGGTCACGATCTCCCCTTCGCGGCCGTACTCCGGCTGCACGCCGACGACGTAGCCGACGAGCACGAGGTCGCTCATCTGCACCGACCTCTTCAAGGGCACGTAGACGATGGTCGTGGCGGAGGCGACGGCGGCGGCCAGCACCAGGCCCAGCAAGGCGAGAACGACGGGCTTCCTCATGACTCCTCCTTTCATGAAGGTGGTTCCACCTACAAACCGTGCCGCCGATCAGGAAAAGCGAGTCCGCTCGAGTCTAGAGGCCGTCGATATCCCCGAGCACCGGGACATCGCCCGGATTGCCGAAGCTCTGCCTGACGATGCTCGCCGGCCGGTTCCTCCCCGGCGGGAAGATGCCGCACACCAGCCGGCCGGCGTTCCACACGCAAGGGTCCGCCCGGCCGTCGCCGTTGACGTCGCCCAGGAGAGGCGTGCCGGGTGCGCCGGCGGGCAGGGCGGAACGGAGGTTGAGCGTCAGCGTGGCGAGGGTGCCGTCCTGTTCGCGAAAAACGCGGCAGTAGAACCTGCCCTGCTGGAAGACGCAGGAGTCGGCATCGCCGTCCCCGTCTACGTCGCCGAGCAGCCCGGGCTCCGCGGGGGCTCCAAAGTCCCAGAACACCTGGATGGTGCCGAAAGAGCCGCTGAACACCAGGCAGGTCCAGCGGCTGCCGAGGCGATAGCAGGGGTCCACCGTACCCCCCTGGTCGAGATCGCCGTCGACGTCCCCCAGCAGCGGTTGAGCGCCCGCCGGGACGGAGTTGAAGCGGGCGGTCTGGCGCTCGGCCGCGCCGCCGTCGTGCACCGTATCGCAGAGGAACTGGCGGTCCCTGAAGACGCAGGGATCATCCCGGCCGTCGCCGTCGAAGTCGACCAGGAACGGCAGCTCGCCGGCGTTGCCGAAGCGCACCCGCACCTCCGCCGCACCGCCGTCGTGAGCCGTATCGCAGAGAAACCGCCCGCCGCGGAAGACGCAGAGGTCGGCGTGGCCGGGTGTCTGGGCCAGAAGAGCCGGAGCGAGGATTGCCGCCGCGGCGAGGATCAGCGTGGGATGGGCGAACGAGCGTGTCATGGCGGGCTCCTTTATGCCGATACAGCTTAGAGGAAAGCAGCCTCGAAGGAAAGGACCCAAGGGACTCCAAGGACAGCAACGACAGGCGTTCAGCCTCCCCCGTCCCTGCTGTCCTTGTCGTCCTTTTGCGGGAATCCATCGCAGCCAACCGGCACGTAGGATGCAGTGGGATGCAGTGGAAGGTTGAAGGGAGGAAAGAACCAAATGAAACGAATCGTCACCCACGGCTGGCTGCCTTTGGCCGGCCTTCTCCTGGCCGCCACGATGAGCCCCGTCAAAGCGGCGCCCACGCCAGGCCATCCGCTCGCGCACGCCACCTTCGCGGGCGGCTGCTTCTGGTGCATGGTGCACCCGTTCGACCAGCTTCCCGGCGTGGTCTCCGTCACCTCCGGCTACACCGGCGGCACGAAGAAGAACCCCACCTACGAGGAGGTTTCCTCCGGCGGCACCGGCCACGCCGAGTCCGTCGACGTCGTCTACGATCCGGCGAAAGTCAGCTACGAGAAGCTGCTGGACGTCTTCTGGCACAACATCGATCCGCTCGCCAGGGACCGCCAGTTCTGTGACGTGGGGACGCAGTACCGCTCGGCGATCTTCTACCACGACGCGCTGCAGAAGCGCCTCGCCGAGGCGTCGAAAGCCGAGGTGCAGAAGCGCTTCAAGCAGCCCGTCGCCACGGAGATCGTGCAGGCCACGCCGTTCTACCCGGCCGAGGAGTACCACCAGGACTTCTACAAGAAGAACCCGATCCGCTACAAGTTCTACCGCTCGGGCTGCGGCCGCGACCGGCGGCTCGCGGAGGTGTGGGGTTCGAGCGGGGAGTAGCGGCAGGCTACCTGCCGGGGACTCAGCGGAACCGGCGCAGGAAGATGGCGGTGGAATCCTCGGTGTAATGGCCGAGCCAGGTGATCAGCCAGGAATCTCCCGTCCAGGCGGCGCTGGCGCAAAACCAGAAATAGTCGTAGTCCCGGCTCGCCGCGGACCGCACGCGGAACTGCGGTTCCGCCGGCGAGCCGTCAGGACGGAAGAGGCGCGCCAGGAGCTCGGAGGTGAACCAACCCGGCCGGTAGTCCGTGGCCACCATCCAGACGAGGAGGATCCGCCCGGCGCCATCGAAGGCCATGGAGACGGGACCTTCCAGGTTCTTGTCCTGCACGACGGTCGTTTCAGCAGCCACCGGCAGCCCGGTGGAGTTGAAGAACCGTATCCTGATCAAATCGGCGTAGTAGTCGTCGTCCCCAACGCCCCAGGCCACGGCGAACCGGCCGGCGGGGCCTGCCGCTACGAGGACGCCAGATCCGCCCAGGAACGGCGCGGATCTCCTGCGGCCCCCGGGAATGCTGTTGACGTCGAAGTCAGGACCGAGAGGATCACCCGCCGCGTTGAATCGGCGCGCCCGGATCACCTGCCGCGTGGGAGAGCCCGGAGCCGCGATGCTCGCTCCGAGGAAGACGGCGACCCAGCCGCCGTCCGAGAGCGGCGTGATGATGGGGCTGCCCGCAGGATCGAACGGACGGGTGTTCAGGATGTAGACCTTCCCCGCCGGCTGACCGAGAGAGTCGACCTTCTGCATGCTCAGACGGCGCAGGGCCGCGTCGTACCTGCCGGCGAAGAGCACGTCACCCGGACCGGGGGCGACCCATTGCGTGCCCGGCGCGCCGACCGGCCGCGCCGCGCCGGGAACCGGGACGCCGCTCGAATCGATCCGCCGGCGCGCGAACGTCCGGTGATCCGATTCGTCGTACACCTCCGTCAGCACCCGAAAGCCGGTCGAAACGGGAGTCACGGCGACGACCCAGGAAGTGATGTCGTCGTCGCCGTAGGGGTAGGCCAACGGAGAGATCGCGACCTCGTAGCGGTCGGTCGGCGAGCCGCTCGCGTCGTAGTGCCGCGCCCTGGCGTCGGTCGGAGTCGACAATCCGGAGCTCCAGGCGATCTCGAAGGAACGGTCGGGCGCGACGCCGATCTGAGGACAGTCGCTGTAACTGTATTCGACGCCGGTGTCGACGCGGGTCTCCGGACCGAGCGGCTTGAGCTGGGCGGCGCTTTGCCGGGGCCAAGCCGCGATCAGGAGGATGAGGAGAAACGTCTGCCGGTTATGAGCCATGGTACGGCTTCAATAGTTTAGCACGCGCGGGGGCTGCCGCTCGCCGGTGAGCGGCGCGGGAAAGGGACGGGAGGGGGGAGGTTGAGGGAGCGAAGGCTTCGGCGGTGGCGGAGGCTTTTCCGGAAGCTGGAGCACGATCTCCTCCGCCCGCGCGCCGGCTCCCGGAGGCAGCAGGAGCCCCGCCGCCGTACCCGGAACCGGCGGCGCGAGGAAGCCCCGCCTTCTGGCCGCGAGCTCCGCGAAGAGCGCCGCGGCGAAGGACTGGATCTGCTCCTGCTCCGTTGGAGAAGCGAACCGCGGACCGCGTCCGGCGAAGATCAGGCGCGCCTGCAGCTTGCCCTCGTCCTCTTCGCCGCTGCCCGTCTGAAACGGCTGCAGGCGATCGAACCACTCATAGACCCGGCTGAGCGGCGCGGCGGCGAGGCGGCCCCTCACCTCGCGCTCCCAGCCGCACGCCGTGGCGGTGGCTTCGCCGGTCAGATAGAGCACGACGTCCTCACAGATGTCCGCCGGCCCTCCCTGATGAAAGGCGAAGACGAGGCCGTACGCGGCGCTCCCGCGTCCGCCTGCCGCCTCGATCGCCACTTGGCGCGCCCATTCGAGGATCATCCGCCGCTCGACGGAGCCCGCGCGCACCTTGCCGTGGCCCCGGAACGCCAGGTCTCCCTCGGAGGACTTCATCCCGAAGGGAGCGTAGAGCCCGAGGAAGTACCAGGCGTCGTCGGCGCGGCGCGGCTCGACGAAGGGCTTCCATGCCAGCGGTTCGCCTTCGGTGCCGATCCACACGCCGCGCAGGCCGATGCGCACCAGCTCCCGCGGCTGCCGTCCACGGCGCAGCTCGACTCCCACCTCCGGGGCTGCGCGCGAGCTCGCGGCCGGGCCCTGCCTCACCGCCGGCGCGCCGGGCGCCTCGCCGCCGCAAGCGGCGCAGCCCAGGAGCACCAGGAGCAACGCCGACCGCTTCATGCCGCGGCCCGGGACCTCAAAGCAGCGTACCTCGCAGGACCAGGCTGGCGAAGGTGAAGTAGATGATGAGACCGGTGACGTCCACCAGCGTCGCGACGAAGGGCGCGGAGGCGCTCGCCGGGTCGAATCCCAATCGGCGCAGGAGAAACGGCAACGACGAGCCGATGAGGGTCCCCCACAGGACCACTCCGATCAAGCTCAGCGCTACGGTGACGGCGATCAGCCATCCGTGCGCGCCGTAGGTGTGGAACGCCGACTGCCAGATCGCGATCCGTGTGAAGCCGAGGACCGCCAGGATGCCTCCCAGGCCGAGGCCCGAGACGAGCTCGCGCCGAAAGACTCGCCACCAGTCGCGCAGGCGCACCTCGGAGAGGGCCAGGGCGCGGATGATCAAGGTCGTCGCCTGCGAGCCCGAGTTGCCGCCGCTGCTGATGATGAGGGGAATGAAGATCGCCAGCACGGCGGCGCGCGCGATCTCCTTCTCGTAGTACCCCATCGCCGTGGCCGTCAGCAGCTCGCCGATGAAGAGCGCCGAGAGCCAGCCCGCCCGCTTCTTGATCATCTGCAGCAGGCCGACCTGGAGATAGGGCGCGTCGAGGGCCTCCGAGCCGCCCATCTTCTGGATGTCCTCGGTGGCCTCCTCCTCGACGACGTCGACGATGTCGTCCCAGGTGACGATGCCCTTCATCCTCCCCTCGGCGTCGAGCACCGGGATGGCGATGACGCCCTGCCGGGCGAGGAGCTGGCTGGTGGTCTCCTGGTCCGTGTCCTCGGAGACCGTGACCAGGTCGGTGTTCATCACCTCGGAGACCCGCTTGTCGCCCGGCGCGGTGAACAGCTCGCGCAGCGACATGACGCCGAGGAGATGCTGCTGGGCGTCCAGCACGTAGGCGTAGTTGATGGTCTCGAGGTTCTGCCGCGCCTGCATGCGGAGATAGCCGATCGCCTCGTCCGCCGTCATGTCCGGCCGCAGCCGCGCGTAGCGCGGGCTCATCAGGCCGCCCGCGTCGTCTTCCGCGTAGGCGAGGAGGGTGGTGACCTCGCGGCGGGTGGTGGGATCGAGCAGCGCCATCAGCTCGGCGCGCTCCTCCGGCTCGGCTTCCTGCAGCAGGTCCGCGGCGTCGTCGGGTGCCAGCAGGCGCACCCACGCGCGCCGGATCGCCGTCGGCGACTCGCGCACGATCATGAGCTGATCGGCGGCCCGCATCTCCAGGAAGAAGTCCTGCGCCTCTTCCGGGGAGAGGAAGCCGAAGCTCTCGATGCGCTCCTCCGGCGACAGCAGCCGCCAGGCCTCGTGGAGCTCGTCCGCGCTGACGGTGGCGATCGGCATGGAATCCCTCCCGCATGGCCCTCGGTCGAGGGCAGGGCGTAAACATACCGCAGGCTCGAGACCTTGACATGACAGCCAGCCCCCTGCCAGAATTTTGAACGATGGTTCAAATCTCCGCCGATACCCCCGCCCGCGCTCGCCGCCTCGATACCTGCGACAGGTTGTCGAGAAAAAGCGTGAGATCCTCGACGCCGCCTCGCGGGTGTTCCGCCGCAAGGGCCTCCAGGCCGCGGGGATGCGCGACATCGCGGCGGAGCTGGGGATGGCGGTGGGGAATTTGTACTACTACTTCAAGGACAAGGAGGAGCTCCTCGCCTTTGTCCAGGAGGAAACCCTCGCCGGCCTTCTCGAGCTGGCAGCGCAGGCGCGGGAGAGGGACCTGCGGGCCGACGCGCGCCTCTTTCTGCTGATCGTGGGGCACGTCGTCCGCTTGAACGAGGAGACGCCCGGCTCGCTGGCCCACCTGGAGGTGGAAGCGCTCGGTCCGCGCTGGCGGCGGACGGTGCAGGCTCGGCGCGACGCCTATGAGCACGCCTTCCGCGAGGTCCTGGAGGAAGGGATCGCCGCCGGCGTCTTCCGGCCGGCCGATCCCAAGGTGAGCGCGCTCGCCATCCTCGGCGCCGTGAACTGGACCGTGAAGTGGTTTCGCCCCGGCGGCGGCAAGAGCGCGCGGGAGATCGGCCGCGAGTGCGCGGAGCTGCTGGTGCGAGGGTTGCTGGCGGAAGGAGTCGAGATGGCGCGGCCGGAAGAGAGCGCCCCTACGGGGCTGACCCTCACTCCCCCTACCCCCTCTCTCCCACCGCACTCCCGCCCACCGGGAGAGAGGGGGTTTAAAAAAGCTAAATTTGATCAGTCTCCCTCCTCTCCCCGGGTGGGTGGGTGTGAGGTGGGAGAGGAGGGCCGGGGTGGTGAGGGGCCCAGGCGGCGCGACCGTCGTTTCCAGGTCCGAATTCCGGCCGAATCGGAGACGCACCGATGAACGATCTCACCACCCTCAAGCTGCGCATCAACGGCGAGGAGCGGCCCGTGGTCTTCCCCACCCATCACACCCTGCTCGAAGTGCTGCGCGAGGAGTGCGGCTTGACCGGCACCAAGCACGGCTGCGAGCTGGGCGAATGCGGCACCTGCACCGTGCTGGTGGACGGCCGGCCGGTGCTCTCCTGTCTGGCGCTCGCCGCCGAGATGGAGGGACGCGAGATCGAGACCGTCGAGGGGATGCAGAATGGCAACGATCTCCATCCCCTGCAAGCGGCGTTCGCCGATCTCGGAGCGGCCCAGTGCGGCTACTGCACGCCGGGAATCCTGATGACGGCCAAGGCGCTGCTCGCCGAGAACGCCGAGCCCGGCCGCGACGAGATCCGCGAAGCGCTCGCCGGCAACCTCTGCCGCTGCACCGGCTACCACAAGATCGTCGAAGGCGTGGAATGGGCCGCCGCCCGGATGCGCGGCGAGGAGCGGGTGCCGCCGAACGAGGTCTTTTACGGCGCAACCATTCCCGGAGAGGAGTAAAGCGCCATGGCCGAACCCGTCCGAAAGATCGAGCCCGAGCCGGCGCGCGAGCCGAACCTCATCGGCAAGCCGTTCCGCCGCGTCGATGGCCGCGCCAAGGTGACGGGCGCCACGAAGTTCGCGGATGACCTGGCCTTCCCGCGCCTGTGCCACGTCAAGCTCGTCCGCTCACACCTGCCGCACGCCTCGATCCGATCGATCGACGTGTCGGAAGCGGAAGCGGTGCCCGGATTTCTCGGATATCTCACCGGCAAGGAGATGCCGATCCCGTTCGGCATCCTGCCCGTGTCGCAGGACGAGCACGCCCTCTGCCCCGACCGCGTCCGCTTCGTCGGCGATCCCGTCGTGGCGGTGGCGGCCACCACCGAGGACGCGGCGTACGAGGCGGCGCTGCGCGTCAAGGTCGAGTACGAGCCGCTGCCCACCATCTCGTCGATCGAAGAGGCGCTCGCCACCCCGGAGCCGCGCATCCACGAGTACGGCGATCACGGCAACGTCCACAAGGTGGTCTCGATGACCTTCGGCGACGTCGAGAAAGGATTCGCCGAGGCGGACGAGATCTTCGAGGACGTCTTCTTCTACGAGGGCAACACCCACCTGCCCATGGAGCAGCATTCGGCGGTGGCCGTGCCCGAGGACGACGACCGGGTGACCCTCTACTCCTCGACGCAGACGCCGCACTACGTCCACCGCGCCCTCGCCAAGGTGCTGGAGCTGCCGGCCTCGCGCATCCGCGTCGTCGCCTGCTCCAACGGCGGCGGCTTCGGCGGCAAGAGCGATCCGTTCAATCACGAGATCGTGGCGGCGAAGATGGCCCTCAAGCTCGGCCGGCCGGCGAAGATCACGTTGAACCGCGAGGAGGTCTTCTATTGCCATCGCGGGCGCCATCCCGTGCTCATGGAAGTGAGGACGGGAGTAAAGAAGGACGGCTCGATCACGGCGCAGCGCCTGCGCACCGCGCTCGACGGCGGCGCCTACGGCAGCTACGGCGTGGCCTCCACCTACTACACCGGCGCTCTCCAGACGGTGACCTACAAGCTGCCGGCGTACGAGTTCCAGGGCGTGCGAACCTTCACCAACAAACCCCCATGCGGCCCCAAGCGCGGCCACGGCACGCCGCAGCCGCGCTTCGGCTTCGAGGTCCACCTCGACAAGATCGCCGTCAAGCTCGGCCTCAATCCCGCCGACCTGCGGCTCGGTATGCTCGCCGAGCCGGAGACGATCACGGCCAACTGGCTGCGCATCGGCTCGATGGGCCTGCGCCGCTGTATCGAGGCCGTGGTCGCGGGCAGCGGCTTCCGCGAGCGCTGGGGAAAGCTTCCCCCAGGCCGCGGCCTCGGGCTCGCCTGCGGCTCCTACCTCTGCGGCGCCGGCCTGCCCATCTACTGGAACCACATGCCGCAATCGGGCGTGATGTTGAAGCTCGATCGGTCGGGAGGCATCGCCGTCTTCTGCGGCGAGGCCGAGATCGGCCAGGGCTCGGACTCGATCCTCGCCGCCGTCGTAGCCGAGGTGCTGGGCGTCTCGCTCGCGGACATCCGCCTCTGCGTGGCCGACACGGACCTCACGCCCGTCGATCTCGGCAGCTACTCCTCCCGCGTCACGTTGATGGTGGGCAACGCCGCGCTGCAGGCCGCCGAGCGTGCGCGAGAGATGATTGCCACGGCGGTCTCCGAACAGCTCGAGATTCCGGTCTCGCGTCTCGTCTTCGCGGATCGCCGGGTGTTCGACGCCGGGGATCCGGACAAGGGCATCTCTTTCCAGGAAGCCGTCATCGCCGCCGAGGCGCGCTTCGGCACGCTGGCCACGGCCGGCAGCTACATCCCGCCGCGCTCGCCGGGACGCTACCGCGGCGCCGGCGTCGGTCCCTCCCCCGCCTACTCCTACACGGCGGCGGTCGTCGAGGTGGAGGCCGATGCCGAGACCGGCCTGTGGAATCCCCTCCACGTTTGGATCGCGCACGACGTCGGCAAGTCGCTGAACCCGGTGCTGGTGCTAGGCCAGGTCGAAGGCAGCGTGTACATGGGGCTCGGCGAGGTGATGATGGAAGAGCAGGTCTTCCGCCGCCTGCCCCGCCATCTCTCCTCGGCGCTGGTGCACAAGCATCCTTCGGCGCTGGAGTACAAGAGCCCCACCTTCGCGGACATGCCGCCGGTGACGACGTATCTCATCGAGGATCCGGACCCGCGCGGTCCGTTCGGCGCCAAGGAGGTGGGCCAGGGACCGCTGCTGCCGGTGATGCCCGCGGTGGCCAACGCCATCTACGACGCGGTCGGCGTGCGGGTGGACCAGGTGCCGATCCATCCGCACATGGTGCTCAAGGCGCTGCAGGCGAAAGCGCAGGCAGCCGAGCCGCGCTTCGGCCCGCGGCGCTTCCCCGAAGTCGATTTCGGCGAGACGCTGATCGTCCCCACGCCGGAACAGGGCGGCGACGGCACGGCCATCAACGACTATCGCGAGAAGCTGCGCTCCGGCATGCGCTCGGCCTCCGGCACGATGATGTCGAGGGAGGAGGCGTTGAAAAAGAAAAGGCTGGCGGCTCTGACGACATGAAGCCTCAAGTCCCCAACCCCCTCTCTCCAGGCGCGTCTGGGTTTCGCGGCGCTCTGCGCTTCGAGACCTCACCCCCTGGCCCCCTCTCCAGCAAAGCTGGAGAGGGGGAATGCAGGCGAAGCGGTGTTGCCGAGAAGGCAGCGATCTTGGCAAAAACGGTCGTGAATCGTCCCCCCTCTCCAGCTCCGCTGGAGAGGGGGCCAGGGGGTGAGGTCTCGAAGCGCAGAGCGCCACAATTTCGCACGCCCCCTCTGGAGACCCGCTGATGCTCCGCCTCCCCTCCTTCAAATTTTTCCGCGCCCGGACGCTGAACGAGGCCGCGGCCATCCTCGCCGGCGAGGGCGCCGCCGAGGGAGAAAATGTCCGTCTCGTCGCGGGAGGCACCGATCTCTGGCCCAACATGAAGCGCCGCCACCAGAAGGCGACGACGGTGGTGAGCCTCATGGGCGTGCCAGACCTCTCTGGAATCGGCGTCAACGGCGAAGTCCACATCGGCGCCACGACCCTGCTGGACGACGTCGTCCGCGATCGAGCCGTGCGCGAGCGCTATCCCGCTTTCGCGGCAGCCGTGCAGTCCATCTCCTCTCCCCCACTCCGCAACATGGGAACGATCGGCGGCAATCTGTGCGTGGACACGCGCTGCACCTACTACAACCAGACGGAGGATTGGCGGCGCGCGATCGACTACTGCATGAAGGAGGAGGGGACCATCTGCTGGGTTGCCACCAGCTCGCCGCGCTGCTGGGCCCATTCCGCGTCCGACTCGGCACCCATGGCCTGCGCTCTGGGCGCCGAGGTCAAGCTGGTCTCGACGCAAGGCGAACGGCTCATCCCGGTGGAAAACCTTTATAAAGACGATGGCATCGAGTACCTCGCCAAGCGTCCGGACGAGATCCTCACCGCGCTGCACCTACCGGCTGACGCCACGGCCGGCCGCTGCCGCGCCGCCTTCTGGAAGCTCCGCCGCCGCGGCTCCATCGACTTCGCCGTCCTCTCAGTGGCCGCCGCCGCGTGGACCGATCCGGACGGCATCGTAGAAAAGGTAAGGATCTACCTGGGAGCCGTCGCTTCTTATCCTCTCCCCGCGCAAGAGGCGGCGGATTTTCTCACTGGAAAGACCCTCCACGAGGAAACGATCGCCGAAGCCGCGAAGCTCGCGCGGAAGGTGGCTACACCCATGGACAACACAGATTTCCAGACCCAGTGGCGCGGCGTGATGGTGCAGCGCTACGCGGAGGCGGCACTGCGCGAGGTCGCAGGGATGGATCCAGGACGGCTGGCGCCGAAGCATGGGCTATCGGTGATCGGATAGCGAGAACTCCTTGAATTTCGGCACGGTACTCGGTGTCGTCTCCGAAGCCCGAACATCTCGCCGCGTTGAAAGTACTGGCGATGAAAAATGATCCTTCCAGAGCTCTTCAGGATATGGCCGACATCCAGTTCCTGATCAACTTACCGGGAGTTGACCGGCACGAGATTCGAAGCTATTTTGATCGGCATGGGATGAAGGACCGATTCGATGAGCTCGAAAAAACCCGCTGATCTCCTCAACCTCGAACGGGACATTCCCACCACACCCGAGGATATCCGCGCCTTGCGGGAGAACCGTCCCAAGCCCGCCGCCGACTGGCTGGATGAGCTGACGAGGCTCTCCGAGCAGATCCCCAATGTCGAGCAGGTCCGCCGCCGTCGCAAGACGTTCGCCGGCTGCGAGCCCTTCGAGCTCTGAGACACGCGCCTTGCAAATCAAAAGGGCCGGAATCCGCGATGGGATTCCGACCCTCTCAAGCCGTTGTGTCAGAAACGGTGGCGCAGCCTGCCGAGTACAGTTACTCGCACTCGAACGCTGCGCGCTCGGTATCGAGCGCCAGCGTGAGCCCACTAGAGGACGACCCGGACAGGAATCCCGTGCCGACTGGAGGAACCGCGCCTACGGTACACATCAGCGCTTCCGCCGAGGCCAGGTCTGCCGAAACCGCGGCGACGTAATCCGGACCGGCGCCGTTCAGGATATTCAGCCTGGCATTGATGACCTGGTGCGCGAGGGCGACGAGGCCGTTGCCCCCCGCTGGGGTGCCGAGAAGGATCGACTCCAACTCTGCGGCCGTGTACGTCTGGCAACCGACCGTCATTCCATTCGCCAGAACGTCAGCGGGCCAGGCGTCCGGATAGTGGGTCTTCCAGAAGCCCTGGCTCTTGACGTTGGGATCGCAGGTGGGGTTGCACGGCTGCGTGCTGCAGATCAAATTCGCCGTGAACGCGCTGCGCTTCAGTGTGGAGTTGGCATGGACGAACGAGCGGAAAACATACGTCGTGCCACACTGCAACGCGCCGTCGCAATTCGTGGAGGCCCCGTTATCCATGAGGATCTCGCCGAACCGGATGTCGGGGGAGGCACACTGGCTGGCCCCCAGGTTGTACCTCGAGAAGCTGGCATTGCCGGAGAACGATGCCTTGCACAGCAAGGGGTCCTCCGACAGGAACCAACCGCCATTGGCGGTGTAGTCAGCAAGGGTCATCCACTGAAGGGAGAACCCGGCGGGCGCGCCCGTCGTACCGGCGCAGACATGGACGTCTTGAAAGTCGGTTCCGGAAGTCCCGCAACTGAGGGTCGGCGTGGACATGGTCCCGCCGGGCCCGGCCATAGCGCTGCCGACGCCCAGCAGCGCGATGCTGAGCACCGCCAGGAAGATGGTGCGAACTTTCGTGTTCATTTGCAATTCCTCCGTTCGGCCCTATCAGAGTCGCACTCCACGTGCAGCGAATAGGGCTAATTTCCGTTGAGTTGGATGTGTTCCCTTACTAGGAGAGCTTAGAGTTCCAGGCGGGGCAATACAATTTATCAAACGGGTGATTTTTCTACTCCCTTGGGAGTACCTCCCAAAGCGAACTGTGTATAAACGAATCGAAGCAGTCTCAGGGGATCGGGTAGGAGGGGAGCTCACGCTCCCCGTCCTCCCACACCACCGGACGTACTCACCGTATCCGGCGGTTTCTTCTAGTGTTGCAACGTGGCGTATCTCTCGGCCAGGCTGAGGAGTCCTTGGTCTCTGAACCATTGGATCGTCATGGCTTCGGCTGCTTGGGGGCTGCCTGCCATGCGCCACCAGCCCTTACCCGACAAGGCTAAGAGCCAGGCGCGCCGTTCGGGCACACCGAGGCTGCGTAGCCAGTCGGCCGTGGGTTTGGCCCGCTTCCGCTGTTTCAGACGGACACACCGGAGTTTCCGTCGAATCCATTGATCAAGCTTCTGGAGCCGGTGGCGGGCCTCCGCTTGGCGGAAGTACGTGACCCAGCCGGACAGAGACTCGTTCAGCTCGTGGATCATCAGGCGGAGGCTGACGCCTCGGTTCCGACGTGTGATCTGTCGCACCCGCTCGCGAGCACGTTGCCAGCTCTCGTGGGCTATCCACAATCGCCCGCCCGCACTGATGCGGTAGCCCAGGAAGGTACGTTCTTCCACAGGGGCCGCCGCACTCTTGTCGCGGTTGACGCGCAGCCGGAGCTTGCCTTCCAGGAAGGCGCTCACCGAGGCCATTACCCGCTGCCCTGCCGCCTTCGACCGCACATAGATGTTGCAGTCGTCGGCGTAGCGACAGAAGCAGTGGCCCCGGCGCTCCAGCTCCTGGTCCAGATCATCCAACAGGAGATTGGCCAGAAGCGGCGAGAGCGGTCCACCTTGAGGGGTCCCTTCGTATCGCTCCACGCAGACCCCGTTACGCAGGATGCCTGCTCCGAGAAACCGGCGCAGGATACGCAATAGGCGCTTGTCAGCGATCCTGTGGGCCAGACGGGACATCAGAAGATCATGGTTGACCCGATCGAAAAACTTCTCCAGGTCAAGGTCCACGACGATCCCCCGTCCATCGGCGACGTATTTCTGGGCCTGACGCAGAGCTTGGTGAGCGCTGCGCCCGGGTCGAAATCCGTAGCTCGACTCCGAAAAGGTGGGGTCCAGAAGCGGATCGAGCACCTGCAGAATCGCTTGCTGCACCAGCCGGTCCAGGACCGTCGGGATGCCAAGCTGCCGTCTTCCTCCGCCTGGTTTGGGAATCTCCACCGCCCGCACAGGCTCCGGACGATAGCTCCCCTCCAGGAGTGAGTCGATCAGCTTCTGCTTATGCTCGGCCAACCAGGGACGCAGCTCCGTCACCTCCCGCCCGTCTACCCCCGGTGCGCCACCGTTGGCCTTCACCCTCTTGTAGGCGCGATTCAGGTTCTTCGGGTCACAGACCCGTTCCATGAGATCGCTCGTCAAGGCTCGTTTCCGGTCCGACGCCGTGGACTCTTGCGACTCCTCGCTCGCGGTAGCTCCGATTCCGTCTTCGCCACCTACGGCGGGGCGCACGGCTGCTCGGCCATCCCCGTAAAACAGGGAGAGCTGGTATTCCGTGCCTTGCTGTCGCCCTCTGCCCATCGAGTCTCCCGGTCTGACTCCTTGCACTCGAAGATTCGGCCCTTCGCCTCGCGGCTACTATGGCCTCGGCTGACTTCTCTCGGCCCCTCCCAGTCCGTTGCCGGCCCGGTAGTCCGGTTCGACCGGACAGGCCCCAGAGATCTCCCAGGGTAAGTCGTGAGGCTTTCCTCCGGGCCCCGCCGGATCTACCTGCGCGTGTGTCCAGATGGCTATTGGGCCTCCCCGTCCAGTGCCGGGTTACCCCACCGCGCTGGCCTTCTATCCGGTTTCTGTTCGTCGGGTCCGGGCTCCGTCATCGGCTTCCTTCAGATCCCACCTCGCGGTGGGCACCCTTGCCTAGACTCGTGGTTCCGGTCATCACGGCCCACAGAGGACTTCCACCTCCTAGTCTCACAACATGCCTGGCACACACAAAAAAGGCCGGGCGGTTGAGCCGCCCGGCCTTGATACTTGCGGGGGACCTGCCTTCGGCCCGCTACTCCGAGCAGTGCCCCGGACCGATCAGGCCGTTGTTGTACATGTCGAGCAGGCCAGCCAGCTCGAGCATGCGCTTGCGCGGCTGCTGCGTGCCCTTCTGGGCGCCTACCTGCGCCGGCGTCCAGGTCTGGAAAAGCGTCGTGGCCTCGTTCAAGGCCGACTGCACCTCGGCCGGCGTGGTGGCGCCGTTCAGCACGTTGAGCGAGGCGGCGATGTACTGGTCGGCCAGGATGTAGTAGGCGTTGCCGGCCGGCGCCGTCCACAGCACCTGGTAGAAGGTCTTGCCGCTGAGGAAGAAGATCGTGTCCTCTTGCGACGCGCCCAACTGCGCCCAGGTGTCGTCGTACGGCGCGGGGCCCTTGCGCGAGTGGGTCTTCCAGTAGCCCTGCGTCAGCGTGCAGCCCTGGTTGCAGACCACATCGGCGTTGACCGTCCAGGAGCTCTCCCCCGTCGCGCCGGTGTCTCCGGCGATGAAGGACGCCGTGTTCTTGACCTCCTGGTTGCCGCACTGCCCCGGCGACGCAAAGGGGCCGACGTAACGGCTATAGGTGAAGCTTCCCGGCGCCGCGTTCTCACAGACGGTGCCCAGGTTTCCCTGCAGGTTGTCTTTCACGTCGATGCACTCGTCGACCTTGGACACGGCGGCTCCGGAGAAGTCGATCGTCGCCGTGCCCGAGTAGTCCGAAGTGCCGCTCGGCGTGCCGGTGCCGTCCGGCGCGTACGAGAAGTTCTGCAGCGTGGCGGTGCCCTTGTTCGTACGGGTGGCCGCGCTGGGCAGGTCCGCGGTGTACGTGCAGCTCAGCGTGCCTCCCGCCGGCAGCAGGTAGGGGAACGAGACACCACAATCGACGTTGCCGGCAATGGTGCCCGCGAGGTCGGCGACCGAGCTCAGGAGCGCGCCGTGGCTCGGATTCGGGTTGACCACGGTGATCGTGCCGTGCGCCGCCCACTCGCTGTCGCTGGAGGAGGCGCTGACGGAGACGGTGTAATTGACCAGGAACTGCTGGCCCGGCGTGAGCGTCAGATTCGTCTGGTCGGCGGACTTGTTGATCGTCCAATCCCAGGTGCGGGTGAGGGACGTCCGCGCGGTCTTGGTGACCTGCAGGTCGTAGCACTGCACGGCGACGGACGCGCTGTCGCTCTGCCCGGTCTGCACGATGGTGGCGGTATTGCCGTGCACTCCCTGGTCGCCGTTGCAGGTGAACGTGCGTTGATACGAGACGCTGCCGGTGTCGCCGAAGCTCCAGGAGCCGCCATTCGAATCGTTCACCGTGATCGAAGCGTTCACCTCGGTCGTCGGCGCGCCGAACTCGACCGCGGCCGTCCCCGAGCCACCTCCCACGGTGCCGCTGGCGGCAGCCGTCGCCGTGTTGATGCGGTTCGAGCCGTCCGGCAGCGCGCTCTGGTAGCTGCATTCCAGGGTGTCGCCGCCGGCGAGCGCGTAGGGGAAGCTGACGCCGCAGTCCACGGCCGCTGTGATGCCGGGTGAGACGACGTCCGCCACGGATTCCACCGTCGCCGTCAGCGGCGACGGGTTGTAGATCGTGATCGTGCCGGTCACCGCCCAGTCGCTGTCCGTATAACCGGTGCGCTGGACGCCGACGGTGTACATCGACGTGCCGCTGTCGCCGGTGAAGAGCGTCCAGGCCTGCGGCGACACCGACTTGTCGATCGTCCATTGATAGGTGCGGGTGAACGACGTCTGGGCGTCCTTGGTGACCTTCACCTCGTAATCGAAGCAGAATTCGGCGTGGCTCAAGCCATAGAACTTGCCATTGCTTGGATTGACGGGCGAGTGCAACCCGGTGTCGCTGGTCGCCTCGGCCGGCGGATCGTAGACATAGACGTTGGCCACCGGTCCGCCCTTGGAGATCACGGCGTCCATGCCAAGGGTCGAGCTCCAATCGAAGCTCACGCCATCGGTGGTGAAGGTGACCGTGTTGATGCCATCGATCGAATACGTGCCGGAAACCGGCGGATCGATCTTGAAGCCGAAGTCGTAGCCCAGATCCTCGCACGTCGGGTTGCCCGGCACGAAGACGGGCGTGACCGTGATCGCACCCACGGGCAGGGACAACGCCAGAGCGGCCATGAAGCAGAGGCCGACGAGCATTTGGGGGAGCTTGGAACGATGGACTCCGAAGTTCATATTATCCCTCCTTGTCAAAGTTGTGATCTAGCGAAGCACTTCGTTTCAGGGCAAGGTTGATGCCAGCCCCGGAACCATCGTCAGTCCCAAGCTTTTGTTCTTTCTATTCAGTCGTTTGCGGTCAGATCACGACACCGCTTGAAACGCACGGGATATGTCAACTGACACAGAAGACCTGTGTCAGAGCTGTGTCAGGAGGTGTCAGCGATTCTGCGAAGAGAAAACTGTCTATGATCGAATCGAACGGAGCAATCCCTTGTCCTCGGCCAGGCGTAGAAGGGCCATCCGCCCGTTCACGTGCAGCTTCTCGTAGATGTGGCGGACGTGCACCTTCACCGTCGACTCAGCGATCGAAACACTCTTCCCGATTTCCTTGTTGCGCAGGCCGCGGCAGAGCAGGTGGAGGATCTCCTGTTCCCGCGGTGTCAGGAGTTGGGCGAGATCGCGCGCGCCCTGTTCTTGCCGCAGTAGCTCCTCCAAAACCTGCGACGCCGAACGCCACTCCAGCCAGTACTCCCCGCCGTAAACCCTGCGGACGCACTGGACGAGCATACTGGGCGCCATCTCCTTGAGGAACACGCCGCGGATCCCCAATCGGACAGCTTCGCGAATCAGCGGCTCCTCGCTGCTCTCGGCATGGAGCACCACGCGCGGCGCGACGGGATCGCGAGTCAGGATCCGGATGATCTCCAGGCTGTTGGTGCCTGGCATCCGGGAGTCCAGGATCACGACGCCCGGCTTGTGGCGGCGCACCGCTTCCAGCAATTCCTTGCCGTTGCTACAGCAGGCCACGACCTCGCAGTCGGGCTCGGAATTGAGAATGGCCTCGATCCCTCTCAAGATGAGAGGGTGATCGTCGGCGACCACCAAGCGGATGGTCACCGAAACATCCTCCGAGGGAGCCATCCCCCTAGGGTATACCAGGATGCTCCAAGAAAGAGACTGTGGGCTCTGACGGAAGCTCGACTGCCGGATGTCATGCACCTTCTCTTGTAGGACGATTTCTCAAAGGAGGAAGCCATGTCCAAGATCCGCCTGGTCTCGTTGTTGGTCTTGTTGTTGGTTACCGTGAGCCTGGCCGTTTTCGCGAAACCTCCGGAGCCGCCGCCGGTGGATTGCAGCCAGTACAACACGGGCCAATGCACCTATCACTGGGATTCCAACTCTTTCTGCTGCAAGGCCCAGTCCGGCTGCGTGGGGCACTGCATATAGGGACAGCGCCGATCCGGTAAGCTTCGCGCGTGACGAAGCGAAGCCCCGCCTCGACCTCCTCGCTCGCGGCCTACGTGCGTCGGCCGTGACGCTCGCCGTCCTCCCTGCCGCCGGCGCCTCGCGCCGCATGGGACGGCCCAAGCTGCTCCTCCCCCTCCGCGGCAGGCCGCTCGTGGCCGGTGTCGTCGACGCGCTGCGTGGCGCCGGCGTGCGCGAGATCGTCCTGGTCACCGCGCCGGACGACGAAGAGCTGCGCGCCTGGGCTCGCCAAGCGGGGCTCCTTCCGGCCGTCAATCCCCATCCCGAGCGCGGCATGCTCTCCAGCATCTGCGAAGGCATCGCGGCCGTGGGCGGAGCGGCGGCCATGGCCGAGCGCGGCGAGACGCTCCTCGTCTCCCCCGCCGACCTTCCCAATCTCAAGGCCGGCACCGTCGCGGCTCTGCTCCGCAGGATGGCGGAGACCGGCGCGCCCCTCGGCGTGCCGGTGTACCGCGGCAAGCGGGGTCATCCCTTGGCGATCTCCCCGGCGTTGATTCCGGAGATCGGAACCCTGGATGCCCAGGTGGGCCTGAAGCAGCTCCGCGACCGGCATGAGGCAAAATTGCTGGAGGTGACAGTAGAGGATGCTGGCGCGGTGCAGGACGTCGACACGCCGGAGGACTACCAGCGCGCGGCCTCCCCCCTCGTCATCGCCCACCGCGGCGCCAGCGGCTATCGGCCCGAGCACACGCTCGCCGGCTATGAGCTGGCGATCGACATGGGGGCGGACTTCATCGAGCCGGACCTGGTCTCGACGAAGGACGGCATCCTGGTCGCCCGGCACGAGAACGAAATCTCGGAGACCACCGACGTGGCCTCGCACCCGCAGTTCGCCTCCCGCCGGACCTCGAAGCGCATTGACGGCGTCGAGGCCACCGGCTGGTTCACGGAGGACTTCACACTCGACGAGATCAAGACGCTGCGCGCCCGGGAGCGTCTCGCCTTCCGCAAGCAGGATTTCAACGGCCGGTTCGAAGTCCCGACGTTCGCCGAGGTCCTGGACCTCGCGCGGCGTAAGAGCGCCGAGGCGGGACGCTCCATCGGCATCTATCCCGAGACCAAGCACCCGACGTATTTCCGCTCGATCGGACTGCCTTTGGAGGAGCCGCTCCTCGCGGCTTTGGAGTCGGCGGGGTATCGCGGGCGGCGCGCTCCGATCTACATCCAGTCCTTCGAGGTCGAGAACCTCGAGGAGCTGCGCAAGCGGACCGATCTGCCCCTGATCCAGCTCCTCGACGCCGTGGGTCAGCCGTACGACTTCGCCCTGGCCGGCGACGGCCGCACCTATCGCGACCTCGCGACGCCGGCCGGCCTGGCGAGGATCGCCGCCTACGCGGACGGCATCGGCCCGCACAAGCGGCTCATCGTCCCCGCCGGCCCGCTCGGGCATCTCCATTCCCCCACCTCGCTCGTCGAGGATGCCCATCGCGCCGGCCTTCTCGTCCATCCCTGGACGTTCCGCAGCGACGGCCCGTTCCTCGCCCCGTACTACGAAGGCGAGCCGGAACGCGAATATGATCAGTTCTTCTCGCTCGGGGTAGACGGCGTCTTCAGCGACTTCGCTGATGTCGCCGTCCGTGCCCGTGAACGCTGGAGCCAGAAATGACCTTGACGATCGAAGAGCTCGACGCCGGCACCGAACACGAGCGGGTCCTCTTCTGCCAGGACCCGGAGGCCGGTTACCGCGCCGTGATCGCCGTCCACAACACGGCGGCCGGCCCGGCCGTCGGCGGCACGCGGCTGTGGACCTACGCGACCCGCGAGGAGGCGGTCACGGACGCGCTGCGCCTCTCGCGCGGCATGACCTACAAGTGCGCCATGGCCGGCCTGCCGCTCGGCGGCGGCAAGTCCGTCATCCTACGCGACGGCAACCTGGCGGACCGCGAGGCCCTGTTCCGCGCCCACGGCCGCGCCGTCGAGAGCTTCGGCGGCCGCTACATGACCGGCGAGGACGTGGGCACGAGCCCGGCGGACATGGAGATCGTGCGGCGGGAGACGAGGCACGTCCTCGGCGTCACGGAAGATCCCTCGCCGTATACCGCCCGCGGCGTCTTCCGCGCGATGTGTGCCGCAGCCCTCCACCGCTGGGGCGCGGACGACCTCGCCGGACGCACGGTCGCGATCCAGGGCTGCGGCAGCGTCGGCTTCCACCTCGCCGGCGAGCTGCGCGCGGCGGGAGCGCGGCTGGTGGTGGCCGACGTCGATCCAAACCGCGTGCGGCGGACGGTGGAGGCCACCGGCGCCAGGGCGGTGCCGCCCGACGAGATCTTCGACGCCGAGGCGGACATCTTCGCTCCCTGCGCCCTCGGCGGCATCCTCAATGCCGGGACGATCCCGCGGCTGCGCGCCGAGATCGTCGCCGGCGCGGCCAACAACCAGCTCCTCGAGGAGGCGGACGGCGAGCGGCTGCAGGCGCGAGGCATCCTCTACGCGCCGGACTACGTCGCCAACGCCGGCGGCGTCATCTTCGGCTGCCAGGAGCTCCTCGGCTGGAGCGCCGAGACGGTGCGGACGCGTATCGAGGAGCTCTACGGCGTGGTGCTCGACGTGCTCCGCCTCGCCGAAGAGCAGGGCGTATCGCCCGACGTGGCCGCGGACCGGCTGGCCGAGCAGCGGCTGACCTCGTTGCGTATAAGATCATGAAAACACAGCTCTTTAAAAACCTAATCCGCCACCCTGTTGCATTCTAAGCCAGACTGTACTACTATCCTCCTGCCGTCGCTGGATCGGGATGTCCAATACCGCGCCATAGACGCGGAAGCGACGGCAAGCGTATGGAGTAGGTCGGCCGGTGCGGGATTCCGGCCCAACCCCAAAGGAGGTAGATATCCGGCGTCATGAAGGCGCCGGCGTTCTCCGGTCCCCTCGAAACGGGCCGGAAAAGGAGAAAGTGCCATGCCGAAGAAGAACAGCTATGCAGATCACCTCAAGGAATGGGAGGACACGGTGGCCTCGGTGGCCGCCAACGCCTCCGACTTGCCGCAGTTGGAGGGCGCGCGCGTCCAGCTCGAGCAGATGCTCGTCGAGCTCCGCGAGCTCCTCAAGCAGCAGGCGGTCCACACAGCCAACAAGCAGCAGGTGTCAAAACGGCTGCGCCGGCTGACCGCTGACGGCAAGAAGAAGTCCGCGATGATGCGGGCGGTCCTCAAGGACCACTACGGCAACACCAACGAGAAGCTGGTGGAGTTCGGAGTGCAGCCCTTCAGGGTCCGCCGGCGCAAGCCCGCGGAGGAGCCGAATCCGGAAGAGCCGGAAAAGCCCACTCCGCAGGCCGCGGATCCGCCCTCATCCACCACCGCTGAGTAGTCCCATCTGGTGCGGGAGCGTGCCTCGTGCACGCTCCCCTTTTTTGTCCCCTTGCCAGCTTCGACACGTTCCAGATCAGGTTTGATCCGGCGCAGATCAAGGTCGACACGGAGGAGATCAAGCTTGATCCGGACGAGATCACCTTTGATCTGGTCCGCGTCAAACACGATCTGGACGAGATCAGGAGTGATCTGGGCCAGATCAAAGGCAATCACGAGCGGATCAGCTTCGATCCGGTCCAGATCAAGCGTGATCTCGTCGAGATCAAAGGTGATCTGCTCCAGATCGAGTCTGATACGGAGAAGATCAAGGCTGACCTACCGCGGATCAAACTTGATCCAGCCGAGATCATGCCTGATCTGCATCGGATCAAACTTGATCCGATAGAGGCCTTCTGTCCCTCGATGGCGTCCTCATGCCCAAGGCGTGTTACTGTCTTTCCCTGCCATGGACCCACACCGGCTTGGCGAGGAAAGAAGCGTCGCCTATCACCGCGTCATCGCCGAGCGTCTGCAGAGCCAGCCGGAGATTCTCGAGAATCTTTTGCGAGACCCGGGAGCGCTTCTCCCAAGCAGACTGACTCACCGCTTCCGCACCGCCACCGCCACGCCTACCAGCACCAGCATCGCTCCGATGATGATGCGCAGCGTGAACGGCTCGTCGAAGAACAGCGTGCCGACCGTCACCGCGATCACCGGGATCGCATAGGTGATCAGCCCCATCGCCGTCGCGGTCTGGTGCTTGAGCAGCCAGAAGTAGAGGGTGAAGGTCACCGCCGAGCCCATGATCGCGAGGTAGAGCACGGCCAGGACCGGGGCCGCGCTGAAGGTCACCTCGCGCCCACGCTCGGCGATCATCGCCGCGCCTCCCGCCAAGGCCGCCGTAATCAGCATCGGCATGGCCGTGATCGACAGCGGGTGGATGCCCTGGCCCCAGCGCTTCACGAGCGCGCTGCCCACCGCCGCGCAGAACGGCGAGATGAGGAGGATGGCGGCGGCGGTGAAAACGCGCGAGCCGCCCAGGGCCCGGAAATCCTCGGAGAAGATCACGGCGACGCCCACGAAACCGATGAGCACGCCGGCGATCTTCCACAGCGTCAAGCGCTCCTCCGGCAGCAGGACGTGGGCGATCAACGCGATCATCAGCGGATAGGTGGCGTAGAGCACCGCGGCGAGGCCGGACGGAACCACCTGCTCGGCCCAGTAGAGAATGCCGTACGGGATGGCGAAGGTCAGCACCCCGTTGGCCAGCCACAGCCGCCGCTCGGCGCGGCTCTGGCCGAGCTTGACGCCGAAGAAGGGCACGAGCGCGAGCAACACTGCGGCGGCGACGGTGAAACGCAGCGCAACGCCGGTGATCGGCGGGATGCCCTGCAGGCTGATGCGGATCGCCGCCCAGGTGGTGCCCCAGATCAGGATCAGCGCCGCGAGCGCGGCCGTGGTGAGGAGACGGGTGGGTTTCACGGTTCCCGCGTTCTACAGCATTGCAGAACAGAGAACAAGAGGCTTACGGATAAATCCGGTACAGCGTCCGTGGGTAGGGAATCGTCTCGCGGAGATGGGTCACACCCGTCATCCACGCCACGAAACGCTCGATGCCCATGCCGAAGCCGCTGTGCGGATAGGCGCCGTACTTGCGCACGTCGAGGTACCACTGGAAGGCCTCCACCGGCAGGTTGTGCTGGCGGATGCGCGAGAGCAGCAGGTCGTGGTCGTGGATCCTCTGGCTGCCGCCGATGATCTCGCCGTAACCCTCGGGAGCGATCAGGTCGAGGCCGAGCACGAGGTCCGGGTTCTCCGGAGCGGGCTGCATGTAGAAAGCCTTGAAGGCGGCCGGGAACCGGGTCACCATCACCGGCCGATCGTACTGGCTGGCGAGGATGGTCTCCTCGTCGCCGCCGAAGTCGTCGCCCCACTTCATCGGATTGCCTGCGCGGTTGAGGATCTCCACCGCCTCGGTGTAGGTGATGCGCGGGAAGGGCGGCACGATCTTTTCGAGCTTCGCGGTGTCACGCTCCAGCGCCTTGAGATCCTCGCGCGAGCGGTCGAGGATGCGCGCTACGAGGTAGCCGACGAACTCCTCGGCGAGGGCGCAGAGGCCGTCGAACTCGAGGAAAGCCACCTCGGGCTCCACCATCCAGAATTCCATGAGGTGGCGGCGGGTCTTCGATTTCTCGGCGCGGAAGGTGGGGCCGAAGCAGTAGACCTTGCCGAGGGCCGCCGCGGCCGGCTCCAGGTAGAGTTGGCCGGACTGGGAGAGGAAAGCCTTGTCGCCGAAATAATCGGTCTCGAAAAGCGTCGAGGTCCCCTCGCAGGCGGCGGGCGTGAGGATTGGCGAATCGATGAGCGTGAACTCGCGCTCGTAGAAGAAGTCGCGGATCCCCTGCTCGACCTCGCTGCGCACCCTCAGGGCGGCGCGCTGGCGGCTGGAGCGCAGCCACAGGTGGCGGTGCTCCATGAGGAACGCCGTGCCGTGCTCCTTGGGAGTGATCGGGTAGTCCTCGGTGAGATGGAGGATCTCGAAGCCCTTGCACTGGATCTCGACGCCGGAGGGCGAGCGCTTGTCCTCCTTGACGACGCCGGTGACGCGGACCGTCGACTCCTGCGTGACGCGCTCGATCTCCGCCCACTCGGCCTCAGACACGTCGTTGCGGCCGGCCACGGCCTGCACGGTGCCGCCGGTGGTGCGCACCTGCAGGAAGGCGATCTTGCCGCTGGAGCGCTTGTTGTCGATCCATCCCGAAAGCTCGACTTCCTGGCCGATGTGACGGGACAGCTCGCGGATCGAGGTGACGGGGACGGGCTCGCTCATGGGGGCGGGATTGTACTCTACTTCCAGCTACCTCTCCGGCAGCCTCGCCAGCGCGTCCGCCGCCGCTCGTTGCTCCGCCACCTTCTTGCTCGGACCCTCGCCTTGGCCGGCCAGCGCTCCCGCCAGCCAGCACTCGACGATGAAGGTCTTCTCGTGGTCGGGCCCCGAAGAGCCGGCCACCCTGTACTCGGGAAGCTCCCAGCCCAAGGCTTGCGAGACCTCCTGGAGCTGCGTCTTGGCGTCGGTCACCGTCCGCTCGACGGCTTCGAAGGAACCCTCCAGCATGGGCAGGATCGCCTTCCGCGCCGCCTCCAGCCCGCCGTCCAGGTAGAGCGCTCCGAAGACGCCCTCGAGCGAGTCGCAGAGCAGGGAGGATTTGGTCCGGCCGCCCGAGCGGTCCTCCCCCACGCCGATCTTGAGGACGGCTCCCAGATCCAGTTCGCGCGCATAGCTCGCCAGCGTCTCGCGGCTGACGAGCTGGGCCTTGAGCTTCGAGAGCTCGCCTTCCGGCAGCTCCGGATGCTCCTTGTAGAGCCACTCGGCGGTGACCAGGCCGAGCACGGAATCGCCCAGGTACTCCAGCCGCTCGTAATGCTCGGGGATCCCCTGCTCGTTGGCCCAGGAGCGATGGGTCAGGGCAAGGTCCAGGAGATCCGGACGCTTGAAGCGATAATCGAGACGCTTTTCGAGAGGGCTTAGATCGCGGCGGCCGAAGGGCATGGCGGAAGGATAGCAGCCGCTCAATCCTGGTAGAATGGACCGGAATTCAGGTCCACAGGAGGACCAGGAGTGACCATGAAGCCTCTACAACTCTCGGAAGATATTCTCCCCATTGGTGAATTCAAGACCCACGCCTCGCAGGTGGTGCGCCAGCTACGCCAGTCGCAACGCCCCGTGGTCATCACCCAGAACGGCCGCCCTGCCGCCGTCCTGATCACGCCAGAGGAGTTCGACGCCCTTCATTATCGGGAGCGATTCATGGTCGCTGTGAGGGAGGGATTGGCCGATGTCGAAGCTGGCCGTCTCCTCGACTCCGAAGAGGTGAGACGCCAGCTAGATGAGGAATTCGGGCCTCTCGAACCATGAGGGTGAGATGGAGCCCGAGTGCTCTTCGAGATCTTAAAGAGATTGGCGCGTATATCAGCCGTGACAATCCGGAGGCCGCCCGTCGGTGGGTGGATCGTCTCCAGGAACGTGGCGAGCTGGTCATCGAGGCACCGCGCGCAGCACGCAAGGTCCCTGAGTTCGATCGGGATGACATCAGGGAGGTCTTCCTAAAGGGTTATCGAATCATCTATTCGATCGGACCAAAGGAGATCGCCATCATTGCGGTCTTGGAAGGCCACCGTCTCTTTCCCAGGGGAAGAGTCAAACCCCGCCAGTAACTATCTCCGCCCGAACCGCCGCTCGAGATCCGAATCGGTCATCTGCAGCACGATCGGGCGTCCGTGCGGGCAGGCGTAGGGCTGCTCGGCGGCGAACAGCTCGGCGACCAGGGCTTCCATCTCGGGCGCCGAGAGGGGATGGTGCATCTTGACGGCCGCCTTGCAGGCCATGCTGGCGGCCATGGATTCGAGAATGCGGCGGGAAAGGTCCGCCGGGCCTCCTGCCCCGTCGCCGGAATCCGCGGCCAGGCTGCGCAGCAGGGCCTCGGCGCCATCGGCGGAGAGGACGGCCGGCGACGAGGTGACCGCGACGGTGTTGCCCGAGAGGGCGGCCACGCCGAAGCCGTGCTCGTCCAGGCCCGGTGCCAGCTCGAGCAGGCGGAGACGCTCGGCCGGTGCCAGCTCCAGCAGAATCGGCGTCAGCAGATGCTGGACCGGCGGACGCTCGGCCGCCAGGGACCGGCGCAGCCGCTCGTAGAGGATGCGCTCGTGGGCCACGTGCTGATCGATGACGTAAAGGCCGTCCGGCCCCTCGAGCAGGATCAGCGTCCCCTTGTACTGGCCGAGCAGCCGGAAAGGCCGCGCCTCGCCCGAGCGGCCGGAGAGAGGGACGATCGGCCGATCCGCCGGCGTATAGGACGGTGCCGCCAGGCGAGCCGGCGCGGAGCCTCCACTCACCTCGACAGACACGTCGCCGGACCGGTCCCAGGCGACGGGCGATCGGTTCTCGCCGAGCCCCTGCCAGGCGAAGGGCACGTAGGGCTCGGACGAGGGCGGACGCAAGGGCGCGGCCTCCTCGCCGCGGGCGTGCTCGAGAGCGCGGCGCAGGGCGTCGTAGATGCGGTCGACGAGGCCGGGATCGCGAAAGCGCACCTCCGCTTTCTGCGGATGGACGTTGACGTCCACCTCCTCCGGCGGCACGTCGAGGAAGAGGAAGAGGGCCGGGAAGTCCTCGCCCTTCCATTCGTCGCGCACCGCGCGGTAGAAGGCGGCGAGCACGGCGCGGTCGCGGATCAGCCGGCGGTTGACGTAGACGAACTGGCGCCGGCCGCGCGCCGTCTCGGGCGTGCCGACGAAGCCGCGGATGGCCTCCGCCCCTTCCCAGCTCTCCGGGATCTCCACCAGCCGCGCCGCGAACTCGGCGCCGAAGATCTGGCCGATGCGCTCGCGCGATCCGGCGCTCCCCGCCGCTGCCAGGGCGTCCAGCAGCTCGCGGCCTTCATGGAAGACCTGAAAGCGAACGTCCGGACGCGCCAGGGCGTAGCCCTGCACCACCTCCAGGCAGCGGCGCAGCTCGGTCTGCGGAGCCTTGAGGAACTTCCTCCGGGCGGGCACGTTGAAGAACAGCGAGCGGACGTCGAGCGTGGTGCCGCGCGGGCGGGAGAACGGCTCGGCCGCGCGCACCCTGCCGCCTTCGATCACCACCCGCTGGCCGTCGCCGGGCTGATCGGCGGTGGTCAGCTCGACGCGGGCCACGGACGCGATCGAAGCTAGCGCCTCACCGCGGAATCCCAGGGTGGCCACCCGCTCCAGATCCGCGAAGCTCGCGATCTTGCTCGTGGCATGGCGATCGAAGGCGAGAAGCGCGTCGTCCCGTCCCATGCCCGAGCCGTCGTCCGCAATCTCGATCCACGCCTTGCCGCCGTGCTCCAGGCGGATCTCCAGATGCCCTGCGCCGGCATCGAGCGCGTTTTCCACCAATTCCTTGACCACCGAAGCCGGCCGCTCCACCACCTCGCCGGCGGCGATCTGGCTCACCAGGGGATCGGGGAGAAGGCGGATGCGGGACACGGAGGAACTGTAGCAGCCTGCGTTCCCCCTCTCCAGCTTGCTGGAGAGGGGGCCAGGGGGTGAGGTTTCGAAGGGCAGGTCAATCCGATATCACTCGCCCTCTGAACCACGATCTTTCGATTCGCGGGCCCCACCTTCCGTATTCTCCCAAGTGAACGACTCCACCTCCGGTTCCCCGCGCCCGTAGTCGTACTCTCCCGCCTCGGCGGCCGGCGCCGGCTCCTCCTCGCGAGGGGCCACGATATGGATCGCCTCCTCCTCGGGCGCCAGCTCGGTTCCCTGGGCGTCCGCAGTCTCGCCTTCCGGACCGTACTCGTAGCTCTTCTCTGGACGCTTCCCGTGGTAGATGTCTTCGCTGTAGCCGTAGCTCTTCTCGGAATCATCCATGGCCGCCACCTCCGGCAGAGAATCCTGCAAGGAGCGGGCCGGTGTTCAGCGAAGGAGATCTGTAGGGGCGGCCCTGTGTGGCCGCCCTGGGTGGGTGAGGCGCCTTCGGCGCAGGGCGGCCACAC
>JBKPTH010000026.1:0-84217 GCA_046765915.1 Acidobacteriota bacterium | reverse complement strand
CTCTCGGCCTGGCAGGCGTTCGAGGAGCGGCTGCCGGACCTCGCCGTGCTCGACATCCTGATGCCGCGCATGGACGGCCTCGAGCTCTGCCGCCGCTTGCGCGCGGAGTCCGAGACGCTGCCCATCCTCTTCCTCACCTCGAAGGACGAGGAGTTCGACCGCGTGCTCGGCCTGGAGCTGGGAGCGGATGACTACCTGGTCAAGCCGTTCTCGATGCGCGAGCTGGTGGCGCGGGTGAAGGTGCTCTTGCGGCGGCTGGCGCTGTTGCAGAACCCGGACCGCGCCCGCGCCGAGGACCTGCTCGCCGTCGGCTCGCTGGAGCTCGACCTCGCCCGCTATCAGGCCTCGTGGAGCGGCCGGCCGATCCCGCTCACCGTGCGCGAGTTCCGCCTCCTGCTGGCGCTCGCCCGCCATCCCGGACACGTCAAGACGCGCGACCAGTTGATCGAGGAGGGCTATCCGCACGAGACCTACCTCGCCGAGCGGACGATCGACAGCCACATCAAGCGGCTGCGGCGCAAGTTCGCCGAGGTGGCGCCGGAGCTCAGCGTCATCGAGACCGTCTACGGCCTCGGCTACCGCTTCCGCACCGAGTGAGAGACCTCAACCCTCTCCGCCCCGCGCGGTCCGCGTTCGAACGGTTGCGCCGCGCCACGGCGTCGATCTCCATCCGCCTCGCCGCCTTCAACATCCTGCTCGTCGTGCTGCCGGCGGCGGGCTTCCTCTACCTCAACACCTACGAGGAGCAACTGCTGCAGGCGCAGGAGCGCTCGATGGTGCAGCAAGGCCGCGTCCTCGCCTCCGCGCTCTCCGGACGCCGCGGGCTGGACGCGGCCGAGGCTGAAAAAGTGCTCGTCCAGCTCGGCCGGCGCACGACGGCGCGCCTGCGCATCTTCGACGTCCACGGCAAGGCGATCGCCGACTCCAGCCTGCTCGGGCCGCAGCGCGAGCCGGACGAGGCCTCCTCCGGCTCGGAACCCGATCCGCGCACCAATTTTCTCTACCGGCTGGGAGCCGGAGCCTTCGCGCTGCTCAACCGGCTGCTCGGCCGCGAGCCGCCCCCGGAGCGCTACGAAGGCGGAACGTCCTCGGCCTTGCCTTCGGACCTCGGCGTCGACGTCGCCCTCGCCGGCCGCTATGGCTCCGCGACGCGCAAGACGCCGGGCCAGCGCTCGATCACCCTCTACAGCGCGATCCCGATCACGAACGAGGGCAAGGTGGTGGGGGCCGTGCAGGTGTCGCAATCGACGCTGCGCCTGCTGCGCGATCTCTACGAAGTGCGGCTCGCCATCTTCAAGGCCTTTCTCGCCTCGGTGCTGATCGCGGTCGTGCTGACGCTCTTCGTCGCCGGCACCATCGCGCGGCCGTTGCGGCGGCTGCGGCGCGAAGCCAACGAGCTGCTCGACCGGCGAGGGCACCTCAAGGGCAGGTTCACCGGCTCGAAGCGGCTGGACGAGATCGGCGACCTGGCGCGGGCGCTGGCGGAGCAGTCGCGGCGGCTGGGCGATCACGTGAGCTTCATCGAGTCGTTCGCCGCCGACGTGTCGCACGAGTTCAAGAATCCCCTGGCGTCGATCCGCACCGCCACCGACATGCTGGCCGAGAGCGAATCGCCGGCGGACCGCCAGCGCTTCCGACTGATGGTGGAAGCCGAGGTGGCGCGTCTGCAGCGGCTGCTCTCGGCGGTGCGGGAGATCACCCGCATCGACGCGCAGATCGACGCCGAAGCGCCGGAGCCGGTGGCGTTGGACAAGCTGCTCGCCGATCTCGTCGAAGGCTTCCGCCGCCGCGTCGCCGACGGCAGGGCGCGCTTCCTGCTCGACGCGCCGGGCGAGCCGCTGACGGTGCTCGCCTCGCCGGAGCGGCTGGCGCAGGCCTGCGAGAACGTGCTCGACAACGCCCTCTCCTTCTCGCCTCCGGCGTCGACGGTGAGGGTGAGCCTGGCGCGCGAAGGGCCGGCGGCCGTGCTCACCATCGCCGACCAGGGACCGGGGATCCCGCCCGAGCACCTCGCCCGCGTCTTCGATCGCTTCTTCAGTTACCGGCCCGACGATCCGCTCGCTAGGCGCGATCACGCAGGCCTGGGCTTGGCGATCGTGAAGGCGATCGTCGAGGCATATGGCGGCTCCGTGTCGGCTGCGAATGGCAGCGGCGGTGGGGCGGTGTTCACGGTGCGGTTGCCGTTGGCGGGATAGGCGGCTTGAAAGGCACGGCGATTTGCCGTACAGTGATCCCCGCCAAGGAGGTCATATGCCTGTCTCAGCACGTCGAAAGCAGCAACCTGCCGCCCGCGAGCTCAAGAAAGAGCGCCTCGAGCTGCGCGTCTCCCGGTCCGCCAAGCAGCTCATCCAACGCGCAATGGCGGTCTCGGGGTTGACGGCTGGGGATCTTGCCTATGAAGGTGCTCGGCGGATTCTCGACGAGCATGAGCGGATGGTGCTGGTCGGTGCGGACCGGGAAGCCTTTCTGGAGGCTCTTCTGAATCCCCCCGAGCCGGCCGAAAAGCTCGTGGCCGCCGTGAAGCGCCATCGCGCACTGTTGGGTTGAGCCGCCTTGGACATGGTCATCGAGCCGCTCGGAAAGCACCATGACCGAGCCGGTTTCTCTTGCGGCCAGCCTGATCTCGATGAGTGGTTCAGGTTCCGAGCTGGCCAGGATGAGAAGCGCAACGTTGCGCGGGTTTTCGTCGCCGTCGATGTCGAGATGGGTGTGCTTGGCTTCTACAGCCTGAGTTCCTTGTCCTTCTCGTTGGAGAGTCTGCCCGAAGAGATCGCGCGCAAGCTTCCGCGTTACGATGCGATCCCGGCCGCCTTGATCGGTCGCCTTGCGCGCGATGAACGTGCGAGGGGACGCGGTCTGGGTGAGATTTTGTTAGTCGATGCGATCCGCCGCATCCTTGAAGCCGGACGTTCCATCGCCGTTTTTGCGATTGTGGTAGACGCCAAAGACGAGCGTGCTGCGGATTTCTACCGGACGTTCGAGTTCCAGCCGTTTCCGCTACAGCCAAACCGCCTGTTTCTCCCTACAGCCACGGCGGCGGCAGCTTTTACGAGGCCGGGCGAGTGATTCACGCAGCTTGGCATGGTGCATTGCCAGCTCCGCTGATCTACGCGCCGCCCACGTTCGCCGCTTATCGCGCCAACCGCGATCCTAGGGTCTGCCGAATTTCTGGTTCGCCTCGGTGGCGGCTTCCTGCAGCAGCGCCGCGAGGCTCCCCGGCACGTCGACGTCCGAGCCGTCGCGAAGCTCCAGGCTCGCCGGCAGACCTCGTGGGAGCCGCCGGAACAGCATGCCGTAGATCGACAGCGCGGCGGTGTAGGAGCCGGCGACGGAGGGGTGGAAGTCGTCGCCGGCGTAGAGAGGAGCGTTGGGATCTCGCCGCCAGGCCGCGCGCCAGGCCTCGCCGGCCGGGAAGAGCATGCCATTGACGTCGGCGGCGGCCAGGGTGTAGGACATGCTCACGTCGTCGAAGTAGGCGAGCCGCGTCTTGTCCGGCCAGACCATATAGAGCGCCGGCCGCGCGCCCGCCTTGCGGATGCGCTGGGCGAAGCTCTTCGTCCACTTGCGCAGATCGACGCGGCTCTCGGGCAGCGACGACGGGCCCTGCTGCAGCACGACGACGGTCCAGCCGCCGCGATCGATCTCGCGCAGCGCCGCTCCGTCGCGCCACAGGTCCTCCAGGTTGGCGCCGCCCAGGGTGACCGAGGAGACCTCGAGGCGATCGCCCTTGGACTTCGCCAGCGCTTCCACGATCAGCGGCATCTGGTTGGCGTAGGTCAGGCTGTTGCCGACGAACAGGACGCGTTGCGCCTTGCGAGGTATCGGTTTCGCCTGTCCGGAGAGGAGCAGTCCGGCGAGGACCAGGGCGACGAGGGCCGCCGACCTCCACAACGCGCGCCTGGCAGAAAACTGATTCTTGGAGATCACGGGCAGGCTCCTTTCGTCAAGCTTTTCCGAACCGCTCGTTGGCTTCCGCGGCCGCCTCCTGCAGCACTGCCGCGAGCTTCGGAGGGATCTGGATCATGGTTCCTTTGCGCAGGCGGAGCCGCGCCGGCAGGCCCTGCGGCGGCCGGCCGTAGAGCATGCCGTAGATCGACAGCGCCGCCGTGTACGAGCCGGTGGGGGAGGGATGGAAGCCGTCCCGCCGGTAGAGCGGCGCGTGGGGATCCCGGCGCCACGCGGCGCGCCAGGCCTCGCCGGCCGGAAAGAGAATCCCTCCCACGTCCTCCGCCGCGAGGGCATACGACTCGCGCACCTGATCGAAGAAGGCGAGGCGCTTGGAGTCGGGCCACACCATATAGAGTGCGGGCCGCGCGCCGACTGCGCCGATGCGCTCGGCGAACCGCCGGGTCAGCTCGCGCATGTTCTCGCGGTTCTCGACCAGCGAGGACGGGCCCTGCTGCAGCACGACGACGCTCCAGCCGCCCTCGGCGATGCGGCGCTGCGCCGCGCCGTGATTCCAGTGGTCTTCGAGGTTGGCGCCGCCGAGGGTCTCGGCGGCCACGTCGAGGGCCTGGCCGGCGGACTTCGCCAGCGCCTGCACGATCCACGGCATGTCGTTGGCGTAGGTGAGGCTGTTGCCGATGAACAGCACGCGCAGGCCCTCGCCGGGTCCAGGAGGCGGCGCCGGAGCCTTCCCGGGCGCGGGCCGGCCGGGCCGGTGGCGGAAGGGCGATCGCATGGCGCGCCGCAGTATAGTGGCTGTTCTACTCTTCCAACCGATCAATCCGCCCTTTTGCCATCGCCTGCGCCGCCGTGCGGCCGAGAAGGTGCACGGCGCCGATCATGGCGGCGAAGCGCTCGTCGCGCGTCAGGCCCTGCTTGTAGCGGTAGTAGATCTGCTGCGCGATGACGGCGATCTTGAACAGGCCGTAGACGTAATAGAAAAGCAGATTGGAGAGGTCCCGGCCGCTACGCGCGGCGTAGCGCTCGGCGACCTCGGCGCGGCGGAGATTGCCGGCGAGAGCGGTGGGACCGGCGGGGAATAGCAGGCGCTCGGGAGCGTCGTCCGGGTCCACCCAGTAGCCAAGGCTCGAGCCGAGATCCATCAGCGGATCGCCGACGGTGGCCATCTCCCAGTCGAGGACGGCCACAATGCGCTCCAGCTCCTCGGGGTGGAGCACGAGGTTGTCGTACTTGAAGTCGTTGTGGACGAGCGCCGCGCCGGTCTCGCGCGGCTGGTGCGCGGCGAGCCAGGCCGCGGCGCGGTCGACGTCCGGCACGTCGTCGGTGCGCGAGCCCCGCCAGCGCGCGGTCCAGCCTTCCACCTGGCGCGCGACGTAGCCCTCCGGACGCCCGAGATCGCCGAGCCCCGCGGCCTGGTAATCGACGGCGTGCAGATCGGCGAGGCCGTCCACCAGCGCCTCGCTGATCGCCCGCATGCGCTCCGGCGGTAGAAGAATTCCCTCCGGAGCCTTCTGACGGCGAAGGATGACGCCGCGCACCCGCTCCATGATGTAGAAAGGCGCGCCGATCACTTCCGGATCGTCGCAGTGGAGGAGAGCGCGCGGCGCCTTCGGATAGGCGGCGTAGAGCCGCGAGAGCACGCGGAATTCGCGGCCCATGTCGTGCGCCGTCTTCACCTTCGAGCCGAAGGGCGGCCGGCGCAGCACCAGCTCGCGGTCGCCGAGGCGGAGGAGGTACGTGAGATTCGAATGCCCGCCGGGGAACTGCTCGACCTCGACAGGGCCTTCGACGCCGGCCAGCCGCTCCTTCAGCCACAGCGCCAGCGCCGCGGCGTTCAGCTCCTCGCCGGGGCGGACGGGGCGGGGGGAGTCGATGGGGGCCACGCGACCTCATCCCCTAGCCCCTTCTCCTAAAGGAGAAGGGGAATCAAAAACATCATCCTGAAGCCCCTCTCCTTCAGGAGAGGGGTTGGGGTGAGGTCGAGCAGCCACAAACGTCACGACGAAGTCTCCCTCTTCATGCCATACCGCGCGAGGATCCGCTTAGCCACGGACGTCTTGTGCACCTCGTCCGCCCCGTCGTAGATGCGCGCGCCGCGCTCGTGGCGCCACCAGAAGGCGAGGGGTGTCAGCTCCGTCAGCCCGAGGGCGCCGTGGGTCTGGATGGCGCGGTCGAGCACCCGCTGGAGGACGCCGGCGGTGTGGAACTTGATCAGCGAGACGTCGTCGCGCGCCGCGGCGGCTCCCTCGCGATCGATGCGCCAGGCGGTGCGCAGCACGAGGAGGCGGGCGGCGTCGATCTCGGCGCGGCTCTCGGCGATCCATTCCTGGACGATCTGGCGCGAGCCGAGCGGCCTGCCGGGGGCCAGCTCGCGTGCGGCGGCCCGGCCGCACATCAGGTCGAAAGCCCGCTCGCAGATGCCGAGCCAGCGCATGCAGTGATGGATGCGTCCCGGCCCCAGCCGCTCCTGCGCCAGCGCGAAGCCTGCTCCCTCGGCGCCGATGCGGTTGGCGGCGGGCACGCGCACGCCTTGGAGGCGCAGCTCGCCGTGGGTCATCCAGCCCTCGCCGCGCTCGCCCATCACCGGCAGATTCTGGACGATCTCGAAGCCGGGAGCGTCCGTCGGCACCACAATCTGGCTGGCGCGGGCGTAGGGGCTCGGCGCCTCCGGGTTCGTCACCGCCATGACGATGCAGAAGACGGCGCCGTCCGCCGCGGAGGCGAACCATTTGTGGCCGTCGATCACGTAGTCGTCGCCGTCGCGGCGCGCGGTGGTGCCCAGCCAGACGGGGTTCGAGCCGGCGAATTCCGGCTCGGTCATGCCGAAGCAGCTCCGGATGTCGCCCGCCACCAGGGGCCGCAGCCAGCGCTCCCGTTGCTCCTCGCTGCCGTGATGGAGGAGCAGCTCCATGTTGCCCGCGTCCGGCGCCTGCACGTTGAAGACGTAGTGGCCGATGACGCTGCGGCCGAGCACCTCGGAGAGCGGCGCGAAATCCAACAGCGACAGCCCGCCGCCGCCCCACTCCTTCGGCATGTGAGGCGCGAGCAGGCCCATCTCCCTGACCTTGGAACGGAGGCGCTCGATCTCGACTTGGGCAGCGCCGAAGCCCCGCTCCAGCACCGTCCGCTCGACGGGTAGGATCTCGTCGTCGAGGAAGCGGCGGACGAGGGCGGTGAGGTCGCGGATCTCTTCGGAGATGGTGAAGTCCATGGGTCTCCTAAGGTTGATGAGGGAGTCTACCGCGGTACGCTCCGAAGCCTCACCCTGTCCCCCATACACGTTAACCTGACGTCGAGCGTTACCGCCGACCAGGCATCGCCGCCGCCTCAGGCCCCTCACCTCCCCAACCCCTCCTCTCCCGCCGCACGCCCGACCGCCGGGAGAGGAGGGGCTTGAAAAACAAACTCAATACAGTCTCCCTCCTCTCCCTGGGCGGGTGGGCGTGAGGTGGGAGAGGAGGGCCGGGGAGGTGAGGGGGCCGGAGCGGCGGATCGGCTCCGATTATCGGCAGACTCTCGGCGTCAGGTTAACGCGCGTAAGATCTCGCGAGGCTCCTCTCACCTCATCTCCGGCCCGCGGAGCGACTCGCGCAGGTCGGCCACGGCGGGATGATTGGGCGGAATCCCATAAAGGCTCAGGATGAGATCGAAAGCGGTTGTGAAGTAAGCGGTTTCGTCGCGAAAGTCGGCGTACACACGGCCGTGCAGCACCGGTGGTAACGAAGCCGTCTTCTCACCGTCCAGCAACAGAGGGAGCACGCTTTGCTTCTGCGGTTCCGTGCCGAGAAGACGGTTGTTGATGAGATCGACCTCTGCCGCCACGACGTAGCCGGTGCTGGTGTCCTTGTTCTCGTACTTCCGGCGGTAGAGCGGTGTGCCGACCATGACAATGCGGTCGCTCTTCTCGATCCGCTCCACGAACCGGGCCACGCTCGCGCCAATCTGCGCGCTGTGCCACCGGTCCAACACCACGTCGATCCCCGCCTTCTGCAAGTCCGTCGCGAGCCGTTTTTCGACCCAACGCTCGTGCTCGGGCACGCCCCAGGCATAGCTGATGAAGGTCTCCGGTGGCGCGATCTTCTGTTCGGCCACATAGGCCTGCACGCGGAAGATGGCCTGCTCGAAGCGTGTCCGTTGCTCGGCGGCGTGGCGCTGCGTTTCCACTTCGGCCTGTACTTCCCGGGTCAACTGGATGGGCTCTGCCATTTTCGGTAACTTCAGCTCCTCGCCGCATCTCGGGCAGAAGGCATTTTCTTCCCCGTTCTGCAACGCTTCGCGAACCACCGCGCGATTCAGTGGGTGGCGCTTACTACAAAGCACCGGCTCATAACGCAGCACCGTCAAGTTCCGCCGGCCTAGGAAGCTCTCGAACAATCCTTGGAAGAGTGTCCGCACCGGCAAGCCGACCTGCGGGCCGAAGCAGAGCACGAAATCCAATTCGCCGTCGCGCTCGGCCTCCTGCCGGAATCCGCACACCAGCCCGTCACCCACCTCGTAGCGGGCGTTGGTCTGCCACTGGGCCGTGCGTGTGAAGGTGTGCGTGTAGCCCAGCAGCACCACCAGCGAGGCGAAGACGTTCTCCGTCGGGCCGCTCACCGTGTAGGCCACGCCATCCTCGGTCGCCTGCTCCTCCTCCGGCGGCTTCTTCAGATTGATCAGCTCGGGGAAGACCAGATATGGCTCCATACGGAGCGGATCGGTTTCGCGGAAACAGACATTGTGCTCCAGGAACAGCAGCGCCGCCGAGTCCAGGAGCACGTCACGCTCGCCCTCGCGCAGGTCCCTCAGCTCCGGAAAATCGTAGCCGCCGGCCAGCAGCCGTTTCTCCTCCAGCGCACCCAGGCCCTTCGGATTCCGCCGCGCCTCCAGCACGAAAGACGACGCCAGGTTGTTGAGCCGTTCCGGTTGGAGCAGGATGCGCTGCTCGCCCTTCGAGGTCCGCAGGCGTTTCACGTAGCCATAGTTTTCCAGGTGGCCCACAGCGGTCAGCAGCTCGGCGTCGGTGAAGCTCCAGTCGGCATCGGTGGCCTCCAGACGGCCGCGGAGCTCCTCGGGCGTGACGATGGTCGGGGCGGCCGACTCCGCTCCCTTCAGGCTGAGCACGTAGTCCTTGATCCGCTTGAAGGTCTTGGTCGTGACCGTTGCGGGCTTCTCCTCCCAGGGGATCAGGGACTTCATGCGCTCGACCAGCTCCGCAAGTCCCAGGCCCGTGTAGGCGCTCGTCGCGACCGGACCCACGATGCCGTGCCTCTGGCAGAACGCGTTCAGCTCCTCCGGCGTCAGCGTAGAGCTCCCGCGATCCGTCTGAGCGGCCACGAGGATGGTGGGGCAGCGACTTTGCTCAGTTTGGAGCTGCTTGAGCCAGAAATCCACGCCGTGCAGGGGGTCGCGGAGGTCCGAGGCGTCGAACAGCACCAGCGCGAGATCGGCGTTATCCACGAAAAGCGCGTGGACCAGCCGATAGTCGGGCTGGCCCGCGAAGTCCCAGAGGATCGCCTCGCACTCCGTCCCGTCCGCGCGGCGCTTGCCCAAGGCGGGAAACACCCAGAACTGTTGCCCGTGCGTCGAAGCCTGCTCCTGAAAACGGCCGTGGATCAGGCGATAGCCCAGCGCCGATTTGCCCACGCTGTGATCACCCACCACCACGATTTTTCCCGTCGTGTGATGGACCGCGCCCGCGGCCGCCGCCACTCCGGCGCGCTGGCCCAGCAACACGTCGTAGTCCAGCTCCCAGAGGTGGATCAACTGGGAGAGCTCGTTCTCCGGCGTGCCTGGCTCCGAGCCGGCGGTGGCCAGCAGCGGCAGCGTGGGATGAAAGGCGAGTGCGGGATTCCAAAGAACAGACATTGACTCCGGAATGCCCGCGACCGTCTCCCACGTCTCGCAACTCCACAGGCGGATTGTCTGATCGCCGCTTTTCGAGGCCAGCAGACGACCGTTCGGTGAGAAACCGACGATGTCGACAGATTCAGTGTGCCCTTCGAGTGTACGGAGCAGCTTGCCGCTCCGCGCCTCCCAAAGCTTCACCGTTTGGTCATAGCTACCGCTGGCCAGCGTCCCGCTATGCGGATCAAACGTCACGCTATAGGCCGGGGCCTGGTGCCCTTCGAGCGTACGGAGCAGCTTGCCGCTGTGTGCCTCCCAGAGCTTCACCGTTTGGTCAGCACTACCGCTGGCCAGCGTCCCGCCCTGCGGATCAAACACCGCGCTAAGGACCACGTCCCTATGCCCTTCGAGCGTGCGGAGCAGCCTGCCTCTTCGCGCCTCCCAGAGCTTCACCGTTTTGTCATCACTCCCGCTGGCTAGCGTCCTGCCCTGCGGATCAAACGCCACGCTCCGGACCCGGCCCTGGTGCTCTTCGAGCGTGCGGAGCAACTTGCCGCTTCGCGTCTCCCAGAGCTTCACCGTGCTGTCAGCACTCCCGCTGGCCAGCATCTCGCCCTGCGGATCAAACGCCACGCTCAAGACCACGGTCTGGTGCCCGAGCGTGCGAAGCAGCTTGCCGGTTCGCGCCTCCCAGAGCTTCACTGCGCCGTCATCACTCCCGCTGGCTAGCGTCTCGCCCTGCGGATCAAACGCCACGCTATAGATCGTGCCCTTGTGCCCTTCGAGCGTGCGGAGCAGTTTCACACCCGGCGGCAGCTCCGGCCGGAGCTCTTTGTTCGCTCGTGGCCCTTGAGGTTCTCTCTTTGCCATACGGTCTAGGTATTCTATGCGCCGCAGAGCTTGTTAAGCCTCTCCGGGCAGGGGCTCCGTCAAAGTCGCCGGAATTCCGATCTCCGATCCCGCCGTTGCCTTCATTTTTCAGCTTCGCCGCGCCGGCGGCCCTCACCTCCCCTACCCCTCCTCTCCCCGAGGGAGAGGAGGGAATAAAAAGAAGCTTTTTTTGGTCTTTCTCCCCTCTCTCCCTCGGGGAGAGAGGGGCCGGGGGAGTGAGGGCCGGCGGCGCGATGACGCTGAAGCCTGAAGGCAAAGATCGGATCGGAGACCAAGTTCCGGGGCGGCGGCAGACACCAAGCAACGCGGCGGCCCGGCTCGCCATTTCCCTCCCGACGGGAGCCACCGGAGCCGTTGTACGGCACAGCGGGTCCGCTGCACGGTGCAGCGGGCCCGTCGTACCGTACAGGCGGCTCGATGTACAGCACAGCCAGCCCGCTGTACGGCACAGCCGGCTCGTTGTACGGTACAGGGGACCCGGTGCACTGCGCAGCCGGCCCGTTGTACGGTACAGCCGAGCCGATGCACTGTACAGCGAGCCCGTTGTGCCGTACAGCCGGCCCGATGCGCCGTACAGCGGACCCGATGTGCCGTACAGCGAGCCTGGTGGACCGTGCACTGGCCGACCGCCAAGGCATCGCCGCCAGGGGGTCTCGTACAACAGGCGCGAAGTGGCCGACGATGCCGCCGCCGGCGAGTACCACCCGTAGCCTGGGTGACAGACAGAGAGGGATGGACAGCAGGGCCGCTCTGGTGCGCCGCATCACGGCATGGAAGGAGGATGCGGAGTGAAGAGATCGCGATGGAATCTGCTCCTGATCGTGCTGGCGGCCGCGCCCCTGCAGGCCCAGGAGCCGTTGACCTTGACGGCCGCGGTCGAGCGCGCGCTGGCGCGCTTTCCGAGCGTCGCGACCGCCCGGGCGCGGCAGCGGCAGGCCGAAGAGGCGCTCGGCGAGGCGCGGGCCGGTCATGGACCGCGCGGCCGCGCCACATCCTCGGCCACGCGGTTCGAGGAGCCGATGGTGATCACGCCGATCCACGGCTTCGGTCCGGGGCTGTTTCCGGAGTTCGACAGGACGCTCCTCCAGAGCCAGCTCACGGTGAGCTACACGCTCTACGACGGCGGCGCCACCAATGCCCGCGCGCGCGCCGCGGGTGGACAGCTCGGCGGCGCCGAGGCGGCCCTCGGCGTCGCCGAGCAGGCGCTGGCCGAGCAGGTAGCCGCCGCCTATCTGACGGCCCTCGGCAAGGCGCGGGTGCTCGCCGCGCACGACACGCGGCTCGCGGCGCTGGAAGCCGAGCTGGCGCGCGCCCGGCTGCGGCTGGAGGCGGGCAAGGCGCCGCGGGTCGAGGTGCTGCGCGCCGAGGCCGGACTCGCCAGCGCCCAGGCGCAGCGGGTGAGCTTCGCGGCGGCGCTCGACAACGCCGAGCGGGATCTCGCCCGCCTGCTCGACGCGCCGGTGGAGGAGACCCGCGCGCCGCATCTCGCCGCGGCCGCTCTGGCGGACCCGGCGCCGCCGGATCGGGAAGCCTTGACGCGGGCCGGCGTCGACGCGAGCCCCGGGGTGGCGCAGGCCCGCAGTCAGCTCGCTTTCGCCGAGGCCAATGTAAAGCTGGCGGAGAGCGCCTTGAAGCCCGAGCTCAGGGCCGTAGGCAATCTGAACGACTGGAGCTCCTCGCAGGGTCACGGCGCGACGGAGTGGAACGCCGGATTCCAAGTCGCGGTGCCGCTCTTCGACAGCGGCGCCACGCGGCGGCGGATCGCCGGCGCCGAGGCGGCGCGCGACGCCGCGGCCGAGCAAGTGCGGCTGGCGGAGATCCAGGTGCGCGAGGACGTAGACCGCGCCGCCGCGGCGGCCGACGAAGCCCGGGCGCGGGTGGAGAGCCTGCAAAAGGCCGCCGAGCGCTTCGCCGAGGTGCTGCGGGTGCAGAAGCTGATGCTCGATCAAGGCGCCGGCACCCAGACGGACTATCTGAACGCCGAGGCGGACCTGCTCGCCGCCCGCGCCAGCCTGGCGGAGGCGGAGCAGGCCGTGATCCTCGCGCGCGTAGACCTCTCCCGCGCCGCCGGGCAACTGACTCCCCAATGGCTGCGGGAGAACGTGGAGACGAAGCCATGAGCCCGAAGAAGATCGTCATCCCTCTCGTCCTCGTGGCGGCAGCCGGCGCGGGAGCCTGGTACGCCTTCGGCCGCGCCAAACCGGACGAGTCGCGGCTCACCGCTTCCGGCACGGTGGAGGCTACCGAGGCCCAGCTCGGCTTCCAGGCGACCGGCCGCATCGCCGAGGTCGCCGTGCGCGAAGGCGACCGCGTGCGCGCCGGCCAGGTGTTGGCGCGGCTCGATCCCGCGGAGGCGGAGGCGCGCCGCGCCCAGGCCGCGGGCCAGGTGGAAGCCGCGCGCGCGGCCGCCGCCGAGCTGGAAGTGGGGTTCCGCAGCGAGGAGATCGCGCAGGGCCGAGCCGCGCTCACCGCCGCGACGGACCGCCTCGCCAACGCCGAGAGCGACTACCAGCGCAACCGGATCCTTTACGAGGGAGGTGCCGTCAGCCGCGAGGTGCTGGACAACGCCAAGACGGCCCGCGATGTCGCCCGCAGCCAGCGCACCCAGGCGGCCGAGCAGCTCCGCCTCCTGCAGACCGGTCCCTCGCGCGAGAAGAAAGAGCAGGGCCGGGCGCAGCTCGTCCAGGCCCAGGCGGTCTTGCGCGCCGCCGAGGTGGCCTTGCGGAACCTGGTGATCACGGCGCCCTTCGACGGCCTGGTGACGGTGCGCCATCGCGAGCCCGGAGAGATCGTGCCCGCCGGCTCTCCCGTGCTGACGCTCATCGATCCGGCGGACCGTTGGGTGCGCATCTACGTCAAGGAAGACCGCGTGGGCGCCGTCCGCCTGGGCAGCCGCGCCGCCATCACCTCTGATGCCTTTCCCGGCAAGGCCTACCCGGGCGAGGTGGCCTTCATCGCCTCCGAGGCCGAGTTCACGCCGAAGAACGTGCAGACCAAAGAAGAGCGGGTCAAGCTCGTCTACGCGGTGAAGGTGCGGGTCGTGGGGGATCCGGGTTTCGAGCTGAAGCCGGGGTTACCGGCGGATGTGCGGGTGGAGGCTGCGCCGCCCAAAGGCGAGGTGTCAATTCGTGGCGGTCTGCCCTTCGAGACCTCACCCCCTGGCCCCCTCTCCATCGGAGATGGAGAGGGGGGAACGCCTGCGAGGGATCTTGCTTTTTCTTTCCCCCTCTCCACTGTGTGGAGAGGGGGCCAGGGGGTGAGGTCTCGAAGGGCAGACCCCTCCGCTCCGCACAATCCCTTTGGAGCGAGAGGGTAGGGGAATGCCCACCCTCCTCCGCGTCGAAAACCTCACCCGCAAATTCGGCGCCCTCACCGCCGTCGGCGGGATCACGTTCGAGGTGGCGCGCGGCGAGCTGTTCGGTCTCGTGGGGCCGGACGGCGCCGGCAAGACCACGACGCTGCGCATGCTCGCCGGCGTGCTCTCTCCCACCTCCGGCGATGCCGTGCTCGACGGCGTCTCCGTGGCGCGGACTCCCGAACGGGTCAAGCCTCGGCTGGCCTACATGTCGCAGCGCTTCGGCCTCTATGCCGATCTGACGGTGGAGGAGAACCTCCGCTTCTACGCCGATCTCTATCAGGTGCCGCGGTCGGAGCGCGCGGCGCGCCTGGAGCGGCTCTATCACTTCTCCAACCTTGGTCCCTTCAAGGATCGTCTGGCCGGCAAGCTCTCCGGCGGCATGAAGCAGAAGCTCGGGCTCTCCTGCGCTCTGATCCATCAACCGGAGCTGCTGCTGCTCGACGAGCCCACCTTCGGCGTCGATCCCGTGTCGCGCCGCGATCTCTGGCTGATCGTCCACGAGATGGTCGCGCAGGGGGTGACGGCGGTGGTGAGCACCGCCTATCTCGACGAGGCCGAGCGCTTCGATCGCCTGGCGTTCCTACACCAGGGGCAGGTGCTTGCGATCGATACTCCCGACGCGCTGCAAGGCGGCCTCTCCGGCGACATCCTGGAGCTGCGCATCGACCGGGTACGCGAGGCCAAGGAAGCCGCGGCCAAGCTGCCGCAGGTGCGGCGCGCGGCCATCTTCGGCGACCGGCTCCACCTGACGGTCGGCTCGGCTGAGACGGACGGGCCGGCGGTGACCGCGGCCTTGCGCCATGCCGGCTTCGAGCCGCGGGAGGCGCGGCCGATCGTGCCCTCGCTGGAGGACGTGTTCATGGAGCGCATCGCCGCCGCGGAGGAGGCTGCCGCATGAAGGATGAACCCGACGAGCCGGCGGTCCGCGTCGAGGACCTGACGAAGAAATTCGGCGACTTCACCGCCGTGGACGGCGTCTCCTTCGAGGTCGCCGAAAAGGAGGTCTTCGGCTTCCTCGGTCCCAACGGCGCCGGCAAGACGACGACGATCAAGATGCTCACCGGCCTCGTACCGCCGACCTCGGGCCGGGGCACGGTGGCGGGGTTCGACATCCGCACGCAGAGCAAGGAGATCAAGCGGCACATCGGCTACATGTCGCAGCTCTTCTCGCTCTACGCCGACCTTACGGTGGAGGAGAACATCACGTTCTTCTCCGGCCTCTACGGCGTGCCGCGGCAGCGGCGGGCCGAGCGCCGCGATTGGGTGCTGGAGATGGCCGGCCTCGCCGAGCAGCGCGAGCGCATGACCGGCGAGCTCTCGCTCGGCTGGAAACAGCGCCTGGCCCTCGGCTGCGCCGTGCTCCATCAGCCGCCGATCCTCTTCCTCGACGAGCCGACCTCCGGGGTGGACCCGATCTCGCGCCGCGGCTTCTGGGACCTGATCTACGCGCTGGCGGCGGACGGCACGACGGTCTTCGTGACCACCCACTACATGGAGGAAGCCGAGTATTGCCATCGCCTGGCACTGATGAACCGCGGCAAGCTGATCGCTCTCGATACGCCGGCCCATTTGCGCGAGAACCTGCGCGAGCCTCTGCTGGAGGTGCGGGCGAGCGACAGCACGCGCGCGGTGGAGGCCCTGCAGGGCGAAGCCGGCATCGCTGAGGTCGGTCTCTTCGGCCGTGCGCTGCACGCGACGTTACGCGAGGGCGAGGACGTGGACGCGGCGCGCTCGCGCATCCCGTCCCTGCTCGAGAAGAAGGGGATCAAGGTCGAGAGCGTCGAGCCGATCCAGCCGTCGCTGGAGGACGTCTTCGTGGCGCTGGTGGAGAAGGCGGGAGGAGCGGTCGTTGATTGAATCCCGATTCCGCCGTCCGCGTTGGTTGAAGGATTTTCCGCGCCGCCGGGCCCCTCACCTCCCCGGCCCTCCTCTCCCACCTCACGCCCGCCCGCCCGGGGAGAGGAGGGAGACTGCAGAAATTAGCTTTTGCTTTTTCCAACCCCCTCTCTCCCGGGGGCAGGGTGTGCGGTGGGAGAGAGGGGGCAGGGGGAGTGAGGGGCCCCAGCGGCGCGGATCGCGGTCCGCAGATCGGGGTTGGCAGGATCGGAGAGTTCCGCCGTGCTGAGCCCTACTCGTCTTTTGGCGATATCCCGCAAGGAGCTGCTCCAGCTCCGGCGGGATCCGCGGAGCCTGGCCCTCGCCTTCGCGCTGCCGGTGCTGCTGCTCATCCTCTTCGGCTACGCCATCTCCTGGGACGTGCGGAACATCCGCACCGCCGTTCTCGACCAGGACCGCTCCGCCGCCAGCCGCGAGCTGGTGGACGCCTTCCGCGCTTCCGGCTATTTCGCCGTCGTCGATTTCCTCGATCGCAGCGGCGACGTCGAGCCGCTCATGGAGCGCGGCGGCGCGCAGCTCGTGCTGGTGATCCCGCCCGGCTTCGCCAGGGACCTCGGCGCCGGCCGCACGGCGGCCCTCCAGGCCATCGTGGACGGCAGCGACGCCAATACGGCGACCATCGCCCTCGGCTACAGCGAGGCGGTGGTGCGCACGTGGTCGGCGCGCGTCGAGCTGCGCGGACGGACCCTGGCGCCGCCGGTGAGCGCCGAGTCGCGCGTCTGGTTCAACGAGGAGCTGGCGAGCCGCAACATGATCGTTCCCGGCCTGGTGGCGGTGATCATGATGATCATCGCCGCCATGCTCACCTCCTTGACCATCGCGCGCGAGTGGGAGCGGGGAACGATGGAGCAGCTCGCCGCGACGCCGGTGAGCCGCCTGGAGGTGGTGCTCGGCAAGCTGCTGCCGTATCTCGGCATCGGGCTGATCGACGTCGTCGCCACCTGCCTGCTCGGCATCGTCCTTTTCGGCGTACCGTTTCGCGGCAGCGTCTTGCTGTTGATGGTCCTCTCTTTCCTCTTCCTCACGGGTGCCCTGGGCCTCGGCATGTTCATCTCCGCCGTCGCCAAGTCCCAGGTGCTGGCCACGCAGCTCGCCATGCTGGCGACGTATCTGCCGACGCTTCTCCTGTCGGGATTCATGTTCTCGATCGATGCGATGCCGGCCCCGCTGCAGGCCATCTCCTATCTGATTCCGGCGCGCTACTTCCTGGTGGTCACGCGTGGCATCTTCCTCAAGGGAGTCGGTCTCGACGTGCTGTGGACGCAGGGCCTCCTGATGCTCGCCTTCGCCGCGGCCGGGCTCGGCCTGGCGGTGGTGAAGTTTCGCAAGGAGCTGACATGAGGGCCAAGCTCGAACGCGTCTTCGAGATGGTGCGCAAGGAGTTCCGGCAGGTCTTCCGGGATCCGCGGCTGAGCCGCGTGCTGTTCGTGGCGCCGGTGATCCAGCTCCTCGCCTTCGGCTATGCGGTTTCGACGGACGTGCGCGACGTGGCGACGTTCGTGATCGACGACGACGGCAGCCGCGAGTCCCGCGAGCTGGTGGAGACCTTCACCGCCTCGGGATACTTCCGCGTCGTCGGCGCCTCGCGCCGTCCGGCGGACCTGGTGCGCGCCATCGATCACGGCGAGGCGGTGCTCGGCCTGGCGATCCCCGCCGGCTTCGCCCGCGACCTGCGGCGCGGCGTCACCGCTCACGTACAGCTCGTCTTCGACGGCACCAACTCCAACGTGGCCACGGTCGCCCAGGGCTACGCCGGACGTATCGTGCAGAGCTGGACCGCGCGCCGCTTTCCCTCTCTGCCTCCTCCCGCCGTCGACCTGCGGGCGCGCGCCTGGTTCAATCCGGACCTGGAGAGCCGCGTCTACAACGTGCCGGCCGTGGTGGGGGCCCTGCTCATCCTGATCTGCCTCCTGCTGACGGCGCTCGCCGTCGTGCGCGAGCGCGAGATCGGCACGCTGGAGCAGCTCCTGGTGAGCCCGCTCACTCCCGGCGAGCTGATCCTCGGCAAGACCATCCCGTTCGCCTTGATCGGTCTCGTCGACCTCGTGCTGATCACGGCCGTCGCCCTGCTCTGGTTCAAAGTCCCGTTCCGCGGCAGCGCCCTGCTGCTGCTCGCCGCGAGCATCCTTTACATCCTCTCGGCGCTCGGTGTAGGTCTATTCATCTCCACCATCTCGCGCACGCAGCAGGAAGCCTTCATGGCGGTTTTCCTCGTCTTCCTGCCGACCATGCTCCTCTCCGGGTTCATGTTCCCGGTGAGCAGCATGCCCGCCGTCTTTCGTTGGCTCACCTTGATCAATCCGATGCGTCACTACCTGGAGATCGTGCGCGGCATCTTCCTCAAGGGCGCGGGGCTCGGCGCGCTGTGGAAACAGTTCCTCGCCCTCTCCCTCATGGGCGTGGGAATCCTCTGGCTGGCGGCGGACCGGTTTCGCCGGCGGGCGGCGGTGGGGTAAACTGAGAGAAGCTGAAATGGAAACCATCTTGCCGCCACTTCCTGGATGAAGTAATCGGAGGTCTTCGATGTACAAGCGGATCCTTCCCGTTCCCCTCCTTCTCGTATTGACCTGCCTGGCGGCTGAGCCCGCTCTCGCGCGGACCCCCTGGCCTTCGCTCGCGGAGCAGCTCGCCGCGGATCGGGTGCCTCCGGGCAGCGCCCTCGCCAGGCTCATCGCGCGGAACCAGGACTTCCAGATGCTGCGGCCCGAGGAGATCCGCGACAAGGCCGGCGTGCCGCCGTGGCTGCGGGTGCTCTGGCGCAAGAGCCATCCGGACGACGAATACTCCGCGGCGAACCCCACGGGCGGCTACCCTCTGGCGCTCAAGGACGTCTACGAGTGGCTGGTGCATCATCCGGATCTGCGGCCGGCCGGGCCGGAATCGGAAGCCGCGGCGGCGCCGGCGAAGGCGGTGAGCACGGGTCCGGATCTCCGCATTTCGGGAGACCAGATCGAAGCCCGCGCCGAGTCCGACATCCGCGTCAACTACTGGAATCCCAGCCGGATCATCTCCTCGTCCAACGAGCTCTCGGGTCACGGACGAATGGCCATCCACTATTCCACGGACGGCGGCGCGACCTGGAACCAGAGCAAGCTGCCGCCGGTCGCCGACGATCAATTCCAGTCCGACCCGGCCGTGGATTGGACCTCCGACGGCACCGCCTGGGCCACCGCCATCGGCGTCGTGATCGATACGAATGATCTGATCCTGAAGCTGCGCACCTTCAAATCGACCGACGGCGGCGCGAACTGGCAGAGCGACGACACCATCTCGGGCGAGCAGACCGGCGCCGACCGGCAGATGATCTGGACCGATCACAGCGAGCAGTCCCCGTTCAAGGACAACGTCTACGTCATCTGGCACAACGGCGCGTTCATCTACGTGAACCACCGGACGGGTCCGAACGGCGCCTGGGGCGAGCCGGTGCGGGTGAGCGCCGGCGAAACGGTGTACGGCATCGGCTCCGACATCAAGACCAACGCCGCCGGCACCGTCTTCGCCTTCTGGCCCGATCCCGCGCTGCGCCGGATCTTCGTCAGCCGTTCGACGAACGGCGGCGCTTCCTTCTCGAAACCGATCAGGATCGCGACCACGTTCGACGCTTTCATCATGCCCATTCCCGCCCAGGTCCGGCGGGGTGCGCCGCTGTACGTCAGCTCCGCCGCCTATCAGAACGGCAAGAAAAACCTCGTCTACGCCGTGTGGACGGACCTCACCGGCGCCCGCGGCTGCAAGTCGGCGTCGGATGAGCCGTTCGCCAACGCCGCGGCGACTTGCAAGACGCGCGTCTGGTTCACCCGCTCCACCGACGGCGGCCTGCGTTGGAGCAAGCCGCGGATGCTCAACAATCAGGCGGCGAAGAGCGATCAGTTCATGCCCGCGCTGCTCGTCGACGACACGACGGGAGCGCTCCACCTCATCTATTACGACACCATCGGCGAGTCGCGGACGAACGTCAACGTCTGGTATCAATCCTCGTTCAACGACGGAGTGACCTGGAGCGCGCCGTTCCGCGTCACCACGACGTCGAGCGACGGCGCGGGCTCGTTCACCGGCTTCCAGTTCGGCGACTACAACGCGCTGTCGGGGATCGCGGGCACCCTCTTCCCCTCCTGGACGGACCGGCGCGGCGGCACCAAGGAGGAGATCTGGACGGCGCGGATCGAGAGCACGAAGAGCGCGGTGTGCCAGACCAAGGAGCTGCTGGCCGCGGGCATCGGCTCCCCGGCGGCGAGCGTCGCGGTGCCCGAGGGCGCCACGGAGACCCGCCTCTCCTTCTGGCACCGGCGGCGCTTCGCGAGCGGCCTCAACGCCGGCTCTCTCGCGGTGTCGGTGGACGGCGGTCCGGCGGTGGCCGTGCCGGCCTCCGCGATCCTCGGTGCCGGCCGCGAGAAGACCCTCTTCCGCGGCGTGGACTCCTCGCCCGTCAATACGGTCGTGGATCTCGACGCGGTGTGCAACGCCGCCGCGGGCGGCGTCACGGGCTGCGGAGGACGGACGTTACGCCTGTTCTTCTCGGCCGGCGAGGCCCCCGCGGACAAACCCGACCGCTGGCTGCTCGACGAGGTGGCGGTGACGGCCTGCGCTCCGTAGATAGCCGTCGATCGAACGCGCGGCCTTGCGGCCGGCGCCCATCGCCAGGATCACCGTCGCGGAGCCGGTGACGATGTCGCCGCCGGCGAAGACGCCCGGCTTGGACGTGCGCAGGGTCTCGGGATCGGCGGCAATGTAGCCGCGGCGGTCGGTGGCGAGGCCGGGAGTCGTGGACTGGACGATGGGGTTGGCGCCCGTGCCCACGGCGATGACGGCCACGTCGAGCGGCATCTCGAGCTCCGAGCCGGCTACCGCCGACGATCGCCGCCGGCCGGATTCGTCGGGCTCGCCCAGCTCCATGCGCACGCAGCGGACGGCCCGCAGGCGGCCCTTCTCGTCGCCGAGGAACTCGACCGGATTGGTCAGGGTCAGGAAGCGGATGCCTTCCTCGCGCGCGTGGTGGATCTCCTCGGCGCGCGCCGGCATCTCGGCCTCGGAGCGGCGGTAGATGAGCGTCGCCTCGCGGGCTCCCAGGCGCAAGGCCGTGCGAATGGAGTCCAGGGCGGTGTTGCCGCCGCCCACGACGGCGACCGCGCGGCCGCGGCAGTCGTACACCGGCTCGTCGTACTCCGGGAAACGATAAGCCTTCATGAGGTTGATCCGGGTGAGGAACTCGTTGGCGGAGTAGACGCCGTTGAGATGCTCGCCGGGAACGCCGAGGAAGCGCGGCAAGCCGGCGCCGGTGGCGATGAACACGGCGTCGTAACCCTCCTCCTCCAACAGCTCGTCCACCGTCAGCGTCTTGCCGATCACGACGTCGGTCTCGAATTCGACGCCCATGCGGCGCAGGGCGTCCACCTCCTGGCGGACGATGTCCTTGGGCAGGCGGAACTCCGGGATGCCGTAGATCAGCACGCCGCCGATCTCGTGCAGGGCCTCGAAGACGCGCACGCCGTGTCCCCGCTGCACCAGCTCGCCGGCGGCCGCGAGGCCTGCCGGACCGCTGCCCACGATGGCCACCCGGCAGCCGGTGGCGGCGGCCCGCGGCGGCAGCCCGACGACGCCCGTGCTGCGTTCCCAGTCGGCGATGAAGCGTTCGAGATGTCCGATCGCCAGCGGCGCTCCCCGCTTGCCGAGCAGGCAGACGCCCTCGCACTGGTCCTCCTGCGGACAGACGCGGCCGGTGACGGCGGGCAGGACGTTGTCCTCGCGCATCTTGGCGGCGGCGGCGAGAAAGTCCCCCGCCTCCACCAGGGCGACGAACTCCTTCACCTTGACGCCGACCGGACAGCCGTGATTGCAGGTGGGCTTGGCGCAGGCCAGGCAGCGCAGGGACTCGCCATGCGCCAGATCGGCGTCGAAGCCGAGGTTGACCTCGGCGAAGTCGCGGCCGCGGAGCGCCGCGTCCCGCGCCGGCATGTCGCGGCGCGGCATCTTCATCCGCTCGCTCGGCTTGTAGGGATTCATGCCTGGGCCCCTCCGGCGCGGCAGGCGCCGCGCACCCGGGCGAGATCCGGCCCGGGATCGGCGAGGAAGGCGCGGAGAGACGCGCCCTCGGCTTCGCGGTACATGGAATTGCGCTGCTGCAACACCGCGAAATCCACCTCGTGGGCGTCGAACTCGGGGCCGTCCACGCAGGCGAACCTGCTCTCTCCGCCGACCAGCACGCGGCAGCCGCCGCACATGCCGGTACCGTCCACCATGACGGAGTTGAGGCTGACGACGGTCGGGATGCCCGGCGGCCGGGTCGCCTCGGCGACGGCGCGCATCATCGGCACCGGCCCGATGGCGAGCACGCGGTGCACGGGCTCGGCCGCCATCAGGTCCGCGAGCGCCTCGGTCACCAGACCGCGGCGGCCGTAGCTGCCGTCGTCCGTGGTGACCACCAGCCGGTCGCACACGGCTCCCATCTCCGCTTCCAGGATCACCAGCTCCCGGTTGCGCGCGCCGACCACGCCGAGCACGCGGTTGCCGGCTTCCTTGAACGCCACGGCGGTCGGATAGGCGATCGCCGTGCCGACGCCGCCTCCGACGACCGCGACGGTTCCGAAGCGCGCCACTTCCGACGGCTGGCCGAGAGGGCCGACGACGTCGAGGATCTCGTCGCCGGCGCCGAGCAGGTTCATCAGCCGGGTCGTCTTGCCGATCCCCTGGACGATGAGCGTGATGGCGCCGTCCGACGCGCCCGCGATGGTGAGAGGGATGCGCTCGCCGTGATCGTGCAGGCGGACGATGACGAACTGGCCCGCCCGCCGCTTGCGCGCGATGCGCGGCGCGGCGATGCGGAAGAGCTTGACCTCGGGAGCGAGGAAGCGGGTTTCGAGAATCGGAAACACGGGCCGCTAGACTCCCGCGAGCTCGGGCTGGCCGGCCGGCACGGTGACGACCTCGAACGCCGGCGGCTCGAGGATGTGCCGCTTGACCGGGCACTGATCGGCGGCGCGAACGATGGCGTCGCGATACTTTTCGGGAAAGCCCTCGGGGAGCTGGATCTCGAGGCGGACCGTGCGGAGACCGGGAGCCCCGGGATCCTTGGTCGTGGAGAGGCTGACGCCGAGACCGGCGGTATCGATCGCCCGCTGCTGGCAGAAGCGCAGAGCGTAGAGGCCGGCGCAGGTGCCCAGCGACGCCAGGAACAGATCGAACGGCTGCGGCCCCGTACCGCCGCCGCCGTGCTCGGGCGTCTGGTCCGTGTGCACGGTGAATCCTTTGAAGTGTGCGTCGACGGCGGCGCCGCCGGGAAAGGTGATCGTCATATCCATTGCTCTCCTCCTCGGTGCCAATCCTAGCGGGACCTGCTTGTGCCGCGCGCCGTACGAGCGGGTAGGGCGCGGGTGGTTGATTGGGTGGGGGGCGGCCTCAAGGGGTAGAACGCCTCGACTCTTCCTCCATCTCTTCCAACAACTCCTCCACCTCTCGCTGCACCCGTCCGGCCAGCTCGGTACGGTCGGCGCGGGTCAGGCCGGCCGTGGGGATGGGCTCTCCGATGCGCACGCGGATGAGGCCCGGCCGGATGCGCAGGGGTCCCCGTGGCAGCACGTGGACCGCGCCTGCGAGCGCCACCGGCACCACCGGCACGCCGGCCTCCACGGCGGCGGCGAAGGTGGCGGTCTTGAAGCGCTGGACGCGGCCGTCCCGCGACCGCGTGCCCTCGGGAAAGGAGAGAATGCTCCTGCCCTCCCGCAGGCGCGCCGCAGCATGGCCCACGGTCCGCACCGCCTGCCGCCGGTCGGCGCGGTCCACGAAGACCATGCCCATCTTCTCGATGTAGCGGCCCATGAAGGGGACTCGCGCCAGCTCCCGCTTGGCGAGGAAGAGCACCGGCAGCGGCAAGGCCGCGAACAGCACCGGAATGTCGATCCAGGACTGGTGGTTGGCGGCGAAAAAGCAGGCTCGCGAAGGCTCGATCCGCTCCCTTCCCTCGACCTGGAGCCGCGCGCCGCCGATGCGCAGGCACCCCGGCGCCCAGACGCGGCGCGCCAGAGCCAGCCCCGGGTCCGGACGCCCGCGGACCGCGCTGGCGATCAGCGCCACCGTGATGCAGGATGCCGTCCAGACGCCGGCGAGAGCCATCTGCAGGACGTTGATCAGCGGCCAGAGGAAACGCATCGGCCCGCGATCCTAACCCACGGGTGGTGAGGGTTCGCTCGTTCTGGCAGAGTAGAGCCATGAGCCGTCCGACGATGCGGGCGATGATTCTCTCGCGGCTCGGGTCTCTGGAGGAGAATCCCGAGCCGCTGGCCCTGGCCGAGCTGCCGGTTCCGCAGCCCGGCGCGGGGGAGATCCGCCTCCGGGTGGCCGCCTGCGGCGTCTGTCACACCGAGCTCGACGAGATCGAGGGCCGCATGCCGCCGCCGCGGCTGCCGGTGGTCCTCGGTCATCAGGCGGTGGGCCGGGTGGAGGCGCTGGGAGCCGGCGTGACGGGAATCCGCGAGGGGGACCGGGTGGGTGTGGCCTGGATCTTCTCGGCCTGCGGCCGGTGCAAGTACTGCCGCGAGGGCAACGAGAACCTGTGCCCCTGGTTCCGCGCCACGGGGCGCGACGCCGACGGCGGCTATGCCGAAACCATGATGGTGCCGGCGGCCTTCGCGCATCCCATCCCGGACGTGTTCTCCGACGTCCAGGCGGCGCCGCTGCTCTGCGCCGGAGCGATCGGCTATCGCTCGCTCGAGCTCGCCGCCCTCGCCGACGGCGAGAGCCTCGGCCTGACCGGCTTCGGCGCCTCCGCCCATCTGGTGCTCAAGATGGTGCGCCACCGTTATCCCAACACCCGGGTCCACGTGTTTGCCCGCAGTGAAGGCGAGCGGGCTTTCGCGCGCGAGCTCGGCGCCGTCTGGACGGGCGACTCAGGCGAGGAGCCGCCCGAGAAGCTGGCCGCGATCGTCGACACGACGCCGGCCTGGGCTCCGGTCGTCGAGGCGCTCAGGAACCTGGAGCCGGAGGGTCGGCTGGTGATCAACGCCATCCGCAAGGAGGAGCGGGACAAGGAGGCCCTGCTCCGTCTCGACTATTCGCGCGACTTGTGGCTGGAGAAGGAGATCAAGAGCGTCGCCAACGTGGCGCGGAGCGACGTGAGGGAGTTTCTCGCCCTCGCCGCCGAGATCCCCCTCGCACCGGAGACGCAGGAATTCCCCCTGGAGGCGGCGAACCAGGCTTTGCGCGAGCTCAAGGCGCGCCGCATCCGCGGTGCGAAAGTGCTGCGGATCTCTTAGGGTTCAGCTCATTTCTTCTTCGGCTCGGCCTTTTTGGCGGCGATCGAGCTCATCCGCGCCGCTCGCCGCGCGATCTCGCGGCGACGGGCGGGGTCGAGGTCCCGCGTGGCATCCTTCGGTGTGCCCATGCGGGCGAGGAAGGCGGTGACGGGATCTTCGGGCTTGGCGGGAGCTTTGGTGGCCATGGGGGTGGCAGGGGCCTTTTTTATGCTCTGCGGCTTTTTCGCATGCTTTTTGGTGCGATTCGGCATGCGGCAATAGTAACACGGACTCGCCTCGGTTTTGCAAACGAATTTGCGACGATCAGATTCAGTTTGTGCACGATTTCTCTCGCCGCGTCGGTTGTGATTACAATGGCGCGCGGCCGGCAGCGAGGAAAACGATGAAGAACGAAAGCGAACCGGAGCCGGGCGGACGGCCGAGCCTTCCGATCACCTTTATCAAGTACTACGAGAAGGGCTCGACCATCATGGGGGCCGACCAGATCGCCGCCGGCTTGCGCGACCGCGGCTGGGACGCCCGCTCGCTCCCTGTCCGCGAGCTGGCTGGCCTCCAGGGTGGCATCCTCATCTTTATCAAGACCTCCCGCCTCGATCACCTGCTGCGGGCGCGGGCCCGCGGCAACCGGCTGGTGCTCGACGTTCAGGATACGGTCTGCTTCAAGCGCCGGATCAAGAACCGTTGGTTGTTCGACGCGCTCATCCTGAAGAACCGCCGGCAGCTCGAGGACTTCGGACGGCCGGACCGCGCCGACTGCCTGATCTATCATCAATGGGACCCCCGCTACTCCGTCCACCAGGCGCCGCGGGACCGGCTGTCCATCGGCTATCTCGGCCTGTCGCGATCGTTGGCCCTGTGGGGCCGGCTGCCGGGCGTCGAGTACGTCGACCACGGTTACTTCGAGGCGGCGGCGCGCTTCAACTGCCACCTTTCCATCCGCGAGCCGGGGCGGGAGTTCCTTTACAAGCCGAACTGCAAGGTCTCGACGGCGGCGGCCTGCGACGCCAACTTGATCACCACCCGCGACGCGAGCACCGTCGAGCTGCTGGGAGAGGACTATCCGTTCTACTGCGAGCCGGAGCGGGGCTCGATCCTCGCCGCCATCGAGCGTGCCCGCGCCGCCTTCGGCACCGCGGAGTGGCAGCGGGGGCTGGAGCGCATGCGGCAGGTGCGCGAGCTGACCTCGATGCCGCGCGTGCTCGACGGCTACGAAGCCCTGCTGCGCCGGCTCGCGCTCCCTCACCTCTCCAACGCCGCCACCAGGCGCGCCGGAGCGACCGCGCGGTAGGCGTCTTCCACCAGGTCGGCGATGGCTCCCCAGTCGACGCCGGGCACGTCCAGCCGCACGCCGATCCAGCCGCGGTGGCCGACGTAGGGCGGCGCGAAGAAGCGCTGCGGATCCGCCGCCACCAGCGCCTGCTGCGCGCCGTCCGGCGCCGCGCACCAGAAGGCCAGCCGATCGTCGTGGTGGTGATCGGCGTACATCACGAACGTCTTCTTGCCGCGCACGAACCACGTCGGCTCGCCGTGGCTGATGCGCTCGGTCGTCTCCGGCAGCGCGAGGCAGAGCTTCCTCAGCCTCTCCAGCAGGTCCTCGGCCATGCCTGGATTCTACCCGGCTCGGCGAGGTGGTCGCATTTTGCGACCACCTCCGGCCGGACCGAAGAAAGCTGCAAGATCGGAGGCGGTTTTTCCGACTTTATAGGGCATGGGGATGCCAGCTCCAGCGCGACCCGCCCCTGAGGCGGGACGGCGGACGGCGAGGTGGTCGCATTTTGCGACCACCTCAGGGGCCCTTGAACCGCGAGGGAGAAAGACATGGCCAAGAGCACCAAGGTGAAGTCCGGGAAGGCGCGGAGGGCTCCGGCCCGAGCCCTGGCGCTGGTTCCCGCCGAGAGGATCGAGCGTTCGATCTTGTTGATTCGAAACGAGAAAATGATGCTGGATGCCGATCTGGCGGAGCTCTACGGCGTCTCCACCAAGCGGCTCAACGAGCAGGTGCGGCGCAACCGGGACCGCTTCCCGCCGGACTTCCTGGTCGAGCTGACGGGAGAGGAAAAGGCCGAGGTGGTCGCAAATTGCGACCACCTCACCCGGCTCAAGTACTCGCCGGCTCTGCCGCTCGCCTTCACCGAGCACGGCGCCATCATGGCGGCCAACGTGTTGAGCTCGCCAAGGGCGGTGGCGGCGAGCGTCATGGTCGTTCGCGCCTTCATCCGCATGCGGCAGGTGCTCGCCACGCACGTGGAGCTGGCTCGCAAGCTGGAGGAGCTCGAGAAGCGCTATGACACTCAATTCCGCCAGGTCTTCGCCGCCGTCCGCGCCCTGATGGAGCCGCCGGGCGCCTGCGAGCGCGGCCGGATCGGTTTCTGAGTCGCTACTCTTTGAACCAGCCGGCGAGACGGCGGATGCCTTCGGCAAACCGGTCCGGCTCGGGAAGCAGAGAGAGGACGAGGAAGTCCTCCGTCGCGAAGTCGAAGAAGTAGCCGGGATGGACGAGGACTCCGGCATGCTCCAGGAGATCGAGGACGATCTCCTCGTCGGCCTTCGGATGCGAGACGCGAAGCACAGCCGACCAGCCGCCCTGGGGCTCGAGAAGCTTTACTCCGGAGAGGCCTGCCAGAGCCTCGTGTAACACGGCGAGATTGCCGCGGACCCGGTCGAGAATCGCGGTGCGGATGCGCGGCGCGAGCGCCAGAATTTCCGCGAGCGCCTTCTGCACGGGGGTCGCGGCGGAGAGGTAACTGTCCGCCACCAGCTCCAGGGCGGCGACGGTGCGGCGGCGGAGGTCCGCCGGGCCGCCGACGCGAATCCAGCCGAGCTTCCAGGACGGCAGGCCCGTGCTCTTGGAAAGACCGCCGAGAGTGAACGACAACGTTCCCTCGGATGCCGCCGCCGGACCGGCGCGGCCGGCCGGCGCGGCGAGCGGATAGTCGGCGAAGACCTCGTCGGAGATCAACGGAATGCCGCGCGAGGCGCAGAGGGAGACCATCGCGCTCTGCTCCGCGGCGGTGAGGAAGGTCCCCGTCGGGTTGCCGGGGTGGACGAGAGCGAGAAGCTTGGTACGCGGAGAGAGGGCGAGCTCGACCGCCTCCGGATCGAGGGCGAAGCCGCGCGCCGGCCGCAGATGGAAATGGCGGAGCGCAAGCCCGTCCAATGCCGCCAGGCTGTCGAGGAGAGGATAGGAGGGCGCGGCGGTCAGCACCTCGTCGCCGGGGTCGCCGAACAGCTTGAAGAGATACGAGTAGGACTCGCTCGTCGAGGCGGTGAGGACGAGGTCGTCCGGCGCCACCGGATCCGCCGGCGTGGAGAGCGCGGCGGCGAGCGCCTGGCGCGCCTCGGGCAGGCCTTGCGGGTGCGGCTGGTATTCCGCGACGGCGGCGCGGCGCAGGATCTCGCGCAGCTCCTCTTCGGGGTAGGGCAGACCGACGCGCGTCGGGTTCGTCTCGGTGAGATCGATGGTCGGCAGGCCGCGGGCCCGCCGCTCCTCGAGGGCCAGCGTCAGGCGGTTCCGCGCGTGTTCCCAGGGCAGGCGGCGGGAAAAGGAGACGTTCACGGGCCTGCGATGATACAAGGCGTGGGCTCATGGGGCCTCCCGCACCGCGCGGCCGTTACGCGCCATCCCCTACCGGCATGATCCACGCCGGCAACGCCCGCACGGCGCTTGCGGCGTGGCTCTCCGCGCGCAGCCGGGGTGGCGGCTTCGTCTGGCGCCTGGAGGACCTCGATCCGCCGCGCGTGGTGCCCGGTCTGGCCGAGGCGCAGCTCGCGGACCTCGCCTGGCTCGGGCTGGACTGGGACGAGGGGCCGGACGTTGGCGGGCCGTATGCGCCGTACGAGCAGTCGCGGCGGTCGGCGTTCTACGAAGAAGCTCTGGCGCGTCTGGCGGCGGCGGAGCGGCTGTTCCCCTGCCGCCTGTCGCGCAAGGATCTGCAGGCGATCGCCTCGGCGCCGCACGGTGCGGAGGAGGCGCCGTATCCGCCGTCGTTGCGGCCGCAATACGTCGAGCCGGGCTGGTTCGAGCGGCTGCGCGGCGCCGCACGGCCGGAGGCGGCCATCCGCTTCCGCGTGCACGACCGGCCGGTGACGTTCTTGGATCGGGTCTGCGGGCCGGTGACCGAGCGGGTGGATCTCACGGTGGGCGACTTCGTGCTCAAGCGCCGCGACGGCCTCTACGCCTACCAGCTCGCCGTGGTGGTGGACGATCTGGCGATGGGCATCGGCGACGTGGTGCGCGGCGCGGACCTGCTCGCCTCCACGGCGCGGCAGATCCAGCTCATCGAGGCCCTCGGCGGCGAGCCGCCCGCGTACGCGCACGTGCCGCTGATGGTGAACGCCCGCGGCGAAAAGATCTCCAAGCGGGACCAGGGCCTCACCCTGCGCTCGCTGCGTGAGGCGGGCGTGCGGCCGGAGGCGGTGACCGGGTATCTCGCGTTTTCGCTCGGGCTGCTCGATCACCCGGAGGCTTGCCGGCCGGCCGAGCTGCTGTCTGAATTCTCCTGGGAGAAGATCCGCCGCGGACCCTGGACCTTGCCGGAGGACCTGGCGTCGGTTCTCTCCTGAGGCCATCCCGGGAACACGTAGCAGCGCTCCTTGGCGGCGGCGAGCAGCTCGGCGCGGAAGTCCGGATGGGCGATGCCGATCAGCGCCTCCGTGCGCTGCCGGATGTTCCTCCCCCACAGATCGGCGATGCCGTACTCGGTGACCACGTAATGGATGTCGCCGCGGCTGGTGACCACGCCCGTTCCCTCTTCGAAGCAGCCCTGGATGCGGCTCACCTGTCCGTCGCGCGCCGTGGCGGGCAGGGCGATGATCGGCTTGCCGCCCTTGCTGCGCGCCGCGCCGCGGATGAAGTCCACCTGGCCGCCGATGCCGGAGAAGAAGCGGCCGCGCACCGTATCCGCCGCCACCTGGCCGGTGAGGTCCACGGCCAGGGCGGAGTTGATGGCCACCATGTTGTCGTTGCGGGCGATCTGGAACGGATCGTTGGTGAACGAGCTCGGCCGCATCTCGATGAGCGGGTTGTCGTGCACCCATTCGTAGAGCCGGCGGGTGCCCATGATGAAGGAGGTGACGAGCTTGCCGGGGAGGAAGTTCTTCCTGCGGCCCGTGATCGCTCCGGCCTCGGCCATCTGCATGACGCCGTCGGAGAGCATCTCGGTGTGGACCCCGAGATCGCGGCGGTCGGTCAGCGCGGCGAGCACGGCGTCGGGGATCTTGCCGATCCCCATCTGCAGGGTGGCGCCGTCGGGGATCAGCGTCGCCACGTGGCGGCCGATCTCGCGCGCGACGCTGTCCAGGTTTTCGGGAGGCCGTTCGGGCAGAGGGTAATCCACCGGCACGAGCGCCGAGATGCGGTCTACGTCGAGGAAGGAGTCGCCGAGGGTGCGCGGCATGTTGGGATTCACCTCGGCGAGGATGACCGCGGCGGCGTCGACGGCGGCGCGGACGATGTCCACCGAGACGCCCAGGCTGACGAAGCCGTGGCGGTCCGGCGGGCTCACCTGGATGAGGGCGACGTCGATGCCCACACGGCCGGAGGCGATGAGCTGCGGGATCTCGGAGAGGAAGACGGGCATGAAGTCGGCCCGGCCCTCCTGCACGGCGGCGCGGACGTTGGCGCCGATGAAGAACGCGGTGTGCCGGAAGCGGCGCTCGAGGCCGGGCTGGACGTAGGGCGCCGAGCCCAGGGTCATCAGGTGAAAGATCTCGTTGCCCAGCAGGTGATCGCCCTGCGCCACCATGGCCTCGACGAGCCGGCCCGGCTCGGCGGCGCCCGAGCCGATGAGGATGCGCCGGCCGGGCGGGATGAGCCGCACCGCCGCCTCCGGCGTCGCGACCTTGGTGGCGTAACGGGCTTGCCAGTCCTGGGAATCGGTATGGTTCACGTTCGTCCTCCCGCGCTCTTTATAGCGTCCTCCGTCACGCGCGCGGAACGTCCCCGGAGGTGGGCCTGGCAGCCTATCCCGGCGGGTAGGCGGCGCCAGGCCCTGGAATCGCGGCGATTCGGCCGGGGTTGCTAGAGACCGCCATCCCCCGCCTTGCGATGGTAGTTCGGATAGGCCGGCCGCTTGGGCTTCCGCGGCGGCGGGTTCTTCTCCAGCAGCTCCAGGGCGACCTGCACGGCCTTCTCGAGCTGCGCGTCGTGCCCCTGGCGCCAGGCCTGGGGGTCGAGCTCGACCTCGATGTCCGGCGCCACGCCGTGATTCTCCACCTCCCATTCGCCCGCCGTGCTCCAGAAGGCCACGCGCGGCGCGGTCACGATGCCGCCGCCGATCAGCGGCGGATAATCATAGATGCCGACCAGGCCGCCCCAGGTACGCGTACCGATCAGCGGACCGATCCCCAGCTCGCGGAAGTACCAGGGCAGGGCGTCGCCGCCGGAGCCGGCGGACTCGTTGATGAGCATCACCTTGGGTCCGAAGATCGAGCCCACCGGAGTCGTGAAATCTTCTCCTTCCCGGGTCGAGATGTAGTTGAGCAGCGGCCGGCGGAGGTGGTCGACGATGTAGTCCGCCGCGTAGCCGCCGCCGTTGAAGCGCTCGTCGATGACCGCTCCGTCCCGTCCTACCTGGGCGAAGAAATAGCGGTTGAAGCTGGTGTAACCGTCTTCGCCCGTGTCGGGCAGGTAGACGTAGGCGAGCCGGCCCTTGCTCAGCGCGTCCACCTTGCGGCGGTTCTCCTCCATCCAGGCCAACGTGCGCAGCTCGAGCTCGTTGTCGATGGGGACGACGGTCACTTTGCGCGCGCCCTTGCCGTCCGCATCGGGGCCGACCTCCAGGACCACGGCCTTGCCGGCGGTGGCTTCGAAGAATCGGTAGACGTTCTCCCCGGCCCGCACCTCCTCGCCGTTGACGGAGAGGAGGTACTCCCCCGGCTTGACGTTGACCCCCGGCTGCGTCAAGGGCGCCTGCAGAGCGGGATTCCAGTTCTCGCCGTTGTAGATGCGGGCGAAGCGGTAACGGCCGTTCGCCACCTCGTAATCGGCGCCCAGCAGCCCACCCTTCACGACGGGGACCTCCGGCGCGTCGCCGCCGGCGATGAAGAGGTGCCCCACGGTGAGCTCGCCCAGCATCTCGTTGAACAGGGCGTTGAGGTCCGCGCGGTGGCCGATCGCGTCCAGGTAAGGCTCGTAGCGCTTGACCGCGGCCGCGAGGTCGACGCCGTGCAGGCCGGGGTCGTAGAAGAAATCGCGCTCGATCCGCCAGACCTCGCGGTACATCTGCCGCCACTCGGCGCGCGGATCGACCCGCACCTCCACGCCCTCCAGACCGAGGGCGCCCTTGCCGGCCTCCGGCGGCTTGGCCGTCTCGAAGATCGACCAGGCCTTGCCCTGGCGGACGAGCATCTTTTCGCCGTCGCGCGACACGTCGAAGCCGGTGACGCCCTCGATCAGCTTCTCGGTCTTGCGGCTTTCGAGATCGAAACGATGGACGATGGAGCCCTCGAAGCCGAAGCCCGGTACAGGCGCGCTCTCCTGCACGAAGAGGACGCCCTCGTTGCCGGCGAAGAGCGCGGTGTAGTTGCGCGGCGGGATGGGCAGGGCCAGGACGCGCTGATCGATGCCGTCGAAGTCGATCTTCACTTGGGCGGGTTTGGAATCATTTTTTTCGCCCTTCTTGTTCTCCTGCGGCGACTTCTCCTCGTCGCTCTGCGGCGCGAGAGGCGAAGGCAGGTCCTCGTCGAGCACGGCGACGTAGACGCTGCGCGAGACGGGGCGCTGCACGCTCGACAGGTCGAGCCAGGCGGTGGTGGGACCCGCGTCGGTGCTGGCGGTGAAGTACAGATATTTGCCGCCCTTGTCGAACGCCACGTAGCGGGCGTCGCTCATGCCGTCCGTGATCTGGCGGGCCTTGCCGGTGTCGAGCGAGTAGACGAAGACCGCCCGCAGGTGGCTGCGCAGGTCCTTGGTGTAGGCGATCCAACGGCTGTCGGGGGACCACACCGGCTCGAGGAGCCGGAAGGGGGTTTCGTAGAGGTCGGTGTCGACGCGGACGGGCTTGCCCTTCTCCACGTCCACGTACCAGAGGTTCAAGCGCTTGTCGGTGAAGGCGATCTTCGAGCCGTCCGGCGACCAGCGCGGGTAGTAGAAGAAGGACGGCGGACGCCCAAGGTCGATCTTGCTGACCTTGCCGAGGCCCGTCTGGTCGGCGACGTGGAGCGCGTACTCGCCGGACTCGTCCGAGAAGTAGGCGATCCGCTGGCCGTCCGGCGACCAGGCGGGCGAGCGCTCGGCGACGCCGGGTGTGCGGGTCAGATTGCGCGCGTCTCCCTTCTCGGCCGGCACGGTGAGGATCTCGCCGCGCGCCTCGAACGCCACCCGCACGCCGGTGGGTGACAGGACGGCGGATTCGACGTGATCCGCGATCTTCGCGTAGTAGGGGCGCACCGCTTCGAGATCCCCGGTGACGCGCGCCTCCACCGGCTGCGAGCGGCCGGCGGCGGGATCGAAGAGGTAGAGCTTGCCGAACTGGTCGTAGACGATCCCCCCGGGTCCCGCCGAGGCCGAGCCGATGTCCGGGCCGTCGTTGCGCAGCGCCTCCACGACCTTGCCGCTCGCCGTGTCGTAAGAGAACAGGGTGGTCGCGCCGTTGCGGTCCGAGAGGAAGTAGACGCGGTCGCCGATCCACATCGGGTCCGAATCGTTCGAGCCCTCGCAGGGGACCTTCTGCACGGCCGAGTCGGAGAGCCGGGCGATCCAGACCGGCGAGGTCCTGCCGCCCCGGTAGCGCTTCCAGGCCCGGAAGTTCATCGGGTTCATCGTCCGTTGCCAGTGCGGCACGTAGGCCAGGCGCTCACCGTCGGGAGAGAACGATCCCTGCACGGCGCTGGGCAGCGGCACTTCGTCCGGGAGACCCCCTGCGGTCGGAATCGTGTAGAGCCGCGGGAAGCTGGAGCGCCCCGAGAAGAAGAGCACCCGCTTGCCGTCCGGCGTCCAGCCCGCGACCCGGTCGGCGCCGGGATGCCAGGTCAGCCGGCGCGGCATCCCGCCCTCCGCCGGCACCAGATAGACGTCATAGTTGCCGGCATAGTTCGCCGTGAAAGCGATCCAACGGCCGTCGGGGGAGAAACGGGGATCGGTCTCGAGCCCCAGGCCGGTGGTCAGCCGCCGGGCGTCTCCCCCGGCGCGCGGTATCACCCAGAGATCGCCCGCGTACGTGAAGGCGATCTGGTCCCGGCTGAGGGTGGGCTGCCGCAGCCAGAGCTCGGCACCCGACACGGGGAGGACGGTGAGGAAGGCGCAAACGGTCAGCAGCGCGAATCGGCGCATCTCGGATTCCTTTTGACAGACAGGGATTGACGGCCTCGGCGATCTTTACGTCCGAGCCTGCCGGAAAGTTGCCTCTCCAATGGGCACTGGCCATTCTAAGCCAGCGGCGGGCGAAGCCGGCCCTGGAATTGCAATGCTTCAGGCGTGGTTCCGTAGATCCGAGAGGAGACGAGCTCATGAGATGCCACACCCCAGGTTGCACGGCGGAGCGCGAGGCGGGGGAGGTCAGTCATTCGGTGATCTACCAGGAGCGGACGATCGTCGTCCATCGCGTGCCGGCGGCGGTCTGCCCGGAGTGCGGCGATGCCAGCCTCGCCGAGGAGACGACGATTCACCTGGAGATGCTGTTGCGGCGCAAGGCCAGGGCCAAGGCACCGGCGTTCGTCTTCGAGGTTTGAGGAAGGTTCAGCTCTCGGGGATCCCGCTCAACACCAGCTTGCCGATCATTTTTCCCGCCTCGATGGCGGCGTGGGCCCGCCGCAGGCTCGCCGCGTCGAGCGTCCCGTAGTGCTCCTTCATCGTGTGCCGTAGCGTGCCGTTCTCCAGCAGGCGGGCGGCTTCGTCCAGGATGTCGTGCTGGGCCTGCATGTCCGGCGTATGGAAGGTCGGCCGGGTGAACATGAGCTCCCAGCAGATCGCCGCGCTCTTGCCCTGGAAGAGGTTGATGTTGACCGGCTCCCTGGCGCCGACGATGAAACAGACCTTCCCCTGCGGCTTGAGCACGTCGGGCAGCCGGGGGAAGTACGCCTCGGTGCCGGCGGCGCAGAGGACGTAATCGACCTCGTTGACGCCGATCCCCAGGAGCTCTCGCTTCAGCGGCTCGTGGTGATTGATCACCGCGTCCGCTCCCAGCTCGTAGCACCAGGCCTCCGTCTCCTCCCGCGACGCGGTCGCGATGACGCGCAGGCCGGCGAGCCGCTTGGCGATCTGGATGGCGGCCGAGCCGACGCCGCCGGCGCCCGCGATGACGAGCAGGCTCTCTGCGCGCGGGCCGTCCGAGCGTGGAGCTGCCATCCGGTCGAACAGCGCTTCCCAGGCCGTCAACGTCGTCAGCGGCATGGCCGCGGCCTCTTCGAACGAGAGGTTGCGCGGCTTCCTGGCGGCGATACGCTCGTCCACGAGGTGGTATTCGCTGTCGCACCCTTGCCGCGCGATGCTGCCCGCGTAGTAGACCTCGTCGCCGGCCGCGAACAACGAGACCTCCTCGCCCACGGCTTCGACGGTGCCCGCGGCGTCCCAGCCGAGGATCTTGGGCTCCGTCTCCACCTTCTCCTTGGGAGCCCGCACCTTGGCGTCCACCGGGTTCACCGACACCGCCTCGACCCGCACGAGCAGGTCGTGCCCGTGCGGTTCGGGCTTTGGGATCTCGAGATCGATCAGGCTTTCGGGATTCTCGATCGGCAGGTACTTGTAGAGTCCGACGGCTCGCATGGGGCGGCCCTCCATGACGTCGGGATTCTATGCCTTGCCATTCCTCCAGGCGCACCCGAGCTTGCGCGCCAGGCCTTCGCCGCCCCAGCCCATGACGACGTCGTGGTTCCACGCGAAGAGCGGACGCGCGAGCGGCGCCAGCAGGTTCATCCAAGGCTTGGTGGTGGCGACCCGCCAGTCGTAGCGCACGTGGGTCCAGTCCGCCTCCCGGCGCAGCTCCCAGCGGCCGGTGCCGTCGAGCTCGCCGATCGCCCTGCCTTCGAGAACGTGCGGCCGCTCGACGCGGGTGGTGCGCATCTCGAAGCTGAGCTTGTAGGGCAGCTTGCTTTTCCAGGTGAGCCGGCGGAGGCTCCCCACCTCGCCGCCATCCAGGCCTTGCTCCAGCAGCTCCACCTTCTCCACTCCCGGCCACCAGTCCGGCCAGGTCTCGGATTTCGCGATCAGCTCCCAGACGGATTCGATCGGCGCCTGGAAGCTCCAGCGCGTGACGAAGGCATAGTCGGCCATGGATTTCCTCCCGCGGATACTACGCCCGCGGGAGGGATCCCGGATCAAGAGAAGCATCCGAGGCTACAATCCATCCCCCCATGTGGAAGCCCGGCGATCGCGTCACCCACCGTTTCCATGCCGAGCTCGGGCCGGGCCGGATCGTCGAGGTTCACGGACGAACACTGCGCGTCGAGTTTCCGGACGCTCGACAGACGTTGAGCTTCGCCACGGGCACGGACGCGCTCGCTCCGCTTACGGTAATGCCGGGTGGCCGGGCGCGGCTGGAGCCCTCGGGAGAGATCGTCATGGTCGAATCGTGCGAGGGCGGCCGGTGCCTCCTCGGCGACGGCCGCGAGGTGGCGCTCGACGATCTCTGGCCGCTGCCGGCCGAGGTCTCGCCCGTCGAGCGGCTGGCCCGCGGCAACGTGGACGCCTTCGAGGACTTCGCCAACCGGCTCGACGGTCTTCGCCTGCTGCGGGTGCGCCGGGCCGGCGGCCTCGGCTCGTTCCTCGGCGGGCGCATCCAGCTCTTCGCGCACCAGCTCTATGCGGCCGAGCGTGCCTGCGGGAGCGATCCGGTGCGCTGGCTGCTGGCGGACGAGGTCGGTCTCGGTAAAACCGTCGAGGCCTGTCTGATCCTCAACCGGCTCCTCCATACCGGACGGGCCGAGCGCACCCTCGTCGTGGCTCCCGAGACGCTGATCCTGCAGTGGCTCGGCGAGCTGTGGCGCAAGCACCACCAGGTTTTCGCCCTGCTCGACGACAAGCGGCTGGACGACGTGGCGAAGGACTACGGCGAGGGGTTCAACCCGTTCGACGTCCACCGCAGGGCGATCGTCGGCCTGGAGACCCTCGCCCGCCGCCGGCGCTTGACGGAGCAGGCCGTGCAGGCGGGGATCGACCTCCTCGTCGTGGACGAGGCGCACCATCTGCGGCGGCCGAAGGGCCACCCCGGCAACGAGGCCTACCGCGCCGTGGCGCCGATCGCGGCCCTGGGCCGGCACGTCCTGCTCCTCACGGCGACGCCGCTGGAGGACGACGCCCACGGCTTCTTCCGCCTGCTTCAGCTCCTGCGGCCGGAAGAGTTTCCCGAGGACGAGTCCTTCGACGAGCGCCTGGCCCCCCGTGAGCCGCTGCCGCCTTGCACCAGCGCCACCCGGCGCGTGGACATCGGCGGCCTGCCGCCCCGCGTGCCGGTGCCGATTGAAGTCGCCGATGAAGGATGGGAGCTCGTCGACCGTCTGGTGCGCCACCTGCGCGCGCAGCCGGCCGAGAACGCCCTGGTCCGGCGGCGCAAGGCGGACCGCGTCTTCCGCGCGCTCGCCTCTCCCGCGGCCCTCTTGCCTGTGTTGGAAAGAGAAGACACCGAGACCGCGGCTCTGGCCACGGAGGCCCAGGCGCAGGATCCGCGCGTGCGGTGGCTCGTCGAGCAATCCGTCCGCTGGCTGGGACCGCAGGAGAAGACGCTCGTCTTCGTGGCGCACCGCGAGACCCTGGACCTGCTGCGCGCGGCCATCGAGCGCCAGGGCCGGCGCGCGGGCATCTTCCACGAGGACCTCTCGCCGGAGCGGCGGGACATCGAGGTGGCGCAATTCCGGCTTCCCGAAGGACCCTCGATCCTGATCTCCACCGAGGCCGGCGGCGAGGGGCGAAACTTTCAGTTCTGCCGCCGGCTCGTGCTCTTCGACCTGCCCTGGAATCCCACGGTGGTCGAGCAGCGTATCGGGCGTCTCGACCGCATCGGCCGCACGCTGCCGACCGAGATCCTCTATTTCCGCCCGCCCGGCGGCTTCGCCCGCGCCGTCGCGGAGCTCTACGAGGCGATCGGCCTCTTCGAGGAGCCGTTGGGCGGCCTCGAAAGGGAGCTGCGCCACGCCGCTCAGGCGGTGGAGCGCGCCGCGGTCGAGGGGCCGGAGGAGGTCGATGCTGCGTTCTTCGACAAGGTGCTGCGCGAGGCCCAGGCGGCCCACGACCGGGTGCAGCATGCCGCCTACCACGAGCTGCATCGCGACCCGTACCGGCCGGAGATGGCGCCGCAGATCCTCGCCCGCGTGCCGCCGGATCTCGACGCCTTGAACGAGGACGTGGTGGTGCGCGCCGCCTCCCGCTTCGGCTTCGACGTGGACCAGCAGAGCGGCGAGCGGACGTGGCGAATCGAGTTCGGCTACGAGGCGTTGGTGGAGTACGTACCGGGCGTGGCGCCGGGCGCGAGCTTTCTCGGCACCTTCAGCCGCGAGCGGGCGGTGGAGGAGGAGACCCTCGACTTCTTCTCCTCCGGCCATCCGCTCGTCGAAGGCATTCTGTTCGAGCTGGAGGAGGGGGCGCGTGGCCGGGTGGCTCTGCTGCAGATCACCGGCGATGAAGAGGTCTTCGGTCTGCTGGCGATCTACAAGGACGGAGACGACTGGCGAGCGATCGCGGTAGACAGCCAGGGCCGGACGCGTCCCGATCTCGCCGAGAGGTTCACCGCCGAGACCCTGCGGCCGGAGCCGATCGACGTCAAGAAGTGGACGGGCCAGGCGAGCTGGGGCAAGGCGATCCGCAGGAGGGTGGAGAAGCTGCCTGAAGGACAGCCGATGGCGCTCGCGGCGTTCCGGATGCGGAAAAGGGGAGGATCTTAGATGCCAGCAGATCCGAATGATATTGAGACCTTGCTTGGACCGATCCGGGATCAGGTCGAAAGGGAAGCTCTGCGTGTTACTCAACACGCCCAACAAGAGATGACCGAAGAGAACATTGTCCTCGAGGAGGCTCTGGAGGCGATCCGGTCTGGGAAAATCATCGAGAACTATCCACAGCACCGTCGCGGCCCATGTTGTCTCATCTGCGGCTATACTCGGCAGCAGCGGCCCTTGCACGTTGTGGCTACGACCAAAGGACCGCTCCTGATTCTGATCACCGTCTATGAACCAAAGCCTCCGAAGTGGATCACCCCGACGCAAAGAGGATTGAGGCCATGAACTGCAGTATCCAGGGTTGCCCAGGAGAATATGAAGCGCGGGAGATCACGCATACGGTTCGTCACAAGGGACGTATCGTCGTGATCGACCACGTTCCGGCTGAGGTCTGCTCGATTTGCGGTGACGTCCTGCTGAGGCCTGAGACCGTGCGCCACATTGAGGCCCTGCTTCGCAACCGCGCAGAGCCCGCCCGGACGGTCCCTCTTTACGAGTACGCGTAGCCTGTCGCGTTCGCAATCAGGTCAAAACAGCGCCAACTGCAGGCCCGGCCGCTGGAACGCCGCCGTGGAGAGCTCCGGCCGCGGCCGGTCGAGGCCGTAGCGCCGCGTGAAGGTCTGGAACGTCGTGCGGATCTGGTCCGCGAAGAGGCCTTCGCCACGCATGCGGCTGCCGAAGCGGGCGTCGTACAGGCGCCCGCCGCGCAGGTCGCGGACGCGGTTGAGCACCTTCTCCTTACGGTCCGGAAAGTGCCGCTCGACCCACTCCTCGAACAGTCCGGCGACCGCTCCGGGCAGGCGCAGGACGACGTATCCCGCCGAGGTCGCTCCCGCGGCGGCGGCGGCCTCCAGGATCTTCGGCATCTCGTGGTCCGTGATGGCCGGCACCACGGGCGCCACCATGACGCCCACCGGAATGCCGGCGGCGGCCAGGCGCTCGATCGCCTTCAGGCGGTCGCGCGGATGCGAGGCCCGGGGCTCCATGCGCCGCGCCACCTCGCCGTCGAGGGTGGTGATGGAGATGTGGACCGCGGCCGCGCCGTGCTCCGCCAGCGCCGAGAGGTGGTCGATGTCCCGCGTCACCAGCTCGTTCTTGGTGATGATGCCGACCGGATTACGAAACTCGGCGAGCACCTCCAGGCAGCGGCGAGTGATCTCCAGCTTGCGCTCCGCCGGCTGGTAGCAGTCGGTGACGCCGCTCATCACCAGCGTCTGCGGCTGCCACTTCGGGGAGGAGAGCTCGCGGCGCAGGATCTCCGGCGCGTCCTCCTTGACCAGAATGCGGCTCTCGAAGTCCAGCCCCGCCGAGAAGCCCAGGTACTCGTGGAACGGCCGGGCGTAGCAGTAGACGCAGCCGTGCTCGCAGCCGCGGTACGGATTGATCGACACCTCGAAGCCGACGTCCGGGCTGTCGTTGCGCGTGATGAGGGAGCGCGAGGTGTCCCGCAGCAGCTCCGTCTCGACGCGCTCGGGACCCGGGATCTCCGGGTCCCGCTCCACTTCCATGATCTCGAACCGGTTCCTGGGATTGAGCCCCGCCCCGCGCCCCTTGATCGCGATCGCTTCCATGGGCGTAAGTATAGCGCAAGTTACGCCGCAATTGCGACGGTCGAGGTCTTCAACTCGCCGGTTGCGCTCTCCAACTCGCCGGTTGAGGTCTCCAACTCGCCGGTTGCGCTCTGCAACCCGCCAGTTGAGGTCTCCAACTCGCCAGTTGGACTCCCCAACCCGCTGGTTGGACCCTTCAACTCGCCGGTTGCGCTCTCCAACTCGCCGGTTGGACCCTCCAACCCGCCAGTTGGGACGTCCAACTCGCCGGTTGCGCTCTCCAACTGACGGGTTGGACTGTCCAACCCGCCGGTTGAGGTCTCCTATCAGCGTACTCGAGGCCCTACTGCGCCTTCTCCTCGAACTTCAGGGAGACGCCGTTCATGCAGTAGCGCTGGCCGGTGGGCGGCGGGCCGTCCGGGAAGACGTGGCCGAGGTGGCCGCCGCAGCGGGCGCAGTGGACCTCGGTGCGGGTGGTGAAGAAGCTGCGGTCCACCGAGGTGCCGACGTGCGTGGGATCGATCGGCGCCCAGAAGCTCGGCCAGCCGGTGCCGGAGTCGAACTTGGTGTCGGAGCTGAACAGCGTCAGGCCGCAGGCGGCGCAGACGTAGACGCCCTTCTTGTGATTGTGGTTGAGCGGGCTCGTGCCGGCGCGCTCGGTGCCGTGCTCGCGCAGCACGTAGAACTGCTCGGGCGTCAGGAGCTTCTTCCACTCGGCGTCGGGCTTCTCGATTTTCTCGATCACGGTCTTGGGTCCTTTCGGCAGCGGCTTCGCCGGCGCGGCGGCGATGGCGACGCCGGCCAGGGCGAGCCCGAGGGCGGTCAGTGACAGGAACAATTTCATGATTCGCGTCTCCAGGGTGTATGGGCGGGTGGGGACAAGCCCCACCCCTACGAAAAACAGTTATCTGGCCGCCGGAGTTCCCGAGATCAGACCTCGACCCCATTTCCCTTCAGGAAGGCCAGGAACTCCTCCTCGTTCAGGGTCCGCACGCCCAGCTTCCGCGCCTCGTCGGCCTTGGAGCCGGCGTCTTCGCCGACCACCACGGCGTCGGTCGATTTGCTGACGGAGCCGGTGGCGCGGGCGCCCAGGGACTCGATCAACGCCTGGGCGTCGCGGCGGGAGAGGCGGGAGAGGCCGCCGGTGAAAACCCACTTCTGCCCCGCGAGAGGTTTTACGGACGCCGGCTCCTCGCTGGACGTAACGGGCTCGCTCTCGACGAGGCGGATCTTGGCCGCCAGCTCGTCGAGGATGGCGGCGTTGTTGGGCTCGCGGAAGAAGGTGGTGATCTGCTCGGCCATGCGCGGACCGACGCCCGAGACCTCCTGGAGGGCGTCCTCATCGGCGGCGCGCAGGCGGGCGAAGGTGCCGAAGTGCCGCGCCAGGTCGCGCGCCACGGCGACGCCCACCTCCGGGATCCCCAGGCCGTAGAGGAAGCGGGGGAACTCGGCGCCGGCGGCGGTCTTCTTGAGGGCGTCCACCAGCTTGTTGGCGGATTTCTCGGCGAAGCCTTCCAGCTCCACGAGCTGTTCGGGACGGATCTCGAAGAGGTCCGGGAGCTGGCGCACCAATCCCTTGGCGACGAAGAGCTTGGCCGTCTCGTCGCCCAGGCCCTCGACGTCCAGGGCGTCGCGCGAGGCGAAGTGGACGATGCGGCCGGCGAGCTGCGCCGGGCACTCGAAGCTGTTCGGGCAGACGGTGAAGGGGCCGCGCTCGGTGAGTGGCGTGCCGCAGGAGGGGCACGCCTCCGGCATCCGCCATTCGGCGGCCCGCTCGCGCTCCGGCTCGTCGATGCGCTCGATGACCTGCGGGATGACGTCGCCCGCCCGCTGGATGCGCACGCGGTCGCCTTCGCGCACGTCCTTGCGCGCCACCTCCTCGCGGTTGTGCAGGGTGGCGCGCGAGACGGTGACGCCGCCGATCTCCACCGGCAGCATGATGGCGACCGGCGTGACGACGCCGGTGCGGCCCACCGAGGGCAGGATCGAGAGGATGCGCGTGACCTCCTTGCGCGGCGGGAACTTGTAGGCGAAGGCCCAGCGCGGATGGCGGGAGGTCCAGCCCAGGTCTTCGCGGGCGGCGAGATCGTCGAGCTTGATGACGACGCCGTCGATCTCGTAGCCGAGATCGTCGCGGCAGGCTTCGAGCTCGGCGTGATAGGCGAGGACGTCGTCCACCGTCCCCGCCTTGCGGATGCGCTCGTTGACCTTGAGCCCCCAGCCGCGCAGGGCGGCGAGCACGTCCCACTGCGTCTCCAGGCCCTCCATGCCGGCGAGGACGTCGTAGGCGTAGAGGTGGAGGGGCCGCGCGGCGGTGATCTGCGGATCGAGCTGGCGCACGCAGCCGGCGGCGGCGTTGCGGGGATTGGCGAACGGCTCCTTGCCCTCGGCGATCAGCTTCTCGTTGAGCTTGTCGAAAGCGTCGGAGAACATGATGATCTCGCCGCGCACGGCGAGGAACGGCGGAGGCTTGCGCTTGCCGTCGCGCAGCCGCAGGGGGACGCTGGCGATGGTGCGCACGTTGGCGGTGATCCCCTCGCCCTTCCGACCGTCGCCGCGGGTCGAGGCCTGGAGCAGGGCGCCGTCCCGGTAGACCAGCTCGACGGAGAGACCGTCGAGCTTGGGCTCGAGGACGTACTCGGGGGCGGCTTCCGGGCCCAGGCTCTTGCGCACGCGCTCGTCGAAGCGGCGCAGCGTCGCCTCCGACTGGTCCGACTCCAGCGACAGCATCGGCGCCGCGTGCTCGATCGTCGGGAAGGCGTCGAGCGGCCGGCCGGCCACCCGCTGGGTGGGCGAGTCGTCGGCGACGAGCTCGGGGAACTGTTCCTCCAGGGCCACCAGCTCGCGGTAGAGCTTGTCGTATCCCTCGTCCGAGATCTCGGGCCGGTCCTCGACGTAGTAGAGGTAGTCGTGATGGCGGATCGTGTCGCGCAGCTTGGCGATCCGCTTGGCGGCCTGGTCGCGGGTCATGGGCGGCGAATCCCCCTCAGAGACATCGAGCGAAAAACTCTAGCATGGGGCCTCTGCTATCGTTTTCGCCATGACCTCTCTCTGGACGCGCGCCGGGATGACGTGGAGGCAGTTCGGCGTGCGCCTCCTGCGGCAGATCTGGGAGGACGAGGTGCTCGGGCGCTGCGCTGAGCTCGCCTACGTCTTCCTCTTCTCCGTCTTCCCGCTGCTGCTCTTCCTCACCACGCTGCTCGGCTATCTCGCGGAAGCCAATCCGGGCCTGCGCTGGATCCTGTTCACCTACCTGGCCCGCGTCTCGCCGAGCCGCGACGTGACGGAGTTGCTCAACAAAACCCTTGAGGAGATCGCAGCCGCCCGCACCGGCACCAAGCTCTACCTCTCCCTGATCCTCACGGCCTGGGTGGCGTCGAACGGCATGATCGCCGTCTCGCGCACCCTCAACGTCGCCTGCGGCTTGAAGGAGACCCGCCGGTGGTGGAAGCGGCGGCTGATCGCGATCGTGCTGACGCTGACCTTCTCCGTTCTCATCATCAGCGCCCTCGGGCTGATCTTCTATGGCAGCACCATCGGCGAGGCGCTCGCGGAGCGGTTGGGCATCGGCTGGATCTTCGCCGTGGCCTGGCACTTCTTCCAGTGGCCGCTGGTGCTGGTGTTCGTCCTCATCTCCTTCGAGATGGTCTACAACTACGCGCCGAATCTCGGCAGCACTCCCAACCGGCAGTGGGGAACGCCGGGAGCGGTGACCGGCGTCGTTCTCTGGCTGCTCGCCTCCTTCGGGCTGCGGCTCTACCTCTCGTACCGCCACGCCTTCACCACCGCCTACGGCTCGCTCGGCGCGGTGATCCTGCTGCTTGTCTGGTTCTATCTGACCGCCTTCGCCATCCTCATGGGGGGAGAGGTCAACTCGGAGATCGCCCGCGAGCTCGCCCACCAGCGCGGCGAGGAGGAGCGGCCCCGCCCGACGCGGCGCCGCCGCGAGATGATTCTCCGGCGCCTGCGGCAGCGCTACGCCTCGCGGCGGAACCCTCCGCCTCAGGAGTAGGGCTTCAGCGCTTCGCGCAGGGCGGCCGGGATGGGCGCCGGTACGGTACGCTCGCCCTCGCGGCGCATGCAGGCGACCACCTGCTCGCCGCGGGCCACCAGCTCTTCGCCTTCGCCGTTGCGGCGCCAGTACTCGAAGAGCAGGATGAGGCGGTTCTGCACCATTTCGCCCAGGCGCATGCGGATCACGACCTCGTCGAAGGCGGCGAGCTCGGCCAGGTAGTCGCAGGAGCAGCGCACCGTAGCGAGGGTGAGGTCGCGCGCCAGCTCGCCGAGGACTCCCGGCGCGTGCTCGCGCAGGAACATCTCGCGGCAGCGGCCCTGCCAGCGCAGGTGGTTGACATAATAGACGTTGCCGACCAGGTTGGTCTCTTCGAAGCCGACGACGTGCCGGTGCTCGTAGGCCTTCAATGGAAGTTCTCGACGAGCACCGCCAGCGCCGCCGGGCCGGCCAGCTCGCGCACCGGCGCGAGCAGCGTGCCGATGCGCAGCGCGCCGGAGCGCAGCAGGAGCCAGCCGTCGCCGGCGTCCCTCTCCAGCACGAGCGGCGCCTCCTGGGGAGCCCCGGCCTTGGTCAGGCTCTCCGCCGCCGTCCAGACGCGGCTGGCCGCGCCGTCCAGCTCCTCGCCGTGCTCGCGAGCGATCAGCTCGGCCAGCCGGAAACGTTCGGCGCCGAGCAGGCCCCGCCAGACGTCCACGGCGCGCCCGATGACGGGCTCGAGATCGCAGCCGAGGCGGCCGTCCCCGGTCACGCTCAGCACCAGATCTCCGGCGTGAGAGCGGGAGAGCCCCACGGTCTCCGGTTTGCCGTCGGGACGGTGTCCGACCGCCGCGCCGCCGCCGTTCCGCTCCAGCGCGATCTCCAGCCGGGACCCGGGCAGCATCTCCTGCAGGCGACGCTCGACGTAGGGGGCGAGCAGGGCGGCGCTCCAGGCCTCCGGCGGCGCGATGCGGTCCACGGCGCGCAGCGCGAGCCCTTCCCAACGTTCGCAGAGGCGGCCGTCGGCGGTCAGGATCTCCAGGTCGTAGACGAATTCATCGCCGTGGCGGCTCCTCTCGCGGGCGGCGAGGAGGAGGGAGGCGTCGCGGGGAAGGCCGCGGCTGATCAGCCGCTCGACGCCGACCGGCAGCAGGGTCGCGTGCGGGATGCACGCCTGGATGCCGTGGATGGCGGCGTCGCGCGCGCCGGGATCGCCGAGCACGAGGCGGTCCGGCAGGTAGCGGCCGAACCAGGCGCCGGCGCCGTCGGGCGAGATCTCAGCCACGCATGCGGTGGCGGTGAGATTCCGATATCCCTGAACGCGCCGAAAACGTCCGCGGTGGAAGAGGAGGCGGCCGTAGAGGTCCTGCGGATCGAGCGCGATCTTGCCGTTCTGAGGCCCTGGGAGGAGCAGGGGCGCGGCGTCGCGGGGCTCGCCGAAGCGGCAGATGGCGCGGAAATGGTCTGCCGCGAAGCCGGTCGACGCGTCGCGCAGGGCGATCTCCACGCGTCCGGGCTCGCGCTGCAGGGCGGCGATGCGGAGGGTGGTCGAGCGTCCCGGCGGCACGGCGACCGGCCGCGAGAAGGCGACGTCCTCGAAGACGGGGATCTCGTCCGTCTCCGCCAGCGCCATCGCCGCCTGCGCCATCGCCTCCAGGCCCAGCACGGCGGCGAACAGCGGCTCGCCGCGGAACACGTGATCGGCGAGGTGGGGGTCCGTGTCGGCGGAGACCTCGGCGTCCACCACCAGCTCGACGCCGGGGATGTGGACGCGCGGCTTCTCCAGATAGCGCAGCAGCGGCAGCTCGGGTCGCTCCACCTCCAGCGTCGGCGGATCGCCGAAGCGGCCGGTCACGACGAGGGAAGTGGAAGGCAGTGGACGCGAGAGCAGCTCGCGCAGCATGGCGATGCCGGCGTCGATCGGAATGGGCGCGATCCCCTGCGCACGCAGAGTCTCGACGGTCCCCAGCCGCTCGCCCATCCCCGTTCCGGCCCACACGGACCATTCGAGCGCCAGGCAGCGGCAGCCGGGGTGCGCGTGCGCGAACCGTTCCGTGGCCCGCGCCAACTGCTCGTTGGCGACGGCGTAGTCGGCCTCGCCGGGCAGTCCGGTGCGGGCGATGATCGAGCCGAAGGCGACCAGCAGCCGCAGCCGTGCGGGATCGATCGCCGCGAGGACGTTACGCAGACCGGCCGTCTTGGGAGCCAGCGTGCGGCGGAAGCCCTCCTCGTCGAGCGCCGAGAGCGGCCGCGGCGCGTTGGCGCCGGCGCCGTGCAGCAGCGCGGTCACGGGTCCCAACTCGGCTTCGGCGCGGGCCACCGTGGCGCATACGGTAGCCTCGTCTGTCACGTCGGCCGCGAGGTAGAGAGCGCGCACGCCGGCGGCGGCCATGCGCTCCAGGTTGGCGGCCAGCTCGGCATCGCTCTCCGGCAGGGAGCGGCCGAGGAGGGCGAGGCGGGCGCCGGTGGCGCGGGCGAGATCGAGGGCGCACTCGGCTGCGATCCCCTTGCCGCCGCCGGTCACCAGCAGCACGTCGTCGCGCCCGAGCGGCAGCGGCCCGGCCGGCGCGGCGGAGAGGAGCCGCAGCACGGGCACGCGCCGGCGGCCTTCGGCGTCGTAATGAGCCTCGACATAGCCCGACGCGGCGGCGACCTCGGCCGCTACCCACGCGGCGGCATCGGGATGGTCGAACGGCAGCTCGACGACGCAGGTCCTGGCCTCCCGGACCTCCAGGTGCAGGCTGCGCGCGAAGCCGCCGCCGGCTCCGCCCTGCTGCACCAGCGCGAAACGTAGCGGACGGGGAGCTGCGAGCGCCGCCCGCGCCGCCTCGGCGAAGAGTCCGGCATGGCGTTCGTCGGGATCGAAAGGCAGACAGAGCGCGACACCGGTGCCGTCCAGGCGAGCGGCCAGATCAGCGGCGAGAGGATGGCCCGGCGGCGCGACGATCCGCCAGCTCCGTTCTGAAGACGCTGGACCGTTATCGCGATGCCGCAGATCGCGCGGCACCAGCTCGACGGTGAAGGGGCGCACCCAGGAATCCACGCCGGCCGGAGCCCCCGCGGCCTCCGCGGCATCGCCGAGAGCGGTCTGTTCCTCCAGGGCCGCCGCGATCTCTCCCACCGTGGCGCGGGCGTAGTCGGTAGGGGAGGCGGGCGGGCGCAGTCCGAGCCGGCGCGACGCCTCGACCACGAGCTGGCCGACGGAGATGGAGTTGAGGTGGAGATCGGAGAGCAGGCGGCTGTCCTCGCGGATCGCGTCCGGCGGCAGCTCGGCCCGTTCGGCGACGAGGTGGCGGAGGAGGGCGCGGACGGTTTGTTCGTTTTTCGTAGGGGCGGGGCTCGTCCCCGCCCCTACGTTTCCTGAGATCACCGGCGCCGTCTCGCACGGATTCGTCAGGAACCGCAACGGCCGCTCGGGATCGAAGGGACGGCTGAAGCGTTCCGCGAAGAGGTACGGTGCGTCGATCGGCGCGCCGAGCGCGAACGCCGCGCCGGCCGTTGCGAGGACGCCCGCGAACGACGGGCCGCCGATATCCAGAGAGACGATCGGCGCGCCAAGGATCTCGCCGGCCAGCTCGGCGAGAGCGCGTCCCGGACCGACCTCGATCCACAGGTCGGCCTCATCCTTCACCGCTTCCAGGGCCTCGGCGAAGCGCACGGGCGAGGTCAGTTGGGCTTGGAGCAGATCGCGCAGATCGGCCTGCGGCGCGAGCGGTCCGCCGGTCACGGTGGAGATGACGGAGCGGGAGAGCGGCCTGAGGGAAATCGATTCCAGCTCCGTCTTCAGGCGTGGACCCGCCGCAGCCATCAGAGGCGAATGAAAAGCGTGCGAGACCCGCAGCCGCGTGGTGGCGATGCCTCGGTCGCGGGCGCGCTCCAGGACAGCCTCGACCGCGCCCGCATCTCCAGAGATTACGGTACGTTTAGGTCCGTTGTAACCGGCGATGACGGCTCCCTCTTCGCCGAGCAGATCCGCCGCCGTACCGGCTCCCGCGTCGAGGCTCGCCATGGCGCCGTGCTCGCCGCCGAGATCGGCCATGGCGCGGCCGCGGACGGCGGCGAGGCGCAAGGCGGCTGTCTCGTCGAAGGCGCCGCCCCAGCACAGCGCCGGGACCTCTCCCAGGCTGTGCCCGACGGCGGCGGTGGCACGGACGCCCAGCCGGTCGAGCAGCCGCAGTCCGGCGAGGGAGTGGGCGACGATTGCGGGCTGCGCCACGGCCGTGTCCACCGGGTCAGCCCGCGGGTCGAGCCCCGCCGAATCGTAGACCGGCTCCAAGTCTGTAAAGCGCCGGCGCAGGACGCCGCCGTCGAGGTGGGAGGGCGAGCCCTGGCCGGGAAAGAGGAATCCGATGCGAAGGTCCCGAGCGCCTTCGCCGAGGAAGACGCCGTGGCGCGCGTCCAGCTGTGCCGTCTCGCCGGCGCGGAGCCACTCGCCGAGCCGGTGCAGTCCTTCGGCGGCCTCGGAAGGCGTCGAGGCGACGATCGCCGCCCGCACCGGACCGGCGCTCAGCCGCCGGGCGAGCTCGCAGGCGAGATCGGTGAGCTCGGCGCGCGACAGACGGACCGCCAGCTTCGCCAGTCGCTCCACCTCGTCGGCCAGGGCATCAGAGTCCGGCGCCGAGAGCAGCAGCAGCTCGGAGTCCTGCCACGACGCCAGCAGCTCGCTCTCCTGAGCCGTCAACGCGGACCGGCGATCCACTCGAGCCGCCTCCAGCACCACGTGGGTATTGATGCCGCCGAAGCCCATGGCGGAGACGGCGGCGCGCAAGGGCTCGCCCGGCGGCCAGGGCTCGCCACGGTCGAGGATGCGCAGCGGCGCGCCCTCACCCTGCAGCTCGGGGTGAGGCTCCTCGCAGCCGGTGTTGGGCGGCAGCACCTGCTGATGGACGGCGAGCGCCGCCTTGATCAGTCCCGCGACCCCCGCCGCCGCCTTGGCATGGCCGATGTTGGCCTTGATCGAGCCGATGGGAGCTCGAGGCGCGTCCTGGGCGGCCTCGCGGCGGGCGGAGCACAGGGCGGCCAGCTCGGCGGCGTCGCCGACCGAGGTGCCGGTGCCGTGCCCCTCGAAGTAGGCGACGCTCTCGATGCCGAAGCCGGCCCGCCGGTAGGCCCGCGCCAGGGCCGCCTTCTGGCCCGCCACCTCGGGCCGGCTGATGCCGCCATGGCCGTCCGAGGAGATCCCCCAGCCGCGCAGGATGGCATACGCGCGGCGGCCGAGGCGGGCCGCGTCGCTCTCGCGCATCAGCGCCACGAAACCGCAGCCCTCGCCGGGCAGGAAGCCGGAGGAACGGGCGTCGAAGACCCGCATCTCGCCGCGCGCCAGGGCGCCGAGGCGGGCGAAGCCCACCAGCTCGAAGGGATCGAGCGACAGGTCCACGCCGCCGGCGAGGGCGACGTCGAGATCGCCCGCGGCCAGCGAGCAGCAGGCGTTGGCGACGGCGAGCAGCGAGGAGGCGCAGGCGCCGTCCAGCGTGTAGCCGCCGCCGTGCAGGTCGAAGTGGTTGCAGATGCGCCCGGCGATGGTGTTCGAGAGCCCGCCGGCGAGCGACTCTTCCATCGGCGCGGGGAACGGGGCCTTGTAGGCCTCTTCGATGCGCTCGAGGAGCGCGCCGATCTTGCCGTCCTCCCAGCCCTCCCCGGCCAGCGTGCCGGCGACCACCCGGCGCACGTAGGGCCAGCGCAGGCGCAGGGTGTTGGCGCGCGAGATCTCACCGGTCAGCGTGTTGCCGAGCAGCACGCCGGTGGCGTCGCGCGGCAGTCCCGCGGCGTCGGGATAGCCGGCGTCGGCGAGCGCCTCGGCGGCGACGTCGAGGGCGAGCCAGTGCGCGGCGTCGGCCGAGCGGTAGGTGGGGCCGGCCACGCGGAAGCGCACGCGGTCGAACTCCCAGCCCTCGAGCAGCGCCGCCTCGATCGGATAGAGGCCGTCCGGGTCCGCCGGATCGCCTTGCGTGTAGTCCTCCAGGCGCAGCCGCTCCGGCGGCACGCGGCGGAAGGCGCGCCGGCGGGCGAGCACGTTCTCCCACAGCTCGCCCGGATTGCGGGCGTCGGGATAGCGGCACGCCATGCCGACGATGGCGATGCCTTCGCTCATCTCAGGCCTCCGCCGGGATCGGCACTTTCACCCGCGCCTCGGCCCGCTGCGCCGCCAGGGCCTGTAGGTAGAGGAGCGCGCCGCGGCCGGCGCAGACGAGGCTCAGGCCGAAGAACAGACCGAAGACGATGTGGAACGCCATCAGCGTGCCGTAGGCCGCCGCCACCGCCGCGCCGAAGGCGGCCTGGCCGCGCGCCGTGACGGGCGTCGTCGCCGGGTCGGTCACCATGTAGAAGGTGAAGAGCAGGAAGGCGACGCCGGTCATCGGGTTGAGCGAGGCGGGCAGCAGGTTGCCGAAGAGGAAATGGCGGACGACGGCCTGCAGCACGAAGGCGCCGAGCCAGGAGCCGATCAGCGGCAGCTTCCTGGTGAGCTTGCCGTTGAGGAACGAGCCCGAGCAGATGATGATCACCGGCAGGACCCAGTCCCAGGCGCCCGAGAGGTTCTCGGTGAACATGTACGGCTGCGCGATGCCCACCCAGGGGAAGGCGAGGAGGGTGGCCGTGATCCCCAGGTTCGACGGGTTGAAGACGTGCCGCCGCGCGCCGTTCAATCCGACGCGGAAGACGTACTTCGAGCCGATCGCGGTGGCCGCCGCGAAGGCGACGGGCAACAGCCGGTCGTTGGCGTAGAGCAGCATGGCCACCGCGAGGCCGGTGATGTGAGGCGAGAGCAGGAAGTCGACGAGCCGGCGGGCGGAGCCCAGGAAGCGGGGCCGGCGGCCGAGCCGCCGCGCGTCGATCCACTCGAGCAGGAGCTCCGTCGAATAAGCCGTCAGCAGGGCGACGACGGGCTGCGCCAGCGACTGCTCGAAGCCGAGCACGGCGTGGCCGAGGACGTTGAGGAAGGTGATGGCGAAGGCGAACCGCCGCAGGGCCGCGAGACGCACGTCTTTGCCTTGCGCCATGTCTCAGCCCTCCCTTCCCGGAGCGTCGAGCGTCACCCGGTGCCTTCCGGGCGCCAGGCGCAAAGTCTCCGAGCGCACCCGGCCGCCGCCGTCCCGCCAGCGCACCTCCACCCGCAGCGGCGTCCCCGGCGTCATGGAGCCCAGGCCGAAATGGATCTCCGGCGACCGCTTGCCCGAGTGGCCGCTGCCGCCGTCCGCCTGGCCCACCAGCCGCCGGCCGCCGGGGAGGTAGACCGCCGCCTCGGCGCCGACCGCCGGCCGCGTGAGGCCGCCCGCCGCCGGCAGCCGCAGGTCGAGCAGCAGCGAGGAGCTCCGCCGCGGGCTGTCGTTGCGGAAGAACCACGAGGGCTCCCACTGGTCGGCGATGGCGAAGTCGAGATCGGCGTCGCCGTCGACGTCGGCGATGGCGATGCCGCGGCTGACGTGGCTGTCGTCCAGGCCCAGCTCGGGCGCGACGTCGTAATAGCGGCCGTCGCGGGCGCGGGCGAAGAAGGGATTGTGCAGGTGCCCGGAGAGATCGTCGCCCGGCGTGAAGTGCGGCCACATGGCGGGATGGTCCATGTTGTTGTCGTTACCCATGGCGAGCTCGTGCAGCTCGGGCCAGCGGTTCTTCTCGCCGCGCACGAAGCCGACGGCCTGCATCGCCTCGGGCACGCCGTCGCCGTCGAAGTCGGCGAAGCGGGCGTCCCACCCCCAGCCGCTGCGCGAGAGGCCCAGCGCCTCGCCGCGATCCGTCCACGGCGCCACGCCGTCGCGCAGCGGCCGCAGGTCGCCCGTGCTCACCCACACGAAGTGGCTCTCCTCCAGCGCGTAGTTCTGGGCGATGTTGCTGACGTAGAGGTCGGGGATACCGTCGCCGTTGACGTCGGCGAAATCGATGCCCATGCCCTTGAAGGAGTCGCGGCCGAGCACCTTGGAGGCCGGGGTGGTGAACGTCCTGCGGCCCTCCAGCACGGCGAAGCGCGGCCGGCCGGGAGTCGACAGGTTGTGCAGCAGCCGGTCGTTGCCGAAGTCGTTGCCGAAATAGATCTCCGGCCGCAGGTCGCCGTCGAGATCGGCGGCGCCCACCGCGAGCGTCCAGGAGAAAGTGGTCTGGTCGTCGAAGGCGTGCTCGACGTCGGCGAAGCGCACCTCCGGCTGCGGTCCCGCGGAGCCGCCGCGCCAGAGCAGCAGGCGGTTGCGGCCGCCGTTCTCCGAGCGCGACATCGAGCGGTGCATGTGGGCGCGGTCGACGGCGCGGGCGTCGAGCACCCGCATGCCGTCCGGGAAGTAGTTGCCGACGATGAGATCGAGATGGCCGTCGCCGTCCACGTCGGCGCTGGTCAGGGCGTTGGTGTTCCAGATCTGTTGCGCCGGCGCGACGGCGACGGCGCGGTAGGCCGCCGCCGAGGGGGAGCCGGAGCCGGCGCGGCGCAGGAAGGCGATGGGCGGCCGGCCCCAGTAGTAGACCAGCAGGTCCATGCGCCCGTCCTCGTTCCAGTCTCCCGGCAGGCAGCCCATGGGCGCCGTGGTCCGCGCGTCGTAGAAGAGGGGAGCGGGATCGAGGGCGAACAGCGGATAGCGCGCGCCCGTGCCCGGCACCGGCTCGACGAGCGCCCGGTCCACCCGCGGATCGACCGTGCACAGGTCGTTCGCCAGGCCGTCGCCGTCGAGGTCGTTGAGCGCCACGCCGGCGCCGACGCTGGAGATCCAGGCCGCGATGTCGCGGTAGTCGGGATGGACGTCGCGTACCGAGCGGGTGAGATCGCCGGGCGGCGCCGCCAGCGGCAGGCGAGTGAAGGCGAAGCGGGAGGCCAGGGCCTGCCGCTGGCTCTCCGGCAGCGCCGGCAGGCGCGCGAAGCCGTAGAGGGCGCCGATCAGGGCCAGCGCCGTCAGCCGCGCCGCGTGGCGGCCAAGGAAGCCGGTCGGTTCGGTCAAGGCAGACTCCTTTCGCGGAAACGATCCTGGATGCGCCGTCTCCAGACCTCGAAGGCGGGCTCCCCGGAGGCGTCGGCGGGCAGGCCGCGGCCGGCCTCGTCGGTCACCGCGGCCGCGGCGGCGGCGCTGGCGCCGCAGATCACCCGCGTGGCGAGCTCGGTGTGCTCGGCCGGGTTGCCGGCCCGTTCGCGCGCCTTGGCGGCGAAGGCGACGCCCTGGGCGAGCAGAGGGGCGTGGGCTCCCGCCGCTCGCCGCAGCGTCTCGAGATCCTCCCGGCCGCGGCCGCCGGCGTAGCCGCAGGCGAGCCCGACGCCGCTCCACAGATCGGGCCGGCGGCCTTCCGGAAAGGCGGCGATCGTGCGCGGGATGAGCCCTACGTCGGCGCCGTCGACGAACCACAGGCTGCGCCCCAGCCCATGGTCGAAACCCCGGCGCGCGTAACCGCGGACTTTGCGGGGCACCCGCCGGCGCTCGACCGCGCGCGGCCAGCGGAAGAAGCCTTCGTGGAAGCCGTAGCCGTCGAGGGCCAGCCAGCGCAGCAGCGGATCCTGCAGGCGCGCCAGCAGCCTTTCCGGCGAGAGGGGGAGCCGGGCCAGGATCCAGCCCGCCCCGACGTGGACGATGTAGGCGTGGGCGTCCCCCGGCCCGGCGAGAAAACGGGCGAGGCGATCCCGCCGGCCGGGGATCAACGTGTCGAGGAGCGCGAAGGCCATGCCGGCGCCCTCGTAGGCGAAGCCTCGATACTCGTGCGCCACCTCGGACTCCAGGCGGGCCGCGAGAGGCAGCGGCCGGTCCTCCTCCAGGGCGGCGTTGTAGCCGTGGACGAAGCAGCGGCCCACTTCCTCCAGCCGCTCGCGCACCGCCGCCGAGTCGCCGCGGAAGCGGCGCCGGGCGAAGGAGGTCTCCGCCGCCGAGATGCCCAGGAGCAGGCGCCGGAGGCTGAACCGCGCCGCCCGCGGGTCGCGGGAGGCGGTCAGCGGCAGGGAGGCGGTGCGCTCTTCGGCGGGAGTACTCACGGCAAGGCTCCTACTCTTTTAGTGCCTCAGTGGTAGGCGAGCGAGCCCGGATGGCGTTACAGGTCCAGGATTGAATTATCCCCCAAAACAACGCCTTCTCAACCTCCGACGAGGGTTTCGCGAATGCGATCCTGAATCCGACACCGCCAGACCTCGAACGCCGGGATCTCGCCGTCCGGCGGCAGGCCGGCCAGCGCTGCGTCCGTCAGTGCCGCGGCGGCGCCGGCGCTCATGCCGCAGAGCAGCCGGCAGGCGAGCTCCGTGTGGGGTGCGGGGTTGCCGCCCCGCTCGCGCACCCTGGCGGCGAAGGTCACGCCCTGGCCGAGCTGCGGCGCGTACGGGCCGGCCGCCTGGTGGAGATCCCGCAGGGCGCTCTCTCCGCGTCCGCCGGCGAAGGTGCAGGCCTCGCCGATCCCCGTCCACAGGTCGCCCTGCCGCGATGGAGGAAAGGCGGCGACGGTCTCCACGATGTGCCCGACCTCGTCTCCCGGCGTGAACCACAGCCGGCGGCCCACTCCGACGTCGAACGGCCGCACGGCGTAGCCGGAGATCCGGGCCGGCACCTCCCGGCGCTCGACGGTGCGCTCCCAGTGGTGGAAGGCTTGGTGAAAGCCGAAGCCGTCCAGCACCATCCAGCGGCAGAGCGGGTCGAGGTGGACCTGGAAGCGCGAGACCGAGACCGGCATGCGGGCGAGCGCCCAGCCGGCGCCGACGTGCAGCATGTAGATCTGCGGCGCTCCGGCGCCGCGCGCGAAGGCGATCAGCCGGTGCCGCCAGGGGAGGAAGGCGTCGAGCAGCGCGAGGCCCAGTCCGGCGCCCTCGTAGGCGAAACCGGCCAGCTCCCGCTCCACGCGCGCCAGGCGGTCCGCCAGGGCCTGCGGCCGATTCGCCTCCAGAGCGGCGTGATACCCCTCCACGAAGCTGTCGCCGATCTGCCGCGCCCGCCGCAGCATGGGGCCTTCCTGGAAGTCGGCCAGCGAGCGGGCGAACCTCTCATGCTCGCGGTCGAAGGCGAGCAAGGCGCGCGCGATCTTGCCCATCGGGTTTCTCTAGATCACCGGGCCTCTTCGAGCTCCATCTTCAGCGAGAAGAAACGGAGCAGGTCCTTGAGCGAGAGGATGCCGAGCAGGCGGTCGCCGTCGACGACCATCAGCCGCGACGCGCCGGAGCGGCTCATGCGCGAGAGGGCTTCCATGGCGTCGCTGTCCGGCCGCACGGTGTTCTCCGGGCCGCAGCGCTCGGCGAGAGCGCCGGCGGTCTGGCGGTCCCACTCCTCGCGGGGCAGCTCGCGGATCTGCCGCGTGGTGACGCAGCCGAGCAGCCGGCCGGAGTCGTCCACCACGGGGAACATCTTGAAGTGATGGCGGTAGACGTACTCGTCCACCAGATCGCGCACGGAGACGGCGCGCGGCACCGTCACCGGGTCCGGGTGCATGAAGCGCGACACCGGCTCGCCGGCGAGGGCCCGGCGCAGCAGGAGCTGCTGGTACGACATGGCGGCGGCGTTGCGCACGAAGAGGCCGAGGAGGAACAGCCAGAGCCCGGAGGTGAAGCCCGCGGGCACGAAGACGACGGTCGCCACGCCGAGGGCGATGAGCAGCAGGCCGAAGCCGCCGCCGATCGCCGCCGAGACCCGCGTCGCCCAGCGCAGGCTCTTCTTCCAGCCCCAGAGGATGGAGCGCAGGATGCGCCCGCCGTCGAGCGGAAAGGCGGGGACGAGGTTGAACACCGCGAGCGCGGCGTTGAGGAAGCCGAGATAGAGCAGCACGGCGGTCAGCGGCGCCGGCCAGCCGCCGAGCCGGCCGAGGAATCCCAGGCCGCCGCTCGCCAGGGCGATGACGAAGCTCGCCGCCGGACCGGCCGCGGCGATGACGAGCTCGGCCTGCGGCGTCGGCACCTCGCCGGGCATCTCGGCGACGCCTCCGAAGATGAACAGGGTGATGCCCCGCATCTCGACGCCGTAGGTGCGCGCCACCAGCGAGTGCGACAGCTCGTGGAGCACGACGGAGAGGAAATAGAGCAGGGCGCCGGCGACGGCCATCAGCCAGTAGGTGACCTTCGGCTGGCCGGGGAGCTGGGCCGGAAAGGCGGTGGTGGCGAAGCTCCAGGTGACGAGCACCGCCACGATGAACCACGAGGGATCGATGCGGACGGTGAAGCCGAAGATCCTGAACAGCGTGATGGCTCGGCCGAACAAGAGGCGGGCACCTCCCGGCAGGGATTGTATCCCGGGATCCCCCCACCCAGGGCGGCCACATAGGGCCGCCCCTACAGATCGTTCTGTGGCCGATTTGGGTCTGGGTGCGTTGCGGGTGAGAGGTCGATTTACTCGATGTGGTCTGTAGGGGCGGCCCTATGTGGCCGCCCTGGGTGGGGACCTGAAGAGAATGGGCCGAGACCCGACACCTTGACTATCTACAATTCCTTCCCGTATTGTAGATAGTCGAGGTATCAATCATGGGAAAGCCCAGCGATCTCGTCCAAGGCACTCTCGATCTCCTGATCCTGAAGACCCTGTCCCTCGAACCGAAGCACGGCTGGGCCATCGCCAAGCGCATCGAGCAGGTCTCCCAGGACGTGCTGCAGGTGCAGCAGGGCTCGCTCTATCCGGCCCTCCATCGCCTGGAGCAGCAAGGGTGGATCCGCGCCTCCTGGGGAGAGACGGAGACCGGCCGCCAGGCCAAGTTCTACGCGCTGACGAAGGCCGGCCGCATCCAGCTCGAGAAGGAGCTGGCGCAGTGGGAGCGTCTTTCTCAAGCCATCAACCTGATCGCGAAGATGGTGTGAGGAGGCCTTGGGGATGCGCCTTCTGGACCTGCTGCGGCTGCGCCTGCGCTCGCTCTTCCGGCGGCGCCGGGTGGAGGCGGAGCTCCTCGCCGAGCTGAGCTTCCACCTGGAGCAGCAGACCGCGGAATACGTCGCCGCCGGCATGGCGCCCGCCGAGGCCCGCCACGCCGCCCACCGCATCATCGGCAATCTGGGCAAGATCGAGGAGGAGTGCCGCGACATGCGCCGCACGCGATGGCTCGAAACCTTCCTGCAGGACCTCCGCTACGCCTTGCGCTCGCTGCGCCTCGCCCCGGCGTTCACTCTCGTGGCCGCGCTGTCGCTGGCCCTCGGCATCGGCGCCAACACGGCCATCTTCAGCCTGCTCGACGCTCTCCTCCTGCGCCAGCTTCCCGTGCGGTCGCCGGAACGGCTCGTCGCCGTCGGCGATCCCTCCCGCACCGGCGGCAAGTCCGAAGGCTCGCTCCGCACCGACGTCTTCTCGGTGCCGCTGTACCGGGAGCTGCGCGACCGTAACCAGGTGTTCAGCGGCCTCTTCGCCTCGGGGCGGTCCGGCCGCCTGACGGTCGGCACCGACCGCTCCGCGGCGAAGCCGGAGACGGCGCGCGGCCGGCTGGTCTCCGGCAACTACTTCGCCGTCCTCGGCGTGCCCGCCTTCCGCGGGCGCACCTTCACCGCCGCCGACGACCGCAGCCCGGGCGCTTCGCCGTACGTCGTCATCTCCTATGACTACTGGCAGCGGCGCTTCGCCGGCAGTCCCGGCGCCATCGGCCGGTCGCTCACCTTGAACGGCTACCCCCTCACCATCATCGGCGTCACGCCGCCGGAGTTCTTCGGCGACATCGTCGGCACTCCCACGGACGTGTGGATTCCGCTGATGATGCAGCGGCAGGTCAACCCGGGCCGCGACTATCTCGACCATTGGGAGGTGAGCTGGCTGCTGTTGATGGGCCGCCTGAAGCCCGGTGTCTCGCTCGCCGAGGCGCACAGCTCGATCGACTCCCTCTTCAAGCAGCTCGTGGCCAACGGCGTCGTCCCGGCCGAGACGCTGCCCGAGGACATCGCGGACCTGCACGTCGACGTCAGCCCGGGCGGCACCGGCTTCTCCGCCTTGCGGCGGCAGTTCTCACGGCCTCTCAAGACGCTGATGGGCATCGTCGCGCTGGTGCTGCTCATCGCCTGCGCCAACGTCGCCAATCTGCTGCTCGAGCGCGCCAACGGACGGCGGAAGGAGATCAGCATCCGCCTGGCGCTCGGCGCCGGACGGCTGCGCCTGGTGCGCCAGCTCCTCACCGAGAGCCTGGTGCTGGCCTTCCTCGGCGGCGCCCTCGGGGTGCTCTTCGCCTTCTGGGCCGACGCCGGCCTCCTGAAGCTGATCGACGTCCCCGCGTCCCGGGCGCTCGACCTGCGTCCCAACCTGACCATCCTCGCCTTCACCGCCGGCGTCTCGTTGCTCACCGGCGTGCTCTTCGGGCTGGCGCCGGCGCTGCGCTCCACCCGCGTCGAGCTCGCGCCGGCGCTCAAGGAGAGCTCGCGCAATCTCGCCGGAGCCGGCGGCGGCCGGCGCTGGCCGTTCGGCAAGGTGCTGGTGGTCTCGCAGTTCGCGCTCTCCCTGCTCCTCCTCATGGGCGCCGGCCTCTTCGTCCGCACGCTCGTCAACCTCCAGCGCCTGGACCTCGGCTACCAACGGGAAGGAGCTCTCATGCTCAGCCTGGACCCGGTGGCCGCCGGCTATCCGGGCGAGCGCCTGGGAGCCTTCTGCGAGCAGATGCTCGAGCGGCTGCGCGCGGTGCCCGGCGTGGCCGCCGCCACGCTCTCCGAGAACGGCCTCTTCAGCGGCACCGAATCGAGCACGTCGATCGCCATCTCCGGCCGGCCGGAGATCCCCTACCCCGCCAACCAGGTCGCCTCCGACCGCGTGGGCCCCGGCTACTTCGAGGTCGTCGGCATTCCCATCGTGCTCGGCCGCGGCATCGGGGCGAAGGACCGCGCCGGCGCCCTGCGGGTGGCGGTGATCAACGAGAGCATGGCGCGCTTCTACTTTCCCAACCAGAACCCCATCGGCCAGCGCTTCGCGGAGACGGACGCGATGGACAAGGTCTACGAGGTCGTCGGGGTCTCCCGGGACGTGCGCGACCACGAGCTGCGGGGCGACGTGCGGCGCCGCTATTACACGCCCATGTTGCAGGATGCGGAGACCCTCTCCGCCTTCAACTACGAGATCCGCACCCGCGATCCCAAGGCCCTCGTCGAGCCGGTCCGCGCCGCCGTGCGCGGCTTCGATCCGCGCCTCGTCATCAACGACCTGGGGCCGCTCACCGCCAACATCGACGAATCGATCGGCGACGAGCACCTGGTCGCCAAGCTCTCGGCGGTCTTCGGCGTCCTCGCCCTGCTGCTCGCCTCGATCGGCCTCTACGGCGTGATCTCCTACACCATCTCCCGCCGCACCAACGAGATCGGCATCCGCATGGCCCTGGGCGCGAACCACGGCAGGGTGCTGTGGATGGTGCTGCGCGAGACGCTGCTGCTGGCGCTCGCCGGCATCGTCGTCGGCCTGCTCGCCGTGTTCGGCTCGGCGCGGGTGGTGGCGAGCCGTCTCTTCGGGCTCTCGGCGTACGATCCGGCGACCCTCGCCGCGGCGACGGTCGTGCTCGTCGCCGTCGCCGTCATCGCGGGCGCCATCCCCGGCTCGCGTGCCACGCGCGTGGATCCGACGGAAGCGCTGCGGTACGAGTAGGGCGGGCCGCCTGCTCTACCCTTCTTCCCTGCGCTCCACCGCCAGCGGATCGGTCCCCGGCTCGACCGGACAGTAGAGGTCGCGCCGCCGTTCGAGATCCTTCACCACGGCCCGCCGGAAGCCCTTCGGCCCTGCCTCGTGGAGGAGAGCGCCGCGGTAGGCGGCGATGTCCACCGCCTCCAGCCGCATGCGGATGGTCTTGAACAGCCGGGGGAAGCGCTCGCCGGGGGCCTGCACGTGGTGGAGGCCGCCGCTGTAGGCGATCAGCATCCGTCCCTCGCCGATCGTCTCCAGGATGTCGGCGATGCCGCCGCGCACGGTCATCGGCTTGCCGTCGGCGTCGAGGCCGCTGGCCCGCTTCATCCGCCCCTCGGGGAGGATCACCACCATGGCGTCGGGATCGATCTGGCGCAGCACCTCGCTCCAGGTCTCGTCGCGCTCGCGGGAGATGGAGATCACCCGCGCCGCCACCAGGCCGTAGAAGCGGCCCACCAGCGCGCGGTCCTTGGTCTTCTGCGCGATGGGGACTACCCCGTGGCGCGCGATCCGGAGCAGGAAGTGGTTGGGGCAGCCGCCGGTGAAGAGGGCCTCGTAGAGGCTGGTGTGGTTGAGGATGGCGGCGAGACGGACGTGGCGCCAGGGATCGGGCGGCACGTCGCCGATCCAGCGCATGTCGACGCGGTAGAAGATCCGCGACAGGACCTTCACCGCCAGCAGCAGGAGAAAGACGAAGTAGGCGCGCAACGGGGCGGGATTCTAGCAGGGCTCTGATACGCTTTTCGCCTGTATGGCCGCTGCCCCGACCCCCCGCGCGCGCATCTCGGCGATCGTCACCACCTTCAACGAGGAGGCGCACATCGCCGGCTGCATCGAGTCGCTGCTGTGGTGCGACGAGATCCTGGTGGTGGACTCCTTCTCGACCGACCGCACGCCGGAGATCTGCCGCGGTTACGACAAGGTCCGCTTCTTCCAGCGCACCTATTTCGGCTCGGCGTCGCAGAAGAACTGGGCGATGGACCAGGTGACCAACGACTGGATCCTCATCTTCGACGCCGACGAGCGGTGCACGCCGAAGCTGCAGCAGGAGATCGTGGAGCTGCTCGCGTCCAGCCCCCGGCACGAAGCGTACACGATTAGGCGCCGCGTCTACTTCCTGGACCGGCTCATCCGCTTCTCCGGCTGGCAGCACGATCAGGTCGTGCGGCTGGTCAAGACCGGCTCGGCCCGCTATCCCAACCGCCGGGTGCACGCCGACATGATCACCCGCGGTCCGGCCCCCTTGCTGCGCAGCCCCATGGAGCACTACATGACCGACTCGCTGGACGAGTACGTGCGGCGGATCGAGAAATACAGCTTCTGGGGCGCGGCGCAGAACTGGAAAGAGGGTAAGCGGTCCGGTCCCGTCCAGGTCTTCGGCCGCTCCATCTGGCGTTTCTTCCGCACCTATATCTTCCAGCTCGGCATCCTCGACGGCATGCACGGCCTGGTCTTCTGCATGCTGCAGTCCTACGGCACCTACCTGAAATGGGCGCTGCTCTGGGGCTGGCACGTCAACGCCGCCCGCGGCCGCATGCCCCCGCTGCCGATCTTCGACGACAACGAGGAAACCTGGCGCGGCCTGGAGGAGGCGGAGAAGTCCGCGGCGGCGAAGTAGGGGACGCCTGTAACCTTCCTCACCCCTCCGGCGTAATGAAACGCGGGAGGATTCTCCATGGCTTCGTTCCGGCAGGACGTCCGCTTCGGCTTGCGGCTGCTCTTCCGCCATCCCGGCCACACGCTGGCGGCGGTCATCGCCCTCGGTCTCGGCATCGGTCTCGCCACCGCCATGTTCAGCATCGTCTATGGCGTCGCCTACCGCGGCCTGCCGGTGCCGGAGGCCGACCGCATCGTGCACATCGAGAACGCCAATCCGTCTCTCGATCAACCCAGCCTGGAGGTGTTCCTCCACGACTTCCTGGACATGCGTGAGCGGCAGCGGTCCTTGGAGGGCCTCTCCGGCTATTACGATGGGACCCTCAACCTCAGCGGCGACGGCGGGCAGCCGGAGCGCTTCAACGGTTCGTTCATCTCCGCCAACGCCTTCGGCCAGTTGCGCGTCAAGCCGGTCCTCGGGCGCGGCTTCCTGCCGGGCGAGGACACTCCACAAGCCGAGCCGGTGGCGGTGCTCTCCTACGGTGCCTGGAAGACCCGCTATCAGCGCGACAAGAGGATTCTCGGCCGGCCGGTGCGGATCAACGGCGAGCCGGGGACCATCGTCGGCGTCATGCCGGAGGGATTCGCTTTCCCTGAATCGACGGAGGTCTGGACGCCGCTGCGGCTCGATCCCCTGCGCCTTGAGCGCGGCCAGGGGGAGACCCTCGAGGTGATGGGCCGGCTGCGGGACGGCGTTTCGGTCGCGGCGGCGCGAGCGGAGCTCCAGGGGATCGTCAAGGCGATCGCCGCCCAGTACCCGAAGACCAACAAGGGGCGCATTGCGGTGGTCAAGCCGTGGATGGAGGAAGCCATCGGCGACGAGCCGCGCCGATTGTTGTGGACGATGCTGGGAGCCTGCCTCTTCGTGCTGCTCATCGCCTGCACCAACGTCGCCAGCCTGATGGTGGCGCGCGCTTCGCGGCGCACGCGCGAGATCGCCATCCGCGCCTCGCTGGGTGCCAGCCGCGGCAGGATCATCGTCCAGCTCCTGCTCGAGAGCCTCCTCATCGCCGTGCTCGGCGCCGGCATCGGCCTCCTGCTCGCGCGCTGGGGAGTGCAGGTCTTCAACTCCGCCATCACCGTCACCGATCCTCCCTTCTGGCTGCGCATCGCCGTGGACCCGACGGCGCTGCTCTTCACCCTCGGCGTGACGTTGCTCGCCGCGCTTCTCTCGGGCCTGCTGCCGGCGCTCCAGGCCTCGAAGGCGGACGTCGGCGAGGTGCTCAAGGACGAGGGGCGCGGCTCTTCCAGCCTGCGGCTGGGCCGGCTGAGCCGCTTCGTCGTCATCGGCGAGGTGGCGTTCTCCTGTCTCCTGCTGGTGGGCGCCGGGCTGATGATCCGCAGCGTGCTCGCCATGCGGACGGTCGATCTCGGTTTCGACCCCACCCACCTGCTGACGGCCCGCATCGCCCTCTTCGAGTCCTCCTATCCCAAGGAGGCAGACCGGGCGCGCTTCTTCGATGACCTGCTGCAGCGCCTGGCTGGCCAGCCGGGGATCACGGCGGCGACCGCCACCACCAACCTGCCCGGCGGCGGCTCCGGGCGGTGGTCCTATCGCGTCGAAGGGCGCGCCTATCCCACCGAGCGCGACGTGCCCCGGGCCCGCGTGGCGATGGTCTCCGCCAGCTTCCTCGAGACTTTCGGCGCCCGCGTCCTCGCCGGCAGGAACTTCGGCCCGCAGGACCGGGCGGGAAGCCTGCCGGTGGCGATCGTCAACCGCACTTTCGCCGCCAAGGTATGGCCCGGCGAGGACCCGCTCGGCAAGCGCATCCGGCTCGAGGAGGAGACGGATGAGACCAAGCCGCCCTGGCGCACCGTCATCGGCGTCGCGCCCGACCTGCAGATGGCCGGCGTCGGCGACGACAGCCGTGAGATCCCCGAGGGCCTCTACCTGCCCCTGGCGCAGCGCTGTCCCGGCTTCGTCAGCATCGCCGTGCGCACGCAGACAGACAACCCCGTGGCCCTCACCACCGCGGTGCGGCAGCAGGTGAACGCCCTCGACCGCGACCTGCCCATCTACTTCGTCTACTCCATGGAGGAGGTCCTCTCCCGCGGCCGCTTCTTCACCAACCTCTTCGCCTCGCTGTTCGCCATCTTCGGCCTGATGGCGCTGGTGCTCGCCTCGGTGGGCATCTACGGCGTGATCGCCTTCTCGGTGAACCAGCGCACGCAGGAGATCGGCATCCGCATGGCGCTTGGGGCCGAGCGGCGCAACGTCCTGCGCATGATCCTGCGCCAGGGGATGTGGCAGCTCGGCTTCGGCCTCGGAGCCGGCCTGCTCGCCGCCTTCTTCGTCTCCCGCTTGCTGGCGACCTTCCTTATCGACGTCAAGCCGCGGGACCCGGTCACCTTCACGCTGGTGTCGTTGCTGCTGGCGATGGTGGCCATGGTGGCCTGCTGGATCCCGGCCCGGCGGGCCACCCGCACCGATCCGCTGGTGGCGATCCGGTACGAGTAGAGCAAAGAACCTAAAGGGACCTAAAGGATACCAAGGACCTAAAGAACACCAGGCTGTCCTTGGTATCCTTGGTGTCCTTTAAGTCCTTGATGTCCCTCCGCTACGATTGCGCCCCGTGAACGACACAGCTCGGCAGATCCTCGACCACCTCCGCGATCGCCAGGAGGAAATGACCTTCCTCCTCCGCGACCTCGCGCTCCTCGAATCCCCTTCCCACGATGCCGCGTCACAGGAGCCGGTCTTCGCGCGTCTCGCCGCGGAGCTCGAAGCGGCGGGCCTGCGCGTCCGGCGGCTGCCGGGCCGGTCGGGCGGCCAGCTCTGGGCCGTGCGCCAGCGGCGGCGGCGGGGGGCTCCGGCGCAGCTCCTGCTCGGCCACTGCGACACCGTCTGGCCGGCCGGCACCCTGGAGCGCATGCCCGTCGAGCTTCGCGACGGCCGGCTCGCCGGCCCGGGCGTCTACGACATGAAGGGCGGGCTGGTGCAGGGGATTTTCGCCTTGCGGGCGCTGCGCGATCTCGGTCTCGAGCCGCCGGTCGAGCCAGCCTTCTTCATCAACTCGGACGAGGAGCTCGGCAGCGGGGAATCCCTCGCCCGCATCGAGCGTCTGGCCCGCCGGGTGCGCCGCGTCTTCGTGCTGGAGCCGTCGCTCGGGCCCGACGGCAAGCTGAAGACGCGGCGCAAGGGATCGCTGCGCTTCACCATCCGGGTCTACGGCCGCGCGTCCCACTCCGGGCTCGAGCCGGAGAAAGGCGCGAGCGCCATCCAGGAGCTGTCGGTGGTGATTCGGACGCTCTACGGTCTGGCGGACCCGGAGCGGGGGATCACCGTCAACGTCGGCGTCGTCGCCGGCGGGCTGCGCGCCAACGTCGTCGCTCCCGAGGCGCGGGCCGAGGTGGACATGCGGGTCATGGGCTGGGACGACGCCGTGCGGCTCGAACGGACGGTGCGCGATCTCGCCGCGTCGACTCCGGGCACACGGCTGGAGATCCTCGGCGGCATCGACCGGCCGCCGCTGGAGGCCACGCCGGGCAACCGGGTGCTCTGGAAAGCGGCGCGGCGCCGGGCAGAGGAGCTGGGGATTCCGCTCGAAGAGGGCACCGCTGGCGGTGCCTCCGACGGCAGCCTCACCAGCCGCATCGTCCCGACGCTGGACGGCCTCGGCGCGGTCGGCGACGGCGCTCATGCGCTCCACGAGCACGTGGTGCTGGACCGCAGCCCGGAGCGCGCCGCCCTGCTGGCATTACTGTTGCTGGAGCCTTCAACGCCAGAAGGGTGAGTACGCCGCGGGCCGCTCCGCGTATATAGTTGAAACAAGCGGCCCGAGGGGGGGCCGCCGTTCAGGGCGCAAAGGGGGGTGTAGTTCGATGCTGTCGCTCAGCCGTCGTTGGTACGTCTTCCTGCCGATCCTTCTCCTCGTGATCGCCGTTCCCGCCGTTGCGGTCCAGAAAGCCACGCTGACGAAGGCCGAGATTCAACAGGCCGAGCAGTGGCTCGCCGATCTCGGCTTCTGGACGGGGCCGATCGACGGCGTCTGGGACGGCGCCTCGCGCCACGCCCTCATCGCCTTCCAGAAAGTCCAACGGGCGAAGCCGACCGGCCTGCTCACCCGGGCCGAGTGGAACGCCCTGTCGGTGGCGACGCCGCACCGGCCGCGCGACGCGAGGGGGCCTCACATCGAGGTGGATCTGGCGCGCCAGATCCTTTTCCTGGTGGATTCGCAAGGGAAGATCGGCAACATCCTCCCCATCTCCTCGGGCAGCGGCAAGATCTTCCACGAGAACGGCTATCCCGAAACCCGCGCCATCACTCCCTGTGGCCGGCTCGAGGTCTACGCCACGGCCTCGGGCTGGAAGACCAGTCCGCTCGGCGAAATGTACAACCCCCTGTATATCGTGGGCGGCATCGCCATTCACGGCAGCGAAGACATGCGGACCTATCCCGCCAGCCACGGCTGCATCCGCATTCCCATGTTCGCCTCCTCCCGGCTGCCGAAGATGGTACCGAAGGGAACGCCCGTGTGGGTTTACGGTTGTAAAGACGAGAAAACCGCCGAGGAAGAGATCGCAACCCGGAACTGAATCCAGAAGACGCGAGTCCAATCCCCTAGGGAGGTGGACCATGACCCTGGATTCAAAGCCCGCGCAAGCAGCCATCCGTAGCGAGATCACCGTCACGCCGCTCGTCGACGTCTGCCTGGTGCTTCTCATCATCTTCATGGTGGTCGCGCCGATCCTCAACGCCGGAGTCAAGGTGGACCTGCCGAAGACCGCGAAGGCCCCTGAGATGCCGGGAGATCAGAGTCAGCTCGCCGTCTCCATCGCGGAAGACGGCGGCGTCTACGTGCGCAGCAACCGGGTGGCCGACGCCGATCTCGCCGGCTTCCTCACGACCATCCACGATGCGGAGCCGGACCGTGAGGTGATCGTGCGGGGAGACCGCCGCTTGGGCTACGAGCGGGTCTCCGAGGTGCTGGCGATCCTCAGCGAGGCCGGTTTCAAGCGCGTGGGGCTGGTGACGGAGAAGCGGTAAAGCGCCCCGTGGTAGTTTGAAGGAATGAGCCCTCTCATCGAGGCGGATCCCGAGATCGATGCGCTCTACGCGGCCTGGCGCGAGGCCTTCCAGCGTCAGGACTTGGAGGCCATTCTCGATCTTCTCACTCCGGACTATGTCCTCTGGGCGGCCGGCGCGCCGCCCATGGGCCGTGACGAGTTGCGGCCGAGGCTGGCCACGGCTCTGGCGGCCTACGACCTCGTCCCGGCCTTCGAATGCGAGGAGCGCCTCGTCTCGGGTGACCTGGCTTTCGAGCGGGGTTGGGATATTCAGGAAGTCCGGCCCCGCGCCGGCGGCGACGCTCGGTCGCAGCGCCAGCGCGTGTTCCTGATCCTCCGCCGAGGATCGGATGGACAATGGCGGTTCGCTCGCGGCATGTCGCAGCCGGGACCTGTCGAGGTGGCTTAAAGAGCCCCTGGTAGAGCGCTCGTTCGATCGAAGCTTGCGCATGTAAACATCTGTGAGCTAGAGTCTGTGTTCGAGGAGGAAACGTTCATGAAGCAGCTCCGGCTCTTTCTTCTGGTCCTCGGCCTGATTTTGACAGTCGCCGCGATCGCTCCGCGTTCCACGGTCGCCGCCCCGGCTGACTGTGCCACGAAGTGCTACCAAAATTATCAGCGCTGCGACTCCCGCGGTCTCGATTCGATAGCCTGTATGTCGCAGTACGAGGCCTGCCTGGCGAACTGCTGACGGCGCCCGACCGCCCTATCCACGCACCGCCAGCGGCAGGATTCCCGCCAGCTTCGCCATCGACGGCGCCGCCTCGAACTCGGAGAGCTTGGGCGTCAGCCGGTGCGCGGTCTTATGGGTGGCGAACCAGACCGGCTTGGGCCAGACGCGGAAGGGCGCGCGCACGACCGACTTCTGGACGCGGTCGAACATCAGCGTGTTGTGCACCACCCCGGTGCCCGACTTGATGTCCTGCCGCGTGTGGCCGGGGAAGGCCCCCCAGGGCGTGACCACCAGGCCGAAGCCGATCGCCGCCCAGTGGTTCACCGACACGGTGCCGTAGCGGAGCTCCGCGATGGCGCGCTCCACGGCGCTCGCGATGCCCGGGTCCTTCAGCGACTCGGGATGGACGATCAACGTCACGTTGAGAGTGCCCCACAGGACGTTGTTGCAGAAGGCCACGGCGCGGTCGACGAACTCGGGAACGCTCGCCGCCTCCAGGCCCGTCTCGCCGAACACCCCGCAGAAGGCCTCGGTGGTGAAAGCGATGTCGTCGCGGTTCGCCGGATCGAGATTGGGAATCAGCATCCAGGGCAGGCGGTCTCCGGAGCGGGCGCCGAAGGTCTCGGCGGTCTGCCGGTGAGCGGCGAGGAAGGCGTCGAAGCGATCGGACGCTCCGGGGTAGTAGGCGCGGCGCACCGGGATCGCGGCCAACGTCTTCCGCGTCTGATCGAGCAGGTCCTGACGGCGATTCCACGACGCGTGCTGGACGATCACCCGGCCGGCGTTGCAGTTGAAACCGGCGTTATTGGTGAGCATCGTCGCCAGGTTCTCGGCGTGGTACCGGAGGTCGCCTTCGTCCCAGGGCCCCGGCACCACGATGACCGGACTGACATTGCCCAGCTCCGCCGTGAACCGTTTGGTAACGATCGGCTCGTCCGACGCCTTGCGCTTGCGGCCTTCCTCGCCGGGGCCGAAGACGATCGCCTCGTAGGTGCGGTCCGAGCCGGTGATGTGGATCTCGTCAACTTGCGGGTGGCGGCAGAGATAGGCCCCTTCCTCGGCGCCGCCGTAGATGACGCGGAAGAAGCCGCGCTCGATGAGCGTGGCGAACGCCTCCTCCATCAGCGGACCGAGGAAGACGTTGACCGGATGCGTCTTGAAGACCACGACCTGGTCCTCGACGAAGAGCTTGTAGAGGGCATCCATGGGGCCGATCGAGGAGACGTTGCCCGCGCCGAGCACCAGGGCAACACGCCCCTGCCTCACCGGCGCGTGATAGGCCACGGCCTGGGTGGCGGGAAGCTCTTCGACGGTCACCCCCGGCTCCATCCACACGTCCGCCGTGACGCCGGCGTAGAAGACGCGGTCGTACAGGTCTGCAGGGAAGATCCGCGCCACCACCTGGCCGCCGTCCCGCGTGCGCACGCCGCCCGGGATGCGAGGACGGCCGTGCGTCGCGATGTCGAGCAGCGATTCGCGCAGCAGCCGCAGGTTGCGCAGGATGAAGTACGGCCCGACGAGCGCCTCTTCACCGGAGGCGGGCTGCTCCGGGTCCAGTCCCTCGGCTTCGATGCCCAGCGCCGCCCAGCGCTCCGCCACGCCGAGGAACCGCCGCGTCAGATCCGCGAGCAGCTCGATCCGCTCGCGCGGACCGACGGCCGTCCAGGCGCCCTTGTTCTCCTGGAGGACGGCGACGGCGGCGTCCATCTCCGCCCGCGACGAGGAGCGGGCCGAGCCTGTCAGGATCTGTGGAGAGACGGTGGCGGTGGTCATCGGAAGTCCTCCCTGGTGCCGCAGCGCGGCAGGAAGGACGATAACACGCCTCTACGCAGGCTCCGCCTCCTCTTTCGGCATCACGATCCAGAGGATGACGTAGGCGATCGTCCCCGGAAAGCCTACCGAGGCGATCGACAGGATGACGTAGGCGATGCGCACCACCGTGGGGTCCCAGCCGAGCCAGTCGGCGATGCCGCCGCAGACTCCGGCGATGACTTTGTGATGGCGCGAGCGGTAGAGCGGCATGGCGTTCCTCCTCCTCTTTACAACTACGAAGCCGGAACCGGACGGTTTCTCCTCTGCACCGCCGCGAGCCAGAAGCAGAGCAGGATGGCGGGCAAGCCGATGGCGCCCGCGCCGGCGAAGAAGATGGCGTAGGACTCCATCAGGGTATGCCCGTGCGTCTGCAGGCTGTCGACGACGGCGCCGGAGAAGCCCTTGAGGAACTTGCCGACGATCGCGTAGGTGGAGCTGAGCAGGGCGTATTGCGTCGCCGTGTAGCCGAGGCTCGTCAGGCTCGACATGTAGGTGACCAGCGCCACGCCGGCGACGCTGACGCCGAAGTTGTCGCACATCATCACGACGCCGAACAGCCGCGGATCGCCACCGTAGACGCCGAGGAGCGCGAAGCTCGCGATGCCGAGGCCCTGCAGGATGCCGCCGAGGATCAGGCCCCGCATGTAGCCGAAGCGGGCCACCAGCAGCCCGCCGAACGCGATGCCGAGGAAGGACGCGGCGAGGCCCACCGTGCCGCGCACGGCGCCCACCATGTCCTTCGAGATCCCGAGGTCATGGTAGAAGGGCGTCGCCATCGGCCCCATGACGAACTCCGGCAGCCGGTAGAGGCTGATGAACACCAGCATCAGGAGCCCCACCGGTCCCCAGGTGCGGAAGAAGGCCAGGAAGGGTCCGACGACGGCGTCGAACAAGCCCCTGGCCGTCCACAGCGGCGCTTCGGCCGACTTCTCGTGCAGCACCTCGTCGGCGACCACCGGTTCTTTCGCCTTGAACGTCGCGGCGACGCCGATCCCCATCAGCACGGCCATCAGCACATAGGACGTCGGCCATCCGAGATGGTTGGCGGCGAAGAGGATGAGCGCGTCGCTGGTGATGACGGCGATGCGGTAGCCGAGCTGATAGGCGCTGGAGAGGAGGCCGAGCTCCTCGCTCGTCTCCGCGGCCTCGATCCGCCAGGCGTCCACCACGATGTCCTGGCTCGCCGAGGCGAAAGCGACGACGAGGGCCGCCACTCCGAGGGCGACGAGGCCGCCCCGCGGTCCGATCGAGGCCATGGCGATCAGCCCGCCGGCGATCATCACCTGGGCGATCAGGATCCAACCCCGCCGCCGGCCCAGCCGCTTGCCGAGCCAGGGCGCGTCCAGCCGGTCGATCAGCGGCGACCAGAGGAACTTGAAGGAATAGGCGAGGCCCACCCAGGAGAGGAAGCCGATCGCCTTGAGGCTGATCCCCTCGTCGCGCATCCAGTAACCCAGGGTGGCCGCGGTGAGGAAGAACGGCAGGCCCGAGGAGAAGCCCAGCGCCAGCATGATGGCGATCTTGGGCTGTCGCAGCGCGCGGAAGACATCGCCGATGCCGGGCTTGCGTGGTTTGGCGGCGGACGCTGCGGGAGCGGATTTCTCGGGGGCTTGGCTCATGGCGGCGGGAGCTTACAGCGATTCCACCCGCGACCGCAGCCGCACCAAGCCCTGGTTGACGGCGGCGAGCTCTTCGCGGGCCGCGTTCAGGTGGTCCCGCTCGGCGCGGACGAAGCGGGTGTAGGGAGCGATCGATTCGTCGATGCGCCGCAGGCTGCCCTCGATCTCGCGGTCGAACTGCGCCGTCAGCGACGACATGAGCTGCTCGCGCATGGCGGCGATCTTCTCGCGCAGGTCCCGCTTCGCCGCGTGCCGCCGGTTGGGGATGATGAAGAAGCCCATGACGGCGATGGTGCCCGCCGCCAGGATGCCGGTGAAGTCCGCCGCGGCGGTGACCGCGATGTGGGTGAGCACGGCGCCGAGGCCGATCGCTCCCAGCTCCGCCATCGCCGTGCCCGCCACCGCCACCTGCACTGAGTCGGCGAGCCGGCTGCCCTCGCGCTCCTTGTCGAAGCTCTCCACCGACCGCTGCGCCGCGCGGCCCACGCTGTCGAGCAGGCGCGTGCGGTCGAAGTCGAAGTTGCGGCCCACCTGGCCGACGATGCGGTCCGCGTGCTCCTGCCGCCGCCGGGCCAGGTGCTCCATCACCGCCTGCCATTGCCGCAGCTCCGAGCTGACCAGCCAGTCGATGATCTCCGCCACCTTGCGCTCGGTCGTCTGCGGCAGGTCGGCCACCACGAGGCGCTCGAAGTCGGCCTTCATCTTCGACTTGTTGATGAGGTCGAAGACCCGGGCGAGGCGCATGGTGTCGTCGAAGAAGGCCATGCCCCGGTTCTCGAACTCGTGCAGGATCTTGTCCACGTCGGAGAGGCGGAAGCGGAACTCGCGCTGCATGTCTTCCTTGAACAGGGCCATCTGCCGCTCGATGTCCTCGATCGCCGCGAAATCTTCCTGGAGGAGAGTCAGGCGGCCGTCGGTGATCTCCAGGTAGCGCTTCGCCAGGTGCTCGGCGACGCCTTGGGGGTTGAGCAGCTTCAGGCGTACCCGCTCTTTTTCGTCCAGGGTATCGACGATGAATTTCTCCAGCGCCTCGAAGCGGCTCTGGGCGAGCAGAGCGGCGTCCCCGCTCGTCTTGGCGCGCAAGGCCAGGCGGGACGCCACGGGGAAGATCTCCGGCGTGAAGCCGAGGAGGGCACGGGCGTTCTCGGCGATGAAGCCGAGGATGCTTTCGACGTCCGCCGGCGATTCCAGGATGTCGATCTTGTTGACCACCACCACGGTCTTCTTCCCCCAGTCGCGGATGCCCTGGAGGAAGGCGCGCTCGCTCTCGGTGAACGGACGGTCGGCCGAGGTGACGAAGAGCACCAGGTCCGATCGCGGCACGAACTCGCGGGTGATCGCCTCGTGCTCGCGGTGGATGGCGTTGGTGCCGGGCGTGTCGACGATGTTGATGTCGCGCAGCAGCTCCACCGGCGCGGTCACGATATCGAGCGCCTGCTCGACGTGAACGGTGTCCACGGCCGGACCGTGCCGCAGCACGTGGATGCGGGTGGTGGTCGGAGTGACTCCCTCCTCGAGGACCTTGCTGCCGAGCAGGGCGTTGATGAAGGCGCTCTTGCCGGCGTTGAACTCGCCCGCCACGACGAGCAGGAAGAGCTCATCGAGCTGCAGGGCCGAACGCTTGAGGGTCGCCTGGTCTTCCGCCGAGGCGTCGAAGCGGGCCAGGGCCTGCTGCAGGTCGGCGACCAGCCGGCGGATCTCGGCCAGCAGCTCGTCCTGATTCCGGTTGAGAATGCGCCGCAGCATCGGTCCCCCGCCCGGCGGGAAACCATAGCACGGGGTGTGCCAGAGAGCGGGCGATTCGACATCCACGGCAGTGGTTTCTATAATCCGGCCCTACCTGAGCCTGCCCTTGCGGTTCGGACCTGGCGGGGCTCGCCTCGTTCTAGAACGGCGAATGAGGGTATGATCACCCGTGGAATTTGAGTGGGATGACGCCAAAGCGGCCGCCAATCTGGCCAAGCATGGAGTTGCCTTCGACGAAGCCCTTACTGTTTTCGATGATCCCTTGGCGGCTATCTTCTACGATGAACAACATTCTTCGCGAGAGATTCGCGAGCTCATCATCGGTCAATCAGTCCAGGGTCGATTGGTGCTCGTCTGTTTCAGCGAGCGAGCCAAGAGGGTGAGGATCATCAATGCGCGCCCCGCGACCAAGAGGGAGCGACGAGACTATGAAGAGAACGTCAGCCGCTGAGAGCGAAGAGATGCTGCCTGAATATCATTTTGACTATGCCAAAGCCCGACCCAACCGATTCGCGGGTTCCAGTCACAAAAGGAGAGTCGCTGTCGTGCTCGACGAGGATGTGGCCGAGGTGTTTACTACACCTGAGTCGGTGAACAAGGCTCTCCGTGCTTTTATCGAAGCGATGCCCGAGGCCGGAGGTCGGAAGGGCTGAAACCCATTGAAACTCGAGTGCCCAACCTCCCCGTCGCCTGCGCGCTCTCCACGCCCGAGCTGAGAGAGCGAGAGCAGACCGTCCTCGCCAAGATCCGGGCGCGGGTAGAGGAGGTCCAGGATCTCGACTCCGGCTACGCGCTCCGCTTCGCTCCCGAGAGCGCGCTCCTCGCCGACCTCGCGACCCTCATCGACCTGGAGCGCCAGTGTTGTCCATTCCTGCGCTTTGAGCTCCAGGTGCTCCCCGCGAGCGGTCCCATCTGGCTGCAGCTCACCGGATCCGAAGGTACCCGCGATTTCCTCCGCACGGTCCTGGATCTGCCGTAGCGCATACCAGTCGCGGGATCGACCTCCCGGCGCACCATGTTTTTTGGTGCTGCTTAAATCAAGGAGGTCGCTATGAAAGAACGGCTGATCCTCGGAGTAGCTCTCGTTCTGCTGCTATCGGCATTGCCAGCCAGATCCGAACCGGCGGATCAGGTACCGGATCTGCGCGCGGCCATCTTCGCCGCGCCGGGAGGCGCCTGTCCCTTACCGGCGGCTAGTAAGCCCGGTGGACCCGGAGGAGTGGGCTCTACCTCGGTCTCTATCGCGAACTGTTGGGATGGCTCTACGCGAACCTGCACCGGCACCTCGTCCAGCGCCGTGGACTCGTCGTGCCCCTCGCAGAGAGGCTACTGCTGGAGCAATTCGGAGGGCTACAAGTACTGTCCTGTTTGCTCCTCCAACTGCAGCGCCTGGACGTCCTGTTTGAATAGCTCTCCGGTGTCCTGCCAGGGGACCTCGGGCGACTGCTTCTCGGTCTACCATTGTTACGCCTACTGCGACGGACAGTACTATCTCTGCCCGAACGCCGGCGACTGTCCTCCCTAGGTAGGTAGCGCGGAAGGGTCGGTCCGCGCCCTGTTGTAGGATGCCTCCGAACCAAGGAGGCATCTTTTCCCATGAAGCAAATCCGTTCGCACTGGTACGCCGTGGCGCTTCTGCTGGCCGCGGCTGTGCTGATCCCCGCTGCTCTGAATGCGGCCGCCAAGCGCCCCATCACCGAGACCGACCTCTTCAAGTTCGTGTGGATCGCCGATCCGCAGATCTCGCCGGACGGCAGGCAGGTCGTTTTCGTGCGCGTCACCGTCAACGAGAAGAAGGACGGTTACGACACCGCGCTGTGGATCGTGCCGGCGGACGGCGGCGAGCCGCCTCGCCCGTTCACCAGCGGCCCGCGCGACGGCTCGCCGCGCTGGTCTCCGGACGGCTCGCGCATCGTCTTCAGCCGCGCCGCCGAAAAGGCGGAGAAGAAGGAGGGCGAAGACCAGCCGCCGCAGCTCTATCTGATCTCGACGCAGGGCGGCGAGGCCGTCGCGCTCACCGATCTGCCGCGTGGCGCGGGCTCGCCCGCGTGGTCCCCGGACGGCAGGACGATCGCCTTCGCCAGCACGGCGAACGAGAAGGACCTGAAGAAGTGGCGCGAGAGGCGGGCCGAGAAACCCGCGGAAGCGAAGAAGGAGAGAGAGAAGGAGAACGAAGGCAAGGAGGACGAGGAAGAGCGGGAGAGCGACGTCCGCGTGATCACCCGCGCGGCCTACCGCTTCAACGGCGGCGGCTATCTGGACCCAGCCCATCGCGGCCATCTGTGGACCGTCGAGGTTCCCGCGGCCGGTGCCAAGGCGCCGGAGCCGAAGCAGATCACCTCCGGCGACTTCGCCGAGAACGAGGCCGCCTGGTCCCCCGACGGCTCGCTGCTCTACTTCCTCTCCAATCGCGTCGAGGAGCCCTACTACGAGCTGCCGGACAACGACATCTATACCGTGCCCGCCAAGGGCGGCGAGATGCGCCGCGTCGTCAGCATCGAGGGTCCCATCGGCGATTTCGCGCTTTCGCCGGACGGCCGGCGGGTGGCCTTCGCGGGCTACGTCAATCCCAAGCCGCCGCGGTCCTACAATCAGCCCGATCTGTTCGTCGCCGACGCCGCGCCGGGAGCCGAGGCGCGGAACCTCACGGCCAGCTACGACTACGATGTCATCGAAGGGCTCGCCGGCGATCAGCACGCGCCGCGCGGCGGCCAGCCGCAGCCGATCGTGTGGAGCGGCGACGGCCGTTCTCTCATCGTCGTGACGGGCGAGCGCGGCCGGGCCAACCTGCGGCGCATCGACGCCGCGACAGGAGCCGTCGCGCCGGTCACCCAGGGCGACCAGGAGATCTCCCTCTACACCGCGACGCCGGACGGCTCGCGGCTGGCGGTGGTCGTCTCCACGCCCACCGTGATCAACGATCTCTTCGCGCTGGACAGTGCCACGGGACGGATGTCGAAGCTCGCGCAGCCGAACCAGGAGCTCTTTGCGCAGCTCGACCTGACGCCGCCCGAGGAGATCACCTACAAGAGCTTCGACGGCCGGGAGATCCAGGCCTTCGTCCAGAGGCCGCCGGATTTCGACGCGAAGAAGAAGTACCCGCTCATCCTCAACATCCACGGCGGACCCCACTCGGCCTTCGGCTACGTCTTCTTCCACGAGATGCAGTGGATGGCCGCCAAGGGCTACGTGGTGCTCTACGCCAACCCGCGCGGCAGCTCGACCTACGGCGAGGAATTCGGCAACGTCATCCAGTTCGAGTTTCCCGGCGATGACGCGAAGGACCTGCTGGCCGGCGTGGACGAGATGGTCAAGCGCGGCGCGATCGATGCCAAGCGCCTGGGCGTCACCGGCGGCAGCGGCGGCGGCATCCTCACCAACTGGATCGTCACCCAGACGGACCGCTTCGCGGCGGCGGCGGCCCAGCGGTCGATCGCGGACTGGTCGAGCTTCTGGTACACGGCCGACTTCACGCTTTTCAAGCCGACCTGGTTTCACGGCGCGCCCTGGGAAGATCCCGCGGATTTCGCGCGGCGCTCGCCGATCACCTACGCGGCGAAGATCACGACGCCGCTCATGTTGATCGAGGGCGAGGCGGACTACCGCACGCCGCCCGCCTCCGGCGGCGAGATGATGTTCCGCGCCTTGAAATACCTGAAGAAGCCGGTGGTCATGGTGCGCTTCCCGGGCGAGAGCCACGAGCTTTCGCGCTCGGGCCAGCCCTGGCATCGCGTCGAGCGGCTGCGCCATATCGTGGCCTGGTTCGACAAGTATCTGCAGGGGAAGAAGATCGACACCTATGATGTGCCGTGATCGAAAGCCGAGCCGGACGGCTCTTGCGGTGGCGGCGGTACAACTGGTCTGGTGCGCGCCGGCTTCGGCAGCCGCACCCACCGTCGTCACACGCGGGGAGCGGATCTGCCAGCTCACCGGCGACGCACCCGGTGGCGGCACGCGGTCGAACTGGACGATGACCCGCAACGGTCTGTACGGAACCGATCTCGGCTACACCGTCTCCTATCGCGGCCGCGTCTACTTTCTCTTCGGTGATACGTGGGTCCCCACCGCGTCCGGCGGGGGAGCGGCCGTTGCGCCGCGCGCCAGCGACGACGCCATGGCATGGACCACCGACACCAAGCCGGACGACTGCCTCTCGCTGCGTTCCGTCATCCCGAGCACGTCACTGACGGCGGCTGTCACGCCGGACGAATCGCTCCCCGCCGTCCCTCTTCCAGTGGGGAGCCGTTGGGCCGCGATTACGATCAAAGACAACTTCGGCCACTCTTTCTTCACGCCGGAGTTTTCGACCCCCGTCGGAACCTTCTCGGCCAACGACAAGATCTACGTCCTCTTTCTCGTCAACACCGGCGACGATCCTCATCCGCATGGCGTCTACCTCGCAGCCTCGACGGGCACGGGAGCAGGCTTCAGCGGTCAGGCGCTGGTCAGTCCGAGCAATGGCAAGTTCATAAACCTCGCGACCGTCGACAACCCGTCGGATACGGCCAACGTATACGTACTCGGCAGCCCCGCCTTCTTCACCGGCGGCCCGCTCTACCTGCAGCGTCACGCGAAAGGAACGCTCGCGCCGAATGGGAGCTGGCAAGGCTGGTATTGGAAGGGAGGAAGCTGGGCCAGCGGCGAGAAGTCGGCCGTTCCGCTCGGCGTCGAGGCCGGGGCGAAGAAATTCGAAGAGGAGCCTCTCACCCAGTTCTCCGTCCAGTGGGTGCCGTCGCTCGCCAGGTACGTGATGATCTACGGCGCCACGGCTGGCTTCAATTTCGGTGTCAGTCCCGAGCTCGACCTCACGAAGGATCAGGTCTTCGTCCGCACCGCATCCCAACTGCAGGGTCCCTGGTCCGCCCCCGCCGCCGTGTTCGGGCGCCTGAGCGACGGCGGCTACTGTCACTGGATGCGCGTCGCGACCTCGCACCCCAAGAAGGCATTGTGTGGTGCAATGATCGGTACGGGCCAGACGGTGCCCGGATGGGAAGAGGTCACTGGATTCACGTATGGCGTGAGCCTGTTGCCCTCGGCGTTCGCGAAGACGGACGCGGGCGTTGTGACGCTCTACTTTGCGATGTCCACTTTCAATCCGTACCAGGTCATGCTGATGAAGGTACGGATCAAGAACTGAGGAATAAGAGGATCGCCCGATGCGCGCGCCGTTCGCCAGCCTTCGCGCCGGAGCCGCGCTCGCCGCGTCCGTCGGCCTGGTCGCCCTCACGAGCTGGGGAGCGCCGCAACCCGGCAAGCGCGAGAACGACGTGCTCTGGCGCAAGGACTCGGGCGAAGTCTCGATCTGGCGGATCGATTCGAAGACCGGGAAGAGCGCCGCCGGCCAGACGATCGCCACCATACCAACGGTCTGGTCCATCGTGGGAGCTGCGGACTTCGATAATAGCCAGAACGGCGACATTCTCTGGCGCAACACGAGCAACGGCGACGTCGTCATCTGGCTCCTCGACGATTTCAAGATCGCCGGCACGAAGACGATCTTTCCCGGCCTCGGCCTGCAGTGGAAGACCGTCGGAACCGGCGACTTCGACAACGACAACAAGGGCGACATCCTGTGGCTCAACACCGCGACGCGCGAGCTGTACGTCTGGCTGATGAACGGCTTCGTGGCCAAGAACCCGAACGGGAGCCTCGGCACCCTGCCGCCGAACCTGCAGATCCTCACCATCGGCGAGTTCGACGGCGATCATATGAGCGATCTCCTGGTGCGCGACACGGGCACCGGTGCGGTGTCGATCTGGCGCATGATCGGCGTCGGATTCGGCCCGAAAACGCAGGTCTGGCCGTCGTGGCCGGGCAGTTTCGCCGCGCTCGGCACCGGCGACCTCTCGAACGACGGGCGCGACGATGTCATCTGGCGAGACTCGAACGGAGACATCGTCGTCTGGACGATGACAGCAACGAGCGCCAGCTCCCGGCTTGTCTACCGGGGGGTCCCCTCATCTTGGCGTTTCGGTGGATCGGGCGATTTCAACTCCGATGGCTGGTGGGACATGATCTGGCACAACGGATCGCAGCACGACGTCGTGACGTGGATGATGCAGGAGGCCGCGGTGAAGGACACCGGCATCCTCTCGAGCTCCATCGATTCGAGCTGGCAGATCGTCAGCCTGCTTTCGAATGAGCCCTGACCCTCTTCAGGAGAAGAAGATCAATTTACCTACGACGTGCCGCTGGGTGAGGCGCCGCGGTGACTCTGAAACGTTTCAGCAGAAATTGACAGTTCAGTCCGGAGAGTAGAAACTTCTGACAGAGTTTTCCACTTCCGGAACGAGCAACGGAGCTTCACCATGCAACACCTGCGGTCTTGCTGCTGCGCCTTTTTCTTTGCCTGTCTCGTCCTCTTTCCTGGCGCGGTTTTCCCAGGGCCCGACCCTGCCTACACAGCCCTGCGCGGCGCCCGGCCGGACGGCCGCACGGTGGCGGTGAACGGCCTGGTGCTGGAGCGGGACGTCTTCCGCTTCCAGTTCGACTCCGGGACGTTCCACTTCCTGGCGCCGGTCGAGGGCCGCACGGTGGGGGCGGTGTTCGTCGGCCAAGGCAGCTATCGACTGAGCCCGGCCACGGAAGGCGAACGGCGGCAGCTCGCCCTCTCCTCGGGAGCGGACAAGGGCTTCGAGACGCTCGCCGACGAGTTCGACGACCTCGTCCTGCTCTTCGCCGACGATACGGCCCAGGAGATCGAGCTGACCCAGCCCGCTCATCCTGGGACGCCCGACCCTCACGCCGTCGACGTCTACGAGCGCTACCTCAAGCGCCAGCGGAAGGATTTCCGCACCAATTTCCACCTGCGGCTGCTCGAGGATCTGCTGAACACGCCCGGGCTGATGAGCGGCGTGTTCATGGCGTTGATCGACGGCAAGAAATATCCGCCGGCTCTCGCGGCCGTGGATCCCGACGGAGCCGAAGCTCTGGGCATCGCGCCGCGGCTCGGCGGCGAGGACACGATTTTCCTTGTCCCTGATGCCAACCGCGGCGGCGTCTGGTATCACTGCGACCGCAAGGGAGAAGACCGCAAGCACAGGCTCCCCGAGAAGCGCTTGACGGACGCCCTCGACTACACCGTGGAGACGGTGGTCGAGAGGGATGAGGATCTCGCCGGCACGACTACGGTCCGCTTCCAGACACTGGTGCCGAAGGTCCGGGTGCTTCCGGTCCACCTCGTTCCTACCCTGCGCCTGCAGGAGGGCTCCTTCGCCGTCGAGACGGCGGGAACGGAACCGTCGTGGCAGCCCGTCGTCTTCATCCAGGAAGCGGAGAAGGAGGACGCGGACGCGGCCGTGGTCTTCCCCGCGCCGCTCGCCAAGGGAGCCACCGTGCTGCTGCGCCTCGCCTACAAGGGCGACAAGGTGCTGCGGGACGGCGGCGACAAGAACTACTACGTGCGGGCCCGCGAGAGCTGGTATCCCAATCTCGGCGTCTTCTCCGATCCCGCGCTGTTCGACCTCACCTACCGCGTGCCGGCGGGAAACGACATCGTCTCGGTGGGCACGAAGGTGGAGGAGCGGAGCGAGGGAAAGCAGAGCGTGACGCGCTGGAAGACCGGGCAACCCGTGCAGGTCGCCGGCTTCAACTACGGCAAATTCAAAAAGCTCGACAAGCTCGACGAGACGAGCAAGATCGACGTCGAGGTCTACACCAACCCCGGCACCCCCAACATCGTCCGTGAGATCAACGCGAGTATCGGCAATGAACCGCTTGGGGAGATCGTTGAGATTGACTCTGGACCGGGCATCGGCCGGGTCAATACGGGGCGGCTGGCGGAGGCCTCGCTCGCCGATGGACTCAATTCGGCTCGGCTCTTCACCACCTACTTCGGACCGCTGCCGCAGAAAAACGTGGCGATCACGCAGCAGTCCGATTTTGCCTTCGGCCAGTCGTGGCCCTCGCTCATCTTCCTGCCCTATATCTCGTTCCTCGACGGCACGCAGCGCCAGCGCCTCGGCCTAGTGAGGGCCAAGGACTTCGTCGATCAGGTCGGTTATCACGAGTTCGCCCACCAGTGGTGGGGCCATCTCGTGGGCGCCGAGACCTACCGGGATCAGTGGCTGGAGGAGGGCTTCGCGGAGTTCTCGGCGGGCCTCGCCGTCCACCGCGTCCAGGGCTGGGACGAGTACGACCGCTTCTGGAAGGAGCGCCGCAAGGAGATCCTGGAGAAGACGCCGGGCAACGCCATGGCCCCTTACGAGGCGGGCCCGATCACGCAGGGCTGGCGCCTTTCGACCCAGCGGAGCCCGAACGCCGGATTCCTCATCTACCCCAAGGGCGGCTACGTGCTCCACATGCTGCGCATGATGATGTACGACTGGCGCTCGCAGGACCCGGACGCCCGCTTCATCGCCATGATGAAGGACTACACCGCCAGCTATGGCGGCCGGTTCGCCTCCACGGCGGATTTCCAGCGAGTCGTCGAGCGCCACATGGTGGCGGCCATGAACGCCACCAACGACGGCAAGATGGACTGGTTCTTCAAGCAGTGGGCCTACGGCACGGAGATACCGCGCTACACGAGCGATCTCACGGCGGAGCCGGCGGGGGAGGAGACGCGCATCCACGGCACGGTCCGCCAGCAAGGAGTATCGGCGGATTTCCGCGCCGTCGTCCCGATCTACGTAGAGCTCGGCAAGAACGAGGCGGCGCGGGTCGGCGTCGTGCCGCTGATCGGCGAGTCGAGCGTGCCGATCGACGTCAAGATGAAGCTGCCGAAGAAGGTGCGCCGCGTCTTCCTCAACGCGCACGGCGAGGTGCTGGCGCGCGATTGACGTGCTCCGCCGGCCGTCACGGTCGGGGAGCGGCATCAACATCGCTCCCGCGATCGCCTCGAGCGGCACCATCTACACCGTGAGCCGCGGCCACTTCGTCAGCCGCTACAACTATCTCATCGCCGTCAATCCGAACCTGACGCTCAAATGGACCGCCTCCCTGCGCGATCGTCTGAGCGACGGCTGCGGCGTCCTGCTGCCGATCGGCGGTCCCGGCGGCTGCCGGGTGGGGGCTCACCTCGGAGTCGATCCCGGGACCAATGAGCCGGGCCCCGGCCGCGTGCTCGACGACGGCACGGCGTCACCGACCGTGGCGCCGGACGGCAGCGTCGTCTTCGGCACCTACACCCGCTACAACTGGGCGCAGGGACATCTGCTGAAGTTCAGCTCGGCCGGGCAGTTCCAGGGCGCCTATGAGTTCGGCTGGGACATCACTCCCGGTATCTACAGCCACGGGGGAACGTACTCCATCGTGACCAAAGACAACCACTACGGCGAGGACACGGGGTCGTACTGCGACGTCGAGGCGTTCTGCCCGGGAGATCGCACCGCGACGCATCCGAACTACCCGGAGGCGTACTTCATCACCCAGCTGAGCCCGACGATGACGGTCGAGTGGAAGTGGCAGAACACGAACACCCTGAGCTGCACGCGTGATGCCAACGGCAACGTGAGCTGCACCAGCGACCACCCGAACGGGTTCGAGTGGTGCGTCAACGGGATGGCGATCGATGGTAACGGCACCGTCTTCGCCAACAGCGAGGACGGCAACATGTACGCGATCTTGCAGGGAGGAGTCCTCCGCGACAACCTCTTCCAGCAGCTCGCGCTGGGCGCCGCTTACACCCCGGCGTCGATCGCCGGTGACGGCAGGATCACCTCGCAGAACGCCGGTCACCTCTTCGTGCTCGGCAACTGAAGAGCAGCATTTCCCGGACCAAGGCGAGCCGCCTGGGCTCGCCTTGGCTCCGCCGCAGATCCTAGATCTTGAGGAAGATTCGCCGGCGGTACAGGATGGCGGTCAAGCCCCACCAGAGCGCGGTGAACGCCAGCGCCCAGGCGAGCGAGGCGACGTAGTCCGGCAGCCAGGTGGCGAACAGGTGGCGGTAGAGCCAGGTTTGCAGGGTGATCGTCTCGCCGCCCGCCGCCGGCCAGCGGATCAAATACATGATCTTCGCCATCAGGGTACTGCCGAAGAAGGCGAAGATGGCGTTGGTGCCGAAGACGGTGAAGGGCCGCGCCCATTCCTCCCGATGCCTGATATCGACGGCGTAATAGGCCGCGGCCTGCAGCAGCAGCGCCATACCAGCGGTGAACACCACGTAGGTGCTCGTCCAGAGGTTCTTGTTGATGGGGAAGAACGGATGGAGCGCGAGCCCGGCGAGGGTGGCGGCGCAGCCCCAGAGGAGCAGGCCCTTCAGCTTCTCTCGCGGGATTCGCGAGGACCGCAGCCAGTCGCCGGCGAAGAGTCCGGCCAGCGCCGTGGCGATCGCGGGCAGGGTGCTGAGGATGCCCTCCGGATCTCCCGGTCCCGGCGCCTTCCTCCACGTGTGTGCACCCAGGACCGCATGATCGATGAAGGCGGCGAGATTGCCGTCCGGGCTGAGATCGCTGGCGCCGTGGCCGGGCACCGGCACCAGCGTCATCGCCAGCCAGTACCCGGCGAGGAGAGCGGCGAGGAGGAGCGCTCGCGCGCGGGGCCTGAGGCGGAGCCACGCGAGCGCCGCGAAGAAATACACCACGGCGATCCGCTGCAGCACGCCGGGAATGCGCGCCCTGGACCAGGTGACGGTGAAGAACGGGAACCAATTGAGGAACAGGCCGAGCGCGAAGAGCAGCAGGGTCCGGCGCACGATCTGCCGATGGAGCGGGCTTCGGTCGCCGCCGGACCGCGCGAGGCGTCCGGCGAAGGCGTAGGGGATGGCGACGCCGAGGGCGAAGAGGAAGAACGGGAAGACGAGGTCGGTCGGCGTCCAGCCGTGCCACTCGGCGTGGAGGAGCGGTCGGTAGGTCTTGTCCCAGTCGCCGGCGTCGTTGACCAGGATCATGGCGGCGATGGTCATGCCGCGGAAGACGTCCAAGGAGCGCAGGCGCTCCGGCTGGGGCTGCGCCTCGGCGTCTACGCTCGGGTGTTCGGCGCTCGCGGCGATCACGTGGCCGGCCTCCTCTGCTGATACGAGAAGGCTATCGTATCCCGTTCGGCGGGAGTCGGCTGGCCGAGCTGCGGCGGCCACTGGGCCTCCTGGGAGCGCCGGCGTCTCGCCGGCTTCCCCTCTTAAAAGCAGAAGACGTATTTACACCGCAACTTGCGCTATACTTACGCCATGGAAGCGCTAGCGATCAAGGGGTGCGGGGGCCCTGCCCCTGGGAGCGCCGGCGTCTCGCCGGCCGCTTCTCCCTCTCGGTCCTCTTGCTCTCCCTGGCGTTCCCGAGGCTACCTTCCCCACTTTGATCAACCCGGCCTCGTGCAGTCCCTGACCTTTCGTCTTCACGACGCCGTACCCTCTGCCGTTATCGACTCATGGAAAACCAGGCTGGCCTGGATCGAGAATCTCCCCGCCGCGGATCCCCGAGAAGTCAAATTACGCAAACTCCTCTCGAGGTATGAGGACGCCGGGCACGGCTCCTGTTGGCTTCGTGACAAGCGCATCGTCGCTCTGGTCGAGGAGGCTCTGCTCCATTTCGACGGCCAGCGTTACCGGGTGATTGCGTGGTGCGTGATGCCCAACCACTTCTTATGCGCAGCTCAACATAACACGTGTTATGGCGAGCGCCCAGTTATGTGGAGTTGGCGATCTCGGTTCAAGCAAGTGGCCTGCTGCGTCGGCCGCGACTGCGCATAACGTGGGGACCGGCCGAGGGCGGCAAGCCAGGCGAGAAGCTTGCCCTTGGGGAACTGAC